>CAJXGN010000007.1 GCA_913053875.1 uncultured Agromyces sp. | reverse complement strand
GCCGCCGGCGCCGCCCTGATAGGCGCGGGTGGAATCCATGAAGCGGTCACACAGCACGATCTTGCCGGCGGCGAGTGCCGGGCGGATCAGCCTGTCGAGATGGTCGCTGCGGGCGGCGTTGACCAGCAGGCATTCGGCCATCGGGGTCCAACTCGCCGTCTCGCCCCGTACCAGCAGGTCCCGAATGGTTTCGGCGCCGGGTGTGCCACCGGGTTCGCGGGTGAGGACCACGTCCGCCCCCTGCTCTGCCAGCCACGCCTTCAGCCGCCCGATCTGGGTGGTCTTGCCGGCCCCTTCCACGCCCTCGAAAGTGATGAAGGCGCCCGCCATCAGCGTTCGACCACGTCACGGGCGCTGGGCGGGGTGAACAGGGCGCGCAGGCCGATCCCCATCTTGCCGACGACGCCGATGCCGGATGCCACGACGGCGTCGACCGCCTCGCGCAGGTCGTCGGCGCCGAGCGTGCCGAGCCGCACGCTGTGGCCGGCGGTGCGCACGCGGTCGGCGGGCCAGTCGCGCACGGCGGCGGCGAAGCCCGTGATGGTCACCGGGCCGTCGAGCGACTCGTCGGTGTGCAGGTCGATGCCGATGCCGCGTCGTTCTGCGATGGCGACGAGGCGCCGCACGTCGGCGTCGGGCGCGGGGTCGAGGTGCGGGGCGCCGCCGACGAGGTCGAGCCCGCGGTCGAGGGCGGCCTCGATCGTCGCGTCGTCCATGCCGACGGGCGGCAGCGCGACGAGCTCGAGGTCGAGCAGCCCGTCGAGCTCGGCGCGCAGTCGCACCATCGCGTCGACGCCGCGGAACGGGCGGTCGCCCGGCAGGAGGTTCACGTGGCTGCGGATCGCGGTGGTGCCGTTGGCGAGCAGCCGGAGCGCGGCGCGGCGGGCGCGGGCGAGGATGTCCTCCTCGGTGAGCTGCTCCTGGAAGGCGTGGAAGCTCTCGATCGCGCCGACCAGGTCGCCGAACGGCGGCTCGATCGCGTCCCACGTGTAGGCCTTGTCGAGGTGCGCGTGCGGCTCGGCGCCCGCCGGGAGCAGGAGGGCCCCGCCGAGGTCGAGCGCGGCGCCGGCGGCGGACCCGGCGCCCGCCGGGAGCACGTCGGCCACGACCGGTCCGTCGAGCGCGACATCGCGCAGCTCGCCCGTTGCGAGTCGGGCGTTGCGCAGCAGGGAGACGGGCTGGGGGAGCACTCGGTGACCTTCGGTACGTGGCGGGCCGCGCGTCGTCGAGCGGTGCGGAAATGTTGATACTGTCAACATCGACGACGATAGGGATGCGTCGTTTCAGATGTGTTTCCCGAGGATTTCGGTCCGGGGAAAGCGCCAGATGAGCGAGAGGAACGGAGCCGATGCCGACGGACGCGACGCTCGACCAGGCCGAGCTGCTCGGCGGTCGCATCCGCGCCCTCCGACGCGACCGGGGCCTCACGCTCGTGCAGCTCTCGGAGCGCTCCGGCCTCTCGCACCCCTTCCTCAGCCAGGTCGAGAACGGTCGAGCGCGGCCCAGCTTCACCTCGCTCGACCGCATCGCCACGGCGCTGTCGACCACGCAGTTCGAGCTGTTCGCCGAGATCGCGCGCGCGGGTCGCGCCGATGAGCTGCCGGGCGACGACGGCGTGGTCGTCGACGCGGGCGGCGGCACGACGGGCCGCACCTACGCCGAGGGGTCGGTGCGCGCCTTCGCGGGGCGCCCCGACGGCTTCACGCCGATGGAGATCACCGCCGACAACACCGCGTTCGGGGAGTACTTCGTGCACCCCGAGGAGGAGTTCTGCTACGTGCTCGACGGCGTCGCCGAGGTGCAGATCGCCGAACGCACGATCACGATGCCCGCCGGCACGACCATCTACTACCCGGGCGGCACGCGCCACCGCTGGCGCTCGGGCGACGGCCGGCCGTTCCGCATCCTGTACATCAAGGGCTCAGCGCCCGCACGAGAGGACGACTGACCGCATGGACGCCGCCCCCGAGTTCGACGTCGTGGTGCGTCGCCGCACCGATCCCGTCGACCGGGTCGCGGTCGTCGAGCTCGCCCGCGCCGACGGCCTCCCGTTCCCCGCCTGGCGGCCCGGCGCGCACGTGGACCTCCTCGCGAGCGACGACCTGGTGCGCCAGTACTCGCTCTGCGGCGACCCCGCCGACGACGGCGCCTGGCGCATCGCCGTGCTGCGCGAGGAGGCCGGCCGCGGCGGCTCGGCGTGGGCGCACGAGCACCTGGTCGACGGCGCGGTCGTGCGCGCGCGCGGTCCGTGGAACCACTTCGCGATGACGGATGCCACCGCCTACCGCTTCATCGCCGGTGGCATCGGGATCACGCCGCTGCTGCCGATGATCGCCGCCGCCGAGGCATCCGGCACGCCCTGGCGCCTGGACTACTGCGGCCGGAGCGCGAGCGGCCTGGCGTTCCTCGACGAGCTCGCCGGGTTCGGCGAGCGCGTGCGGGTGCATGCATCGGATGCCGGTACCCGGATGGACCTCGCGACCGTCGCGCCCGGCCCGGGCGAACTGGTCTTCGCGTGCGGGCCGCACGGCCTGCTCGACGAGCTCGACGCGCGTGCGGTCGCGTGGGCGCCCGGAACGCTGCACGTCGAGCGGTTCGAGGCGCGCGAGCAGGGCGAGCCCGTGCTGCACGAGTCGTTCGAGGTCGAGCTCGCCGCCAGCGGCGTGACGGTGACCGTGCCGCCCGAGCGGTCGATCCTCGACGTGGTCGAGGAGGAGACCGACGCGTTCGTGATCTCGTCGTGCCGCGAGGGCACCTGCGGCACCTGCGAGACGCCCGTGCTGGAGGGCGAGGTCGACCACCGCGACTCGATCCTGACCCCCGAGGAGCAGCGGGCGAACGACCGCATGATGATCTGCTGCTCGCGGTCGGCCTGCCCCAAGCTGGTGCTCGACCTCTAGCGCCCGACCCGCTCGCGCAGCGCCGCGACGATCTCCTGCTCGTCGCCGGTGACGAGCGCGCCGTCGCGCACCACCACCCGCCCCGCGACGACCACGTGGCGCGGCCGGCGACCCGGCGCCGCCCAGAGCAGTCCCGCGATCGGGTCGGCGACGCCCGCGTCGGCGACGCCCGAGACGTCCCAGACGCAGAGGTCGGCGGCCGAGCCGACGGCCAGGCGACCGAGCTCGGGCCGCCCGAGTCCGTCTGCGGAACCCGCGGTCGCCATGGCGAGCACGTCGGCCGCCGCGAGCGCGGGGCCGCGGAGCCCCGACACCTGCATCGCGAGGCGCGCGTCGGCGAGGAGGTGGCCGGCATCGTTCGATCCGCCGCCCGACGTGCCGAGCCCGACCGCGATGCCCGCGGCGCGGAGCCGTGCGACCGGGGCCACGCCCCAGCCCATGACGACGTCGCACCCCGGCGCGTGGGTGGCCGAGGCGCCGGATGCCGCGATGCGGCCGATCTCGGCGTCGTCGACGTCGCACAGGTGTGCGAGCGTCACGTCGTGCGCGAGCCAGCCCCACTCCTCGAGGAGGTCGAGCGGACGGCAGCCGTACCGCTCGGCGGCGACCTCGACGTCGACCTGCTCGTTCGACTGCGTGCGCCGTCTCAGGCCGCGCCGAGCGGCGACCTCGCCCATGAGCCGGAAGGTTGCCTCGACGTCGCTGTGCACGCCCGCCGGACCGACCGCGACCTGGAGCATGCCGTCGCCCGAGACGCCGCCGTGCCCGGGCACGAGCGCCTCGGCGATCGCGTCGGCCGAGGCCGCGGCGGTCTCGGGGTCGTCGCGGGCAGACCCGCGCACGAACGCCAGGCGTCCGCCGAGCCCGCGCGCGGCGTCCGCGACCGCCGTCGCGACGCCGACGTCGTCGACGCCCGCCGGCCAGGTGAGGTGGTGGTCGGCGACCGTCGTGACCCCGGAGAGCAGCCCTTCGGCGACGCCCACGCGGGCGGCTGCGCGGGCCAGGTCGGGGTCGATGCCGGCTGCGGCATATGCGCTCGCCATGGCGGGCAGCCACTCGCGCATCGGCACGCTGCGCGTGCCCGGCAGGGTGCGGAACGCCGACTGCAGCAGGTGGTGGTGGGCATTCACGAGCCCCGGCGTGACGACGCAGCCGGTCGCGTCGAGCACCTCGGCGCCGTCGACGTGGGAGGCGGCGACCACCGTGTCGTCCACGTGGACGTCGCCGTCGCGGACGTCGCCGGGGGCTTCGAGGACGGCACGTGCGCCGGTCACGGTGAGCATGCGCTGGATTCTCGCAGCATCCGTGTGTCGGGCTCGTGAACGGCCCGCGCCGGCGGGTCAGCGGCGGTGCGGCAGCCAGCGCAGCCAGGTGGGCCGTTCGTCGACCGGAGCCTGCGTCTCCGCGGGCTCGACGTAGAGGTTCGCGACCTGTCGCACGCCGCGCTGGGCGGCGCGGTGCGCGGCGGTGCCGATGAGCACGCCGAGCGCGATCGCCATGATCGAGGTGAGCGCGGAGGCGAAGTCGGCGAGGCCCTCGGTGGTGCCGATCGCCTCGGTGAGCCCCGCGAGCCCCGATGCGCCGGGCACGAGCAGCCAGAACGCCGGCAGGAAGAGCAGCTGGGAGGGCGCGCCGATGCGCAGGCTCGAGATCCAGAGCACGAGCGGCGTCATCGCGAGCGCGCCGAGGAAGCCGCCCACCGACGGGCCGGCGATCCCGGCGCCGACCGCCTGCCCCGCGTACGCGACGGAGAGCGCGAGCAGCACCCAGCCGAACGTGCGCCCGGGGGCGGAGAAGTGCAGCAGGTCGCCGACCGCGATGAGCAGCACCCCGAGCACCGCCACCCACCAGGGGAAGCGACTCGGGGCATCGAGGGCGACGTAGCTCGCGTCGCCCACGCCGAGCATGGTGCCGGCGGCGAGGATGCCGAAGGCGAGCAGCGCGAGCTGCACGAGTCCGGTGACCAGGCGCGACGCGCCCGCGATCATCTGGCCGGCGGCGAGCTCCATGGTCGCGGTCGTGATCACCCCGCCGGGGAGGAACGTCACGAGCGGGGCGATGAGCAGCACGATGGGGTCGCCGACCGGCACGTACGGCGCGATCAGGAACACCACGGTCGCCGAGGCGAACGCCGCGACCACGGGGAACACGAGCGCAAGGGTGGGGGAGCGCACGAGCTTGGCGAGGCCGAGCACCGCGCCGAGCCCGAATGCGATCAGCGCGCCCTGCCAGGTCGGGGTGAGCAGCATCGACAGGCCGGCGGTGAGCACGGCGTGGCCGAGCACGCGCACGAACCACGGGTAGCGGGGCTGCGACGTGCCGATCGCGTTCAGCTCGTCGATGCCCGCGGCGGGGTCGACCTCGCCGCGCCGTGCGCGACCGACGAGGTCGTACAGCGCGGCGATCTGGTCGAAGCGCAGCGCGGTCGCGCGGCTGGTGCGCAGCGCGACCCGGTCGGTGCGGCCGTGGCCCGACTGCACGAGGATCACGGTCGGCAGCACCACGAAGTCGGTGTCCTCCGCGCCGTAGGCCGACGCGATCGCCCGCATCGTCTCGTCGACCCGGTCGACCGACTCCATGGCGGCGTTCAGCCCCTCGGCGATGCCGAGCAGGAACCGTCGCAGCGCGTCCTCGTCGACCTCGTCCCGGGTCTCCATGCCGCACAGGCTAGCCGCGCTCGGGCGTCGGATGCCACGCCTAGACTTGAGCCGCCATGACCTTGATCCTCGATCCCGACGAACCCGGCGGCTGGCGCGAGCGCGCCGGAGGGGCCACGACCGACGAGGCCCCACGCGTCTCCGACCACCTGCTCGAGGGGCTCAACCCGCAGCAGCGGGAGGCCGTCGAGTACCGCGGGCAGGCGCTGCTCATCGTCGCGGGCGCCGGTTCCGGCAAGACGCGCGTGCTCACGCACCGCGTCGCCAGCCTGATCGAGACGAAGGAGGCGTGGCCGAGCCAGATCCTCGCGATCACGTTCACGAACAAGGCCGCGGCCGAGATGCGCGAGCGGGTCGAGGCACTGCTCGGCGAGGCATCCGGCGGCATGTGGATCTCGACGTTCCACTCGGCCTGCGTGCGCATCCTCCGCCGCGAGGCCGAGGCGATCGGGCTGTCGAAGACGTTCACGATCTACGACTCCGCCGACCAGCGGGTGATCCTGAAGCGCATCATCAAGGACACCTCGGCCGACACGCTCGGGTTCACGCCCGCGGGCGCGGCCGCGAAGATCTCCAAGCTCAAGAACGAGCTCGCCGACGTCGAGTCGTACGCGCGCAACGCGAACCTCGACGACCCGCAGGAGGCGATGTTCCTCGACATCTTCCGGCAGTACACGCGTCGACTCCGCGATGCGAGTGCCCTCGACTTCGACGACCTCATCGCCGAGACGGTCTACCTGTTCCGCGCGTTCCCGAAGGTCGCCGCGCTCTACCAGCGGCGGTTCCGGCACATCCTGGTCGATGAGTACCAGGACACGAACCACGCGCAGTACTCGCTGATCCGAGAGCTGACCCGGCCCGTCGAGCCCGACGTCGTCGCCGAGCTCGAGACGCACGGCGTGCGCATGCGCGTGCTCGCCGACGACGACGGCCGAATCCCGGGCGCGAGCCTCACCGTGGTCGGCGACTCCGACCAGTCGATCTACGCGTTCCGCGGCGCCGACATCCGCAACATCGTCGAGTTCGAGCGCGACTTCCCGGGCGCGAAGGTCGTGCTGCTCGAGCAGAACTACCGGTCGACGCAGAACATCCTGTCGGCCGCGAACGCGGTCATCGCGAACAACTTCGACCGCAAGGACAAGAAGCTCTGGACCGCCGACGGCGACGGCGCGAAGATCGTCGGCTACACCGGGTACTCCGCGCACGACGAGGCGCAGTTCATCGCCGACGAGATCGACGCGCTGCACCGGTCGGGAGTCGCGTACCGCGACATCGCCGTGTTCTACCGCACCAACGCGCAGACCCGCGCGCTGGAGGAGATCTTCGTGCGCTCGGCGCTGCCGTACCGCGTGGTCGGCGGCACCAAGTTCTACGAACGGGCCGAGATCAAGGACGCGATGGCGTACCTGATCGCCGTGGCGAACCCGCTCGACGAGCTCGCGCTCCGCCGCATCCTGAACACCCCCAAGCGCGGCATCGGGCCGGCGACCGAGACGCAGCTGGCGAACTTCGCCGACGAGAACGGCATGACCTTCCGCGAGGCGATGCGGGTGGCATCCGGACTGGGGCTCGGGCCCAAGGTGACCGCCGCGATCACCGCGCTCGCCGACCTGCTCGACGAGGCCGCGGAACTCGCCGACCCCGCGCGCGAGGGCGGGCCCACCAAGGTCGCCGACGTGCTGCTGCACCTCATGGCGGGCAGCGGCCTGCTCGACACGCTCCGCAACAGCCGCGACCCGCAGGACGAGACGCGCGCCGAGAACGTCGAGGAGCTCGTCGCGCAGACCCGCGACTTCGACCGCGAGAACCCGGGCGCGACGCTGCTGGACTTCCTCACCCAGGTCTCGCTCGTCGCCGCGGCCGACGAGATCGACGACGAGTCGGGCACGGTCTCGCTCATGACGCTGCACACCGCGAAGGGCCTCGAGTACCACGCGGTCTTCCTCACCGGCATCGAGGAGGGGCTGCTGCCGCACCAGATGTCGGCGACCGAGCCCGGCGGCCCGGCGGAGGAGCGGCGCCTCTTCTACGTGGGCATCACGCGCGCCCGCCGCCGGCTGTACCTCTCGCTCGCGATGAGCCGCGCCCAGTTCGGCGAGGTCGCCGTGGCGATGCCGAGCCGGTACCTGCAGGAGATCCCCGACGCGCTCATCGACTGGCGCCAGTCGCCCGGCGACGCGACCTCGCGCGGCGGCACCCGCCCGCGCGCGCTCAACGCCCGGCAGTCGCGCGATCAGCAGCGACGCGACCGGTTCAGCATCGCCTCGGCGACCAAGGCCAAGACCGAGTGGACGAACCGGGTCACGGCGAACGTGCGCGACAACGGCGACCTCGAGCTCGAGGCCGGCGACCGCATCCGCCACGCCGACTTCGGCGAGGGCCGCGTCACCCAGGTGACCGGCATCGGAGCGAAGCGCGTCGCGCACGTGTCGTTCGACACGTCGGGGCAGAAGAAGCTGCTCATCAAGATCGCGCCGATCGAGAAGCTGTCGGCGAACCCCTGACGGATCAGGCCACGCTGACGCCGAGCAGCGCGCCGATCGCGTAGGTGACGGCGAGCGCGAGCGCGCCGCCGATCGTGACGCGGAGGATCGCGCGCACGCGCGGGCTGCCGCCGATCCAGGCGCTGAGCCAGCCGGTGATCGCGAGCGCGACCACGACCGCGATGAACGTCAGCGGGATGCGCCACTCGGGCGGCGGCAGCAGGATGGCCAGCATCGGCAGCACGGCGCCGATCGTGAAGGCGAGCGCCGAGGCGCCCGCGGCGTGCCACGGGTTGGTGAGCTCGTCCTCGGCGATGTGCAGCTCGACCTCGAGGTGCGCCGCGAGCGCGTCGTGCTCGGTGAGCTCGCGCGCGACCCGGTCGGCCGTCTCGGGCGAGAGTCCCTTCGCCCGGTAGAGCTCGGCCAGTTCGGCGAGCTCCTGCTCGGGCATGTGCTCGAGCTCCCACCGTTCCTTCGCGATGAGCGCGCGCTCGGTGTCGCGCTGGCTGTTCACCGACACGTACTCGCCGAGGCCCATCGAGATCGCGCCCGCGAGCACCGCCGCGACGCCCGCGATGAGGATGGCCGCGGTATCGGTCGTGGCCGCCGCGACGCCCACCACGAGGGCGGCGACCGAGACGATGCCGTCGTTGGCGCCGAGCACCCCGGCGCGCAGCCAGTTCAGGCGCGATGCGACGTCGCCCGAGTGCGGGTCGGCGCCGTGCTCGGGCTCGGCGGGCGGGCCGTCAGTCCGCGTCATCGGGCGCGGTCCCGTGGTCGCTCGGGTCCTCCGGGTCCGGCTCGGGGTGGTCGAGGTCGTCCACCCCGGGCGCGATCGGGATGAGCGCGATGGGGATGCCCGGGGCGATCAGCAGGTCCGCCGGCTGGGGCCTGCCCTCGCCGTAGTTGACCCGCAGCCAGAACGGCGCGTTCTGCGCGTGCGCCGCCGTGATGCGCTCACGGTACTCGGCGAACTCCTGCTCGCCGATCGAGTAGACCGCGCCGTCGTAGGCGATGTTGATCCGCTTCACTTCGCCTCCTCGGCCGCACCGTTGCCGGTGGGCTCGCGCACGATCTGCAGGCCGCTCGACGAGTTCGCCGTCGACATCAGGGCGTCGATCCAGGCCCGGTTGATCGACGGCGGCCGGCCGCCGGAGAACTTGAAGTGCAGCGAGATCGACGGATGCATCCACAGGGCGCTCCGGCCGTTGCCGATCGACGTGTCGTCGCGCCACGAGAAGTAGAACGACTCGCCCCGCCGGAGCTTCGCGCCGATGACGAGCTGCAGGTGCGCGAGCACCCGGTCGTCGAAGTCGACCGTGAGCGTCGAGTCGTAGGTGAGCTTGCCCATGGGGTTCGGGTACCTCCAACGGACCGCGCCCCGCGCACGGTCGTCTCCCATCATGTACCGCGACCACCCCGTGATCGCAACCCCTTTGCGCATCGGTCGGAGTGCGGCAACCTGCCGGTATGCACCGGGTCTGGTACGGGGGAACCTCCTTCATGATGGCCGACCGGGCCGTCGTGGGACTGTTCGACTTCGCCGCGTCGGCCGCGGGCGCCCGTCAGGGAGCGCACGTGGAGTTGCCGATCGTCGACGTCGACGGGAGCATCGGCACGATGCGGGCGGTGATCGGGCCGGCCAGCCAGATCCTCGCGCGCCGCATCGATGACGGCAGCGATGATCCCGATGTCGAGGCCTTCGTGGCCGACCTGGGCGAGCGCGCGGTGCCGTACGGCCACGCCCGTGCGGCGCCCGAGAGCGGGCATCCGCTGCCCGACATCGACCTCGAGTGACGCCCGCTGCGCATCGTGCACGCACCGGTTGCGCGCCGCTGCGTCCCCACGTTTCGTGCTGCCCGTCGGGTGAGGGGTAGGCTACTGGCTGGCCCGAAACCCTCTCGACGTCGAGTCACTCGAGGCGCATGGGCCGATCACCCCACCAGCCCCACGCAGGCGTTGACCAGCGGATAGGAAGTACAGCGTGGATCTCTACGAGTACCAGGCCAGAGACGTGTTCGAGAAGTACGGGGTGCCGGTGCTGCCGGGCATCATCGCGGATACCCCGGAGGAGGTGCGCGCCGCTGCCGAGCAGCTCGGCGGCGTGGTCGTCGTCAAGGCCCAGGTGAAGATCGGCGGCCGCGGCAAGGCCGGCGGCGTCAAGGTCGCGAAGACCCCCGACGAGGCGGAGGAGGCCGCGAAGGCCATCCTCGGCCTCGACATCAAGGGCCACGTCGTCAAGCGCGTCATGGTCGCCGGCGGCGCCCGCATCGCCGAGGAGTACTACTTCTCCGTGCTGCTCGACCGCGCCAACCGCTCCTACCTCTCGCTCACGAGCTTCGAGGGCGGCATGGAGATCGAGCAGCTCGCGGTCGAGAAGCCCGAGGCGCTGGCGCGCATCGAGGTCGACCCGAACACGGGCCTCGACCTCGACCAGGCGAAGGCCATCGCGGTCGCCGCGAAGTTCCCCGCCGAGATCGTCGACAAGGTCGCGCCGGTCTTCGTGAAGCTGTACGAGGTCTACACCGGCGAGGACGCGACCCTCGTCGAGGTCAACCCGCTCGTGCTCACCGAGGAGGGCGACATCATCGCCCTCGACGGCAAGGTCTCGCTCGACGAGAACGCCGAGTTCCGCCACCCGATGCACGCCGAGCTCGAGGACGCGGCCGCGGCCGACCCGCTCGAGGCGAAGGCCAAGGCGCAGGACCTCAACTACGTGAAGCTCGACGGCGAGGTAGGCATCATCGGCAACGGCGCGGGCCTCGTCATGTCGACGCTCGACGTGGTCGCCTACGCCGGCGAGGCGCACGGCGGCGTGAAGCCGGCGAACTTCCTCGACATCGGCGGAGGCGCCTCGGCCGAGGTCATGGCCAACGGCCTCGACGTCATCCTTGGCGACCCGCAGGTGAAGGCGGTCTTCGTGAACGTCTTCGGCGGCATCACCGCGTGCGACGCGGTCGCCAAGGGCATCGTGGGCGCGCTCGCCGAGCTCGGCTCGACCGCGAACAAGCCGCTGGTCGTGCGCCTCGACGGCAACAACGTCGAGGAGGGTCGCCGCATCCTGAACGAGGCGAACCACCCGCTGGTCACGCTCGCCGCGACGATGGACGAGGGCGCCGCCAAGGCCGCCGAGCTCGCCAACGCCGCCTAGGACTCGACGACAGAGAACAGGACACCGCGAAACCATGTCGATCTTCCTCAACAAGGACTCCAAGGTCATCGTCCAGGGCATCACCGGCGGCGAGGGCACCAAGCACACCGCGCTCATGCTGAAGGCCGGCACCCAGGTCGTCGGCGGCGTGAACGCGCGCAAGGCCGGCACCACGGTGCTGCACCACGACGCCGAGGGCGCCCCGGTCGAGCTGCCCGTCTACGGTTCGGTCGCCGAGGCGATGGCCGAGACCGGCGCCGACGTCTCGATCGCGTTCGTGCCGCCGGCGTTCACCAAGGACGCCATGATCGAGGCCATCGATGCGGGCATCGGCCTGCTGGTGGTCATCACCGAGGGCGTGCCCGTGCAGGACACCGCCGAGGCGTGGGCCTACAACAAGGCCAAGGGCGAGCAGACCCGCATCATCGGGCCGAACTGCCCGGGCGTCATCACGCCCGGCGAGTCGCTCGTGGGCATCACGCCCGCCACGATCACCGGAAAGGGCCCGATCGGCCTCGTCTCGAAGTCGGGCACGCTCACGTACCAGATGATGTACGAGCTGCGCGACCTCGGGTTCTCGACCGCCATCGGCATCGGCGGCGACCCGATCATCGGCACCACGCACATCGACGCGCTCGCCGCGTTCGAGGCCGACCCCGAGACGAAGGCGATCGTCATGATCGGCGAGATCGGCGGCGACGCCGAGGAGCGCGCGGCCGACTTCATCAAGGCCAACGTGACCAAGCCGGTCGTCGGCTACGTCGCCGGCTTCACCGCGCCCGAGGGCAAGACGATGGGCCACGCCGGCGCCATCGTCTCCGGCTCGGCCGGTACCGCCCAGGCGAAGAAGGAGGCCCTCGAGGCCGCCGGCGTCAAGGTCGGCAAGACCCCCTCCGAGACCGCCACGCTGCTGCGCGAGGTCTACGAGGCGCTGTAGGACCGTCCGCACCCGGTGAACCGACCCGGGGGCGTACGAGGAGGGCCCCGCAGGCACGCCTGCGGGGCCCTCGGTTCGTTCACGCGCGATCGATGTCGCTGCTCCCTCCGGTCACGGGTCGATCACGACCACGCAGGTGTAGGTGCCGGGCTCGAGGTCCTCGATCGTGACGCTCGGGTCGTCCTGCATCGCCGACAGCGGGATGTCCGGCGCGGCGTCGTCCGGCTCCTCGACGGTCGCGTCGCACTCGATGCTCGAGAACGTGCCGCCGTCGACCTGGGAGTCGACGCTCACCGTGAGGTCGGTGAGCGGCGTGTTGTGGAACGACACCGTGTTCGAGTCGTCGGCTCCGCCGCATCCGTCGCCCAGCGTCACCGTGACGTCCTGCTCCTCGTCGTCGCTCACGTAGCCGGTCGGTACCGTCTCGGTGACGGTGTAGTCCCCGGCGACGCTCGAGATGACGAGGTCGTCGACGCACACGGTGCCGTCGTCGCCGGTGACGGCTTCGATGCCCTCGGTGAGGTCACCGCCGGTCACCGTGAAGGTCACGCCCGCGTGCGGGTCGGTCAACGGCGGATCGGCTGCGGCGTGCTTGCGCGTCTTCTCGATGAGGATCGATCCCGTCTGCAGCGTGTTGGTGTACGTGCAGTCGAGGACGTCGGTGGCATCGTCGAGATCGAACTGGATCACTCCCGTGCCGATGCTCGTCGAGTCGATGTTCACGCCGGAGCTGTCCGAGCAGTCGATCGACGTGAGCGCCCAACCGGTGGGCAACGGCATCGTCTCCGTGACCGTGAGGTCGTCGCCGAAGAAGACGTTGTTGTACGTCTGCGACCCGTCGTCGACCAGGTTGAACGACGGGTTGGTGCCGTCGTCCTGGGTCTCGAACGCGGTGGTGTACGCGAACGACTGTGTCTCGCCGTCGGGCACCGTCTGCTTGCGGATGATCACCTGGGCGCAGTTCGTCAGGTCGACGTCGGCGGGTGCGATGAAGTCCTTCAGCGCGGCGGTGAACGAGTCGGAGGACCGGCTCTTCAGGTACGCGCTGCCGAACGAGATGCACTCGTCGGTGCCGACGATGGCGGAGAAGTCGACGGATGCCTCACCGAACGTGCGCGGCGAGATGGCACCGAGCCCGTCGGAGGCGCCCGCGGCGATCGCCGAGGTGTTGATCGACCCGGTCGCGTCGCCCGACGCCGTCAGGCTGGAGCGGAGGCCCCAACACGGCAGCTTGTTCGACGACACGCAGTCGTCCTTGCTCACGGCCACGCCGTCGAAGTCGGCGTCGGTGAGCCAGTAGGCCAGGAACAGTTCGGGGTTGGTGCCGCCCTGTGCGAGGTCGTACTGGATGAGCAGGTCGGCCTCGGTGCGCACGGGCGTCACCCCGTTGTCCGAGATCTCGTCGGACTGGTTGAACTCGAAGTCCATGTTCGTGGTGCCGCTCGGCTCCTGGACGCGGTGCCAGAAGAGGTGCAGGAACGAGCCGCTCCCGGTCTCCTCGAGGTAGGCGCCGAAGTTCAGCAGGTCGCTCTTGTTGGGCGGGATGCTGCCGTCGACGACGGTCGGCACGGCGGTGTCCTCCTTCGAGCCCTGGCCGAACGAGTCGTCGCCGGAGCCGGAGGCGAGGTCGGGCTGGCGGGTCTCGTCGACCTCGTCCCAGTCGAACCAGGGATCCGCGTCGTCGGTGACCAGGTTCGCATCGACGTCGATCTCGAAGTCGCTGCCGGGCAGGCTGACGGTCGGATGGGCCGCGAATGCGGGGCCCGCGACGAACGCGGTGCCGATGAGGGCGAACCCGGCGGCGGCTGCGGCGAGCCGCCGCTCGCGGCGCCTGCCGGTGCCGGGTGGGATGGGTCGTGGGGTGGACTCGGACGAGGGCATCGTCGCCTCCGGTGGTGCGGAACGTCACCCGGCCCGGGCAGGCCGGATGGGTGATCCTGCGGCCGGGTGGGGGCACCGGAGGGGGTCGAGTGATGTGGCTCCCGACGGGTGTCGGGGGAAGCCCATCTGCCGACGGGTCACGACGGTCGAAGCCTACTGCGGCAGGGCCGCCGCCCGCTACCCCAAAATGAGGGATACTCACGAAGATTGCACGCCGTGCACGCGCGGCGCGGTGCGCGCGCTCGCTAGTCTGGGGCCCGACGGAAGAGGGTGGGGATGGCGTCGGCAGCAGATCGCGCGCTCGCGGAGCGCATCGCGGAACTCGAGGCGGAGAACGCGCGGCTGCGCGCCTCGATCGATGAGGACGTGGCGCCCGCGGCGCCGACCGAGCGCCGGCGCAGCTCCGGCCGCGGGCGCGCGGTGGTCGCGGCGATCCTGCTGGTCGTCGGCATCGTGCTCGCGCCGGTCGCCGTGCTGGGCGGCTGGGCGCGCGCGCAGCTGGTCGACACCGACCAGTTCGTCGCCACGTTCGGGCCCCTCGCCGAGGACCCCGCGGTGCAGGCGTACGTGGCCGACCAGGCCACCACGGTCGTGCTCGAGCAGGTGGACGTCGCCGGCCTCACCGGGTCGGTGTTCGACGGCATCCGCGACCTCGAGATCCCGGACGCCGCCAAGCAGGCGCTCACGCTGCTCGAGGGCCCGGCGGTGCAGGGCATCGAGAACCTCGTCGGCACCGTGGTCGAACGCCTGGTCGAGTCCGAGGCGTTCGCCGACGTCTTCCAGACCGCGCTGCGCTCGAGCCACACCCAGCTCGTCGCGGCGATGCAGGGCGATCCCGACGCGGCGCTGTCCATCGACGAGGCGGGGCAGATCGGCATCCAGCTCGCGCCGGTGATCGCCGAGGTCAAGGAGCGCCTGGTCGACGCGGGCGTCGGCTTCGCCGCATCGATCCCCGAGGTCGACCGCACGATCGTGATCGCGCAGGCCGACGCGCTGATCACCGTGCAGCTCGTCTACGCGCTGGCCGTCACCGCCGGCACCTGGCTGCCCTGGGTCGTGATCGGGCTGCTCGTCATCGGCGTCGTCGCGGCGCGCAACCGGCCGCGCGCGCTGGTCTGGACGGGTGCGGGCCTCGCCCTCTCGCTGGGCCTGCTCGCCGGTGGCTTCGGCATCGCGCGCCTCTACTTCCTCGCGAGCGTCTCCCCGTCGCTCATGCCGCTCGGTGCCGCCGAGGCGGTGTACGACCAGATCGTCGACCGCATGGCGGCGACCGCCGTCGCACTCGCGCTGTTCGGCGTCGCCGTCGCGGTCATCGCGTGGTTCTCCGGCGGTTCCGAGACGGCCGGCCGCATCCGTGCGCTCGGCGCCGCGGGCTTCGGCAGCGTACGCCGGGCAGCGCTCGCGCGCGGCGTCTCGACCGGCGGGTTCGGGCGCTGGCTCGACCGGCAGGCGCTGCTCGTGCGCATCGCGGTGCTCGTCATCGGCGCCGGCGTGGTGCTGTTCACCCGCCCGGTCACGGTGGGCCTCGTGATCGGCACGGTCATGATCGTGCTCGTGCTGCTGGCGCTGCTCGAACTGCTGCGACTGCCCGAGGCGGACGAGCGCGCGGTCGACGGCGATCTCGACGACGAGGTGCTCGACGACGAGGCGGATGCCGGTGAGCCGGCCGAGCCCGGGTCCGGCGACGCGTCGGCGGATGCATCGGTGACGGGAGCCGACGCCCGGTAGGCTCACCGCGGCATGTCACGATCCACCACCATCCTGCTGGCCGCCCTCGAGGCGTTCGTCGTCGCGGCCGTCGGCATCGGGCTCGCGGTCGTGCCCCTCGCGCTGGTCTGGGCGATCAGCACGGGCATGGCCGCCGATCCGCTGGACTACTGGGGCGCTGCGGCCCTCGCGTGGCTTGTCGGCAACGGCGTCGACCTGGCGGTCGTGCTCGATCCGGTCCTGGCCGCATCGCTCGGCGTGGCGGCCGACGCGGCGGCGTTCGACGTCACGATCGCACTGCTCGGGTTCTCCGTGCTCACGGTGGGCGCCGGGCTGCACGTCGGGCGCCGCTCGGCGACCGCGGGGCATGCCGTGAGCGGCGTGGTCGCGGCGGCCCTCGTCACCGGTGCGGCGGGCTCGGTGCTCGCCTTCACCGCGGGGGTCCCGGGGGTCGTGCCGTCGGCGTGGCAGGCCGCGGTCGTGCCGGCGCTGCTGGTGGTCGCGGGCGGCGTGGCGGGTGCGGGCATCGAGGCCGCTCGGCTCGGGGCACGGGGCACGGATGCCACGACGGGCGTCGTGCGCGGCTGGCTCGCGTCACTCGATCCGGCGTGGCGCGACGCCGTGCGGGTCGCGCTGCGCGCGGGTACCGCAGCCGCGATCGGCATCGTGGGAGCGGCGGCCGTTGCCGTCGCGGTCGCCCTGGCGGTCGACTACGCCACCGTGGCCGGCCTCTGGCAGTCGCTCGGCGCGGACGTGCCCGGCGGCATCGCGCTGGCCATCGGCCAGCTCGCGCTGCTGCCGAACCTCGTGGCCTGGGCGGCGTCGTGGATCGTGGGGCCCGGGTTCGCGCTGGGCGCCGGCACCTCGGTGTCGCCCGGCGGCACGCTGCTCGGCCCGGTACCCGGCCTGCCGGTGCTGGGGGCGGTGCCGAAGCTCGACCCCGGCCTCGGCTACCTCGCGCTGCTCGTGCCCGTGCTGCTCGGCTTCGCGGCGGGGTACTTCGTGCACCGCAGCGTCGACGCCCGGCGCCGGAGGCGCGCGAGCGGCCGGCCCGAGCAGCGACCCGCCCCGCGTTCGGCGCTCTGGACGGGCGCGGTCACGGTCGGCGAGGGGCTGGCGGCGGGCATCGTGGCGGGCGTGCTGCTCGGCGTGCTCGCGTGGTGGTCGGCGGGTGCCGTCGGCCCCGGACGACTCGCCGAGGTCGGGCCCGACTGGTGGCCGGTCGCGCTGGCGACCGCGGCGCTCGTCGGGGTGCCCGCGGCGCTGGGTGCGGTGGCGGCGGTCGTCGCCGGCGCGCGCCCCGGCCCCGAGGGCGGACGCGACCCCGGGGCATCCGCTCGCCCCACCCCGTCGGACCTCTCCGCGACCGACGTGATCCGCACCACCGAGTAGGCTCGACGACGTGCTCAAGCTCGTCGTGCTGATCTCCGGCGGCGGATCGAACCTCCGCGCCCTGCTCGAGGCGTCGGAGGACGCCGAGTTCCCCGCGCGCGTCGTCGCGATCGGCGCCGACCGCGAGGCCGACGGGCTGGTGCTGGGGGAGGAGTTCGGCATCCCGACCTTCACGGTGCCGTTCCGCGGCCGGGCCGACCGCGATCGCTGGGGCGAGGAGCTCCTCGCGCAGGTGCGGTTCTGGCAGCCCGACCTCGTCGTGCTGAGCGGATTCATGCGCATCGTGCCGCCCGTCATGGTCGACGCGCTCTCGCCGCGCATGATCAACACGCACCCCGCGTACCTGCCCGAGTTCCCCGGTGCGCACGGCGTGCGCGACGCGCTGGAGGCCGGCGTCACCCAGACCGGGGCGAGCCTCATCGTCGTCGACGACTCGGTCGACGGCGGGCCGATCATCGCGCAGGAGCGGGTGCCGGTGCACGCCCACGACACCGAGCAGGCGCTGCACGAGCGCATCAAGCCCGTCGAACGCCGCCTGCTGGTGCAGGCCGTCATCGACATCGCGAACGGAACCGTCAACCTGGAGGACCTGCGCGCATGAGCGGACCGAGCCACGACCACTCCCTCTACCGCGAGCGAGACCTCGTGCCCGTGCGCCGTGCGCTCGTCTCGGTCAGCGACAAGACCGGGCTGCTCGAGCTCGCGAGCGCGCTCGCCGCGGCCGGGGTCGAGATCGTGTCGACCGGGTCGACCGCCGCGACCATCCGCGACGCGGGCCACGAGGTGACCGACGTGGCGAGCGTGACCGGCTTCGCCGAGGCCCTCGACGGTCGCGTGAAGACCCTGCACCCGGCCGTGCACGCGGGCCTGCTCGCCGACCTGCGCCTCGAGCACCACGAGCAGCAGCTCGCCGAGCTCGGCATCGGCGCGTTCGACCTCGTCGTCGTGAACCTCTACCCGTTCCGCCAGACGGTCGCCTCGGGCGCCCCGGCGCTCGACGTCGTCGAGCAGATCGACATCGGCGGCCCGGCCATGGTGCGCGCCTCCGCGAAGAACCACGCCAATGTCGCGATCGTCGTCTCGCCCGAGCGCTACGGCGAGGTCGCCGAGGCGGTCGCCGCGGGCGGCACGACGCTCGCGCAACGGCAGCGCCTCGCGGTCGAGGCGTTCCGGCACACGGCCGGCTACGACGTCGCGGTCGCCTCCTGGCTCGGCAACGTCGTGGCGCCCGACGACGAGGGCACCGGGTTCCCGGGCTGGGTCGGCGGCACCTGGGACCGCACGCAGTCGCTGCGCTACGGCGAGAACTCGCACCAGTCGGCCGCGCTCTACGCCACGCCCGAGGGGCGGGGCATCGCGCAGTCCGTGCAGCTGCACGGCAAGGAGATGTCGTACAACAACTACGTCGACGCGGATGCCGCGGTGCGGGCCGCCTACGACTTCGACGAGCCGGCCGTGGCGATCATCAAGCACGCCAACCCGTGCGGTATCGCGGTGGGCGAGCCCGGGGCATCCGACCCCATCGCGAGCGCCCACGAGCGTGCCCACGCGTGCGACCCGGTGTCGGCGTTCGGCGGCGTGATCGCGGCGAACCGCACGGTCACGCGTGCGATGGCCGAGACCGTCAGCGGCATCTTCACCGAGGTGCTCATCGCCCCGGCGTTCGAGGCCGAGGCGGTCGAGGTGCTCACGACGAAGAAGAACATCCGCCTGCTCACGCTGCCCGAGGGCTTCCAGCCGACCGCGCTCGAGCAGAAGCAGGTGTCGGGCGGGCTGCTGCTGCAGCAGGCCGACCGGTCGTTCGCACCGTTCTCGGAGTGGACGCTCGCGGCGGGCGAGCCAGCGGACGAGGCACTCGCGGCCGAGCTCGAGTTCGCCTGGCGCGCCTGCCGCGCGGTCAAGTCGAACGCCATCCTGCTCGCCTCCGGCGGCGCCTCGGTCGGCGTCGGCATGGGGCAGGTCAACCGGGTCGACTCGTGCCGGCTCGCGGTCGAGCGGGCGGGGGAGCGCGCGAGCGGCTCGGTCGCGGCATCCGACGCCTTCTTCCCCTTCGCCGACGGGCCGCAGATCCTGTTCGACGCGGGCGTGCGCGCGGTCGTGCAGCCCGGTGGCTCGGTGCGCGACGAGGAGGTCGTCGCTGCGGCGAAGGCCGCGGGCGTGACCATGTACCTGACCGGCGAGCGGCACTTCTTCCACTGAGTGGGGTCCGCGTCGCGGGCGCCCGCTCGTGCCGGCGCGGCGTATCCTGAGGGGAACACGGCGCTCACGAGGCGCCGCCCACCACAGCCATGCCGCCCACCCGGCGGACGGACCAGGAGCGACCCACCCATGACACTCGCGCACCCCGCAACGACGCCGGACGCGGCGACCGCCCACCTCCTCACCGAGGAGACTCCCGACCACGAGCGCATCCTCATCACGACGGGTGCCCGGTCGGGCCTCACCATCATCGTCGCCGTGCACTCGACGCGGCTCGGGCAGGCCCTCGGCGGTGCGCGCCTCTGGCAGTACGACCACTGGACCGACGCGCTCGCCGACGCGCTGCGCCTCTCCCGCGCCATGACGCTGAAGAACGCGGCCGCCGGTCTCGCCCGCGGTGGCGGCAAGTCGGTGATCCGCGTGCCCCGGGGCGTGACGCTCACCGCCGACGAGCGCATCGCGGCCATGCGCGACCTCGGCGACGCCGTCGAGAGCCTCGGCGGGGCGTACATGACCGCGGAGGACGTCGGCACGAGCGCCGAGCTCATGGCGGTCGTCGCCGAGCGCACCGACCACGTCTGCGGGCTCCCGCCCGAGCAGGGCGGCGTGGGCGAGCCGGCGGATGCCACTGCCGCGGGCGTGCTCGCGGGCATCCGCGCGACCGTGGCCGAGCTGTTCGGCGACGCCGACCTCGCAGGCCGGCACCTCGTGATCTCGGGCCTCGGCCAGGTGGGCGGGCGCCTCGCGCGCGCCCTCGCCGTCGAGGGCGCGCGCCTCACCGTGACCGACGTGGTCGACGCGCGCCGCGAGCTGGCCGATGAGCTCCGCGCCGAGTGGGTCGCGCCGGCCGACGCGCACCGTGTCGAGGCCGACCTGTTCGTGCCGTGCGGCCTCGGCGGCGTGCTCACCGCCGACGTGATCGACGAGCTCCGCGTGCGCGCCGTCGTGGGCGCGGCGAACAACCAGCTGGCCCGGCGCGAGTCGGCGTCGCTGCTCGCCGAGCGCGGCATCCTCTGGGCGCCCGACTTCGTCGTCAACGCGGGCGGCGTCATCTACCTCGACCTCGCCTCCGAGCCCGACGCCGACGCGGCCGCGATCGACGCGCGCGTCGCGACCATCGGCGACACCGTGCGCGCGGTCTTCCGCGAGGCCGCGGCCTCGGGCACGACCACGCTCGCCGCCGCCGAGCGCCTCGCGCGGGGCCGCCTCGACCGCGCCCGCTGAGCCCCGGCACGCGCCCGGACCGGCCCGCCGTGGCCGCTAGGCTCGTGCCGTGACCGACTCCGTCGAGCTTCCCCCCGCCCGCACGATCGCGCCGCGCGACCGCGTGCACGGGCGGCGCGTGCTCGCCGTGTTCGCCTCCGCGGCGGCACCGGCGGCGATCGGCCTGGTCGCGGCGCTGCTCGGCGTGTTCGTCGCGGGCGGCCAGGCGCCCACGGTGTTCGGCCAGGTCGGCGGGCACTTCGTGCTGCTCGCCACGCTGACCTTCCTGCTGCTGTCGGCCGCGAACGCGGTCGGCGCGACGCGCGCCTGGTTCCTCGCGGCCGCCGCCGGGCTCACCTCGGCGGGCCTGGCCGCGCTCGTCGGCACGACGATCACGGTGCTCGCGGGCGGCGCGGCCCCCGACCTGCGCATGTTCGCGTTCGTGCTCGGTTCGCTCGTCGGCATCAACCTGGTCTTCATCGTCTCCGTCGTCGCCGCCGAGGTGTTCGTCGCGCCACGGGTGCTGCGGTCGGTGCTGGCGCACGCGCCGCGCCGCGGGGCGACCGAGCAGCGGCTGGCGCTCGTGCGCATCCCGGCCAGCAACCTCGACGAGGCCGAGCTCACCCACCTCGAGCGGGAGCCGGTCGACGCCGAGCGGGCCGACGAGCAGTGGGACAACTACTGCGCCGCCCTCGTCGCCGAGGGGTGGCGCACGGTCGAGGTCGACAGCGCCCCCGACCTGGCCGACTCGGTCTTCGTCGAGGACCAGGTGGTGCTGTTCGACGACCTCGCGGTGATCACGCGGTCGGGCGCGGAGTCGCGGCGGGGCGAGGCGGAGGCGGTCGAGCGGGTCGTCCGATCGCTCAAGGGCGTGCACGTGGCGCACGTCGAGGAGCCGGGCACGCTCGACGGCGGGGACGTGCTGAAGGTCGGTTCCACGGTCTACGTCGGCAGTTCGTCGCGCACGAATGCCGAGGGTATCCGTCAACTGCGCGAACTGCTGCTGCCCAGCGGATGGAGCGTGGTCGCCGTGCCCGTGACCCGCACGCTGCACCTGAAGAGCGCCGTCACGGCGCTGCCCGACGGCACGGTGCTCGGGCACCCCGACCTGATCGAGCACCGCGACCTGTTCCCCCGCTTCCTCGAGGTGCCCGAGCCGACCGGGGTCGCCGTGGTCGAGCTCGCCGACGACACCGTGCTGATGGCGTCCTCCGCTCCGGAGACCGCCACGATGGTGTCGGGACTCGGCTACCGCGTGGTCACGGTCGACATCAGCGAGTTCGAGAAGCTCGAGGGATGCGTGACCTGCCTGTCGGTGCGGGTACGCTGAACCGGTCCGCAGAGATCCCTTGCACACGCGCGAGGCGCGGGCATATCCTGTAAGGCTGCCCGCGGCGGTCCACCAGACACACGCGAGCACAGGGACATCCACCACAAGCGCCCGGGAGGAAGCGATGAAGACGACAGATGGCATGACTGCCGGCACCGGCCCCGTCGGCGGGGTCGTCTCGCTCATTCGACCCCGGCGCCGCGCGGCCTAGCGCCGCGCCCGCGGCCGCCCTCGGCGGCCGACCCTGCGGCTCCTCGCCGCAGCCTCGATGGGACGCCTCGTTCCCGTCGCGTTTCCCCACCCCGCACGACCCGGACGCCCGCGCACGCGCGCCCGGCCGCCCAGAAGGACTCCCGTCATGCCCGCCATCACGGCCGACGACCGACCCGATTCCCCGACCCCACCGCCGCGGCTGAGCACGCCGCGCACGCTCGCGCGCCTGTACCCGTACGCACGCCCCGCGGTGCCGTTCCTCGCGCTCGGCACCGCCGCCGCGATGATCGCGAGCCTCGTCGCGCTCGCCATCCCGCAGGTGCTGCAGGTGCTCGTCGACGGCCCGCTCTCCGAGGGCGACCCCGACCAGATCGTTCCCGCCGTGCTCGTCGTGCTCGCGCTCGGCATCACCGAGGCGATCATGATCGCGCTGCGGCGCTGGTTCGTGCTGACCCCGGGCACGCGCGTCGAGGCCGAGATGCGCAACTCGCTCTACGCGCAGCTGCAGGACCTCCCGGTGAGCTTCCACGACCGCTGGCCGAGCGGACAGCTGCTCTCGCGCGCGGTCTCCGACCTCGGCCGCATCCGTCGCTGGCTCTCGTTCGGCCTCGTGCTGCTCATCGTCAACCTCGTCACGATCGTCGTCGGCGTCGGCATCCTGATCTGGATGAACTGGCTGCTCGGCCTGGTGTTCATGGTGCTGTCCCTGCCGCTCTGGATCATCGGATTCCGGTTCGAGGGCCGCTACTCCGAGGTCGCGCGCCGCAGCCAGGACCAGGCCGGCGACCTCGCGACGGCCGTCGAGGAGTCTGTGCACGGCATCCGGGTGCTGAAGGCGTTCGGTCGCGGCAAGCACGCACTCGGCACGTTCACGGCGCAGGCCGAGGAGCTGCGCGGCACCGAGATGGAGAAGGCGAAGCTGGAGTCGAACATCTGGCTCTGGCTGCTGCTCATCCCGAACGTCGCCCTCGCGGTGTGCCTCGTGCTCGGCGTGTGGCTCGCCTCGATCGACGTGATGAGCGTGGGCCAGGTCGTGGCGTTCTTCGCGACCGCGACCGTGCTGTCGTGGCCGATCGAGTCGATCGGCTTCCTGCTCGCGTTCGCGCTCGACACGCGCACCGCGACCGACCGCTTCTTCGAGGTCATCGACGAGGTCAACCAGATCACCGACCCCGAGCGGCCGACCACGGTCGACGCGCCGCGCGGCGAGCTCGCGTTCGAGGGCGTGCACTTCCGGTACGCGGATGCCCCGGGGCACACGCCCGACCTGATCGACGGCGTCGACCTCCGGCTCCAGCCCGGCGAGACCATGGCGCTCGTCGGCCTCACCGGCAGCGGCAAGTCGACGCTCACCTCGCTCACCACGCGCCTGTACGAGGTGACCGGCGGCGCCGTGACGCTCGACGGCGTGGACATCCGCGCGCTCCGGCGCGAGGAGCTGCGCACGCACGTCGCGATGGCGTTCGAGGACGCCACGCTGTTCTCGGCGTCGGTGCGCGACAACGTGCTGCTCGGCCGGCCCGAGCTGGCGGGCGACGACCCGGCCGTGCGGGCCGAGGCGGACGCCGTGCTCGCACAGGCGCTGCAGATCGCGCAGGCGCAGTTCGCGCACGACCTGCCCGAGGGCGTCGACACGAAGGTCGGCGAGGAGGGCATGAGCCTCTCGGGCGGCCAGCGGCAGCGCCTCGCACTCGCGCGCGCGGTCGCGGCGGACCCCGCGGTGCTCGTGCTCGACGACCCGCTCTCGGCGCTCGACGTCGAGACGGAGGCCCTCGTCGAGGACGCGCTGCGCGAGATCCTCGCGACCACGACCGCGCTCGTGGTGGCGCACCGCCCGTCGACGGTCATGCTCGCCGACCGGGTCGCGCTGCTCGAGGACGGCCGCATCACCGCGGTCGGCACGCACTCGCACCTGCTCGCCTCGAGCGAGCACTACCGCTTCGTGATCTCGTCCCTGGAGGACGAGGAGCGCGAGCGGAAGGCCGAGGAACTCGACACGGCCGCCATCCCGATCATCGGTCCCGATCCGCGCGACGGGGCCGGCGGCACCGCCGCGCAGTCCGCGAGCAGCACCGAGCAGGAGGTGACCCGATGAGCGTCGTCGGCGTACAGGGCGAGGAGCGCCACGACTTCACGAAGGAGGAGTCGCGGCAGATCCGCCGGCGTTCGCTGCGCCTGCTGGGCTCGCTGCTGAAGCCCCTCCGGTGGCGGGTGGCGTGGACGGCGCTGGTCGTCACGATCTCCACGGGCGCGCAGGTCGCGGGCCCGGCGCTGATCGGGTACGGCGTGGCCGAGGGCCTGCCGGCCCTGCTCGACCAGGACTGGCTGCCGCTTGCCTGGGCAGGCGCGGCGTACCTCGCGACCGCGGTCGTGGGCGCGCTGCTCGTGGCTGTGTACATCCGCCAGTCGGCGCGCATCAGCCAGGCGATCCTGATCGACCTGCGCAAGCGCGTCTTCCTGCACACCCAGAAGCTGAGCCTCGAGTTCCACGAGTCGTACACGTCGGGCCGCATCATCTCGCGCCAGACGAGCGACCTCGACGCGATCCGCGAGCTGCTCGACTCGGGCATCAACCAGCTCGTACAGGGCGTGCTGTACATGTCGTTCACGGCGATCGCGCTGATCGCGCTCGACTGGCAGTCGGGCCTCGTGCTCGCGGTCGCGCTCGTGCCGCTGTTCGTGCTCACGCGCTGGTTCCAGCAGCGCTCGCAGGTGCTGTTCCGGCGTTCGCGCGAGTCCTCCGCGAAGCTCATCGTGCACTTCGTCGAGACCATGACCGGCATCCGGGCGGTCAAGGCGTTCCGCAAGGAGAAGCGCAACGAGAAGGAGTTCGGCGACCTCGTCGAGGACTACCGCGACGTGAACGCGAAGGTCATCCAGGTGTTCGGCGTCTACGACCCGGGCCTCGTGCTCATCGGCAACGTGACGGTGGCGATGGTGCTCCTCTGGGGCGGCTTCCGCGTGGTCGACGGCTCGCTCGAGATCGGGTTCCTCCTCGCCGCGGTGCTCTACACCCGTCGGTTCTTCGACCCGATGGAGGACATGGCGATGTTCTACAACTCGTACCAGTCCGCCGCATCCGCGCTCGAGAAGATCTCGGGCGTGCTCGAGGAGGAGCCGAGCGTGCCCGACCCGGTGCGCCCGGTCGACCTGTGGACCGCGCGCGGCGACGTCTCGTTCGACGGCGTCGAGTTCGCGTACACCGACGACCGCGTCGTGCTGCCGACGTTCGACCTCGCCATCCCGGCGGGGCAGACGATCGCGCTCGTCGGGTCCACCGGTGCCGGCAAGTCGACGCTCGCGAAGCTCATCTCGCGGTTCTACGACCCGAGCAGCGGTGCGGTGCGCCTCGACGGCGTCGACCTGCGCGACCTCCACCCGAAGGACCTGCGTCGCGCGATCGTCATGGTCACGCAGGAGGCGTACCTGTTCTCGGGCTCGGTGGCCGACAACATCGCCCTCGGCAAGCCCGACGCGAGCTTCGACGAGATCGTCGCGGCGGCGAAGGCGGTCGGCGCGCACGAGTTCATCGAGGGCCTGCCGAACGGGTACGACACCGACGTGAACAAGCGCGGCGGCCGGGTGAGCGCCGGGCAGCGCCAGCTCATCTCGTTCGCGCGCGCGTTCCTCGCCGACCCGGCCGTGCTGATCCTCGACGAGGCGACGAGTTCGCTCGACATCCCGAGCGAGCGCGCCGTGCAGGAGGGCCTCACGACCCTGCTCGCCGACCGCACCGCGGTGATCATCGCGCACCGTCTCTCGACGGTCGCGATCGCCGACCGGGTGCTCGTCATGGAGTGGGGCCGCATCGTCGAGGACGGCTCGCCGGCCGAGCTGATCGGCGGCGACGGCCGGTTCGCCCGGCTGCATGCGGCCTGGCGGGACAGCCTGGTCTGAGTCACTCCGTCCGGGCGGGCGGCCGGCGGGGCGTGTCGTCGGGCGAGAAGTCCGCGCCCGCCCACGCCGGCGCCCACCACAGCAGGTTGCCCCAGGCCACGAGGAACGCGGCGGCCTGCAAGCCGGGCAGGGCGAAGGGATCGCCCCCGCCGAGCAGGACGACGGCTGCGGCGACGGCGAGCCAGGCGAGTCCGCCCGCGAGTGCCGCGGCCGCGGTCACCCACACGAGCTCGACCGGTCGCGCCCATTCGCGGCGCCAGAACGGCGGCAGCCAGCCGGCGAGCAGCAGCACCGAGACGACGGATGCCGCGAGGCCGAGCACCGCGAGCGGCGCCCACCACGGGGCGACGTCCCCGGGTGCGAACAGTGCGAGCGCCTCCGCGGCGTCCGCGGCACCCGACGCCTGCAGCACGAACGGCACCCCGCCGGCGAGGACCACGAGCGTCGTCGACCCGGCGACGGCGCGCGCCCGGGTCGCGCGGGGCGCCGGGCGCACGACCGCCGTACACGCCCGCATCGCGGCGACGACGAGCACCACGGCGGTACCGGCCGCGAGCAGCGACATGAGCAGGTTGCCGGCGAGGATCGCGAACCCCGCGACGCCGATCGCGGCGAGCGCCCGGAACACCGGCGCGGTCGCCGCCTGCCGGCTCTCGCGCGCGGCGGCATCGATGCGCTCCGCCGCGGCCGCCCCGCCGGGCGCGCGAGCGGCGGCGTCCTCGCGCACGCCGCGCCAGCGCGCGTCGGCGCCCCCGGCCGCCGCGACCAGCCAGACGACGAGGAGTGCGACGACCACGAGCGCGGTGATCGCGAGGCCCCACGAGAACGACTCGAACGCGCGCCAGGTGAGCAGCCAGCCCGCACCGCCGACGACCCCGGCGATCGCGGCGGCGCGGGGCGGGTCGATGACCGTCGGCAGCACCGCGAGCACGGGGCGCAGCACCCCGAGCACGAAGCCGACGATGCTGCGCAAGAGTGTCCCGCCCGGCCGGAGCGCGGCGCGGTCGATGAGCCGCAGCCCGCGCGAGGCGATGCCCACCAGGTAGCCGGGCGGCAGGTCGCCGAGCGCGTCGACGCCGCCTCGCAGCCGCTCGCGCACGGGCACCGATCCGCGGAACGACGGCTCGACGACCGGCGGCACCCGCAGCGGTTCCGCCGGCGACCAGTCGCAGTCGGCGGGCGCGATGACCTCGCCGTCGCGGTCGGCGTCGTGCAGGATCGCGTCCTGCGCGGTGCGGATCGCCGCGCTCGCGTCGACGCGGTTCGGCTCGACGGCGTCGAAGAACCGCACGGCGCCCGCGGCCGCGTCCATGCGGCCCCAGAGCCAGTCGTTGACACGCCAGCTCGCACTGAGGAAGCCGAGGAAGTTGCCGAGCCCGTACCCGGCGAGCTTCGACTGCGGCGTGAGCGTGGCGGCCTCGCCCGTGGCGGTCAGTCGCTCGAGCAGGTCCCGCGGCACGACCCGGTCGGCGGGTGCGCGCAGCGCCTCCTGCAGGGCGGCACGCCGCTGTCCGTCGACCAGGGCCGTGAACGCCTCGGGCGAATCGGGGCGCTCGTCGACGCCGATGCTCCAATAGCGCACGCTCGACAGCGCAGGCGGGATGCCGGCGGGGCACAGGAGCGCGGCGAGGTCGACGGCCCGCGGCGTCGCATCCGAGATCTGCAGCTGCAGCCACGGCGAGCGCTGCACCGCCTCGACCTCGTCCTCGTCGAGCTCGCCCATGCGTGCCCGGAGCCGGTCGTTCTCGTCGAGCAGGAGGCGGACGCAGTGATCGAGCGACGCGTGCGCGCGGGCGATCCCCGCATCGCCCGCGTCGGCCTCCCGCCACTCCTGCATCCACGGCCGCGCGGTCTCGGGCGTGGGCTGGGCGAGCCGCTTGGGGTGCGCCTCGTGCACGAACCGGCGCACCCGCTCGAGCACGCGCGCGGTCGCCCGGTCGCCGTGCGCGACCGCCGTCTCGAGGGCGGCGTAGGCGTGCGCGCGCTCGTGCGGGAAGGCGCGGAACCGGCGGGACCCCGCGGCCTCCGGCACCCGCTCGAGATCGCGCACCCAGGCGAGCACGCAGTTCGCCGCGTCGGCCAGTGCCGAGGCGGACCCGAGTCGCGCCTCCATCGGCTCGGCCGACGCGGCGGCCGTCGCATAGTCGTCCACGACGAGCTCGGTGAACGCGATCAGCCGCGTGCGCGCGATCGGCAGGTAGCGGTGCCGGTGGGGGAGGTCGGTCGAGACCTGCCAGAGCGACGGCCCCGAGATCGCCTCGGCGAGCCGCTCGGAGACCACCGCGCCGAGCGAGCGCACGTAGGCGGCCCGGCGCGCGTCGACCTGCGGCCGCGACCAGCCGGCGCTCTCCACGAGCGAGACCGCTGCGCGGCGGCGGGCCTCGTCCACGCGGCGCTCCGCGTTGAAGCGCTGCACCTCGGCGGTCTCGCGCGAGACCGGCTCCTGCCGGAACATGCGCGTGAACTGGGCGCGCAGCGCGCGGAAGAACTTCGATGCGCCGTCGTCCCAGACCAGCTCGTCGTCGGGGCCGGGGTCCGGGTCGGGGTCGAGGAAGAGCAGCACGCGGTCGGCGTTGCGGTCCGACGCGCGGGCCCGTGCGGCGCGCATGGCGCGCTCGATCGGCACGTTGTCGAACACCGCGCCGTCGACGATGCGGTAGGGCACGTCGCGCGGCTGCCCGTCGAGGTCGACCGGGTCGCGGTGGCCGCTGAACGCGTGGTGGAGGTCGTCTCGGTCGGTCGACCGGGTCGTGCCGTCCGCGACCGGCGAGGCCACCTCCGCCGGCTCGAAGCCCCCGGGCAGCGACGACGTGGCACGGGCGGCGAGTGCGAGCCGCTCGAGGCTCAGGTCGTCGTCGTCGCGATCGGCGCCGGCGTCGTGCCGGCTCGGGATGCGGTTCGTCCGTCCGGTCTCGACCCCCGACCGGAACCGGAAGTGCGCGCGGCCCTCGCTGCTGTCGGGCTCGAGCTCCTCGCGGGCGTCGATCGCGGTCGCCGACAGGTCGATGTCGACCTGGGTCGCGACGAGGTCGGGGTGGCTCGGCCGGCATCCGTAGATGTCGCGCAACCCCAGGTGCACCTCGCGTCGGAAGAGGTCCTCGCCCCGCATGAGCGCGCGGATCTCCGCGTGGCCCGGCAGCTGCAGCAGCCCCCAGAGCCCGCCGACGCCCGACCACATGCCGCGGAGCGCGTCGAGGCTCGCGCCGGCGCGCTGGGCCACCGCGTAGACCACGGCGTTCAGCCCGCCCGCGCTCGTGCCGGCCAGCAGGTCGAACTCCACCTGGTCGTAGCCGGTCAGCCACAGCAGCTCGGCGTATACCTCCGCACGCTCGAGGGTCGCCGCCGTCGGCGGCTCGTCGCCGGGCGTCAGGAGATAGGCGACGGGGCCCTCGTCGCGCTCGAAGACGCGGATGCGCCGGAAGAGGTCGAGTTCCGCGACCGCGCCGCCGATCCAGACGGCCAGGCTGACGCCGCCCCGCATCGCGAGCGAGACGCGCAGCGTGCGTCCGAACGCCGGGACGGCCCCCGCGGCCGCGTGCGCGAGCCGCGTGTCGCCCTGCACCGGGACGACGGGGACCCGCGGGCCGCCCCGCACCGCCCGCCGACCGTCGGCGGACCCCGTCGCCTCGTCGACCTCGACCGCCATGACCCGCCTCTCCCACCGTCGGATCCCCCCAGTATCCCGCCCGAACGCCCGGCGGCGCGCACCCCCCGAAGTGGTGGCACTTCCGCGTTGCGGCGCGGAACTTCCACGAGAGAGCGCGACCGCGAGGTATTCTCGACTCAACCGCACAACCCGGCACGGCGGTACGAGGTGAAGATGGACCCGCACCACGAAGAGGCGCCGGCGCTCCGCGTGGCGATCGCCGACGACGCCCTGCTGCTGCGCGAGGGCATCGAGAAGGTGCTGGCGGATGCCGGCATGGAGATCGTCGCCTCCGTCGGCACGGCGCCCGAGCTGCTGTCCGTGATCAACGCGAACGAGCTCGACGCGGCCGTGCTCGACATCCGCATGCCGCCCGACTACTCGGACGAGGGCGTGAGTGCGCTCGAGCGCCTGCGCGAGTCCGGGTCGACGATCGGCGTGCTGCTGCTGTCGATGTACGCGACGCCCGAGTACGCGGTGCGCGTGATGGGCGCCGGCGCCGGCACCGGGTACCTCCTGAAAGACCGGGTGTCCGAGCCGCAGTCGCTCGTGCGGGCGGTGCAGACCGTGGCATCCGGCGGCTCCGTGGTCGACCCCGAGGTCGTCTCGAAGCTCGTGTCGCGTTCGCGCGCCGACGACCCGATCGCGCGCCTGACGCCCCGCGAGCGCTCGGTGCTCGAGCTCATGGCCGAGGGCCGATCGAACTCGGGCATCGCGCAGGAGCTCTTCCTGGGCGTCAAGACCGTGGAGACGCACGTGCGGAGCATCCTGCAGAAGCTCGACCTCGAGGAGTCGCCCGAGACGCATCGGCGGGTGCTGGCCGTGCTCATGCTGCTCGGGTCGCGGTGATGCCCGCAGGGCCCACTATCCGCTCGCTGGTCACCCGCCGCTCGCTCGTGATCGCCGGGGTGATCGCGGCCAGCCTCGCCATGTCGATCGGCGGCTGGGCCGCCACGCCGCCCGAGGAGCGGTTCGCCCCCAGCTACGCCACGCTGCACGCCATCGTGCCGCTCGTCTTCGCGATCTGCGCCGCCATCGCGTGGCGGCTCGACGTCGCCCCCGCGGCCGCCCGGCTCATGGCGGTGTTCCCGCTGCTGTGGATTCCGCAGACGATCTACAACGTGATCGCACCGCTCGGCTGGCTATGGCCGATCGTGCGCGGCGTCGACCTGCTCTGGGGCGTGCTCGCGGGCGTGCTCGTGCTCATCTACCCGCGCGGCACGTTCGACGACCTCGCCGACAAGGCCATCGCGTACTCGGCGTTCGCGGTCTCGGCGGTCAACTTCGCGGCCGTGCTGCTGCTGGCCGTGCCCGACGCGGTGCCGTGCGACTGTGCACCGAACCCGTACTCGTTCCTCGACGCGCCCACGGCGTTCGCGGTCATCGACGCCGGCTTCCGCCTCTTCGGCGGCGCGCTCGTGGTGGTCGTCGCGATCCGCATGCTCATGCGCTGGGTGCGCGGCAGCGTGCCGGCGCGCACGATCGTGTTCCTCATGCCCGTCGCGCTGCTCGCGTGGGCCACGACGCTCGCGATCCAGGTGATCAGCTACGCGATCGACGCCGAGTTCGACGAGGTCGCGGCGACCATCTCGCTCATCGCCATCGCGACCATCCCGGTCTGCTTCGTCGCGGGCGTCGCGCACACCCGCAACCTGCGCGCGCGCGTCGCCGACCTGATGCGCATCACCCGGGAGAGCGCCGACCGCACGCTCTGGGCCGAATCGCTCGCGCGCACCCTGCGCGACCCGTCGGTGCGCGTCTACTGGTGGGACGACCGCGAGGGCGTGTACACGGATGCCGCGGGGGAGCCGCTCGATCGCAGCGACGGCGCGGGGCGGGGCATGCTGCCCATCTCGTCGCCCTCGGGCGCGCGCCTGGCGCTCATCCGCCACGACCTCGCGCTGACCGACAACACGCGCCTCCTCGACGGCGTCTCGAGCGCGCTGCGTCTCTCGGTCGACAACGGCCGGCTCCGGGCGCAGGTCGAGGCCACGCTCGCCCAGGTGCGCGAGTCGCGCGAGCGCATCGTCCGTGCGGGCCTCGAGACCCGGCGCCGTATCGAGCGCGACCTGCACGACGGTGCGCAGCAGCGCCTGGTGGCGCTCGCACTGCAGCTGCGCGTGCTCGCCGACCGCGCCGCGGCCTCGGGGGAGTCCGAGCTGGCCGAGCGGGCGGAGGCGGCGATCACCGAGTCGAACGTGGCGCTGCGCGAGCTGCGCGAGCTCGCGCACGGCCTGCATCCGAGTCTGCTCTCGGCCGGCGGGCTGGCGCTCGCGGTGCCCGAGCTCGCGGGGCGCTGCCCCGTGCCCGCGACCGTCGACGTGGAGGTCGGGCGGCTGCCCGAACTGCTCGAGTCGACCGCGTACTTCGTGCTCTCCGAGGCGCTCGCGAACCTCGCCAAGCACGCCCGTGCGACCCGGGTGTGGGTCACGGTCGACATGACGACCGTGGACGCGCCCGACCTCGAGTCCGACGGCGACGGGGCCGCGCACCCCCGCGCCGGCGAGGTCGTGCGCCTCGTCGTGCGCGACGACGGCGTCGGCGGCGCCGATCGCGCGGGCACCGGCATCGTCGGCATGGCCGACCGCGCCGAGGCGGTCGGCGGCTCGTTCGAGATGCGGAGCCCGGTCGGCGGCGGCACCTCGATCCGGGTCGAGCTGCCGTTGGCGGCCCTGCCCGACACGAGCACCCCGTCGGCGAACGCGAAATACGCCGACCCCGCGCAGTTCGCCGACCCGGCGTCGCGCGGCTAGGGCTCCCGCCCGGGTCGCCACCGCGCCCGCGCGAGGTCGACGCGGTAGGTCGCATCCGTCGCCGCCGGCAGCACCGGGGTGCCCTCGTCGCGGTAGTGCGCGAGGGCACGGTCCTCGTGCCCGCTCGGCGGGTGACCGCCCGCGCGCAGCACGCGCCACCAGGGCACGAGGTGCCCCGAGCGCGCCATGACCGTGCCGACCGCGCGTGCGCCGCGCGAGCCGAGCAGTGCGGCGACGTCGCCGTAGGTCAGTACGCGCCCCGGCGGGATCTCGGCCACGAGCTCGAGCACGCGCTCGCCGAAGCCGCCGGCCGGCTCCCGCGAGGCATCCGCCATCTCAGAGCGCGAGGGTGCCGATGATGTCGCCGTACTCCGACTCGCCGACGTCGCGGAAGCCGATGCGGTGGAAGAACTCGCCCGGGCCCTGCTCGCCCGGCTCCCACATCACGGTCACGTGGTCGAAGCCGCGCGCCTTCGCCTCGCGCGCGAGCGCCTCGGCGAGGAAGCGGCCGACGCCCTGGCCCTGCACGTCGGCGTCGACGTTGATGCGCCACAGGCACGCACGGAACTCCTCGCGCTCCTCGTCGGGGTCGAAGTTGCCGTGGATGAAGCCGACGACGCGGTCGCCCTGCAGCACGACGCGCTGCCACGTGGTGGCGGGGTTCACGACCGTCGTCTCGGCCGAGTAGGTGACCGGGGCGACGAACTGCTCCTGGCCGGGCTTCAGCGACAGGCTGTTCGCGGCGACGACGTTCGAGGCCGACAGTTCTTCCAGACGCAGATCACCCATACACGCAAGGGTAGCCGTTCCGTGCCCGATCCGGCCCGCGGATGCCGCTGGGCCGCGCCTCGCGACGTCATCGAACGCCGCGACAACTGTCTCGATGTCGAGAGAATCACGCGACCCGGTAAGCTGGTCGGCGGCGACATCCCGCCCATCCGACTTCCCACTCCCGAATCCAAGGAGCGCACCGACTTGAGCAAGATCAAGGTTGCAGGCACCGTCGTCGAACTCGACGGCGACGAGATGACCCGGATCATCTGGCAGGCGATCAAGGACCAGCTGATCCACCCGTACCTCGACATCGACCTCGAGTACTACGACCTCTCGATCCAGAAGCGCGACGAGACCGACGACCAGATCACGGTCGACGCGGCCAACGCCATCAAGCAGCACGGCGTCGGCGTCAAGTGCGCGACCATCACGCCCGACGAGGCGCGGGTCGAGGAGTTCGGCCTGAAGAAGATGTGGCGGTCGCCGAACGGCACCATCCGCAACATCCTCGGCGGCGTCATCTTCCGCGAGCCGATCATCATCTCGAACATCCCGCGGCTCGTGCCGGGCTGGAACAAGCCGATCATCGTCGGCCGCCACGCGTTCGGCGACCAGTACCGCGCTACCGATTTCAAGTTCGAGGGCGAGGGCACGCTGACCATGACCTTCACCCCGAAGGACGGCTCCGAGCCCCAGTCCTTCGAGGTGTTCCAGTCGCCGGGCTCCGGCGTCGCGATGGGCATGTACAACCTCGACGAGTCGATCAAGGACTTCGCCCGCGCCTCGCTCAACTACGGCCTCGCCCGCGACTACCCGGTCTACCTCTCGACCAAGAACACGATCCTGAAGGCCTACGACGGCCGGTTCAAGGACCTCTTCCAGGAGGTCTTCGACACCGAGTTCAAGGAGAAGTTCGACGCCGCGGGCCTCACCTACGAGCACCGCCTCATCGACGACATGGTCGCGGCCAGCCTCAAGTGGGAGGGCGGCTACGTCTGGGCCTGCAAGAACTACGACGGCGACGTGCAGTCCGACACCGTCGCGCAGGGCTTCGGCTCGCTCGGCCTCATGACCAGCGTGCTGGCCACGCCGGACGGCAAGGTCGTCGAGGCCGAGGCGGCGCACGGCACCGTGACCCGCCACTACCGCCAGCACCAGCAGGGCAAGCCCACCTCGACCAACCCGATCGCCTCGATCTACGCCTGGACGCGCGGCCTCGCGCACCGCGGCAAGCTCGACGGCAATCAGGAGCTGATCGACTTCGCCGCCACGCTCGAGGACGTCGTCATCACGACGGTCGAGTCGGGTGCGATGACGAAGGACCTCGCGCTCCTCGTCGGCGGCGACCAGCCGTACCAGACCACCGAGGAGTTCCTCTCGACCCTCGCGGCGAACCTCGAGGCGCGCCTGGCCGCCTAGGTCGACGCGCTCGAGACGGGGTCGGATGCCACGCGGCATCCGGCCCCGTCGTCGTCTCCGCGGTGCCGTGCGGGCCGCGCCGCGCCCGGCTGCGGCAGACTCGGGGCATGGGGAGCGTGCTCCGCGCCGCACGGCGCTATCCGTTCGTCACCGCGACGCTCGCGGTGGGGCTCGTGGCGATCGTGCTCGCGCTGGTCGGCGCCGGCGACGCGGTCGCGTGGCTCTGCTCGCTCTACGCACTCGGGGTGGCCGCGTGGCAGGCGGTCGGGATGGTGCGCTCGATGCTGCGCGGGCGGTGGGGGCTCGACGTGCTGGCGATCACGGCGATCGTCGCGACCGTGGTGGTGGGGGAGTACGTCGCGGCGCTCATCGTGGTGCTCATGCTCACCGGCGGCGAGGCGCTGGAGGACTACGCGGGCCGGCGCGCGACGCGCGAGCTCGACGCCCTGCTCGATCGCGCGCCCCGGCGGGCGCACCGGGTCGGCGCCGACGGCATCGCGGACGTGCCGGCCGAGGAGGTCGCGGTCGGCGACGTGCTGCTGGTGCGTCCGTCGGAGCTCGTGCCGGTCGACGCCGAGCTCGTCTCGGGGGCGACCGACGTGGACGAGTCGTCGCTCACGGGCGAGTCGGTCCCGGTCGCCAAGGCGGTCGGCGACGTGCTGCTGAGCGGCTCGGTGAACGGCGAGGAGGCCGTGGAGGTGCGCGCGGTCGCCGCCGCGCAGGACAGCCAGTACCAGCAGATCGTCGCGCTCGTGGCGGAGGCGTCGGCGAGCCGGGCCCCGGTGGTGCGGCTGGCCGACCGCTACGCGGTGCCGTTCACGGTGTTCTCGCTGCTGCTCGCGGGCGTGGCGTGGGCGGTGTCCGGCGACCCGGTGCGGTTCGCCGAGGTGCTCGTGCTCGCCACGCCCTGCCCGCTGCTCATCGCGGCGCCGGTGGCGTTCATGGGCGGCATGAGTCGCGCGGCGCGTGCGGGCGTGATCGTGAAGGGCGGCGGCGTGCTGGAGCAGCTGGCGCGGGCGCGCACCGCGGTCTTCGACAAGACGGGCACGCTCACCCGTGGGCGGCCGGAACTCGTCGCGGTGCGTCCCGAGCCGGGGGTCGGCGAGCGGATGCTGCTGGGTCTCGTGGCCTCCGCCGAGCAGTACTCGTCGCACGTGCTGGCGTCGTCGCTCGTGGACGCGGCGCGCGAGCGGGGCATCCGGCTGCGGGATGCCGCGTCGGCGAGCGAGTCGGCGACGAACGGCGTCGTGGCGTCGATCGACGGGCGCGAGGTCGTCGTCGGCAAGTTCGCGTTCGTCGCGGCGCACGCGACCGGTGCGGAGCGCACGGTGATCGCTCCGGGCGAGCTCGCCGTGTACGTCGCGGTCGACGGCGCCTACGCCGGCGCGCTGCTCGCGCGCGACGGCGTCCGGCCCGAGGCATCCGGCACCCTCGCCCGCCTGGCGCGACTCGGGGTGCGTCGCACGGTCATGCTCACGGGCGACGCGCGGGCGACCGCCGACCACGTCGCGGCCGAGCTCGGCATCGAGCGCGTGCGCGCGGAGTGCCTGCCGGGCGACAAGGTGCGCGAGGTCTCGGGCATCGCCGAACGGCCCGTGATCATGGTCGGCGACGGCGTGAACGACGCACCCGTGCTCGCCGCCGCGGAGGTGGGCATCGCGATGGGTGCGCGCGGTGCGACCGCGGCGAGCGAGTCGGCCGACGCGGTGATCCTCGTCGACGACGTGTCGCGCACCGCGACGGCGGTCGAGATCGGGCGCGACACGGTGCGCATCGCGCTGCAGAGCATCTGGATCGGCATCGCCGTGAGCGTCGGGCTCATGCTGGTGGCGACGTTCGGGGTGATCCCCGCGACGGTCGGCGCGCTGCTGCAGGAGGTGGTCGACCTGATCACGATCCTCGCGGCGCTGCGGGCGATCGGCGGGCGGCGCGACGCCGCGTCGGCCGCGACCGTTCGGGCCTGAGGGACCCTCACCTCTGTTCGCGGATTCTTCGAGAAATCCTCGACGAGACAAAGATCATGCATGATACGCAGCGAATCTGCGTGTGGAGTCCCTTCATCCTGCGAATTCCTTGGGATAGGTTCGATGACACTGTGCACCCCCTGATCGGGGGGGTGCGCGCATCATCCGAAGACAGGGGATTCGATTTGCATGCAACACAGCGACGGGCTCGGCCCGTCAGGATTCGCGGCATCGCGGCGGCAGCGCTGAGCGGTGCCGTCGTCGTTTCCGGGGCGCTCGGCGTCGGGGGAGCGGCGCTCGCCGCACCGACCGGGACCGCGGAGGTGTCGGTGGCGGGTGCGACGGGGTACGTCGACCTGACGGACTTCACCGACGGTCGCTACATCGTCACGCTGAAGGCTCCCGCGGTCGCGGCCTACGAGGGCGGCGAGCCCGGTCTGCGGGCGACGAAGCCGGGCAAGGGCAAGGCGTTCGACGCCGGTACGCCCGCGGCGCAGGCGTACGCGAAGCACCTCGAGTCCACGCAGGACGAGACCGCCGACGCGGTCGGCGCCGAGGTGGACGTGCACTACACGACGGCGCTCAACGGCTTCGCCGCGGACCTCACGGCGGAGCAGGCGGCCGAGCTCGCCGCGAAGCCCGGCGTCATCGGCATCGAGGCAGACGAGCTGCGCAAGCTCACGGCGACGCCGTCGACCGAGTTCCTCGGACTCGGCGCGGGTGCCGACGGCATCGGTGGGGTCTGGGACGAGGTCGGCGGCCGCGACGCCGCGGGCGAGGGCGTCGTGGTCGGCGTGCTCGACACCGGCATCGCGCCCGAGAACGCCTCGTTCGCGGGTGCCGCGCTCGGCTCGACGCCCGGCGCCGACCCGTACCTCGACGGCGACGCGATCGTCTTCGAGAAGGCCGACGGCGGCACCTTCACGGGTGTCTGCGTCGAGGGCGAGCAGTTCGCCGCGAGCGATTGCTCGACGAAGGTGGTCGGCGCGCGCTACTACGTCGACGGCTTCGGCGCCGACCGCATCGGCGACGCGAGCATCGGCGAGTACCTCTCGCCACGCGACGGCGACGGCCACGGCTCGCACACCGCCAGCACGGCGGCGGGCGAGTACGTGGGCGAGGTCGCCGTCGGTGCGAGCACCTTCGACGGCGTCGTGGGCGTCGCGCCCGCGGCGAAGATCGCCGCCTACAAGGTGTGCTGGTCGGGACCGGATCCGGCGTCGCAGGACGACGACGGCTGCGCCACCTCCGACCTGCTCGCCGCGATCGACGACGCCGTCTACGACGGCGTCGACGTGATCAACTTCTCGATCGGCGGCGGTGCCGCGACGAGTTCGATCTCCGCGACCGATGTCGCCTTCCTCGGTGCTGCCGCGGCGGGCGTGTTCGTCTCCGCGTCGGCCGGCAACTCGGGTCCGGGCGCCTCGACGCTCGACCACGCCTCGCCGTGGATCACGACGGTGGCCGCGACCACGATCCCGAGCTACGAGGCGACGCTCACCCTGGGTGACGGCTCGCAGTACGCGGGTGGATCGGTCACGGTGCCGGCCGCCGGCCTCGACGAGACGGCGCTCGTGCGCGCCGACCAGATCCCGGCCGACGGCGTGAGCCCCGCCGACGCGCTGCTCTGCGGCCTCGGCACGCTCGACCCCGCGGGTGCTGCGGGCAAGGTCGTCTACTGCGACCGCGGCGTGCACGCTCGCGTGGACAAGTCGCTCGAGGTGTCGAACGCCGGCGGCGTCGGCATGATCATGGCGAACCCCTCGCCGAACTCGATCGACCTCGACCTGCACTCGGTACCGACGATCCACATCGCCGACACCGTGCGCGAGCCGGTCTTCGCCTACGCGGCGACCGACGGCGCGACGGTCTCGTTCGCGACCGGTCACGCCGAGGGTGCGCTGCCGGTGACCCCGCCGGCTCCGCAGATCGCCGGGTTCAGCTCGCGCGGTCCCGCGATCGCCGAGGACAGCGACGTGCTGAAGCCCGACATCGCTGCGCCCGGCGTCGCGATCCTCGCGGCGAGCGCGAACGCCGAGGGTGCCGACGGCACCTACGCGTTCCTCTCGGGCACGTCGATGGCGGCCCCGCACATCGCGGGACTCGCGGCGCTGTACTTCGGCGTGCACCCCGACGCGAGCCCGATGGAGGTCAAGTCGGCCATGATGACCACGGCGTACGACCTCGTCGACGCCGCGGGCGAGCCGGTCTCGGACGTGTTCGCGCAGGGCGCGGGCCATGTCGACCCGACGTCGTTCTTCGCGCCGGGCCTCGTCTTCGAGAGCGACGTGTTCGACTGGTACGACTACATCGAGGGCTCGGGCTACGACGTGGGCGGCTGGGACACCTCGGTGGACCCGTCCGACCTCAACCAGGCGTCGATCTCGATCGGCTCGCTCGCGGGCACGCAGACCGTCACCCGCACCGTGCGGGCCGCGGAGGCGGGCACCTACGAGGCATCCGTCACCGGCCTCGCCGGCGTGGACGTCTCGATCGAGCCGTCGTCGCTCACGCTGGCGGCGGGCGAGGAGGCCACCTACTCGGTGACCTTCCTCCGCACCGACGCGGTGCTCGGCACCTGGGCCACGGGATCGATGACCTGGACCTCGGGTGCGACCGAGGTGCGCAGCCCGGTCGCGGTCAAGCCGGTCGCCATCGCGGCGCCCGGCACGATCTCGGCCGACGCCAAGCGCGGCGCGCTCGAGGTCACGGTCGTCGGCGGGCTCGACGGCACCGTGCCGCTCGAGTTCCAGGGCCTCGCCGAGGGCGAGCTGCTCGCGCAGCACGGCGCGAAGCGCGGCACGTCGGCCACCGGCAGCGCCGGGGAGGCGTTCGAGTGGGTCGTCGAGCTGCCCGAGGGCGTGGCCCTGCAGCGCTGGGACCTCGCGAACACGGCATCGCCGGAGGACCTCGACCTCTACGTCTACAAGATGGCGAGCGAGACCGGTCCGCTGACCGCGCTGTGGTACTCGGCGACGGGCGCGACGGACGAGCGGGTCGACCTCACCGACCCCGAGCCCGGCTACTACCTGGTGGTCGCGGACGTCTACTCGGGCACCGACGTGCCGTTCGCGCTCACGTCGTACTCGGTGACGCCGGAGGGTGATGGCCACGTCACCGTCGAGCCGGACGAGCTCTCGCTCGCCATCGGCGAGGAGTCGTCGTACGAGCTGTCGTGGAAGGCGCTCAACCCGCGCCGGTCGTACCTCGGCCTCGTCGAGTACGGCGACACGGGCGTGACGACCGTCGTCGAGGTCGCGCCCTAGGCGCGCACCCGCCCAGTCGGGCGACACGAACGGGCGGTGGATCTGCGGATCCGCCGCCCGTTCGGCGTCTCGTGGCCGGCAGGACCCGCAGGTCACGACTCGGTAACGGCCGCACGAATTCGTGGCGAACCCTTGTGGGATGTTTGTTCGTAAGGTTTACTAACAAACATGACCACGGCGGATCAGCAGCGCAGCACCCTCATCGAGGTGCCCGCCGACGCTGCCGCCGGGCGGGCCGCGCAGGCCCCGCAGCTGCGGCTCGACACGACGTCGGTGGCCGCCGGATTCGGTCGCGCGCTCCGCCCCACCGGCAAGCGACTGCCCGAGCACGCGCGCCACCACAATCGCGCACTCGTGCTCCAGACGCTCTACACCGCCGGCGCCCGCAGCCGCGCCGACGTCGCCCGCGAGACCGGCCTCACCCGGGTCACCGTCTCCGACCTGGTCGCCGACCTCATCGGCGAGGGGCTCGTCGTCGAGCTGGGCCAGCGCGAGTCCGCGCGGCCGGGAAAGCCCGCGACCCTCATCGACATCGCCCGCGACGCGTTCCAGATCATCGGCGTCGACCTCTCCGACGCCTCCGTCTTCCGCGGTGCCGTGCTCGACCTCGAGGGCGCAGTGCTCGAGCGTGCCGAGGTGCAGGTCGCCGGCGCCACGGGCGAGGAGGCGATCGCACTCGTCATCGCCCTCGTGGAGCGGCTCGCCTCCGTCGCATCCGCCCCGCTGCTCGGCGTGGGCGTCGGCTCGCCCGGTGTCGTCGACGACTCGGGCGTCGTGCGCCGCGCCCCGAACCTCGGCTGGACCGACCTCGACCTGCGGGCACGCATCCGCGCGGCGGCCGGCGTGCCGGTGCACGTGGCAAACGACGCGAACGCCGCGGTGCTCGCCGAGCACGCCACACGCGACGGCGACGACGACGTCATCCTCGTCAAGGTCGGCCGAGGCGTCGGCGCCGGGCTCATCGTCGGCGGCCGGCCGCTCATCGGCGGTGCCTACGCGGCCGGCGAGATCGGCCACGTCGTCGTCGGCACCGACGGCGGCCCGGCCTGCGCGTGCGGCAAGCACGGCTGCCTCGAGGCCTGGCTCGCCGAGCCGCGCCTGTCCGCCGAGCTGGCGGCCGCCACGGCGGTCGCCGGTGACGACTCGCGTGCCGCGGCGCGCGACACCATTCTTCGGGAGGCGGGCCGCCGACTCGGCATCGTGCTCGCCCCCGTGGTCGGAGCGCTCAACCTCGCAGAGGTCGTGCTGAGCGGTCCGGCCGAACTGCTTGACGGCCCCTTGCGAGAGGCGGCCGTCGAGACGCTCCGGAACCGGACGATGGCGGACGTGAACCGCGATCTCCGGATCCGGATGACCACGCACGGGCAGGACATCGTCCTGCGCGGCGCGGCCGTCATGGTCCTCTCCGGCCAACTCGGGGTCTCTTGAGGAGACTCCTGCACCATGGACTCCGGCGCCCCGGCCGGTGACCACACCCCCACGAAAGGAAACACAGCAATGCGGAAACTCGGCATCGTGGCGCTCGGCGCCGCTGCTGCGCTCGCCCTCGCCGGTTGCGCCTCGGGAGGCGACGCTGCTTCCGAGAGCGAGCCCGAGACCGGTGACCTCCGGGTCTGGCTCGTCGGCGCGGACACGCCCCAGGACGCTCGCGACTACCTCGTCGAGACGTTCGAGGCGGAGAACCCCGGCTCGACCCTCACCATCGAGGAGCAGTCGTGGGACGGCCTGGTCGACAAGCTGACCACCAGCCTCTCCTCGTCCGACAGCCCCGACCTGGTGGAGTTCGGCAACACGCAGGCTCCGGCGTTCACGTCGGTCGGCGCGCTGCTCGACATCTCCGACGACTACGAGGCGCTCGGCGGCGACGACCTGCTCCCGGGCTTCGTCGAGGCGGGCTCGTACGACGGCGCCTTCTACGCCGCTCCGCTCTACGCGGGTGCGCGCGTCGTGTTCGCCGACCCGGCCTTCGTGTCGGAGGCCCCGGCCACGCTCGACGACTACATCGCGCAGGCCAAGGAGCTCGCCGCCGACAACGACGGCAAGTCGGGCATCTACTTCGCCGGCCAGGACTGGTACAACGCCCTGCCCTTCATCTGGGAGGCCGGCGGCGAGATCGCCGTTCCCGAGGGCGACGGCTGGGACGCGCAGCTGAGCTCGCCCGAGTCGATCGTCGGCCTCGAGCAGGTGCAGGACCTCATGCTCAACGCCTCGGTCGCCCCGAAGGACGGCGACAACGCCGAGCCGTGGACCCCGTACTGCGAGGGTGACGCGATCCAGTTCTCGTCGCCGAACTGGGCCCTGGGCCTGGCCAGCGGCTGCGAGACCGAGAACGCGCCGGCCGCTCCGTTCGTCTACGCCCTCCCGGGTGCCGACGGCGGCGCCGCGCAGGCCTTCGCCGGCGGCTCGAACATCGGCGTCTCGGCCAACTCCGAGTACCCGGAGCTCGCCAAGAGCGCACTCGCGATCATCCTGAGCGACGAGTTCCAGACGATCTACGGCGAGAACGGCCTCATCCCGGCCAAGCAGTCGCTCGCGAGCACCCTCGGCGACAGCCCGGAGGCGCAGGCCTTCACCGCCGCTGCGGGCAGCGCGAAGCTCACCCCGGCATCGCCGAACTGGGCCGAGGTCGAGGCCTCGCGCGTCCTGGAGGACTTCTTCGTGAAGATCGCCCAGGGCGGCGACGTCGCCGAGCTCGCGGCCGAGGTCGACGAGAAGATCGAGGACATCCTCAACGGCTAGTCCCCGCACTCCGGGTCGGCGGCCCCCACACACGCCGCCGACCCGGAACCGGCCGCACCGCGGCCACCCCTCGGGCCCCAGGGCCCGCCGATGCCCGGCACGACCGGCACCACACGTCGTGCCGGGCATCCCTGTTCTTTTCGTGCCGCCGCGCGCATCATGGCAGCACCACCCCGCTCGAACCAGGAGTCACTCCATGAGCACCGTCACTCGACCCGAGGCGCCCGCCCGGGACGACGCCGGGGCCGCCCTGCCCGACGGCCCGCCCCGCCCGAAGCGGCGCGGCCGCACCGGCGCACGCCTCACGCCCTACGCGCTGCTCGTCCCCGCGCTCATCATCCTCATCGCGGTGATCGGCTGGCCGCTGCTGCAGCTGGTCATCATGTCGTTCCAGGAGTTCGGCCGCGCGCAGGTCTTCGGCGCACCGCCCGAGTTCGTCGGGCTCGGCAACTACCTCGGCGTGCTGGGCGACCCGGAGTTCTGGCAGGTGCTCGGCCGCTCGGTGCTCTTCGCCGCAGCCTGCGTCGTCATCACCATGGTCGTCGGCGTGCTGGTCGCGCTGCTCATGCGCAAGCTGGCCGCCGGCTGGCGCCTGCTCGTCTCGGTCGGCCTGCTGCTCGCGTGGGCGATGCCGCCCCTGTCGGCCACCATCGTCTGGGGCTGGATCTTCGACTCGCAGTACGGCGTGCTGAACTACGCGCTCTCCGAGTGGTTCGGCCTCGACTTCCGCGGCCACTCGTGGCTGCTCGAGCCCCTCAGCTTCTTCTTCGTCGCCGGCATCGTGATCGTCTGGGGTGCCATCCCCTTCGTCGCGTTCACCGTGTTCGCGGGCCTCACCCAGGTGCCCGACGAGGTGCTCGAGGCGGCGCAGCTCGACGGCGCCGGCCCGTTCAAGCGCTTCTTCCTGGTGATCGTGCCGTTCCTGCGGCCGATCCTGATCGTCGTGACCATCCTGCAGATCATCTGGGACCTGCGCGTGTTCACCCAGATCTACGCGCTGCAGGCGCTCGGCGGCCTCGCCGAGCAGACCAACACGCTCGGCGTCTACATCTACCGCGTGTCGCTCGGCACGGGCGACTTCGGCGTCGGCGGTGCGATCTCGGTGATCGTGGTGCTGTTCCTGGTCGCCATCTCCCTCTACTACGTCCGCCAGAGCCTCAAGGAGGACCGATGACCGCCGCCGACACGCGCGCCGCCGTCACGGCAGGCGCCCACGCGCACGGCACGACGGCCCTCCCCGCGACGCCGTCCGCCGCCCCCACCCGCCGCCGGAGCGCGCGCTCGGTCGTCGGGAAGGTGCTGCTCGCGGCATCCGCCCTGGTGATCTTCGTCATGAGCGTGTTCCCCGTCTACTGGATGGTGAACACGTCGCTGCAGCCGAACTCACAGGTGCGCGGCAGCGAGGTGCACTTCTGGCCCGAGAACGGCAGCCTGCAGAACTACATCGACGTCATCTTCAACTACGAGCGCGCGCCGTTCCTGCCGGCGCTCGCGAACTCGCTGCAGATCACGCTGCTCACGGTGCTCATTGCGCTGGTGTTCGCGTTCCTCGCGGCCGTCGCGGTCACCCGCTTCCGGTTCCGCAGCCGCGTGTCGTTCATCATCGCGATCCTCATCATCCAGATGATCCCGGCCGAGGCCATGATCATCTCGATGTTCCGGGTCATGGACTCGTGGCACCTGCTCAACTCGATCGCGGGCCTCACGCTCGTGTACGTCGCCACGGTGCTGCCGTTCACGATCTGGACCCTGCGCGGGTTCGTCGACGGCGTGCCCGCCGACCTCGAGGAGGCCGCGATGATCGACGGCCTGAGCCGCACGCAGGCGTTCTGGCGCATCACCTTCCCGCTGCTCGCGCCGGGCCTCGTCGCCACGGGCGTGTTCGGGTTCATCCAGGCGTGGAACGAGTTCGTGTTCGCGCTGGTCATCAACCCGCGGCCCGAGGCCATGACGCTGCCGGTGTGGCTGCGCACCTTCCTCGACCCGAACGGCGGCACCGACTGGGCCCAGCTCATGGCCGGCTCGACGCTCATCGCCATCCCCGTCGTGATCTTCTTCCTCATCGTGCAGAACCGCATGACGAGCGGCATGGTCTCGGGGGCGGTCAAGGGATGACCGTCGCGAACCCGGGTGCCGCCGACCTGTCGCGCGACGCCCTCACGACGCTCCTGCCCGGATTCGCCGGCACGGAGCTGCCCGGGTGGGTGCGCGACCGGCTCGCGGCCGGACTCGGCGGGGTCTGCGTGTTCGGCCCGAACATCGCCTCGCCCGAGCAGCTCGCGGCGCTGAACGCCCGGATCACGGACGCCAACCCGCATGCGGTGATCGCGATCGACGAGGAGGGCGGCGACGTCACGCGCCTGTTCTACGACGTCGGCGCGCCCTACCCGGGCAACGCGGTGCTGGGTCGCATCGACGACGTGGCGTACACCGAGGAGATCGGCCGCCGGGTCGGCGAGGCGCTGCGGGCGAGCGGATGCACCCTCGCGTTCGCGCCCGACGTCGACGTGAACTCCAACCCCGACAACCCGGTCATCGGCACGCGCAGCTTCGGAACCGACCCGGGGCTGGTCGCGCGCCACTCGGCCGCGTGGACCAGGGGCCTCCAGTCGACGGGCGTGGCTGCAAGCGCGAAGCACTTCCCGGGCCACGGCGACACCGACGCCGACTCGCACGTGTCGCTGCCGGTCGTCGACCGCTCGGCCGACGAGCTGGCGACCCGCGAGCTCGTGCCGTTCCGCGCCGCGATCGCGGCCGGTGCGCGCACCGTCATGACCAGCCACATCCTGCTGCCGCAGCTCGATGCGGACCATCCCGCCACCCTGTCTCCGCGCGTTGTTCGCCTGCTCCGCGCGGAGCTGGGGTTCGAGGGCGTCGTCGTGAGCGACGCGCTCGACATGCACGGGGCGAGCGGCGTGCACGGCATCCCCGAGGCGGCCGTGCGCGCCCTCGCCGCCGGCTGCGACCTGCTCTGCATCGGCACCGACACGACGGAGGCGCTGCTCGACGAGATCGTCCAGGCGGTGCTGGCCGCGGTCGCCGACGGTCGCCTCCCCGAGGAGCGGGTGACGGATGCAGCGGGGCGCGTGCGCGCACTCGCGGAGGCCGCACGCCCGGTCGAGGCGCCTGCCGCGTCGACCGACCGCGACGCCGAGCTGCGCCGCATCGCCGCCTCCTTCGAGGTGACGGATGCCGCGCGCGAGCGTCTCGCGCAGGGGGCGCCCGCGACCCTGGTTCGCCTCGAGTCCGAGGCGAACATCGCCATCGGCGTCGCCCCGTGGGGCATCGACTCGCCCGACGCGGTCGTGGTGCGCCCGGGGGATGCGTCGCTCGAGGCATCCGCCCTGCCCGGCCCCGTCCTCGTCATCGGCCGCGACGTGCACCGCCACGCCTTCGCCCGCGCCGCCGTCGACGCGCTGCGCGCGGCGCGCGACGACGTGACCGTGGTCGAGATGGGCTGGCCGGGCGCCGACCGCGCCTACGCCGACCTCGCGACGTTCGGCGCCTCGCGCCTCGTGGGCGACGCGCTGCTCGTGGCGCTCGACGGCCTGGCTCCCGACCCGGTGGCGGCCGCATGAGGCTCGGCATCGACATCGGCGGCACGAAGACCGCCGCCGTCGCGATCGGCGCGGACGGCGAGCTCAGCGACCAGGTGCGCATGCCCACGGGCTTCGGCGCGGACGCGGTCGTGGAGACCGCGGTGCGTACGGTGCGGCGCATGGGGGAGCTCACGGGCGCCGGCATCGGCGGGTTCGAGTCGATCGGCATCGGCATCCCCGGTGCGGTCGACAACGGCAGCGGCCGGGTGGCGCACGCCGTGAACCTCGGCCTCGAGGGGCTCGACCTCGGCCCGCGGCTCGCCGACGAGTTCCGCGTGCGGGTGCGGGTCGAGAACGACGTGAAGGCGGCCGCCCTCGGGGCGCACCACCTGCTCGGCGTCGCCGACGGGCTGCGCGCGCGGTCGATGGCCTACCTGAACCTCGGCACCGGGCTCGCGGCGGGCCTCGTGCTCGACGGCCGGCTGCTGCGCGGCGGACACGGCGTCGCGGGCGAGATCGGGCACATCCCGGTCGACCCGGCGGGGGAGCCGTGCGCCTGCGGGCAGCGCGGATGCCTCGAGACGGTCGCGTCCGGCTCCGCGGTCGCCCGCCTGTGGCCGACCGATTCGCCGCACCCGGCGCCCGACCTGTTCGACGCGGCCGAGCGCGGCGACGCGCGGGCGATCGCCGCGCGCGACACGTTCCTCGCCGGCGTCGCGTCGGCAGTGCGCATCCTCGTGCTCACGTCGGACATGGACACGGTCGTGATCGGCGGCGGGCTGAGCGCCCTCGGCGACCGGCTGCTGGTCGGCGTGCGCGGGATACTCTCGCAGTGGGCGGCGTCCTCGCCGTTCCTCGCATCCCTGGACCTGCAGGACCGCGTGCAGGTCATTCCGTTCGGATTCCCCGCGGCCGCCGTCGGCGCCGCACTCGTCGGAGAGGCAGCACATGGCTGAGATCGTCATCGTCGACACCGAGGAGGAGGCGGGGGCGCTCGTCGCCGACGCCATCCTCGGCACCGTCGCCCGGAAGGCCGACGCGGTGCTCGGGCTCGCGACCGGCTCGACGCCGCTGGCGAGCTACCGCGCGCTGGCGGCGCGCATCGCGACGGACGGCGTCGACGTGTCGCGAGTGCGCGGCTTCGCGCTGGACGAGTACGTCGGCCTGCCCGAGGGGCATCCGGAGAGCTATCGCGCGGTCATCACGCGCGAGGTCGTCGAGCCGCTCGGCCTCACGCCCGAGCTCATCCACGTGCCGAACGGGTCGGCCGACGGCATCGAGACCGCCGGCGACGACTACGAGGCGGCCATCGAGGCCGCGGGCGGCGTCGACGTGCAGATCCTCGGCATCGGCCGCACCGGGCACATCGGCTTCAACGAGCCCGGTTCGTCGTTCGCGTCGCTCACGCGCGTGAAGACGCTGACCGAGCCGACGCGCGCCGACAACGCGCGCTTCTTCGACTCGCCCGACGACGTGCCCATGCACTGCATCACGCAGGGCCTCGGCACGATCCTGCGAGCGCGGCACCTGCTGCTGCTGGCGTTCGGCGAGGCGAAGGCCGACGCGATCGCCGCGGCCGTCGAGGGTCCGGTCACATCGAGCCAGCCGGGCTCGGCCATCCAGCTGCATCCGCACACGACCGTGATCGTCGACGAGGCGGCGGCGTCGAAGCTCGCGAACCTGTCGTACTACCGGCACGCCTGGGCGAACAAGCCCGCCTGGCAGGGCGTCTGAGCGGATGCCCGCGCGCGCCATATGCTGGCGGCATCCGTCACCGTCTGATGAGGGGATGCGCCCATGGGTGAGATCGATGCAGTCATCCGAGTCGAGGGACTGACGAAGTCGTACGGGCGCTTCCAGGCGCTGAAGGGCGTGGACCTCGTGGTCGAGCGCGGGCAGGTGCACGGCTTTCTCGGCCCGAACGGCGCGGGCAAGTCGACCACGATCCGCGTGCTGCTCGGCCTGCTCCGCGGCGACGGCGGTACGGCGACCGTGCTCGGCATGGACCCGTGGCACGACGTGGTCGACCTGCACCGGCGCATCGCCTACGTGCCGGGCGACGTGTCGCTCTGGCCGGGCATGACGGGCGGTGAGGCGATCGACCTGCTGGGGTCGCTGCGCGGCGGCCTCGATGAGGCCCGCCGGGCGGAACTGATCGAGCGGTTCGAGCTCGACCCCACCAAGCGCGGCCGGCAGTACTCGAAGGGCAACCGGCAGAAGGTCGCGATCGTCGCGGCGCTGGCGTCCGACGTCGAGCTGCTGATCCTCGACGAGCCGACGAGCGGCCTCGACCCGCTCATGGAGAACGTCTTCCAGGAGGTCGTGGGCGAGGCCAAGGCACGCGGCGCGTCGGTGCTGCTCTCGAGCCACATCATGACCGAGGTCGAGTCGCTGGCCGACCGGCTGTCGATCATCCGACAGGGCGAGATCGTGCAGACCGGCACGCTCGCCGACCTGCAGCAGGGCTCTCGCACCACCATCCACGCCACGTTCGCCCGGCCGGTGCCGGATGCGGCGCTGGCGGAGCTGTCGGACATCCACGTCGACGGCCTGCGCATGACGGCGACGGTGGATGCCTCCCGGGTGGGCGACGCGATGGCGCAGCTCACGCCGTTCGGCATCACCGCCCTCACCGTCGAGCCCCCGTCGCTCGAGTCGCTGTTCCTGCGCCTCTACGAGCCCGACGCCGACGAGCGGGCGTCCTGAGATGGCCGGGACCGCGATCACCGGAACGCCGCCCCTCCTGCAGGCCGAGGTCCGGCACGACGGGCGGCTGCTCGCCCCGTGGGCGCTGCTCACGACCCTGCTCGCGTCGTCGTCGATGCTGTACCCGCTCATCTTCCCCACTGACGAGGACCGCAGCGCGTTCGCCGCAGCGGTCGGCTCGAATCCGGCCATGGCGATCATCTTCGGCCCGGCGTTCGACCTGTCGACGACGGACGGCTTCGCAGCGTGGCGCTCGCTCGCGCTCGGCGGCCTCATCGCGGCGCTCGGCGTCATCTTCGCCGTCACCCGCGCGACCCGTGCCCAGGAGGACTCGGGGCAGGCGGAACTGCTCGCGTCGGGCGTGATGGGCCGCGCGGCCCGCCTGATGGCCGCGGTGTGGATGTGCCTCGTCTTCGCGATCGTGCTGGGCCTCGTGACCGGGCTGGTCACCGTCGCGTTCGGCGGCGGCTGGAACGCGACGATGCTGCTCGCGGCGACGATGACGGCGACCGCCTGGATGTTCACGGGTGTCGCCGCGGTCACCGCGCAGCTGGGCTCCGACGCGCGCACCGCGAACTCGCTCGCGGTCGCGACCCTCGGCGTGCTCTTCATCGCCCGGGGCGTGACCTATGCGCTCGACGCACCGGACTGGGTGATCTGGATCAACCCGCTCGGGTGGATGACCGAGACGAAGCCGGCCGTGGACGACGACTGGTGGCCGCTGCTGGCGGCCGTGGCGCTGACCGTCGCGCTGCTGGTCGTCGCGTTCGTGCTGCAGGCGCGTCGCGAGTTCGGCGCGGGCGCCATCGCGCCGCGTCCGGGTCCCGCACGCGGGCGGGACCGCTCGACCTGGCGGCTGGCGCTGCGGCTCAACCGCGGCCCGATGCTCAGCTGGACGATCGCGTTCATCGCGCTCGGGCTCGTGTTCGGGTACCTCGCCACCTCGGTCACCGACATCCTCGGCGGCGACGCGGCGCTCCAGCAGATGCTCGCCGCGGGTGCGGTCACCGACGCCGAGCTCGTCAGCGCGTTCCTGGTCACCATCCTGAGTCTCGTGGGCATCATCGCGTCGATCCCGGGCGTGCAGACCATGCTCAAGGTGCGCGCGGAGGAGCTGGACGATCGGCTCGAGCCGATCATCGTCACCGCGACCGCCCGCCCCCGGTACTACGCGAGCAACGTGCTCATCGCGCTCGGCGCCCCGGCCGTGTACATGCTGGTCGCCGGCACGCTCATGGCGGCGCTCGCGGGTGCTGCCGATGTCGGCGTGACCTTCGGCGACGTGCTGCTGCAGGCTGCCGCGACCGTGCCCGCGGTGTGGACCGTCGTCGCGCTCTCGGTCGCGGTGGTCGGCGCGAGGCCGCACGTCGCCCTGGCGGCGTGGGCCGGCGTGCTCGTCTCGTTCGCGCTGACGATCCTCGGTCCCACGTTCAACCTGTGGGACTGGGTGCTCGCGATCAGCCCGTACTGGCACGTGCCCAACGTCACCAGCGCCGACGCGGACTGGTGGGGGCTCGTCTGGATCAGCCTCGTGACGCTGTTCTTCCTCATGGTCGGCTTCGCCGGGTTCCGGCGCCGCGACCTCGCCACGCAGTAGCGCGGGCGGGCGAGCGGATGCCCCGGGGCCGCCGGGTTCAGTGCGGCAGCGCCTCGGGCAGCATCGCCAGGTACGCCTCCTCGTCGAACCCGTCGCTGAGCGCGCGCTGGATCATGAATCCGGGGGCGAGTCCCATGGCGATGGGCGTGAGCGCGTCGATGTAGCCCTCCGGGTCGTCGCCTCCACGGCTCGGATCGGCGGCCACCCACGCGGCGATGTGCTCGCGCACGGTCGTGCGCACGAGGGCGAGGATGCCGCCGACCACCGAGCGCAGCTCGTCGTCGATCGCCGCCTCCGACCACATCTGCACCATGACCTGCGGTGCGAACGGCTCGGAGATCATTCCCCGGAGGAGGGTGGCCATGGTCTCGCCGGGGGAGAGGACGCGCCCGCCCTCCTCGGCGCGTGCGAGGTCGTCGCGGCGTGCGGAGAGTACGCGCTCGGTCACCGCGTGGAAGAGCTCGCGCTTGCCGGCGTAGTGCCCGTAGATGGCGCCGGCCGAGAGCCCCGACTCGGCGATGATGTCGGCCATCGAGGTGCCGCCGTACCCCTTGCGGGCGAAGCAGCGGAGCGCCGCGGCGGCGATCTCGTCGCGCCGGGCCTCGCGGTACGCCTCGGTGACCTTGGGCATCGTTCCCCCTGCGTCGGATGAACGGACGCCAAACCGAACGCCCGTTCTTGACAAGCGTAGGCGGTTCGCGCACGATAATAAAGAACGAACATTCGTTTTAGCACAGGAGGAGTCATGTCCGACACCCGAACCCCGCACACGCCGATCGCGCGCGTGCTCGCGCTCTCGGTGGCGCTCGTCGCGGTCGTGGGGGTGATCGTGCTCGCGTTCTCGTGGCCCTCGATCACCTCCGAGCCGCGCGACCTGCCCGTCGCCATCGCCGGGCCCGCAGAGGCCGTCGACCAGATCGCGGCGGGCCTCGACGAGGCGCAGCCGGGCGCCATCGCCTTCACCGAGGTCGCCGACCGCGACGAGGCCGTCGAGGCCATCGAGACACGCGAGGTCTACGGAGCGATCATCCTCGGCCAGCAGCCGGAGGTGCTCACCTCGTCGGCCGCCAGCGCGGCGGTCGCCCAGCTGCTCGGCGGCGCCGCCGCCCAGCTCCAGCAGGCCGCGAACGCCCAGGCCGCCGCGGCGGCGCAGGCGCAGGGCCTCGACACCGTGCCGACGATCGAGGTGGCGGTCACCGACGTGGTGCCGCTCGCCGACACCGACCCGCGCGGCACGGGGCTCGCGAGCGCGATGTTCCCCCTCGTGCTCGGCGGCATGGCCGGCGGCATCGCGATCGCCTTCGTGGTGATCGGCGCGATGCGACGCATCCTCGCGGTCGTCGTCTACTCGGCCGGGGCGGGCCTCGCGCTCGCCGGCATCCTCGGTGGCTGGTTCGGCTCGTTGCCCGGCGACTACTGGCTGAACGTGGGCGCGATCGCGCTCACGCTGCTGGCGATCTCCGCGTTCATCACGGGCATGGCGGCGCTGCTCGGCCGGGCCGGGCTCGGCCTCGGCGCGCTGACGATGATCCTCGTCGCGAACCCGATCTCGTCGGCGGCCGTGCCGAAGGAGTTCCTGCCGGCGCCGTGGGGCGAGGTCGGCCAGTGGTTCCCGCCGGGGGCGGGCGCGACATTGCTGCGCGACGTGAACTACTTCCCGAGCGCCGACGCGACCTTCCCGCTGCTCGTGCTCACGGGCTGGGCCGTCGTGGGCCTCGCGCTGTCGGTGATCGGCCACTTCCGCACCGCGGGCGGCGCCGAGCCCGACGCCGAGGCAGCACACGAGGACGACCCGGCGAGCGAGCCGGCACCGGAGCCGGTCCGGGCGTAGCCCCTCAGGCGTCGCCGCGGGCGGCGAGCACCCGGGCCGTCTCGCGGCCCGCGGTGTTCCGCCGCCCCTCGCGCGAACCGGCGAGCTTCGCGGCGATGTGCTCGCCGACGGTGATCGGCGGGTAGAGCGGCTCCTCGCCCGCGGGCACGGTCGTCGGGATCGCCTCGATCAGCGCGTCGGCGTTGCCGTCGTGGAAGTACGCGGCGCTGCGCCGGCGCTCGATCGTGCCGCCCACGATCGGCGGCTTCACGCGGTGCAGCGTCGACATCCAGCGCTCGTTGGTCCAGCGGGCGGTGAGGTCGCCGAGGTTGATGAGCAGCGCCCCGGGGTCGGGCGAGACGTCGTGCCATCCCCCGTCGGCACCGAGCACCTGCAGGCCGCGCACCCGGTCGGCCCAGAGCACGGTCACGATGCCGTAGTCGGTGTGTTCGCCCATGCCGGTGAGGTCGCCGTCGAGGCGCACGTCGGTGCCCGCCGGCAGCGCGTAGTTGTTCATGCGCAGCACGTCGAGCGAGTGGTCGGTGCGGGTGGCGAACACCTCGTGGTCGACGCCGAGCGCGTCGGCGAAGGTGCGGGTCATGGTGCGCGCGACCCGGCCCGCCTCGGCGAAGTACGCCTCGACCGGGCCGCGGAATCCCGGGGTGTCCGCGTCGGGCCAGGTGTTCTCGGCGTAGTGCACCGGGTCGACCGCGACGCCCGGGAAGTCGCTCGCCGCGAGCCCCACGTTGAACGCCTCGAAGAAGTCGTTCATGCGGTTCGCGCTCTCGACGCCGAGGCTGAGGCTCAGCGACTCGGTCTTGGGCGGCGCGTACCCGCGGTTGATGCCGGCGGGCGTGCGGTAGGCGCGCTTGGCGTCCATCTCGAGCGCGAAGAACTCGTCCATCGCGCCCGCGAGGCCGTCGGTGACCGGCTCGGGAATGCCGTGGCCGAGCACCTGGATGAACCCGACCTCGCTGCATGCCCGGTCGACCGCGCGGGCCACCTCGGCGCGGGCCGCGTCGTCGCCACCGGCGACGTAGGGCGTGATGTCGACCACGGGAACGGAGAAGGACATGCTCCGGATGCTACGCCGCAGCCGTTTCGCGCGGGTTACCCCGCGGCATCCGCCCCCCCCTCAGCGCCGCCCGACGTTCAGCGGGGGAGCTGGCTGCGCCCGTGCAGGATGCCGCTGACGGTCGCGACGACGGTGAACAGGACTGCGACGATCGGCTGCCCGAGCCCCCACCACGCGAAGGCGGCCGAGAGCATGACCGCGAGCTCGACGAGCGCGCGACCGAACGCGTCGACTCGGAACACCGCCTTGGGCGACACGAACAGCGCCCAGGCGAGGATGGCGAGCGCAGGGGCACCGATGCCGATGAGCACGCCCGGCCACGGCAGCGGCCAGGCGAGGAACCCCCAGATGCCGAGCGACACGAACGCGAACAGCTCGAGGAAGAAGCGGAGGATGTCGTTCGGGCCGATCGCGGGGGTATTCGGGGTGTCGGTCACCGCACGATTCTACGTGCTCAGCGGAAGATGATCGTGCGCGCGCCGTCGAGCAGCACGCGGTGCTCGGCGAACCACTTCACGGCCTGCGTGAGGGTGCGGCTCTCCTCGTCCTGCCCGATCGCGACGAGCTCGGCGGGCGTGCGGCTGTGGTCGACGCGCACGACGTTCTGCTCGATGATCGGGCCCTCGTCGAGGTCGCTCGTGACGAAGTGCGCCGTCGCGCCGATGAGCTTCACGCCGCGGGCGTGCGCCTGGCGGTAGGGGTTCGCGCCCTTGAACCCGGGCAGGAACGAGTGGTGGATGTTGATGCAGCGGCCCTCGAGCGCGGCGCACAGCTCGGGGGAGAGGATCTGCATGTAGCGCGCGAGCACGACGAGCTCGATGTCGTGCTCGTCGACCGCGTCGAGCACGCGCTGCTCGAATGCGGCCTTCGACGCGGCATCCGTCACCGGCAGGGCCTCGAACGGCACGCCGTAGAAGTCGACGAGGTCGCGCAGGGTGCCGTGGTTCGAGAGCACGAGCGGGATCTCGACGGGCAGCTGGCCCGCCCGCTGGCGGAACAGCAGGTCGTTCACGCAGTGGCCGGCGGTCGACGCGAGCACGAGCGTGCGCGACGGGCGGCCGACCCGGTCGAGGCGCCACTCCATGTCGAACCGCTCGACGACGGGCGCGAGCGCGTCGGCGAACTCGTCGCGACCCGCGGGCGACTCGACCTGCAGGCGCATGAAGAAGCGGCCCGTGTCGATGCTCGCGAACTGCTGGCTCTCGGTGATGTTGCCGCGTGCGGCGACGATCGCACCGCTGACGGCGTGCACGATGCCCGGCCCGTCGGTGCACACGAAGGAGAGGATCCAGTGGTGCAGGTGCTCGGTGGCCTCGGGAGCGGGTGCCTGCTCGGATGCCGCGGGACTGCTGTTCACCCGGCAAGGATATGACATCGGGTACACTCGTCTGCGGTCGTCGGTCTCCGTCGGCCCTGGGCGCGCACAACAGCGCGTAGTCGACCCGCTCGCGTGGACATGCCGCAGGCGGGGAACGCCGTCGGGACAGCTGCACCATGACTGCCACCGAATCCGTATCCGTGCGCGCGCGTTCGCGCGCCTTCCCGTGGACCCCGCTCGCCGTGCTCGGCGCCGCGGTCTTCCTCTCCGTCACCGGCGAGATGCTGCCGGCCGGTCTCCTGCCCGAGATGAGCGCCGACCTGCGGGTCGGCGAGCCCGCCATCGGGCTGCTCGTCACCGTGTTCGCCTTCACGGTCGTCGCGACCAGCGCGCCGCTGACCGCGCTCACCCAGCGCATGGGCCGCCGACGCCTGCTCGTGATCGCGCTCGCCGTACTCGCGAGCGCGCAGTTCCTCACCGCGATCTCGCCCGACTACGCGTGGGTCGTCGCCTCGCGCATCGTGGGCGGCCTCGCGCACGGCGTGTTCTGGGCGCTCGTCGCCGCGTACGCCGCCCGGCTCGTGCCGCGCGAGCTCGTCGGCCGCGCGGTCGCGGTCGTGCTCGGCGGCGGCACGCTCGCGCTCGTGTTCGGCGTGCCGCTCGCGACCACGCTCGGCCAGGCGGCCGGCTGGCGCACCGCGTTCCTGCTGCTCGGCCTGCTGACGGCCGTGGGCGCGCTGCTCGTGCGGGCGGTGCTGCCGGCGGCGGACGGCCCTGCCGTCGCGGCTGCGTCCGAGGCAGCGGATGCCGCCGAGCGGCGCCCCGCCCTGCGCGACGCGACCGTGCCGGCCATCGTCGCGGTGTGCGTCGTGACGGCGCTGACGATGACCGGCCAGTACGCGGTCTACACCTACGTCGCGCCGCTGCTGACCGACGTGGTCGGCGTGCGCTCGGCCGCCGTCGGCCCGCTGCTGTTCGTGTACGGCATCGCCGGCGCGGTCGGCCTCGTGCTCGCGGGCTCGGTGCTCGGCCGCCGACCCACGTCGGGGCTCGTCGGCGCCATGTCGGTCGCCGCCGTGGCGGTCGTGGGCATCGTGCTGGCGCAGGGCCAGGCCGTGCTCTCGCTCGCCGCGTTCGCGCTCTGGGGCATCGCGTTCGGGGCGATCCCGCCGCTGCTGCAGACCCGGCTGCTGCAGAGCGCGTCGCCGCGCATCCGCGACGTCGCGAGCGCGTTCTACACGACCGCGTTCAACGTCGGCATCGGCGGCGGCGCCATGGTCGGCGCGCTGCTCTACGGCGGCTTCGGCGTGGCGGCGCTGCCGTTCGCATTCGCGATCGTGCTGCTCGGCGCGATCGGCGCGGTGCTCGCACCGGTGCTGCGGACGCGGCCCGGCCGCGGCGGGGCGGGCCGGGTCGAGGCTCAGCCGAGCGGCAGCACGGTGCCCAGCACCCCGTCGGCCAGGTAGGCGACCGACAGTTCGGCACGGGGCCCGACGATCCAGTGCGGGATGACCTCGCTCGTGCCGTCGGCGTCGAGCACGAGCAGGCGTGCGATGCGGCCGTCGACCAGCACCGCGACGGTCGCGCCGGGCGTTCCGCTCAGCGCCAGGTCGTGCACGACGCCGCCGGAGAGCTGCACCGAGACGGTGGGCACGTCCGACGCGGGCACGTCCTCGGCCGGGTCGTCGGTCTCGACCGGCGGTGGCGGCGGTGGCGGCGCGATCGCGTCGGGCGTCTCGTCGGCGGGCGCTTCGGTCGCGGATGCGTCGTCGGCCGCCGGTTCGTCCGCACGCGGCTCGGCCACCGGTTCGTCCGTCGCCTCCGGCGCCTCGGTCGCGCGCGGGTCGCTCGCGTCGGGCGTCGCCTCGACCAGTTCCTCGATCGGGCCCGGTCCCGGCGCGGAGTCGCCGTCGCTGCCGTCGTCGTCCGCTCCGACCCCGGCGGCCGCCACGGCCGCGGCGGGCGCCGCCTCGGAGGCATCCGTCTCGCCCACCAGCGCAGGGCCCAGCGCGACCGCCGCGACCACGGTCGCCGCGACCGCCGCCGTGCCGATGGCGGCACCCGTGATGGCCCCGGCCGACATGCCCGAGCCGCCGGACGCCCCGCCGCCGTTCGCGCCGCCGACGGCGCTGCCGCCCGCGGCACCGCCGGCGCCCATCGCGACGACCGTCGCGGGCGCGCCGGCCTGCAGCCAGCCGGCGTAGGCCGTGGCGCCCGTGACGCCCGCGCTGAGCGGCAGCAGCACCATCGCGAGCCGTGAGCCGACCTCGTGCGCCTCGACCGCGACGATCGTGCAGCGCGCGCACTCCTCGAGGTGGTCGTCGACCCGGTCGACCTCGCGCGAGCCGAGCTTGCCGCGCGCGTACGTGCCGAGCCGTTCGATGGTCCAGCCGCAGTCGGTGTCGGGATCGGTGTCCTGCAGGTGCACGCGGATCCACGCCTGGCGGAGGCCCTCGCGAGCCCGATAGGCGAGGGCCGCGGTGGCATTGGCCGACATGCCGAGCAGCGGGGCGACCTCGCGCGGCGCCATCTGCTCGACCTCGCAGTACCAGAGCACCTCCTGCCAGCGCGTGGGCAGCGAGCGGAACGCGCGGGCCGTGAGCCCGCGGTCGAGGGCGCTGAGCGCCGCGTGCTCGTCGGTGGCGGGGTCGGGCTGCTGGTCGAGGTCGTCGACGGGCAGCTCGTGGTCGCGCCGGCCCCAGCTCGCGGCGGTGTTGCGGATCGTGGTGAACAGGTAGGGGCGGAACGCGCCGCGCGGCCCGCCGCCCGCGACCACGGCGTCGTAGATGCGGGCGAACGACTCGGCGACGAGGTCCTCGGCATCGAGCGAGCTGAACGAGCGCGCGACCGTCACCCCGGCCGCGGCGTGGCGGCGGAAGAGCTCCCCGAACGCGTCCGTGTCGCCCTCGCGGGCGCGCTCGACCAGCCGTGCGTCGCTCTGCTTCTGCGGCGAGCGTGCGGGGATCAGGGGGCTCACGCGGCGCTCTCGGGTATCGGGGTCGGGGAATCGGGCGGGGTCGGGTACCAGCCATTCCACCAGAGATTCGTCGAATCCGCTCGCGACAGTCGCGTCATGAAACGCGTGCCCTCGCATCTCTTCGGGTGAGGGGCGCACGCGGCCCGCTCGGGGGGAGCGCGTGTTTCCGCTGGGGGAGCGGATCCGACGGGCCGGGTTCGGGGGCGATGGGGAACACGCCTCCGGGCCCCTCCCGTCACCGCTCGCCGGGTCGGTCGAGCGGATGCCCCCCGCTGACCACCTGTACGACCCGCAGCGCGTCGTCGAGCAGCACCGCGTCGGCCGCGCAGCCCGGTTCCAGTCGCCCGAGGTCGACCGCCCGGCCGATCGCCGCCGCGGGTGCGACGGTGGCCGCGTCGATCGCCTGCACCGGGTCGATGCGGCAATCGAGCACGGTGCGGCGCACGGCCTCGTCGAGCGTGAGGGTCGAGCCGGCGATCGCGCCGTTCGAGCGCAGCCGAGCGACGCCGTCGGTCACGTCGACGTCGAGGCCGCCGAGCGTCGTCTCGCCGTCGCCGATGCCGGTGGCCGACATGGCGTCGGTCACGAGGGCGACCCGGCCGGGCGCACCGAGGAACGCCAGCCGCACGACCTCGGGGTGCACGTGCACGCCGTCGTTGACGATCTCGAGGGTCACGTGCGATTCGCGCATCGCGGCGGCGACGGGCCCGGGCGCGCGGTGGTGCACGCCCGGCATCGCGTTGAACGCGTGGGTGAGCACGCTCGCGCCCGCATCGAACGCCGCGAGCGCCTGGTCGAACGTGGCGGCCGTGTGGCCGACCGCGACGGTGACGTCGGCGGCGACGAAGCGCCGCACGGCGTCGAGCGCCCCCGGCAGTTCGGGCGCGAGGGTGACCATGCGCAGCGTGCCGTCGGCGGCATCGAGCAGGCGCTCGACGGAGGCGGCGTCCGGAGTGACGAGCGACGAGGGGTCGTGCGCGCCGCGGTACTCGGGGGCCAAGAACGGGCCCTCGAGGTGGCTGCCGAGCACGCGCTGATCGGTGCGCACGGCGTCGCGGACGACGCCCACGCGCGTGACGAGATCGTCGATCGGGGCGGTGACGAGCGAGGCCACGCTGCGGGTCGCGCCGTGGCGTCGGTGCACGCCGAACGCGGTGCGGATCGCGTCGGGGCCGTCGTCGACCGATGCGCCGCCGGCGCCGTGGCAGTGGATGTCGACGAACCCGGGTACGAGCCAGCGCCCCGCGGCATCCACAACCTCGGTCTGCTCGTCGGCGAGCTCGCGCCAGCCGTCGCCGCGACCCGTGCCGGTGACGAGACCGTCGTCGAAGCGCACCCAGGCGTCGACGACGACGTCGCCCGAGCCGGCGCGACGGGCGGAGTGGATGACGGTGCTCACGCGGCCCACCCTATGCCTCGGTCGATGCGGTCGCCGCCCCGCCGCAAGCCACGCCGAGGGCGGCGAGCCGGACGCCGAAGGCGTCCAACCGGTCCTCGAACTCCGAGAGGTCGCGCTCGGTCGACGCGGGCGACCAGGCGAGCTCGGCGACCGCCGCGAGGCGCGGGAAGAGCAGCCACTCCGCCTCGGCGAGGCTCGTGACGGTCTCGGTCCAGAGCGGCGCCTCGATGCCGAGGATGTCGTGCTCGTCGAGCCCCGGCACGATGCGGGAGGGGTCCCACCCGTAGGAGTCGGCGAGCGAGGTCGGCCCGTCGGCCCAGTCCTGCCCGAGCGGTCGCCCGTCGGGGCCGTCGCCGCCGTCGGGGTACGAGATGTCGAGGTACGCCACGTCGGAGGGGGAGAGGATGACCCGGCCGCCCTGCGCCACGAACGACCGCGTGCGCTCGGCCGAGTCGTCCTGCGGGGTGGTCCAGCTCCAGTACTGCCCGATCGTGCCCGCCGGCAGCTCGCGCGACCTGCCGAGCTCGTGCCAGCCGATCACGGTCTTGCCGGTGCCCGCGGCGATCGCGGTCGCGCGCGCGACGAAGGCGAGGTAGTCGGCCTCGCTCGTCGAGAGGGTCTCGTCACCGCCGATGTGCAGGTACGGTCCGGGCGTCATCGCCGCGACCTCGCCGAGCACGCGCCGGGCGAAGGTCCAGGTGGCGGGCGCGTGCGGGTCGAGGCCCGAGAACCCCACCTCGACGCCCTCGTAGGGGGCGGGTGCGACGCCGTCGGGGTTCAGCTCGGGAACCGCGGTGAGGGCCGCGTGGGTGTGGCCGGGCAGGTCGATCTCGGGCACGACGGTGAGGTGGCGGGATGCCGCGTGGGCGACGATGCGCGCGTAGTCGGCTGCGGTGTAGTGCCCGCCGCCGCGCCCGTCGACCGAGGTCGAGGCGCCCACGCCGGTGAGCGCGGGGTACGCGTCGACGGCGATGCGCCAGCCCTGGTCGTCGGTCAGGTGCAGGTGCAGGTGATTGGCCTTGACGAGCGCGATCTCGTCGATGAGGCGCAGCACCTCCTCGACCGGGAAGAAGCGGCGGGCGACGTCGAGCATCACCCCGCGGTACGCGAAGCGCGGGGCATCGGCGATGCGCACGGCCGGTGCGGTGACTGCGAGGGGGCCGGCGGATGCCTCGAGCCCGACCGGCAGCAGCTGGCGCAGCGTCTGCACGCCGAAGAACAGTCCGGCGGCTCCGGGGGAGGAGAGGCGGATCCCACCGGAGTCGACGTCGAGCCGGTACGACTCCGGGTCGCCCTGGCCGTCGATGGCGAGCACGACGTCGCCGTCCCGAGCGTCGCCATCGTCCGCGATGGCGGGTGCCGTCCCGGTCGCCGGCCGCAGCAGCTCGGCGAGCACCTCCGCGACCTCGCGCGCGCCGTCCCCGTCGGCGACGATCCGCGCGCCGGGCCGCAGCACGAACGGCTCCCGGTCGTCGGGCGCCTCGAGCGAGACCGGTGCGGGAATGATCGCGGGGTGCGGCATGGCGGGGCATCCGTTCGAATTAGTCAGGAATCCTTACCATTGTCCCACGTCACGCCGCGGAACGGGAGGGCCTGCGCCCCGGTTCCCCGGGGCATCCGTTGCTATGCTGACACTCGTCGCGACTGGCGTTGAGGTGGGTGACCACCGGGGAGCGACTGGCACGCATCCGACCGTTCGCCTGGGCCGGAGCGGATGCCTCGGCGCGAGTCGCCGCGGCAGCACCCACCACCAGGTCCGCGTGTCATGAAGGAGCCAGCCTTGGCAGAGTCCGTCTTCAACCAGCCGCTCGAGGTCGTCGACCCCGAGATCGCCGCCGTCCTCGAGCAGGAGCTGGGCCGCCAGCGCGAGTACCTCGAGATGATCGCGAGCGAGAACTTCGTGCCCGTCTCGGTGCTGCAGTCGCAGGGCTCGGTGCTCACGAACAAGTACGCCGAGGGCTACCCGGGCCGCCGCTACTACGGCGGCTGCGAGTACGTCGACGTCGCCGAGCAGCTCGCCATCGACCGCGCGAAGTCGCTGTTCGGCGCCGAGTACGCGAACGTGCAGCCGCACTCGGGCGCGAGCGCGAACGCCGCCGTGCTGTCGGCCATCGCCACCCCCGGCGACACCATCCTCGGCCTCGAGCTGGCACACGGCGGCCACCTCACGCACGGCATGAAGCTGAACTTCTCGGGCAAGCTCTACAACGCCGTCTCCTACGGCGTCGACCCCGAGACCTTCCTCGTCGACATGGACGTCGTGCGCGACAAGGCGCTCGAGCACAGGCCGCAGGTCATCATCGCCGGCTGGTCGGCCTACCCGCGCCAGCTCGACTTCGCCGCGTTCCGCGCGATCGCCGACGAGGTCGGCGCGAAGCTGTGGGTCGACATGGCGCACTTCGCCGGCCTCGTGGCCGTGGGCCTCCACCCGTCGCCCGTGCCGCACGCCGACGTCGTCTCGTCGACCGTGCACAAGACCATCGGCGGCCCGCGCTCGGGCTTCATCGTGAGCCGCGACACCGAGCTCGCCCGCAAGCTCAACTCGAACGTGTTCCCGGGCCAGCAGGGCGGCCCGCTCATGCACGCCATCGCCGCGAAGGCGACCGCGTTCAAGATCGCCGCGTCCGAGGAGTTCGTCGACCGGCAGGCGCGCACCATCCGCGGTGCGCAGATCCTCGCCGATCGACTCACGGCCGACGACTCGCGCGCGGCGGGCGTCGACGTGCTCACCGGCGGCACCGACGTGCACCTCGTGCTCGCCGACCTGCGCACCTCCGAGCTCGACGGTCAGCAGGCCGAGGACATCCTGCACTCGGCACTCATCACCGTGAACCGCAACGCGGTGCCGTTCGACCCGCGCCCGCCGATGATCACCTCGGGCCTGCGCATCGGCACGCCGGCGCTCGCGACCCGGGGCTTCGGCGACGCGGAGTTCACCGAGGTCGCCGACGTGATCGCCGAGGCGCTGAAGCCGGGTGCCGACGTCGCGCCGCTGCGCGCACGCGTCGAGGCGCTCACCGCGCAGTTCCCGCTGTACCCGGGCCTCGAGCAGTAGACGCATGACCGCGATCAGGCTCGACGGGGTCGCCACGGCGACCGCGATCAAGAACGAGCTGCGCACGCGCATCGACGACCTGCGGGCCAACGGCGTCGTGCCCGGCCTCGGCACGCTGCTCGTCGGCGACGACCCCGGCTCGCGCTCGTACGTCGCCGGCAAGCACCGCGACTGCGCCGAGGTCGGCATCGAGTCGATCCGCATCGACCTGCCGGCGGCGGCCACGTCGGCCGACGTGCGCGCCGCCATCGACGACCTGAACTCGGCGCGCGAGGTCACCGGCTACATCGTGCAGTTGCCGCTGCCGCCCGGGCACGACGAGAACGCCATGCTCGAGCTCATCGACCCCGACAAGGACGCCGACGGCCTGCATCCGACCAACCTCGGCCGGCTGGTGCTCGGCATCGAGGGCGAGCTGCAGTCGCCGCTGCCGTGCACGCCCGCGGGCATCGTCGAGATGCTGCAGCGCTACGACGTGCCGATCCGCGGTCGCAACGTCGTCGTGATCGGCCGCGGCCTCACGGTCGGCCGCCCGCTCGGGCTCCTGTTCACCCGCAAGGGGCTGGATGCCACGGTGACCCTCACGCACTCGCGCACGGCCGACCTGGCCGCCGAGGTGCGCAGGGCGGACATCGTCGTGGCCGCCGTCGGCGTGCCGCACCTCGTGAAGCCCGAGTGGATCCGGCCCGGCGCGGCGGTGCTCGACGTGGGCATCACGCGCGTGCAGGACGAGGAGACCGGCAAGGGCCGGCTCACGGGCGACGTCGACCCCGCGGTCGCCGAGGTCGCCGGGCACCTCTCGCCGAATCCCGGCGGCGTGGGGCCGATGACCCGGGCGATGCTGCTCGCGAACGTGGTGAAGGCGGCCGAGCTGCGCCTGCGCTGAGCCGGGAGCTGCGGATGCTCCGCTACATGAGCAGCAGGTAGAGCGCGCCGGCCACGGTCAGCACGATCACGATCCGCTCGAACACGAGCTGCGGCATCCGCTTCATGAGGTTCCAGCCGACGAACCCGCCGACGAGCACCGCGGGCACGAGCACGACGTCGAGCAGCAGCGTGGCGGGCGTGATGATGCCGAGGCCGACGGAGAACGGCACCTTCACGAGGTTCACGATCGCGAAGAACCACGCGGCCGTGCCGAGGAACGCCTGCACGGGGAACCGTGACGCGAGGAAGTACATCGTCATCACGGGGCCGCCCGCGTTGGCCACCATGGTCGTGAACCCGCCGAGCGAGCCGTAGCCCCACGCCGCCGCGCGGCCGCCGGTGGGGGTGTCGGCCGACGCGCGCCACCGCCGCCAGAGCGTGAAGGCGATCACGAGCAGCAGGATGACGGCGATCACGCGGCGCACCCAGGCATCGTCCGCGACCGCCAGGAAGAGCACGCCGAGCACGATGCCGACGCCGACCGCGGGGGCGAGTCGCAGCAGCGCGCCCCAGTCGGCGTGGCGGCGGTAGAGCCAGAGCGCGAGCAGGTCGCCGACGATCAGGAGCAGCAGCAGGGCGCCGGTCGAGGCCCGTGCCGGCAGCACCGCCGCGAACAGTGCGATCGAGATGGTGTTCGCACCGGGCAGCGCGGTCTTGGACACCCCGACCATGAACGCCGAGAACGCGAGCAGCACCCAGGCGAGGGCGGTCAGGTCGGGCACGGGTTCCACCGTAGCCGTGCGCACGTGGTGGTCCGTTCACCGGACGCGCCCGCGCAGTTCACCCTGCGCTCATCCGGGCGCAAGTTCGCGAACCTAGCCTCGCGACATGCCCCACGAGGTGATCGCCGTCATCCCCGCACGCGGGGGCTCGAAGGGCGTGCCCGGCAAGAACCTGCGCGAGGTCGCGGGCGTGCCCCTCGTGGCGCGCGCGGTGCGCGCGGCGCTCGCCGCGGCATCCGTCGACCTCGTGGTCGTCTCCACCGACGACGCCGAGATCGCCGCCACCGCCGAGGCCGCCGGCGCCGAGGTCATCGACCGGCCGGCCGACCTCTCGGGCGACACCGCGAGCTCGGAGTCCGCGCTGCTGCACGCGCTCGACGCGCTCGAGGCCGACGAGCGGATGCCCGAGGTGCTCGTGTTCGTGCAGGCGACCTCGCCGTTCATCGATCCGTCCGACATCGACGCCGCGGTCGCCGAGGTGCGACACGGCGACGCCGACGTCGTGTTCTCCGCCGTCGAGAGCCACGCGTTCCTCTGGCGGCACACCTCGCGCGGCGCCGCCGGCGTGAACCACAGCTCGGGCGCGCGCCTGCGCCGGCAGGACCGCGAGGCCGAGTACCGCGAGACCGGCGCCTTCTACGTGATGCGCGCCGACCGGTTCCGTACCGCCGAGCACCGGTTCTTCGGGCGTATCGGCTTCCGCCTCGTGCCCGACGCGCACGCGCTCGAGATCGACACGCCCGCCGACCTCGCGCTCGCCGATGCGCTCGCCGCGGTCGTCTCGCCCTCGGCGCTCGTGCCCGCGGTGCCGTGCATCGACGTCGACGCCGTGGTCACCGACTTCGACGGCGTGCACACCGACGACACGGCGTACGTGGGCAGCGACGGCACCGAGCGGGTGCGGGTGAGTCGCAGCGACGGGCACGGGGTGAAGATGCTGCGCGAGGCGGGCGTGCCCATGCTGATCCTCTCGGTCGAGCAGAACCCGGTGGTCGCGGCACGTGCCGCGAAGCTCGGCGTCGACGTCGTGCACGGCGTGCGCGACAAGGCCCCCGAGCTGGTCGCCTGGGCCGAGCGCCGGGGCGTTCCGCTCGAGCGCATCGCGTACGTCGGCAACGACGTGGGCGACCTCGGCTGCCTGCGGCTCGTGGGCTGGCCGGTGGTGGTGGCGGATGCCGCGCCGGAGGCGCTCGCGCTCGCACGCCACGTGCTGACGAAGGCGGGCGGCGACGGTGCCGTGCGCGAGCTCTCCGACCTCGTGCTCGGCGCCCGCGCCGCCGCGGAGGTGCGGTCGACCGACCAGCCGGCGCTCGCCGGTGCCATCTGGTACTAGAGGAGGACCCCATGGCGATTCGCATCGGCCGCAACGCGGTCGGCTACGGCGAGCCGGTCTACGTCATCGGCGAGATCGGGCTCAACCACAACGGCGACGTACGTCTCGCGCGCCGGCTCATCGACGTGGCCGCCGATGCAGGCGCGCAGGCGGTGAAGTTCCAGAAGCGCACGCCCGAGATCGCGACGCCCGAGCACATGCGCGACCTGCCCCGCGAGACGCCGTGGGGCACCATGAGCTACCTCGACTACCGCCGTCGGGTGGAGTTCGGCGTTGCGGAGTACCGTGCGGTCGCCGAGCACGCGGCATCCGTCGGCCTCGACTGGTTCGCCTCGCCGTGGGACGTGCCCTCGGTGGAGTTCCTCGAGGCGCTGGCCGCGTTCGGTCAGGAGCCGGTCGCGTACAAGGTGGCATCCGCCTCGGTCACCGACCTCGAGCTGCTGCGCGCGATCGCCGAGACCGGGCGCCCGGTCATCTGCTCGACCGGCATGTCGACCATCGAGGAGATCGACCGTGCGGTCGATGCGCTCGGCACCGAACGGCTCGTCCTCATGCACGCCACGTCGAGCTACCCGATGCCCGCCGAGGAGGCCAACCTGCGCATGATCGACACGCTGCAGCTGCGCTACCCGGGCGTGCCGGTCGGCTACTCGGGCCACGAGCCCGGGCTGCAGATCTCGCTCGCCGCGGTCGCGCTGGGCGCGGTGGCCGTCGAACGGCACATCACGCTCGACCGCACGATGTGGGGCAGCGACCATGCGGCCTCCCTCGAGCCGCAGGGGCTCCAGCACCTCGTGCGCGACATCCGCATCATCGGCGAGGCCATGGGTGACGGCATCAAGCGCGTCTTCCCCGGCGAGGAGGCGCCGCGCGCCAAGCTCCGCCGGGTGCTCGTCTCGTGAGCGGGGGCTGGAACGGGTCGGGCCCGGTGATCGGGGCATCGGATGCCGGTAGCGGTCGCCCGCGCCGCCTGCTCGTGGTGGCCGACAGCGACTCCTACCTGAAGTGGGGTGCGTCTTTGGCGTCCACCCTGCCGAGGCCGCTGCGCCCGGCATCGGGCGTGCCGGGCTCGTGGCGGGTGCAGGTCGTACTGCTCGACTCGCCCGTGCTGCCGAGTGCCCGTCAGGTGCGGGTCGCGCTCGACGGCACCGCATGCTCGCTCGATGCGCTCCGCGTGGTCGATCTCGCGGGACTCGACACGATCCTCGACGTGCGGCGGCCCGACGTCGTGCTTCTCGCGCTGCGCGGCCCGCTCGTGCGCGTGGTCGCACCGCGGATCGCGGCGCGCCCCGATCGGCCCGTGCTCGTCAGCGGCTTCCCCGGCATCACGATCCCCGCCGAGCCCAAGGCGATCGTCTACCGCGAGCAGACCGACCTCGTCGTGCTGCACAGCCGCCGCGAGGTGCGCGAGTTCGCGCGCAACGCCGCCGGCATGCCCGTCGACGTGAGCTTCGGGCTGGCGCGGCTGCCCTTCCTGGGCGGTGCGGTCTCGGGCGGTGGGGCGGATGCCGCTGGGCCGGCGCCCGTGCGCCCGCGCGGCGGGGCGCGCGACGACGTCGTGTTCGCCGTGCAGGCCAAGGTGCCGCGCTCGCTCGAGGACCGCGAGCGGCTCGTCGGCTGGCTCGTCGATGCGGCCCGCGCGCAGCCCGAGCGGCGCGTGGTCGTGAAGGTGCGCGCCCGGTCGGGCGAGGCGCAGACGCATGCCGAGGCGCACGACCTGCAGGGCCTGCTCGCCGCGCCGTCGGTGGCGGGTGCGCTGCCAACCAACCTCGTGGTCGAGGACGGGCCGATGGCCGACCACCTGCGTCGCGCCGCCGCGCTCGTGACCGTGAGCTCGACCGCGGTGCTCGAGGCCGTGGCAGCCGGCGTGCCGGCGCTGCTGCTCGACGACTTCGGGGTCGACGCGTCGATGATCAACCTGGTGTTCGCCGGCAGCGGCCTGCTCGCCGGCCACGAGGCGCTGGTCGCGGGCGACTACCGCGATCCCGACCCGGCGTGGCTCGAGGACAACTACTTCCATCCGGCTGCGGACGACGACTGGATCGTGCAGCTCGGCGCCCTGGTCGCCGCCCGCGACCGCGGCGTGCTCCCGCCCCGGGTGCGTCGGCACAACCTCACCGGCGGCGCGGTGCGTCGCGCCTACGAGCGGCGGCGCATGCTCGGCGAGCGTGACGCCGGACCCGCTGCCGTGGCGGGTGCCGCGGCGACCGCGGTCGCGCTTCCGGCTCGCTGGATGGTGCGCCGCGCGCGTCGCGTGCGTGCGCGGCTGCAGCCCGGGGCATCCGCTCCGCTCGGGTATGCCCCGGTCGACGCAGACCCGGCTGCGGATGCGCGAGTGCCGAGCCGGCTGGGCTGAGTTCTCGCGGGCGCCACGCGGCCGCGCATTCCGGTCGGGGAATGTCAGTGGTCACTGCTTCGATGAAGGTATGGAGGAAGCAGGGTTCGGCGCGGTTCCGCCGTTCGACGCGCTGCCGTCCCGCCTGCCCGCACCCGACGAGATCGACATCGAGTGGCAGCTGCTCGACGACACGATCGACGAATGGCGGCGGGGCGAGGCGGCGGATGCGGCTGGGCTGACCGCCGACGCCAGGCGCGAGGCACTGCTCGACCTCCACGTCACCGAGATCGCCGCGCTGACGGCGCAACTCGAGCGGGTCGCCGCTCGGCGTGCGTCGCTCATCGCCGCTGCGCACCGCGAGTCGGTCGCGATCGACGACGAGCGCGCCGAGGTGCGCGAGCGCGCCGGCCTGCGTGTGCCGTCGCCCCGTCGCCGGGCTGAGCTCGTGCGCCGCTCCCTGACGGCCGAGATCGCGTGCGCGACCCGCACGACCGAGGCGACCGTCGCGCGCTGGATCGGTGATGCCGAGGCACTGGGCGAGGGGCTCGACGCGACGTTGGCGGCCGCGCTCGCCGGGCGCATCTCGTACCTGCACGCGCGCACGATCGCCGACGAGGCGGGCTCGCTGCCTGCCTCCCACCGGGCGGAGTTCGAGGCGGAGGCGCTGCGGGTCGCGGCCACCACCACGCCAGGTCGCTTCCGGCGGCAGGCGCGGCTGCTCCGTGAGCGCATGCACCCCGACTCGATCGAGGCGCGTGCCGCCGACGCTGCCGCAGACCGCCACGTGCGTATCGAGCCCGCCCACGACGGCATGGCGTGGCTGACCGCCCACCTGCCCGCCGCGACGGCGGCCAGCATCGACGCGCGGCTCACCGACACGGCCGGGCACCTGCGCGCGCTCGAGGGCGAGGAACGCACCACGGCACAGCTCCGCGCGGACGTGCTCGCCGACCTGCTGCTGGGGGAAGCGCAGATGTCGACATCGCCGGAGCAGACGTCCTCGCCCGTGCCCGCCGCGCGACGAGGCATCCGCCCCACCGTGTCGGTCACGGTGCCCGCCAGGCGCATGCTCGGCCACGGCGACGGGCCCGCGGTGCTCGACGGGTACGGACCGATCCCGATCGACGATGCACTCGAACTCGTCGGTGCGTCCGGCTCGCTGCGGCGCCTGCTCACCGAGCCGGAGACCGGGGCGGTGCTGTCCGTCGGACGCGAGCGCTACACCGTGCCGCCCGACCTGCGCGCCCGGCTGCGCGTGCGCGACGGCACCTGCCGCTTCCCGGGCCGCGATCGCCGCGCGGATGCCTCCGAGATCGACCACACGCGCGACTGGGCCGCCGGCGGCGAGACCGCCCACGACAACCTCGCCCACCTCTGCGCTCGGCACCACCACCTGAAACACGAGGCCGGATGGCGGGTCGTCCAACGGGGCGGCGGGGTGCTCGACTGGCGAAGTCCGCTCGGGCGGGAGTACACGACCGATCCGGTCGAGCCGATGTCGCCGGCGTGCGAATCTGGGCGCGTACCCGAGCGCGAACCCGAGCCCGAGCACGAACCACCGTTCTAGTCCACGGTGCCGCGGTGCAGGTCCGTGTGCCGCAGGTACGCCTCGCCGTTGCGGCGGACTCCCGCGCGCTCCTCGTCGCTCAGCTCGCGCCGCACCTTCGCCGGCACGCCGGCCACGAGCGACCCCGGCGGCACGACCGTGCCCTCGAGCACGACCGCGCCCGCGGCGACGAGCGACCCCGCACCGATGACCGCGCCGTTCAGCACGGTCGCCGACATGCCGACCAGGCAGTCGTCCTCGATCGTGCAGCCGTGCAGCACCGCCCCGTGCCCCACCGAGACCCCGCGCCCGACCGTGAGCGGGTATCCGCGATCGACGTGGCAGACGACCGTGTCCTGCAGGTTCGACCCCGCGCCCAGCACGATCGGCTCCGCCTCGGCCCGCAGCACGGCGTTGTACCAGACGCTCGAGCCCGCCTCGAGCCGCACGTTCCCGACGAGCACCGCGCCCGCGGCGACGAACGCCGACTCGTCGACCGATGGGGCGTCGATGCCGGGCAGCGAACGGACATGGGCGGCGGCGTCGACGGTCATGGCGCCCACACTAGCGAGCGAACGACGGGCGACCGTGCGAGCGCTCGATCCAGCGAGGGGTGCTCACTTCTCCACATCGCACCGCCGAACCTGCGCGCCGTCGTGATCTCCGCTACCTTCGTGGAAGCGGACGCATGAATACGGAACCGGAGTGACATGGACGAGATCTCGAGACGCACCGCGGCCAAGGCGATCGCATGGACGGCACCCGCCATCGCCGTCGCGGCGACCGTGCCGCAGGCGGCGGCATCCGCGCCCACCCCCGGTGCGCCGATCGCAACCCCGATCGTGCTGTGCTGCGACCCCGGCTACCTCCAGGTGGCGGTGACGAACCCGCCGAGTGCTCCGGGGACCATCGCCGTGTACGGCTGGCGGGACGCGTCGGGGAAGCCGTGGGATCTCGACGAAGCGAGGCTTCTGGGGCGAAACGACCGTGAGAGCATCGACTTCGACGTCGAGGCGGCGGACTGCGACGCCCCGAACGGATGGGTGGAGTGGGCGCCCCATCCCGACGGCGAGAAGCAGTACCTCTGGGTCGACCTGTCGGCGGTCATCAACCCCGACTGCAGGGCCGAGTGACGGGCGCGCGCGCTCAGCGCCGCCCGCGTGCCGCGAGCACCACGAGCCGCCCCACGACCCCCACGGCGAACACGACGACGCCGGCCACGACCGACGTCCACGGCAGCGTGGCGACCAGCACGAGGCATCCGACCGCCCCGAGCATCTGCAGCCAGCGCGGGTACCGCCGATCGTCGCGGCCCTGCGTGAACGCGGCGAGATTCGCGACCAGGTAGTACAGCAGCACCCCGAACGACGAGAACCCGATCGCCCCGCGCAGGTCGACGGTCAGCACCAGCACGATCACGACGACGGCGACGGAGCCTTCAGCCACCCACGGCACCCGGAACCGCGACCCCACCCGCGCCAGCGGCGACGGCAGGTCGCGCTCGCGCGCCATCGCGAGGCTGGTGCGCCCGATGCCCGCGATGAGCGCGAGCAGCGCGCCGAGCGACGCGGCCGCGCCACCGACGCGCACCAGCGGCGCCGCCCAGGCCCAGTCGTTCGCCCGCACCACGTCGACGAGCGGCGCGGCCGACGCCCCGAGCGCCTCGGCGCCGAGCGAGGCGAGCGCGGTCACGCCGACCGCGGCGTAGACGACGACGGCGACGGCCAGCGCGAGCACGATCGCCCGCGGAATCGTCCGCGCCGGCTCGCGCACCTCCTCGCCCATGGTCGCCATGCGCGCGTACCCGGCGAACGCGAAGAACAGCAGCCCGCCCGACTGGAGGATGCCGTACCAGCCCTCGGCGACCAGCCCCGACGGGTCGAGCAGGCCACCGCCCGGCAGCGCACCCGCGACGCCGGACGCCACCACGATCGCGAGCACCAGCAGCACGACCGTCACGATGATCGACGCGAGCCCAGCCGTGCGGGTCACGCCGAACAGGTTCACGCCCGCGAGCGCCGCGACCGCGAGCGCCGCGACGATGCGCTCCCAGCCCTCGGGCGCCACGTACGCGGAGAACGTCAGCGCCATGGCCGCGCAGCTCGCGGTCTTGCCGATCACGAAGCCCCACCCGGCGAGGAAGCCCCACCACGCGCCGAGCTGCTCGCGCCCGTACAGGTACGTGCCGCCCGACCGCGGATACTGCGCGGCGAGCTGCGCCGACGAGGTCGCGTTCGCGAACGCGATCACGGCCGCGATCGCCAGTCCGATCAGCAGCCCGTCGCCTGCGGCCCGCGCGGCCGGCGCGAACGCCGCGAACACGCCGGCGCCTACCATCGACGCGACGCCGATCACGGTCGCGTCGCGCAGCCCGAGCGCGCGTGAGAGTTCGGGGGAGCCTGGGGTTCCGGAGACGCCGGCGGTCACGGCCGCACCCTATCGCTCGCGGGTGTCTTCTAGGATCGCTCCGTGACCGAACCCATCCACCCCGCCGTCGACCGCGTGCAGGCGGCCCTCGCCGAGCAGGGGCTCACCCCCGAGATCCGCTGGTTCGACGGCGCCGTGACGACCGCGCAGCTCGCCGCCGACGCGCTCGGCATCGAGGTCGGCCAGATCGCCAACTCGCTCGTGTTCCTGCTCGACGACGAGCCGCTGCTCGTGCTCACCTCGGGCGCGCACCGCGTCGACACCGAGTGGCTGGGCGCCGAGCTCGGCGGCACCATCGGCCGCGCGTCCAAGGAGCGGGTGAAGGAGGCCACGGGGCAGGTGATCGGCGGAGTGGCACCGGTGGGGCATCCGTCGCCCGTGCGCACCGTGGTCGACACGCACCTCGCGCGCTACGACGTGGTGTGGGCCGCGGCCGGGCACGCCCGCACCGTCTTCCCGACCAGCTTCGACGAGCTCGTGCGAGTCACCGGCGGTACCCCGAGCGCGGTCGAGCCCGGCGACGCCTGAGCCGGCTCAGCGCTCCCGGACCGCGCCCTGCGACGCCCGCACCGTGAAGATCACGGGATCGACGTAGCCGCGCTCGGCGAACGCCGCGCGCACGATCCGCCCGACCACGGGCACGAGCGCGTCGGTGACCAGCGCGACCGCCGCACCGCCGAACCCGCCGCCGGTCATGCGCGCGCCGATCGCGCCGTGCGCCTGCGCGGTCTCGACGGCGAGGTCGAGTTCGGGCACCGAGATCTCGAAGTCGTCGCGCATCGACACGTGCGATGCGTCGAGCAGCGGCCCGATGCCCGTCGGCCCGGCCTCGCGCAGCGTGCGCACGGTGTCGAGCACGCGCGCGTTCTCGGTCACGACGTGCCGCACACGCCGGTAGGTCTCGTCGTCGAGCACGGACGCCGCGCGCTCCAGGTCGTCGACCGAGAGATCGCGCAGCGAGCCCACGCCCATGGCCGCGGCGCCCGCCTCGCAGGACGCGCGCCGGGCCGAGTAGCCGCCCGTCGCGTGCGAGTGCTCGACCTTCGTGTCGATCACCATGAGCGCGAGCCCGTCGGCGTCGAAGCCGAGCGGGATCACCTCGGCGTCGAGGCTCCGGCAGTCGAGGAACACGCCCGCGTCCTGCTCGCCGAGCAGCGAGGCCGACTGGTCCATGATGCCGGTCGGCGCCCCGACGGCGCGGTTCTCGGCGAGCTGGCCGACCTTCGCGAGGGTCGGCCGGTCGAGTCCGAGGCCCCAGTGCTCGTTCAGCGCGAGGGCGACGGCGCTCTCGATCGCGGCCGAGGACGAGAGCCCCGCGCCGATCGGCACGTCGGATGCCACGAAGAGGTCGACGCCCGTCGCGCCCGACAGGTCGGCGCCGAACTCGCCGAGCGCCCAGGCCACGCCGAGCGGGTACGCCGACCAGCCCGACACCGCGTCGGGCGCGAGCGCGTCGATCGCGATCTCGATCACCTCGTCGCTGAACGTGCTCGCGACGCGCAGCATCCGATCGCCCCTGCCCCCGAGCGCGACCGCGGTGCGCCGGTCGATCGCGAACGGGAACACGAACCCGTCGTTGTAGTCGGTGTGCTCGCCGATGAGGTTCACGCGTCCCGGGGCCGACCACACGCCGTCGGCGTCGTGTCCGTACCGGGCGGCGAAGCCGTCGGATGCCTCGGCCACCACGTCTCGCTCGCTCACAGCGCCACCCCCTCGATCGCCTCGCGCAGCGCGGCCGCCTGCGTCTCCGGCGGCACGTCGCCGATCCAGGCGCCCATCGCCGCCTCCGACCCGGCGAGGAACTTGAGCTTCTCGGCCGCGCGGCGCGGGCTCGTGAGCTGCAGCATGAGGCGCACGTCGTCGCGGTGCTCGTGCACGGGTGCCTGGTGCCAGGCGGCGATGTACGGCGTCGGGGTGTCGTACAGGGCGTCGACGCCGCGCAGCAGTCGCAGGTAGAGCGTCGAGAGCTCCTCGCGCTCATCGAGCGTGGTGGCGGCGAGGTCGGGCACGTGCCGGTTCGGCAGGATGTGCGCCTCGATCGGCCAGCGTGCGGCGAACGGCACGAACGCCGTCCAGTGCTCGCCCGCGATGAGGAGGCGCTCGCCGGTGCGCTCGCGCTCCAGGATGTCGGCGAACAGCGTGGGGCCGTACGCGTCGACGGAGTCGATCAGGCGCTGGGTGCGAGGCGTCACGTACGGGTAGGCGTAGATCTGCCCGTGCGGGTGGTGCAGGGTGACGCCGATGGCCTCGCCGCGGTTCTCGAACGGGAACACCTGCTGAATGCCCGGCAGCGACGACAGCTCGGCGGTGCGCTGCGCCCACGCCTCGATCACGGTGCGCGCACGCGACGGGGTCTGGGTGCCGAACGACCCCTCGTGGTCGGGGCTGAAGCAGACGACCTCGCAGCGGCCGACGGAGGTGCGCGTGCGCTCGATGCCGACCGACCGGAACGCCGCGAGGGCCGCCGCGTCGTCCTCGCCGTCGGGGAGGCCCAGCTCGGGGCCGAACGACGGGGACTTGTTCTCGAAGACCGCGACGTCGTAGCGGCTCGGGATCTCGGAGGGGTTGCCGGGTGACTGCGGCGACAGCGGATCGAGGTGCGCCGGGGGCAGGTGGGCGCGGTTCTGGCGCGCGGCGGCGATCGACACCCATTCGCCGGTGAGCGGGTCCTGTCGCATCACCGCGGTCGCCGGGCGGGGCGCGAGCTCGCGTTCGTCGATGGCCCGCTCCGGCGGAAGCGTCGTGTCGGCGTCGTCGAAGTAGAGGAGATCGCGGCCGTCGGCGAGCGAGGTGCGTCGCACCGCGATGCGGTCGTCGACGATCGGCGCGGGGGAGTTCGTGTGGCTCATAGCGGGGTCAGCCTACGCCGCTTTGCTTTCACAAACAAGATGCTTTGCATTGCAAAGAAACCCGAAGCAGGGCAGGATGCCTCACATGACCGACGACCGCAGCGACGACGCCCGCGTGGCGCTGCCCGCCCCGGTGCGCCGCGAACGGGCGCTCGCGCTCGTCGCCGAGCGTGGGTTCGTGCGCGTGAGCGAACTCGGCCGCGCCTTCGGCGTGACCGACGTGACCGCGCGCGCCGACCTCGACGCGCTCGAGCGCTCCGGCGACATCCGCCGCGTGCACGGCGGCGCCGTGCCGGCCGACGCCGGGGCGGTCTCCGCCCGGCCCGACCGCGAGCCGAGCTTCGAGGAGGCGCTCGCCGCATCCGTCGTGCCCAAGGAGGAGATCGGACGCGCCGTCGCCGCCGACGTGCAGAGCGGCCAGAGCATCATCCTCGACGTCGGCACCACGACCCTCGCGGTCGCCCGCGCGCTGCGCGCCCGCGACGACCTCGCCGACGTGACCGTGCTCACCAACGGGCTCAGCATCGCGCTCGAGCTCGAGCCCGAGATCCCGCGGTTCACCGTCGTCCTCACGGGCGGCACCCTGCGTCCGAGACAGCACTCCCTGGTGCATCCGCTCGCCGGCACCGTGCTCGACGAGGTGCACGCCGACCTCGCGGTGATCGGATGCAACGGGGTCGACGCCGCCCGCGGCGTCACCAACGCCAACCTGCCCGAGGCCGCCGTCAAGCGCCAGATGCTGCACGCCGCGTCGCGCGCGATCGTCGTCGCCGACGCCTCGAAGCTCGGCGAGGTGCACCTCGGGCGCATCGCGCCCGTCGACGCGTTCGACCGGCTCGTGACCGACCGCGCCGCGCCCGCCGCCCTGATCGCGGAATTGCAGGAGGCGGGTCTGGCGGTCGCGGTGGCAGACCATAGGCTGTAGGGATGACGCTTCCCACGGGCGAGCAGTTCGAGCTCAGCACCACCACCTCGAGCGGCGAACTCCGCGCCACGATCACTTCGGTCGCCGCGGGCATCCGCGCACTCAGCATCGACGGCATCGACCTCGTGCCGGGCTTCCCCGAGGACCAGAGCCCGCCGAGCGGCTCCGGCATCGTGCTCGTGCCCTGGCCGAACCGCGTGCGCGACGGACGCTGGACCCACGACGACGTGGTCCACCAGCTCGCCATCACCGAGCCCGCCCGCAACAATGCCATCCACGGCCTGCTGCGCTACACCGCGTACCACGAGCTCGATCGCGACCGGGATTCGGTCACGCTCGGCGCCGACGTCTACCCGCAGCTCGGCTACCCGTTCCTGCTGCGCACCGCGGTGCGCTACGAACTCGTGTCGGACGGGCTCGACGTCACGCACTTCATCGAGAACCTGGGCTCCGAGCCCGCCCCGGTCGCGGTCGGCACCCACCCGTTCCTGAAGATCGGCGGGGTGCGCACCGAGGAGCTCGAGCTGCGGCTCGCGGCCGCGAGCCACATCGAGGTCGACGAGCGCCTGCTGCCGACCGGCGAGGTGCCCGTCGAGGGCACGCCGTTCGACCTCCGCGGCGGCGCACGCGTCGGCGACCTGTCGCTCGACGACGCCTTCGGCGAGGTCGAGCTCGACGAGGGCGAGTCGGTGCACTCCCTCACCGCCCCCGACGGACGCAGCGTCGCGATGTGGGCCGACGACGAGTTCGGCTACGTGCAGGCCTTCACGACCCGCACCTACCCGGGGGAGGACGGCGACCAGGCCATCGCGATCGAGCCGATGACGGCGCCCGCCGACGCCTTCAACTCGGGCAAGGGCCTGCGCTGGCTGCTCCCCGGCGAGCAGTGGGAGGTCCGCTGGGGCATCCGCTTCGCCGGATTCTCGGCCGAGTAGGGGAGCCGTCATGCAGATCGGCATGATGCTGAGCTATGCCGGCGGCTTCCGCGAGGCCGCCGCCGAGGTCGAGGCGCTCGAGCAGGCCGGGGTCGACCTGGTCGTGGTGCCCGAGGCGTACTCGTTCGACGCGGTCAGCCAGCTCGGGTTCCTCGCGGCGCGCACCGAGCGGATGCGGTTGGTCAGCGGCATCCTCCAGCTCTACACGCGCACGCCGACGCTCACCGCGATGACCGCGGCCGGCCTCGACTTCGTCTCCGACGGCCGGTTCACGCTGGGCATCGGCGCATCGGGTCCGCAGGCCATCGAGGGCTTCCACGGCGTGCCGTACGACGCCCCGCTCGGTCGCACCCGCGAGGTCGTCGAGATCTGCCGGGCGGTCTGGCGCCGCGAGCGCCTCGAGCACGCCGGGAAGCACTACACGATCCCGCTGCCCGCCGACCGGGGCACCGGGCTCGGCAAGCCGCTGAAGCTCATCAACGAGCCCGTCCGCGCCGACATCCCGATCCTCATCGCATCCCTCGGCCCGAAGTCGGTCGAGCAGACCGCCGAGATCGCCGACGCGTGGCTGCCGACCCTGTTCCACCCGGAGCGCGCCCGCGACGTCTGGGGTGAGGCGCTCGACCGCGGTACCGCGAGGCGCGACCCGGCGCTCGCGCCGCTCGAGATCTTCGCGACCACCGCGCTCTACATCGGCGACGACGTCGCAGCCGTGCTGCCGACCGTCAAGCAGCAGATCGCGCTCTACGTCGGCGGCATGGGCGCGCGCGGCAAGAACTTCTACAACACGCTCGTCACGGGCTACGGGTACGGCGAGGTCGCTGCGGAGATCCAGGAGCTGTTCCTCGCCGGCCGCAAGGAGGAGGCCGTCGCGGCGGTGCCCGACGAGCTCGCGCTCGCGATGAACCTCGTCGGCACGCCCGCGCAGGTCGCCGAGCGGGTCGCCGCGTTCGACGCCGCGGGCGTCGGCGTGCTGGCCGCCGCGCCGCTCGGCCGCACCGCCGAGGAGCGGCTCGCGCTCATGCGCGGGCTGCGCGCCGTCGTCGGCTGAGCCGGTCCGCCCTCAGCCCACGTGGCAGGCGCCCGTGCCGACGGGCTGCGTCAGCCCGTCGGCGGCCTCGGCCACCGGATCGAGCTCGGCCATGGTGACCGCATAGCCGACGTCGGCGACCGACTCCGCCTTGCCGAACACGACGCCCGCCACGTCGCCGTCGGTCGTGAGCACGGGCCCGCCCGAGTCGCCCTGGTAGACGGCCGCGGCGAGGGTGTAGGCGTCGCGCGGGCGGTCGGCGAGCGTGCCGTTGAACACGAGCGGCCCCGCCGAGAGCACCTGCGCGGGCGCCAGCTCGAGCGGTCCGCCGTACGGGTACCCGGCCACCACGGCCTCGGCGCCCGACGGCAGTGTGTCCCCGAGCGCGAGCGGCGAGGCGGCGAGCCCGTCGGTCGCGATGACGGCGAGGTCGGCGTCCTCGTCGTAGTACACGACCCGGCCGGGCACCGGCGTGCGGCCCGGTGCCTCGACGACGGGCTGGTCGACGCCCGCGACGACGTGCGCGTTGGTCACGACCCGATCGGATGCCACGACGAAACCGCTGCCCGTCACCGAGATGCCGCACTCGAACGCGGCACCCGAGATGCGCACGACCGACTGCGTGGCCTCGCGCAGTTCCGGGCCGGCGGTGTCGACCTCCGGGATGTCGGGCGCCTCGGTGGGCTGGCCGAGCGCGTCGAACAGCCACGGGATGGCATCGTCGAAGGCCGCCTGCCGCACCTGCGCGATCGCGGCGCGCGCCGGCGCGGGCGTGATCGCGTCGATGCCGCGCACGATCGCCGAGGAGGCGACCACCGGTGACAGCCATGGCACGCCCATCGCGGCGATGCCGCCGCCGAGCAGCGCGATCACGAGCGCTGCCACGACCGTGGTGGCCGCGCCGCCGAGCAGCCGGTCGACCGGGGCCAGCTTCACGGTCTCCGCGCCCCGCCGGAGCAGGCGCCCGAGCGCGTCGCCGATCGAGGCGCCCGCGACGAGCAGCAGCAGCGCTGCCGCGAATGCGCCGACCACGCGCCACTGCGGCCACGGGATCCAAGCGACGATCGTCGGCAGCAGCAGGAACGCGGCCACGCCGCCCGCGACCAGCCCGGCGAGCGCCCCAGCGGTGTGCAGCAGCCCGCTGCGCCAGCCGCGCACGAACGCGCCCGCGAGCGCCGCGATCAGCAGCAGGTCGAGCACGAGGGTCCAGTTCATCGCGCCGCCGTCATCGCACGACGCGGTCGGGCCGCGTGTAGAGGTTGATGCCCGTGCCTCGGCTGAAGCCGGCGAGCGTGAGCCCCGCGGCATCCGCCTGCTCGACCGCGGCCGTCGACGGGGCGCTCACGGCCGCGAGCATCGGGATGCCCGCGAGGCGCGCCTTCTGCACGAGCTCGAACGAGGCCCGGCCCGAGACCTGCAGCACGGTGCCCGACAGCGGCAGCCGGCCCTCGCGCACCGCCCAGCCGACGACCTTGTCGACCGCGTTGTGGCGTCCCACGTCCTCCCGCAGGCAGAGCAGCTCGCCGTCGGACGTGAACAGGCCCGCCGCGTGCACGCCGCCCGTGTCGTCGAACAGGCGCTGCCGGTCGCGCAGGCGGTCGGGCAGCGACAGCAGCACGCCGAGGTCGATGCGCAGCGGGTCGTCGGCCACGTCGAAGCGCGACGCCTTCGTGACGGCATCGAGCGAGGGGATGCCGCAGAGACCGCACGCGCTCGTCGCGAGCACGCGCCGGGTGTCGCGGAGCGCGTCGGCTGCGGCATCCGGGCCCAAGGTGGCGTCGATCACGTTGTACGTGTTCTCCTGGCCGGGTTCGCCCGCGCAGAACCGCATGGCCGCCGGCGCCCCGATGCCGAGCACGCCCTCCGAGAGGAGGAACCCGGCGACCAGGTCGAAGTCGTCGCCGGGAGTGCGCATGGTCACCGCGAACTGCTCGCCGCCGACGCGGATCTCGAGCGGCTCCTCGACCGCGAGGCGATCCTCGCGCCGGCTCGTGGCGATCTCCTCGCCCGCGCCGACCCGCACCCGCTCGATGCGGCGGCGCATGGTCATCCGTGACATGCATCAAGCTTCCACCGTGTGCACGCGTTGCGGAAATCCCGTGCGGGCTCGGGCGGCCCCCGCTGGCGTAGAGTGACCGCGTCACGACCCGGCGAAGGAGCACGTCCATGGCGCGGAACGCCCCCGAGAACGACATCGACGAGGCGGAACTGCGGGTCTCGGAGCCCAAGACCCGCGCTGTCGGCGTACCCGGGGTGCTGCACGCCGTGCGGGCATCGATTGACCAGATGGGCGTCGTGCGCAGTGCGCAGACCCTGCTGAAGGTCAACCAGAAGGACGGCTTCGACTGCATGGGCTGCGCCTGGCCCGAGGGCGACTCGCGCCACACGGCCGAGTTCTGCGAGAACGGGGCGAAGGCCGTGGCCGAGGAGGCGACGCTGCGCCGGGTCGGACGCGCGTTCTTCGCCGAGCACTCGGTCGACGACCTGCGCGGCCACGACGACTACTGGCTCGGCCAGCAGGGGCGGCTCACCGAGCCGATGCTGCTCGAGGCGGGCGCGACGCACTACGCCCCCGTCTCGTGGGACGACGCGTTCCGCCTCATCGGCGACGAGCTGCGCGCCATGGACCACCCCGACCAGTCGATCTTCTACACGTCCGGCCGCACCTCGAACGAGGCCGCGTTCGCCTACCAGCTGCTCGTGCGCGGCCTCGGCACGAACAACCTGCCCGACTGCTCGAACATGTGCCACGAGTCGAGCGGGTCGGCGCTCACCGAGACGCTCGGCATCGGCAAGGGCACGGTGAGCCTGGAGGACATCCACTCGGCGTCGCTCATCATCGTCGCCGGCCAGAACCCGGGCACGAACCACCCGCGCATGCTGAGCGCCCTCGAGCAGGCGAAGCGCGCCGGCGCGACGATCGTCGCGGTCAACCCGCTGCCCGAGGCCGGGCTGATCCGGTTCGACGACCCGCAGTCGCCCCGCGGCATCGTCGGTCGCGGCACGAAGATCGCCGACCGCTACCTGCAGGTGCGCCTCGGCGGCGACCAGGCGCTGTTCCAGGCCCTCGGCCGCGTGCTCCTCGACCTGCACGCCGAGCGCGGCGACGTGCTCGACGAGGCGTTCGTCGCCGAGCACACGAGCGGATTCGACGCGTACGCGGCCGCCGCGCGCGATCTCGACTGGGCAGAGGTCGAGCGGGCCACCGGGCTCGCCGAGGCCGACATCCGCGAAGTCGGGGAGATGCTGGCGGATGCCCCTTCCGCCATCGTCTGCTGGGCCATGGGCCTCACCCAGCACAAGCACGCCGTCGCGACGCTCCGAGACGTGGTGAACGTGCTGCTGCTGCAGGGCAACGTCGGCCGCCCCGGCGCGGGCGTCTGCCCCGTGCGCGGCCACTCGAACGTGCAGGGCGACCGCACCATGGGCATCTTCGAGCGGATGCCGGAGTGGTTCCACGACGCCATCGATCGCGAGTTCGCGTTCGCGTCGCCGCGCGCGCACGGCTACGACACGGTCGACGCGATCCGCGCGATGCGCGACGGGAAGGCGCGGGTGTTCATCGGCATGGGCGGCAACTTCGTGCGCGCCACGCCCGACACCGCGGTCACCGAGCGGGCGCTCGCGAACCTCGAGCTGACCGTGCAGGTCTCGACCAAGCTCAACCGCTCGCACCTCGTCGGCGGGCGTCGCGCGCTCATCCTGCCGACGCTCGGGCGCACCGAGCGCGACGCGCAGGCGACCGGCGACCAGCGCGTCACGGTCGAGGACTCGATGGGCATGGTGCACGCCTCCCGCGGCCGGCTGCGGCCCGCGAGCGACGACCTGCTATCGGAGGTCGCCATCGTGACGCGTATCGCCGAGGAGGTGTTCGCCTCGGAGCATCCGCCCCTCGCCCCCGGCGGTGCGCCTGCCGTCGACTGGGCCGGGTGGCGCGGCGACTACGCGCAGATCCGGTCGGCCATCTCCGCCGTCGTGCCGGGCTTCGAGGGCCTCGAGGACGCGATCGCCGACGGCGAGAGCCTGCGCCTGCCGAACGCGCCGCGCGACGACCGCCGCTTCGCGACCGCGACCGGCACGGCCAGGTTCACGGCGAACGCGCTCGAGTACCCCGAGATCCCGAGCGGATGCCTCCTGCTGCAGACGCTCCGATCGCACGACCAGTACAACACCACGATCTACGGCAAGGACGACCGCTACCGCGGCATCGCCGGCGGCCGTCGCGTCGTGCTGCTGCACCCCGACGACATCGCCGCGGCGGGCTTCGCCGACGGCGACCTCGTCGACCTGGTCTCGGTGGCGCCCGACCGCGTCGAGCGCCGCGCGCCCCGGTTCCGCATCGTGTCGTACTCGACCCCGCGCGGCAACGCGGCCGCGTACTACCCGGAGACGAACGTGCTCGTGCCGCTCGACTCGGTGGCCGACGTGAGCAACACGCCCGCGTCGAAGTCGGTGCTCGTGCGCCTGGAGGCCGCGACGGCGGAGTGATCCGGACGCTGACGTGGGCCCGGTGGGGCTCGAACCCACGACCCATGGATTAAAAGTCCACTGCTCTGCCAACTGAGCTACAGGCCCGGGCACCCAATCTACCGGGGTCGGGCGGATGCCACAGGACCCGCCGGGCTCCGATCGTCGAGGGGTATCGTGGCGGGGGTATGAGCGGAGCCGAACACCACCGACCAGTGCGGATGCCCTCCGGGGCGTTCGAGGGGTACGGGGGCGCCGAGGACCCGGCGCAGTTGAACCGCGCGGCGCACGACAGCGCGACCGCGCTGCTGGCGCGCGTGCGCGACGACCCCGATCCCGAGGTGGTCGAGCGGCTCGTGTCGTTCACCGACGAGCACGGCATCGACACGGTCGCCGAGCTCTGGTCTCGCGCCGGTGCTCGCAGCCTGCCCGGCGCGCTCTGGCGCATCTACCTGCTGCGCGCGCTGATCCGGCAGGATCCGACCGGCATGGGCTACGTCTACGAGCAGGGCGCCGCGCTCGCCACCACGGGCGACCGCGTGGTCGCCGGCGCTGCCTCGCCCACGGGCCCCGAGGAGGTGCTGGCGCTCGCCGACCAGATCCTCCGCGGCGCGTTCGCGGGCGATTTCGCGATCGCGCTCGAGCGCGCCGCCTCGTTCTGCCGCATCACCGCCCTCGGCTCCGCGAGCCTCGCCGACGCGGCCGACCTCGCCGACTCCGCCCGGGGCGCGGCGCTCACCACACGGGCCCTGCGGCTCAGCCAGCTGTCGGTCGAGCTCTCGGCGTGCGCCCGGCTGTGGCGGCGCGAGCGGCTCGACTGAGTGCGCACCACTGAGGAGCCCTCGCGGACGCGCCCGGGCACGAGCGATATCGCGCCCGGCGAACGGGAATGAAACCTGCCGCGCCGACTGTTTACACTGGTCGTGGCCGGTCGCAGTAACCCCGGGCTCCAATTTTCGCCGCTACGAGCGGCCTCGCGCCGAGAGGCGTTCTGCGGCCGGCCGCCATCGTCTCCACGGGGCATCCGCCCGCCCGCACCGAGCGCGTAGCATCGTGCCATGCCCGACACGTTCACCCTGCTGATCGACCCGCTGCCGCACGACGCCGAGGTCGACGACCGGGCGATCCAGGCCACCTTCCGCGAGGTCGACCAGGCCGAGCCGGCGCTCCGCGTCGGCGAGCTCAGCACGCAGCGCGGCGACGGCATCTTCGAGACCCTCGGCGTCGTCGACGGGCATGCACAGGAGCTGCGCCCGCACCTCGCGCGCCTGCAGAACTCCGCGCGCATCTGCGACCTGCCCGCACCGCACCTCGGTCAGTGGGAGGCGGCGGCGGCCCGCGCCGTGGCCGCGCTGCCGTCGACGGGGGAGCACGCGCTGAAGCTCGTGCTGAGCCGCGGGGTCGAGCACGGGCCCGCGCCCACCGCCTGGCTGCACGCCTTCCCGGCCGCCGACCAGACCCGCGCGCGCACCGAGGGGCTCCGCGTGGTCACGCTCGATCGCGGTTTCGACCTCGGCACGCCCGACCGCGCACCGTGGCTGTTGCTCGGCGCGAAGACGCTCTCGTACGCCGTGAACATGGCCGCGATCCGCGAGGCGCGCCGACGCGGCGCCGACGACGCGCTGTTCGTCACGAGCGACGGCTACGTCATGGAGGGGCCGACCTCGTCGGTCATCCTCCGCCACGGCGACGTGTTCTCCACGCCCGCGCCGAGCGGGGCGATCCTCCGCGGCACCACCCAGGTCTCGCTGTTCGAGCACCTCGCGGCCACGGGCGAGCGCACCGAGGTCCGCGACATCTCGCTCGCCGAACTGGAGACGGCGGATGCCGCGTGGCTGGTCTCCAGCATCCGCATGGCCGCTCCGGTGCGACGGATCGACGGACGCGACCTGCCCGTCGACCCGCGCACCCGGGCGTTCAACGACTACCTGCTCAGTCCTCGCGACTGAGCGCGCCGCCCGCCTCCGCTGCCGCCACGACCGCCGCGGCCACCGCAGGCGCGACCCGGTCGTCGAGCGGGCTCGGCACGATGCGGTCGGGCGCCAGGTCCTCGCCCACGATGCCGGCGATCGCGTGCGCGGCTGCGAGCTTCATCTCCGGCGTGATGCGACGGGCGCCCGCGTCGAGCGCGCCGCGGAAGATGCCCGGGAAGGCCAGCACGTTGTTGATCTGGTTCGGGAAGTCGCTGCGCCCGGTCGCCACCACGCGGGCGTGCCGCGACGCGACGTCCGGGTGCACCTCCGGGTCGGGGTTCGACAGTGCGAACACGATCGCGTCGCCCGACATGCGTCGAAGCGTCGCCTCGGGCACCGTGCCCGACGAGACGCCGATGAACACGTCGGCCCCGTCGAGCGCCTCGTCGATGCCGCCCGTGAGTCCGCGCGGGTTCGTCCGCGCCGCGTAGTCGGCCTTGACGCCCTCGAGTCCGGGTCGGTCCGAATGCAGGATGCCGCGCGAGTCGAGCAGCACGACGTCCTCGACGCCCGAGCGCAGCAGGATCTCGGCGACCGCGATGCCCGCCGCCCCCGCACCCGAGATCACGACCCGCAGCGACGGCAGCTCGCGCTCCACGATGCGCGCCGCGTTCAGCAGCGCCGCGAGCGCTACCACGGCCGTGCCGTGCTGGTCATCGTGCATGACCGGCATGTCGAGCGCCTCGATGAGCTTCGCCTCGAGCTCGAAGCACCGCGGCGCCGCGACGTCCTCCAGGTTCACCGCGCCGAAGCTCGACCGCAGCCGCACGAGCGTCTCGACGATCTCGTCGACGTCGGTGGTCTCGAGCACGAGCGGGATGGAGTTCAGCCCGCCGAAGCGGCGGAACAGCGCCGACTTCCCCTCCATGACCGGCAGCGACGCCGACGCGCCGATGTCGCCCAGCCCGAGCACCGCCGTGCCGTCGCTCACGACGGCGACCAACCGGCTCGCCCAGGTGTACTGGCGGGCGGCCTCGGGGGCGTCGCGGATGGTGCGGCTCACCTGCGCGACGCCCGGCGTATAGGCGATCGACAGGTCGCGCTTCGTCTCGAGCGGGGAGGCGAGCGAGACCTCGAGCTTGCCGCCGTCGTGCGCGGCGAAGATCTCGGCGTCGGTGAGGGTGATCGGGGTGCGGGTGTGCGTCGTGCTGGGGATGTCTTCGATGCTCATCGTCGGGTCCTCCGTGGGGTCGCGGGCGCACGCGTGCGCCATCGCCGGGTGCGGGTCGGCGACCAGCCGGGAGTCGTCTCGCCGAGCGGTCTGCCGTGTGGGGCGGCGCGGTGCGCCGCGCATCCATCTGCTCACCGCTGGTGTGCGATCGCGGGCGATGCCGAAGGGGTGGGTCCGGCACCGGGTGCCCCCAACGCTAGCAGCGCGCGTGGCGGGCCGGCAGGGGGTGGGGGTGCAGAAATGTGCACGCTTTTCTGCACCGATGGGTGAGACGACGGATGCCCCGGGGAGCGCATCCCCGGGGCATCCGACTGTTTCTGCCGCCCGTGCCTACCCGAAGCGACCCGAGACGTAGTCCTCGGTCGACTTCTGCGTCGGGTTGGAGAAGATCGTCGTCGTGTCGTCGTACTCGATGAGCTTGCCGGGCTTGCCGGTGCCGGCGATGTTGAAGAACGCGGTCCGGTCGGACACGCGCGACGCCTGCTGCATGTTGTGGGTCACGATCACGATCGTGTACTCCTTCTTCAGCTCCTCGATGAGGTCCTCGATCGCGAGCGTCGAGATCGGGTCGAGGGCCGAGCACGGCTCGTCCATGAGGATGACCTCGGGGGAGACCGCGATGGTGCGCGCGATGCACAGGCGCTGCTGCTGGCCGCCCGAGAGGCCCGAGCCGGGGCGGTCGAGACGGTCCTTGACCTCGTTCCAGAGGTTGGCGCCCTGCAGCGACTGCTCGACCAGGTCGTCGGCGTCCTTCTTCGAGATGCGGCGGTTGTTGAGCTTCACGCCCGCCAGCACGTTCTCGCGGATCGACATGGTCGGGAACGGGTTCGGGCGCTGGAAGACCATGCCCACCTGGCGACGCACGAGCACGGGGTCGACGCCCTGGCCGTAGAGGTTGTTGCCGTCGATGAGCACCTCGCCCTCGACGGATGCCCCGGGCGTGACCTCGTGCATGCGGTTGAGCGTGCGGAGGAAGGTGGTCTTGCCGCAGCCGGACGGCCCGATGAAGGCCGTGACGGAGCGGGGTTCGATCTCGAGGCTCACGCCCTCCACGGCGCGGAACTTGCCGTAGTAGACGTTGAGGTCGTTGACTTCGATGCGCTTGGACACGGGTTTCCTTTGCTGGCCCTAACGGCCGGTCTTCGGGGCGAAGGTGCGGGCGACGAGGCGCGCGACGAGGTTGAGGGCCATGACGATGATGATCAGGGTGAGCGCACCGGCCCACGCCCGATCGAGGTAGGCCTCGGGCGGGTTGCCCTGGTTCGCGTACTGCGTGTACACGAACACGGGGAGCGAGCTCATGCGGCCCTCGAACAGGTTGTAGTTCATGCTCGCGGTGAAGCCCGCGGCGATGAGCAGCGGGGCGGTCTCGCCGATGACTCGCGCGATCGAGAGCATGATGCCGGTCGTGATGCCGGCGATCGAGGTGGGCAGCACGACCTTCACGATCGTGAGCCACTTCGGCACGCCCAGCGCGTACGAGGCCTCGCGGAGCTCGTTCGGCACGAGCCGCAGCATCTCCTCGCTCGAGCGCACGACGACCGGGATCATCAGCACCGCGAGGGCGATCGATCCGGCGAAGCCGGTGCGGGTGCCGGGGCCGAGGAAGATCGAGAACAGCGAGTAGGCGAACAGGCCCGCGACGATCGAGGGGATGCCCGTCATGACGTCGACGAGGAAGGTGATGCCGCGCGCCACGGCGCCGCGGCCGTACTCGACCAGGTAGATCGAGGTCATGAGGCCGATCGGGATCGAGATGAGCGCGGCCATGCCGGTCATCTCGAGCGTGCCGACGATGGCGTGCAGGGCGCCGCCGCCCTCGCCGGTCACGTTGCGCATCGAGTACGAGAAGAACTCGATGTCGAATCGGGCCGCGCCGAGGCTGACGACGGTCCAGGTGACCGAGATCAGCGGGATCATCGCGATGACGAACGCGCCGATCACGAGCGCCGTGATGAAGCGGTCCATGCCCCGGCGGCGTCCCTCGACGAGCGAGGAGAACAGCCAGGTGCTGAGCGCGTAGAGGAGCCCGCCGATGATGAGCCAGCCGGCGTAGTTGAACTCGGCCTCAGAGGCGATCGCGATCAGCAGCAGCACGGCGCCGACCACGGCGAACGAGACGCCGAAGACGATCCAGAGGGCGTAGGTGGGCAGCTTCGCCGCTGCGAGCGAGTTCTCGACCGAGGTCGAGGAGGCAGCGGGTCGGGTGGTCGTGGTGGCCATCAGTTCGCTCCCGAGAATTCCTTGCGGCGGCTCACGACCCAGCGGGCCAGCGCGTTGACGCCGAACGTGACGATGAAGAGGATGAGGCCGGTCGCGATCAGCACGTTGATGTTGATGCCGTACGCCTCGGGGAAGCTCAGGGCGATGTTCGCCGCGATCGTCGACGGGTTGACCGAGGTGAGCAGCTGGAAGGTGACGGCGCCGGTGGCCGACAGCACCATCGCGACCGCCATGGTCTCGCCGAGCGCGCGGCCGAGGCCCAGCACGCCGGCCGAGAGCATGCCCGGGGCGCCGAACGGGAGGACCGCGGTGCGGATCATCTCCCAGCGGGTCGCGCCGAGGGCGAGTGCGGCCTCCTCGTGCAGCACCGGCGTCTGCAGGAAGACCTCGCGGTTGATGGCCGTCATGATCGGCAGCACCATCACGGCGAGCACGACGGCGGCGGTGAGGATGGTGCGGCCGGTGCCCGAGACCGGACCGGCGAAGAGCGGGAACCAGCCCATGTTGTCGACGAGCCAGCTGTAGAGCGGCTGGACGGCCGGGGCGAGCACGCCGATGCCCCAGAGGCCGAAGACGACCGACGGCACGGCCGCGAGCAGGTCGACGATGTAGCCGAGCACGGAGGCGAGGCGACGGGGGGCGTAGTGCGAGATGAAGAGCGCGATGCCGATGGAGAGCGGCGTCGCGATGATGAGCGCGAGGGCGGCGGCCCAGACCGTGCCGAACAGCAGCGGCCAGACGTAGTCCCAGAAGTTGGTGGTGAGGATCGACGCGTTCTCGGACGTGGCGAACAGCGCCGGCACCGACTGGACGATCAGGAAGATCGCGACGGCGCCGAGCGTCACCAGGATCATCGCGCCGGCGAAGACGGCCGATCCCGAGAAGACGCGGTCGCCTGCTCGTTGCTTGCCCCGGATGGGAGGGGCCTGGGTGGTCGTCGTCATCGGGTTCGGATCCTCGTCGTCAATGGTGCGGGCTGGAGGCCGGGCCGGTCGAGCCCGACCCCGTGCGAAACGCCTCTCACGGGGTCGGGCTCCAACCTATGCCGTATTACTGGATCGAGTCGATCGCAGCGGTGGCGAGCTCGCGCAGGTTCTCCGAGATCGGAGCCGAACCGGCGGACTCGGCCGACGCGTCCTGGCCCTCGGGGCTGGCGATGTAGCCGAGGTACGCCTTGACGAGCTCGACGTTGGCCGAGTCGGCGTACTGCTCGCAGGCCACGAGGTAGCTGACCAGCACGATCGGGTAGGTGCCCGACGCGGTGGTGTCGCGCTGGAGCTCGATCGCGAGGTCGAACTCCGAGCGGCCCTCGACGAACGGCGAGGCGTCGACGATCGCGGCAGCGGCCTCGGGCGAGTACGGCACGTACTCCTCGCCGACCTTCACCGCGACGGTCCCGAGGTCACCGGCGCGCGAGGCGTCGGCGTAGCCGATGGTGCCGGTGCCGTTGGTCACCGCGTCGACGACGCCCGAGGTGCCCTGAGCGGCCTCGCCGCCCTCGAACGGCCAGACGCCGTCGGCCTCGTAGGTCCACACGTCGGGAGCAGCCGCACCGAGGTACTCGGTGAAGTTCTCGGTGGTGCCCGAGTCGTCCGCGCGGTGCACGGCGGTGATGGCCTCGTCGGGCAGCTCGACGCCGTCGTTCTGCGAGACGATCGCGTCGTCGCTCCAGTTGGTGATCTCACCGGCGAAGATGCCGGCGAGCGTGTCGGCGTCGAGGTTCAGCGTCTCGATGCCCTCGAGGTTGAAGATCACGGCGATCGGCGAGATGTACAGCGGCAGCTCGATGATGTTCGTGTCGGGAGCGCAGGCCTGGAAGTTGCCCTCGGCGATCTCCTCGTCGTTGAACGCACGGTCGGAGCCGGCGAAGTCGCTCGCGCCCTCCTGGAACGTCTCACGGCCGGCGCCGGAGCCCGACGGGTCGTAGTTGACGGTGACCTCGGGGTTCTCGGTCTGGAACGCGGCGATCCAGGCCTCCTGCGCGGAGCCCTGCGACGAGGCGCCCGCGCCCACGAGGGTGCCGGAGAGACCCGAGTCGGTCGAGTCGGACGAGGAGCCTCCCTCGTTGGCCGCGCAGGAGCTGAGCGCGAGTGCTGCGGCGGCGGCGATTGCGGCGGGGGCGCCGAAACGCTTGAGATTCACGTGATTCCCTTCCGGGTTCGGATGCAGGTGACGGCCGGAGATCTCCGGCACGCGAGCGACGGTACGCAGCACGAGTGACGCGTCGTCTCCCCATCGGTGAACGGGAGGTGAACGGCACGGAACCAGCGGGTGGTCCCGCCCGGTGTCAGGGCCGCGCGGGATGCGTCTCGAGCGCCACGATCCCGGAGGCCGGGTTCTCGGTCGAGAGGTGCACGACGCTGAAGCCGCCGGCATCCATCTGGGCCGCGTCGTCGGCGTAGGTGCCGATCGGCGTGCCGGTCGCGAGCGCGATCTCGCGCATGATGTCCGGCAGCACCGGCCGGTGGCTGCAGATGACGGCCGGCTTGCGGGCGCGCACGCGCTTGCCGATGACCCGCCGGACGTTCGCGGTGCCCGCCTCCCACGCCGCCTGCGAGAGGTCGTCGCTGCGCTTGATCTCGATGTGCGCGTCGGCGGCCAGGGGCGCGACGGTCGTCACGCACCGCACGGCCGGACTCGACACGATCCGGGTCGGCGACCACGCGGCGAGCGTCGGCGCCAGCGCGGCGGCCTGCGCGACGCCGCGCGCCACCAGCGGCCGCGCCGAGTCGTCCTTCTTGCCCCACCCGCTGCGCGACCGGGCCTTGGCGTGCCGCAGCACGATCAGCGGCACCGTGCTCGTCACTCCGTCGGCGACCAGCGCCGCGAACCGTTCGAGCAGCACGACGTCCGACTCGTAGCTCAGGTAGCTCCGGGCGCGCTTCAGCGTCACCCATTCGAGTGCCGCGATCTCGCCGTTGGGCACGAACGTCGACTTCCGAACCGCGGCGTCCGTGACCTCGCCGGCCCAGTAGTGCACGATCTTCTCGCGGCCGTTCGGCATCGCGTAGCGGATCTCGCCGAGCGGCACGCCCAGCGCGATCGAGAGGCCGGTCTCCTCCTTGATCTCGCGCACCGCGGTCTGCGGGAGGCTCTCGCCCGGATCGACCTTCCCCTTGGGGATGGTGACGTCGCCCTGCTGCGTACGGTGCACGACGAGCACGTGGATGCGCCCGTCGATCCACCGCCAGCAGACGGCCCCGGCCGCGTAGACGGCGGCCGCGCTCACCGTCGCGTTCCCGTGCGGGTGCGCTGGCCGATCTGCTGCATGAGCCAGTTCTGCAGGTCCTCCAGCGGCCGCCCCTCCGCATCCGTCGAGTGCCGCTCCCAGACGCCGTCCGCGCCGAGCCACCACGACGACGTGCCGTCGTCCATGGCCTTGTCGAAGTTCGCGCCGACCTCGGCGATGTGGCCGCGATCGGTGAGGCGCACGAGCGCCTCGACGCGGCGGTCGAGGTTGCGGTGCATCATGTCGGCGCTGCCGATGAACACCTGCGGGTCGCCGTCGTTGTGGAACGAGAAGATGCGCGAGTGCTCGAGGTAGCGCCCGAGCACCGACCGCACCCGGATGTGCTCGCTCATGCCCGGCACGCCCGGCTTCAGGCTGCAGATGCCGCGCACCCACACCTCGACCGGCACGCCCGCGTTGGACGCGCGGTAGAGCGCGTCGATGATCGCCTCGTCGACCATCGAGTTGACCTTGATGCGGATGCCGCTGGGCTTGCCCTGCTCGGCGTTGCGCGCCTCCTGCGCGATGCGCTTCAGGAGCCCCTTGCGCAGGTGCAGCGGTGCGACGAGCAGCCGCTTGAACTTCTTCTCGATCGCGTAGCCGGAGAGCTCGTTGAAGAGTCGCGTGAGGTCCTTGCCGACCTGCCCGTCCGCGGTGAACAGCCCCATGTCCTCGTACAGCCGGCTCGTCTTGGGGTTGTAGTTGCCCGTGCCGATGTGGCTGTAGTGGCGCAGCTCGCCCTTCTCCTGGCGGATGACGAGCGCGAGCTTGCAGTGCGTCTTCAGCCCGACGAGGCCGTACACGACGTGCACGCCGGCCTTCTCGAGCTTGCGCGCCCAGGTGATGTTCGCGGCCTCGTCGAACCGCGCCTTGATCTCCACGAGTGCAAGCACCTGCTTGCCCGCCTCGGCGGCGTCGATGAGCGCCTCGATGATGGGGCTGTCGCCCGAGGTGCGGTACAGCGTCTGCTTGATCGCCAGCACGTCGGGGTCGGCGGCCGCCTGCTCTAGGAACGCCTGCACGCTGGTCGCGAACGACTCGTACGGGTGGTGCACGAGCACGTCCCGCCGGTCGATCGCCGCGAACACGTCGGCGTCGAGGTTCGACTCCGACGGACGCAGCTGCAGCGCGGTCGTGGGCACGTGCGGCGGATAGTGCAGGTCGGGCCGGTCGATCCGGGCGATGTCGAACAGGCCGCCGAGGTCGAGCGGCGCCGGCAGGCGGTAGACCTCCTGCTCGGTCACGTCGAGCTCGCGCACCAGCAGGCCGAGCGTCACGTCGTCCATGTCGTCGGTGATCTCGAGGCGGATGGGCGGGCCGAACCGGCGCCGCAGCAGCTCCTTCTCGAGGGCCTTGATCAGGTTCTCGGTCTCGTCCTCCTCGATCTCCACGTCCTCGTTGCGGGTGACGCGGAAGACGTGGTGGTCGAGCACGTCCATGCCGGGGAACAGGTCGGAGAGGTGGTTCGCGATGAGGGACTCGAGCGAGATGTACCGTGCGTCGTCGACGGTCTCCTCGTCGCTCACCTTGATGTAGCGCGGCAGCATCTGCGGCACCTTCACGCGCGCGAACTCCTGCCGGCCCGTGCGGCTGTTGCGCACGCGCACCGAGAGGTTCAGCGAGAGCCCCGAGATGTAGGGGAACGGATGCGCCGGGTCGACCGCCAACGGCATGAGCACCGGGAAGATCTGGGCGGCGAAGTAGTCGTCGAGCCGCTCCTGCTCGGCCTCGCCGAGGTCGTGCCACGCGACGATGCGCACGCCGGCATCGGCGAGTGCCGGGCGGACCAGTTCCTGGTAGGCGCGCGCGTGCCGCTCCTGCAGCTCGTGCGCCGCCTTGGAGATGTCGCTCAGCACGTCGGCGGGCGCGCGCCCGACGTTGGTCGGCACCGCGAGGCCGGTCGTGATGCGACGCTTCAGGCCGGCGACGCGCACCATGAAGAACTCGTCGAGGTTCGACGCGAAGATCGCCAGGAAGTTGGCGCGCTCGAGCACCGGGAGGGTCGGGTCCTCGGCGAGCTCGAGCACCCGCTGGTTGAACGCCAGCCAGCTCAGTTCGCGGTCGAGGTAGCGGGCGTCGGGGAGTTCGGGTGCGCCCGCGATGTCGAGCGGCTCGAAGTCGTCGTCGAAGTCGCTGCTGGTCCGCTCTTCGCTCTCGGTGAGGGTGGCGTCGGCGTTCATCCCCTCATCATGCCACCGGCGTCGCCGAGGGTGTGGCCGACGGCGTGAACGCCCGGTTACGTCTCTCCGGGCGCCGTCAGCTCGCCGAGACGGGCATGTCGCGCTCGTCGTCCTCGTGCACGTTGAACCGGTAGCCGACGTTGCGCACGGTGCCGATCAGGCCCTCGAGGTCGCCGAGCTTCGCGCGCAGTCGCCGCACGTGCACGTCGACCGTGCGCGTGCCGCCGAAGTAGTCGTAGCCCCACACCTCGCTGAGCAGCTGCTCGCGGGTGAACACGCGCGACGGATGCGCGGCGAGGAAGCGCAGCAGCTCGAACTCCTTGTAGGTGAGGTCGAGCGGCTTGCCGTGCACCTTCGCCGAGTAGCTCGCCTCGTCGATCACCACGCCCGAGGTCTGGATGCGCTCGGACGCCGGCGCGGTGGCGGCGCGGCCGATCGTGAGGCGCACGCGCGCGTCGACTTCCGCAGGGCCCGCCGACTCGAGGATCACGTCGTCGACGCCCCAGTCCGGGCTCACCGCGGTCAGGCCGCCCTCGGTCACGACGAGGATGAGGGGCACGCTCAGCCCGGTCGTGCGCAGGATCTGGCAGAGCGCCTTCGCGCCGGCCAGGTTGGACCGCGCGTCGACGAAGACGAGGTCGGAGTCGGGTGCGCGCACGAGTTGGTCCGGCGACGCCGGGATGACGCGAACGCGATGCGTGAGGAGGGCGAGGGCGGGGAGTACGTCGTTGTCGGCGGCCGACGTCAAGATCAACAGCTGCGCCACGCAGACCCTCCAGTAGTAAGGTCCGGCCATACTATCCTGACCTCCGGGGGTCGCTCGACGCGGGGCCCGGGGGAGTGGACGACATGGAAGAGCGTGCCGCGGACCGGCTGTGGTGGTCGAGCGTGGTGCCCGTGTGGGCGGTCGCGCTCGTGGCATCCGCCCTCGTGCTGGTGCTCGCACCCGAGCAGCCGATCGCATGGCTGTCGGTGAGCCTGGGCGGATGCGTGGTGCTCGCGCTCGCACTCCAGCTCGCGACGCGCACGCCGGCGGGCTACCTGGCGCGCGTGCGCGACAGCCTCGGCGGCGCCGTGCTGATCGTGGCCGCCGCCGTGCTCGTGCGCGTCCTCCAGGTGGCGCTGAGCGGCTAGACTCGGCGCATGGAGTCCTCCCTCTTCGCCCTCGAACTCGTGTTCCTCGGACTGCTCGGCCTCGCGAGCGTGGCGATCGCGTGGGTCAGCGGCGTCGTCGTCTACAAGCTGTTCACGGGGCAGCGCTAGCACGATGCTCGAGATCCCCGTCGACCTGCCGGCGGAACTCGTCCCGCTGTCCTGGCTCGTCGGCACCTGGGAGGGCACGGGCGTCATCGACTACCGCGTCGGCGACGACACGGTGACGCACGAGTTCGGCCAGCGCGTGCAGTTCGCGCACGACGGCCAGCCGGTGCTGCAGTACTCCTCGGTCGCCTGGCTGCTGGACGCGCCCGACGGCGCAGCCCGCGAGCTGCCCTCCGAGATCGGCTACTGGCGGCTCGCCCGGCAGCTCGGCGACGGCGATGCCGGGCCGGGGATGCTGCCCGCGAGCGCGCCGACCGCGTACGGCGACGCCGAGTCGGTCGAGACGCTGCGCAAGGACGCCGAGGGCTTCGACCTCCAGGTGCAGCTCGTGCACCCCGACGGCGTCGGCGAGCTCTACCTCGGACGGGTCGCGGGGCCGCGCATCGACCTCGCGACCGACGCGGTCGTGCGGGCCGAGGGGGCGAAGCCCTACGCCGCCGCCACGCGCCTCTACGGACTCGTCGAGAGCCACCTGCTCTGGGCGTGGGACATCGCGGCGCTCGGGCAGGACCTCCGCACCCACGCCTCGGCCCGACTCGCGAAGGTCGGCTGATGGCCGATTCCCCGCTCCTCGCCGTGCCCGGCGCCGTCCCCGCGGAGGGCGTCGACCAGGGCGTGCCCGCGCACTACGGCAACCCGATCGTCGAGCAGCGCGACCTCGAGCGCGGGCTCGCCATCGTCGACTGCTCGGGCCGCGGCGTCGTGCGCGTCGAGGGCCCCGACCGGTTGAGCTGGCTCGACTCGATGGCGAGCCAGTCGCTCGCACGCCTCGCACCGGGGGAGCCGGCGGAGGCGCTGTTCCTCGACGCCGGCGGCCACGTCGAGCACGCCGTGCACGTGCTCGACGACGGGGTCGCCACCTGCCTGGTCGCCGAGGGCGGCGACGCCGACGCGCTCGGCTCCTGGCTCGACCGCATGCGCTTCATGCTCCGCGTCGAGGTGTCGGTGCGCACCGACGAGTTCGCCGTGCTCGCCACCGCGGCCGACGACCCGGCGGCGCTCCTGCCCGACGGCGTCGCGGTCGCCGCGCCGAACGACGTGCCGCTCGTCTGGCGAGACCCCTGGACCCACGTGGTCGCCGGCGGGTTCCAGTACGCGTCCGACCCCGAGCACCCCGCCGCCGACTGGCGCTGGAGCGAGCTGCTCGTGCCGCGGGACGCGCTCCAGGCGCTCGCATCCGCCGCTCGTGCCGGCACCGTGCGCATGGCCGGCGCGCTCGCCGCCGAGGCGCTGCGCATCGCGGCCTGGCGTCCCCGATTCGCGACCGAGGTCGACGACCGCTCGCTGCCGCACGAGCTCGACTGGCTGCGCACGGCCGTGCACCTGTCGAAGGGCTGCTACCGCGGGCAGGAGACCGTCGCCAAGGTGCACAACCTCGGCCGGCCGCCCCGGCGACTCGTGATGCTGCACCTCGACGGCTCCGACACCGTGCTGCCCGCGCACGGCGAGGTCGTCTCGGCGATCAAGCAGCGCCCCGAGGCCGAGGCGGAACGCCGCGCGGTGGGCACGATCACCTCCAGCGCGCTGCACCACGAGCTCGGCCCGATCGCGCTCGCGGTCGTCAAGCGAGCAGTGCCCGACGACATCGAGCTGATCGTCGAGTCGCACGACATCGACGTGGCCGCCTCCCAGGTCGCGGTCGTGCCGTCGGGCGCGGGGGCGGCGGTCGAGGTGCCCAGACTGCCGAGGCTCGGCGCCCGGCGGTGAACCTCCGCGGCCTCGTGCGCACGGTCGACGTGCGGCGCATGGTCGATGCGGCGCCTGCGGTGCTGCAGATCACGGTGACCGCCGTCGCCGCCTACGCCTTCGCGTCGTTCGTGCTCGGCCACGAGCGGCCGCTCATCGCGGCGATCGTGGTGATCTCGTCGCTCGGCTTCGTGCGCGACGCCCGGCCGATCCGCGTGCTCGAGACCGTGGTGGGCATGACGCTCGGCATCGCGCTCGCCGAGGTGCTGCTGCTCGTCGCCGGCCAGGGCATCCCGCAGTACGCGCTCGCGCTCGCGGTCACCATGCTCGTCGCCCGCCTCGTCTCGCCGTCGGCGGCGTTCGCGGTCGCGGCGGCGCTGCAGTGCACGCTGGTCATGCTCATGCCCCTGCCGGAGGGCGGACCGTTCACGCGCACGGTCGACGGACTCGTCGCGGGCGCGTTCGCGCTGGTCGCGACCGCGATCATCCCGCGCGACCCGCGCCGCACGGCCGCCCGCGAGGGGCGCCGGCTCGTGCACGAGCACGTCGCCGTGCTCGAGGCGTTCGCCGAGGCGATGCGGGCGGGCGATGCGGATGCCGCGGACCGGGCGCTCTCCCGCGCGCGCTCGACCCAGCCCGTGGTCGACGCCTGGACCGCGGCCGTCGACTCGGGCGTCGCGATCGCCCGCATCTCGCCGTTCGGTCGTCGCAGCCGATACGACCTCGACCGCCAGCGCACCATGCTCACGGGGCTCGAGCTCGCCACCCGCAACCTGCGTGTCGTGTCGCGTCGCACGGCCTTCGCGCTGCGCGACGGCGTCGCCCGCCCCGAGCTCGCCGGGCTCTTCACCCGCACGTCGGTCGCCGTCGGGCTGCTCGCCGACGCGATGGGCGATGTCGAGCAGCTGCCCGTGGCACGCCAGGCCGCGGTCGAGATCGCCAAGCACCTCGACCCCGAGCGCATCGTCCCCGCGGCGGGCCCGGTCTCCGACCGGAACGTCGTGCACGCGCTGCGTCCGTACCTCGTGGACGTGCTCATGGCCACGGGGCTCGACGTGGCCGCGGCACGGGACGCGCTCGCCCGGCTCTGAGCGTGGCCCCTCGGCATCCGCTCGGGTCGTCGAGCGGGTTCACGCCGGCGCGACCGCAGACCAGTCGACCGTGACCTCGCCGAGCCGCCACCGCCGCACGCCGCCCGCGACCGGCCAGCCCGCGTCGCGCAGCGTCTGCACGGTGCGGATCCACCGCTGCGAGGGACCGTACACCGACAGCGGTGCGTGCACCGTCCACGCCCGATCGAGGGCGCGCAGCAGCTCGTGCACGCGCTCGCCGGGAACGTTGCGGTGGATGAGCGCCTTCGGCAGGCGCTCGGCGACGATCGACGGGGCCTCCAGCCCGGCCAGCCGCAGCGAGATCGTGAACGTGCGCGGGCCGCCGGTGCCGAGGCCCACCCACGCGGCGATGCGGCCGAGCTCGTCGCACGTGCCCTCGACGAGCAGCCCGCCCGGCGCGAGGCGGCCGGTGAGCATGGCCCAGGCGTCGGCGACCTCGGACTCGTCGTACTGCCGCAGCACGTTGCAGGCGCGGATCGCGCACGGCGCCCTGCCGCCCGGAACCGGCACCTCGAACCCGCCGAGGGCGAACCCGACGGATGCAGCGGGGTCGAACGCCGTGCCTCCCGCGCGCACCTCCTCCAGCTGCTCCCGGGCGCGCCGCACGCGGCCGGGGTCGATCTCGAGGCCGAGCACCTCCACGTCCGGGCGCACCGCCGCGAGCCGCCGGTGCAGTTCGAGCGGGGTCACCGCGCTCGCACCGTAGCCGAGGTCCACGACCAGCGGGTCGGCCGCGCGACGCAGCGCCGGCTGGGCCGCGATCCAGCGATCGAAGCGGCGCAGCCGGTTCGCGTTCGTGGTCCCGCGCGTGATCGAACCCACCGGCATGGGCCCAGTCTGCCAGCGCTCGCGCGGAGTGCCCGCGGCGCTAGTCTGGGGGCATGCCAGCTCCCTACACGCTCGTGCTGCTGCGGCACGGCAACAGCGAATGGAACCAGAAGAACCTCTTCACGGGGTGGGTCGACGTCGGGCTGACCGACATCGGCAAGGCCGAGTCCGAGCGTGCCGGCGAACTGCTCGCCGAGCAGGGCGTGCTCCCCGATGTGGTGCACACCTCCGTGCTGAAGCGCGCGATCGTCACCGCGAACATCGCGCTCGAGCAGGCCGACCGCCTCTGGATCGACGTGAAGCGCTCGTGGCGACTCAACGAGCGCCACTACGGCGCACTCCAGGGCCTCGACAAGGCCGAGACCCTCGAGAAGTACGGCGAGGAGCAGTTCATGCAGTGGCGTCGCTCGTTCGACGTGCCGCCGCCCCCGATCGACGACGATGCCGAGTGGTCGCAGGTCGGCGACGCGCGCTACGCCGGGCTCGCCGACGACGAGCTGCCGCGCACCGAGTGCCTGAAGGACGTCATCGCGCGCATGATGCCGTACTGGGAGGGCCCGCTCGCCGACGACCTCCGCGCCGGGAGGACCGTGCTGGTCGCCGCCCACGGCAACTCGCTCCGCGCCCTCGTGAAGCACCTCGACGGCATCTCCGACGACGACATCGCCGGCCTCAACATCCCCACCGGCATCCCGCTGGTCTACACCCTCGGCGAGGACCTCATGCCGCTGAAGCCGGCCGAGTACCTCGACCCCGAGGCCGCCGCCGCGGGCGCCGCCGCGGTCGCCGCGCAGGGCAAGCAGTAGCGCCACCCACGACACGACGAAGGGCGACGGATGCAGCTGCATCCGTCGCCCTTCGCCTTCCCCCTGCGGATCTCCCTCCGCGCAGCGCCTACCCCTCGGGCATGCGATCGACGTCCCAGTCGCCGGTCGCCAGGTACTGCACCTTCTTCGCGATCGACACCGCGTGGTCGCCGAACCGCTCGTGGTAGCGGCTGGCCAGCGTCGCGTCGACGGTCGATGCGGTCTCGCCGCTCCAGGTCTCGCTGAGCACCTTCTCGAAGACGCTGAGGTGCAGGTCGTCGAGTTCGTCGTCCTGCTCGCGGATGGCCTCGGCGATCTCGACGTCCTGCGTCCGGAGCATCTCGACCAGCTTGTGGGCGAGGTCGACATCGATGCGGCCCATCTCGGCGAAGGTCGGACGCAGTGACTTCGGCACGACCTTGTCCGGGAAGCGGTAGCGGGCGAGCTGGGCGATGTGCCGGGCGATGTCGCCCATCCGCTCGAGCGAGGCGCTCACTCGCAGGGCGCTCACCGTGATGCGGAGGTCGCGTGCGACGGGCTGCTGGCGGGCCAGGATCATGATCGCGAGCTCGTCGAGGTCGTTGGCCGCCTCGTCGATGAGCGGGTCGCTGGCGATGACCTCCTCGGCGAGCGCGACATTCGACTCGTTGAACGCCGTGGTGGCCTTCTCGATCGACTCGACGACGCGTTCCGCGATCTCGACCAGGCGGTCCTGGACGTCACGCAGCTCCTGCTGGAAGACTTCGCGCATGCTTCGACATCCCTCTTCTCGGGTTTCGTGACTCGGGCACGGGCGAACCTCGCTCGCCTCCGACATGCTCGCCGCCGGAGGTGAACGAAGGGTGCCGAGATCCTGAACAGCATCTAAAGTAGCGCCGTCGGGGCGCTCCCGTGCAAGCGGGCCCGTGCCGGGTCAGTACGCTGAGGGACATGGAGTCCACGTGGCTGGTGCTCGCCGCGCTCGCGGTGGGCGTCGTGATCGGGGCGGCGTTCGTGGTCGTCTTCCTGGTCGCCGAACGACGCGGATCACGTGCCGCACAGGTCGTCAACCCGACGATCCCCGATGGGATCGACCAGATGCTCGACGCGCTCGAGACGGCCGGCGTCGTGCTCGATCCGTCGAACAACGTGCTGAAGGCCTCACCCGGCGCGCTGGCCATGGGGCTCGTCTGGGACCGTGCCCTCGTGCACGCCGAACTCGTCTCGCTCGTCGACCGGGTCCGCCGCTCGGGCGAGGCGGCGACCGAGGAGGTGCGCCTGGTGCGGGGACCGATCGGCGACACCACGTTGCAGTTGCGCGTGCGGGCCGCGCGTCTCGGCACGCGATACGTCATGCTGCTCGCCGAGGACCGCACCGAGGCGAATCGGCTCGACGAGGTGCGCCGCGACTTCGTGGCGAACATCAGCCACGAGCTGAAGACCCCCATCGCGTCGGTCACGCTGCTCGCCGAGGCGCTCGACCACGCCGCCGACGACCCGGGCCAGGTGCGTCGTTTCGCGCAGCGGCTCACGGACGAGTCGGCCCGGCTCGGCCGCATCACGAACGAGATCATCGAGCTCTCCCGCCTGCAGGCGCACGAGGCGGTCGAGGCCGCCGAGCGCATCCAGGTGGACGCGCTCGTGCGGCAGGCCGTCGACCAGAACCGGGTCATCGCCGCCTCCAGGAACGTCGACATCGCCATCAGGGCCAAGTCCAAGGCCTCCGTGTACGGCGACGAGGCGCTGCTGCGCGTGGCCGTGCACAACCTCGTGGCGAACGCGCTGACCTACTCGCACGCGGGCTCGCGGGTCGGCGTCGGCGTGCACCGCTCGACCGACGGCGTCGTCGAGATCGCGGTCACCGACCAGGGCATCGGCATCGCCGAGGCCGACCTCGACCGGGTGTTCGAGCGCTTCTACCGCGTCGACCAGGCCCGCGCGCGCGACACCGGCGGCTCCGGACTCGGCCTGGCGATCGTCAAGCACACCGTCCAGAACCACGGCGGGGAGGTGCGGGTGTGGTCGCAGCCCGGCCGCGGCTCCACGTTCACCATCCGGCTGCCCGAAGCGGCAGTCGACCCGGCGCCCGCGCCGGTGCCATCCACTTCCGCGGGCACCGTGTCCGCGCCATCCGAGGAGACACGCACGTGACACGCATCCTGCTCGTCGAGGACGAGGTCGCGCTGAGCGAACCGCTCAGCTACCTGCTCGAGCGCGAGGGCTACGAGGTGGAGGTCGCCGGCGACGGCGCCGACGCCGTGACCGCGTTCGATCGCGCCGGCGCCGACCTGGTGCTGCTCGACCTCATGCTGCCGGGCCTGCCGGGCACCGAGGTGTGCCGGGAGCTGCGCGTCCGGTCGAGCGTGCCCATCATCATGCTCACCGCGAAGGACTCCGAGGTGGACATCGTCGTGGGGCTGGAGCTCGGTGCCGACGACTACGTCACGAAGCCGTACTCGACGCGCGAGCTGCTCGCGCGCATCCGGGCCGTGTTGCGCCGCCGCGTCGACGACGAGGACCTCGACGACCGCATCCTCGAGGCAGGACGGGTGCGCATGGACGTCGAGCGGCACACGGTCGCGGTCGACGGCGACGAGATCTCCATGCCGCTGAAGGAATTCGAGCTGCTCGAGCTGCTCATGCGCAACGCCGGCCGGGTGCTCACCCGCGGCCAGCTGATCGACCGCGTGTGGGGGTCGGACTACTTCGGCGACACGAAGACGCTCGACGTGCACATCAAGCGCATCCGGTCGAAGATCGAGCACACGCCGTCGGAGCCGGTCATGCTCGTGACCGTGCGCGGGCTCGGCTACCGGTTCGAGGCGTAGCCGGGGCCCGGGCCTTCCGGGGCCCGCAATGGGGCGCCGTGCGTCAGGGCACGTACGCGGCGTACTCCGGCAGGCCGCCGTCGAGCACCGGCACCTGCACCTCGACGCCCGGCTCGCCGCCGTACTGGAAGTAGATCGGCATCAGGGCGCCGGGGATGGTGTCGATGCCCGTGAGCAGCGTCGGCTCGACCTGCTCCTCGGTCTCGGCGTCGCCGGTGCCGAACACGACGAGCGAGCCGGCATCGATCGGGATGATCTCGGTGGTGCCGCCGCCGGCGTACTGCACCGAGAGCTCGACGTCGTCCGCGCCGTTGTTCACCACGGTCATGAGCAGGTTGCCGGACTCGCCGTCCTCGGAGATCACGAGGATGTTGCGGAGGTCGAGCTCGCCCAGGTCGGCGCTCACGCCGTCGCTCGCGTCGTACTGCTCGGTGGTGGCCTGATAGGTGATCATCGAGCATCCCGTGCCCGCGAGTGCGATGCCGAGGGCAAGGGCGACGGATGCCGCGAGACGCGCCTTCACTGAACCTCCAAGTCCGGGGTGCGCGCGCACGAGTGCGCGCGCGGTTGAGTCGCGTCAGAGTCTAGCCGATCAGGCCCCCTCGACCCCGCCCCGGGCCTCGCGCGCGCGGGCGCGAAGGTGGGGGAGCGAACCCTAGCACGGGGGTGCTGTGGTATCCTGAACGTTGCCGAAAGGACATATATTCATGCTTTTTGAGGTCGGCGAGACTGTCGTCTATCCCCACCACGGAGCCGCAACGATCACCGAGGTGAAGAAGAGGATCATCAAGGGTGAAGAGAAGCTCTACCTCAAGCTGAACGTCACGCAGGGCGACCTGGTCATCGAGGTCCCCGCCGAGAACGTCGACCTGGTCGGCGTGCGCGACGTCATCGGCAAGGAAGGCCTCGACAAGGTCTTCGAGGTGCTGCGTGCCCCCTTCACCGAGGAGCCCACCAACTGGTCCCGCCGCTACAAGGCGAACCTGGAGAAGCTCGCCTCGGGCGACGTGATCAAGGTCTCCGAGGTCGTGCGCGACCTGTGGCGCCGCGACCAGGACCGCGGCCTGTCCGCCGGTGAGAAGCGCATGCTCGCCAAGGCACGCCAGATCCTCATCTCGGAGCTCGCCCTCGCGGAGAAGACCGACGAGGAGCAGGCCTCGACCGTGCTCGACGAGGTCCTCGCCTCCTAGCATCGGCGCTGCGTCGACGGGCGGTCCGTCCGCGCTCGCGAGCGGTACGCTCGTGACGTGAACGCGCGCACCGCCACCGTCGGAGTCATCGTCGTCGCCGCGGGCAGCGGCACCCGCCTGGGCGCCGACGAGCCGAAGGCGTTCGTGCCGCTCGGTTCCGGCACGATCCTCGGGCGGGCGCTCCATTCCGTGCTCGGTATGGCGGAGTCCGCGAGCCTCGTCGTCGTGGTGCCGGAGACGCACGTCGAGCGCACGCGCGACATCTGCTCGGGCGTCCTCGGCGACGCGCTGACGGCACGGGTGGTCGCGGGCGGCGCGTCGCGCCAGGTCTCCGTGGCCGCCGGCCTCGCCGCGCTCCCGGACGCCGTCGACACGGTGCTCGTGCACGACGCGGCGCGTCCGTTCACGCCGAGCGCCGTGTTCGACGAGGTCGTCGCGGCCGTCCGTGCGCGCGACTGCGGCGTCATTCCCGTGCTCGACGTGATCGACACGATCAAGCGGGTCGACGGTCGCAGCGTGCTCGAGACCGTCGACCGGTCCGAGCTCGCCGCGGTGCAGACGCCGCAGGGGTTCCCGCGCGAGCCGCTCGAGCGCGCCTACGCCGAGGCGAGGGTCGAGCACACCGACGACGCCGCCCTCGTGGCATCCGCCGGCCTCGCCGTCGAGGTCGTGCCGGGCGACGCGCGGTCGTTCAAGATCACCGTGCCGGCCGACCTGCGCCGGGCCGAGCAGCTCGTCGCCCCGACGGCGCCCGCGGGTCGCGTCGGCCAGGGCGTCGACGTGCACGCGTTCGGCGACGACGCCGGCGAGCTGTGGCTGGCCGGGCTGCACTGGCCGGGGGAGCGCGGGCTCTCGGGCCACAGCGACGGCGACGCCGCGGCGCACGCGATCTGCGACGCCCTGCTGTCCGCCGCCGGTCTCGGCGACATCGGCGGCATGTTCGGCACGGCCGACCCCCGGCTCGCGGGGGCGCACGGAGCGGTGTTCCTCGAGGAGACCGTGCGTCGCCTCGACGCCGCGGGCTGGCGCGTCGGCAACGTCTCGGTGCAGGTCGTCGGCAACCGTCCGAAGCTCGCGCCCCGCCGGGAGGAGGCCGAAGGCGTGCTGTCGGCGGTGGTCGGCGCGCCCGTGGCCGTCTCGGCGACCACGACCGACGGGCTGGGGTTCACCGGCCGCGGCGAGGGCGTCGCGGCGATCGCGACCGCGCTCGTCATGCCACGGTGATGCGGAGCGCCCGCCGGTAGGCTTGCTCGCGTGACACTGCGCATCTACGACTCGAAGGCACAGTCGCTGCGCGACTTCACGCCGCAGCGCGAGGGGCACGTCGGCATGTACGTCTGCGGCCCGACCGTGCAGTCGAGCCCGCACATCGGGCACCTGCGCAGCGCGCTCGTCTACGACCAGCTGCGGCGCTGGCTCGGCTACCGCGGCTACGAGGTCACCTTCGTGCGCAACGTCACCGACATCGACGACAAGATCCTCGTCAACGCGTCCGAGTCCGACGAGCGCTGGTGGGCGCTGGCGTACCGGTACGAGCTCGAGTTCACCGCCGCGTACCAGCGCCTCGGCATCCTCGCGCCGACGTACGAGCCGCGCGCGACCGCGAGCGTCACGCAGATGGTGGACATCATCGCGCGGCTCATCGACCGCGGCCACGCGTACCCCGCGCCCGACGGCTCGGGCGACGTCTACTTCGACACGTCGTCGTGGCCGGCGTACGGCGCGCTCACCCGCCAGAGCCGCGACCACATGGAGGCGGCCGCCGACGCCGACCCGCGGGGCAAGCGCGACGAGCGCGACTTCGCGCTCTGGAAGGGGCACAAGCCCGAGGAACCGGCGGATGCCTCCTGGGAGTCGCCGTGGGGCGCGGGCCGCCCGGGCTGGCACATCGAGTGCTCCGCGATGTCCAGGCGCTACCTCGGCGAGCACTTCGACATCCACGGCGGCGGGCTCGACCTGCGCTTCCCGCACCACGAGAACGAGCTCGCCCAGTCGACCGCGGCGGGCGACGCGTTCGCCGAGTACTGGGTGCACAACGGTCTCGTGAACGTGTCGGGCCAGAAGATGTCGAAGTCGCTCGGCAACTCGGTCTACGCGGCCGACCTCCTGGGTCGCGCGCGGCCGCTCGTCGTGCGGTACCTGCTCGGCCAGGCGCACTATCGGTCGACCCTCGACTACACGCCCGCGTCGATCGGCGAGGCGGAGGCCGCGCTCGAGCGCATCACGGGCTTCCTCGAGCGGGCGGAACGACGGCTCGAAGGCACCCGGTTCGCCGGCAGCGCGGCCGAGGTCGTGCCCGACGCGTTCGGGGAGGCGATGGACGACGACCTCGGCGTGCCGCAGGCGCTCGCCGTGCTGCACGAGACGGTGCGCGCCGGCAACCAGGCCCTCGACTCGGCCGACCTGCCGGCGGCGGCGCGGGCCCACGCCGAGGTGCGCGCCATGGCCGAGGTGCTCGGCATCGACCCGCGCGACCCCGCGTACCGGCGGGGACAGGACGAGTCGGCCGCGGTCGGCGCGCTCGACGCGCTGGTCACGCGGCTCCTCGACGACCGCCAGGCGGCGCGCGAGGCGAAGGACTACGGGGAGGCCGACCGCATCCGCGCCGAGCTCATCGGCGCCGGAATCACCCTCGAGGACACGGCCCACGGAACGCATTGGAGTCTCGGCACATGAAGGGCAGCAGCGGCAAGTCGCGCGGGGGAGCCGTGCGCAAGAAGGGCAAGGGCGCCACGACCGGCACCGGCGGGCACGGGCGCAAGGCGCTCGAGGGCAAGGGCCCGACGCCCAAGGCGGAGGACCGCGAGTACCACCCGGCCCACAAGCGCAAGGTGCAGGCCGAGCGCCGCGCCGCGAAGCAGGGCGGGCAGGGCGGCCAGAAGGGCGCGCCGCGCGGTGCGTCGGGCGCTTCGCGGCGGTCGAAGTCGGGCGACGAGTCGGAGATCGTCACCGGCCGCAACGCCGTCGTCGAGGCGCTGCGCGCGAAGATCCCGGCCTCGACGCTCTACGTCGCCGCGCGCGTCGAGATGGACGACCGCGTGCGCGAGGCGCTCAAGGTCGCGACCAACCGCGGCATCCCGGTCATGGAGGTCATGCGCCCCGAGCTCGACCGGCTCGCGGGCGACGGCGGCGTGCACCAGGGCCTCGCGCTCAAGGTGCCGCCCTACGAGTACGCGCACCCGATCGAACTGCTCGACGAGGTGCTCGAGCGAGACGAGCTTCCGCTGTTCGTGGCGCTCGACGGCATCACCGATCCGCGCAACCTGGGCGCGATCATCCGCTCGACGGCGGCGTTCGGCGGGCAGGGCGTGATCGTGCCGCAGCGCCGCTCGGTGGGCGTCACCGCATCGGCCTGGAAGACGTCGGCCGGTGCGGCCGCGCGCGTGCCGGTCGCCATGGCGTCGAACCTGACCCAGACACTCAAGGCGCTCAAGGAGCGCGGGGTCTTCGTGCTCGGCCTCGACGGCGACGGCGACGTCAGCCTGCCCGGCCTCTCATTCGCCGACCGTCCGATCGTGGTCGTCGTCGGCAGCGAGGGCAAGGGCCTCTCGCGGCTCGTGACCGAGACCTGCGACGCGATCGTCTCGATCCCGATCCACGCGGCGACCGAGTCGCTGAACGCCGGCATCGCGGCATCCGTCACCCTCTACGAGGTCGCCCGGCTGCGCGCCGAGGGCTGAGCGAGCGGATGCCTCGACGGGCATCCGCTGCTCGAATCTCAGACCCGCGACCGCCAGTCGCCCTCGTCGTCGTCGAGCGTCGAGATCGGCCCGGTGGCCTGGCCCACCATGGTCGTCGGCATGGTGATCGCCTCGGTCGGCGGTGCGATCACGGTCGCCTCGTCGCGTCGGTGCCGGAGCACCGTGTTGACGTACGACGACATCGCCTCGGCGAGCGGGATGTCGTGCCCCGCCTCCTGCGCCATGAACCAGCGATGCTCGAGCAGCTGGTGGAACATCTCCGCGGGCTCCAGCTTGCCCTTCAGGTCGGACGGGATCGAACGGGTCACCGGCTCGAACACCCGCACGAGCCACTCGTGGGCGATCATCTCCTCGTCGGCGTCGGGCCGGGCGTACATCGCACGGTAGCTGTCGAGGTCGTTGAGCAGTCGGCGCGCCTGGTTCTCCTGCGCGTCGAGGCCCGTGAGCCGGAGCAGGCGCCGGTGGTGGTGGCCCGCGTCGACGACCTTCGGCCGGATGCGCACGGTCGTGCCCTGGTCGTCGGTGCGGATCGCGAGCTCCTCGATGTCGAAGCCCAGCGCGTTCAGGCGGTTGACGCGCTCGTTGATTCGCCAGCGCTCGGCGCTCGAGAACGACTCCGCGCCGGTCAGCTCGGTCCACAGGCTCCGGTAGGCGTGCACGATGCCGTCGGAGATGCGCACCGGGTCGAGCTCGTCCGCGACGCGGCCGCCCGCCTCAAGGTCGAGCAGCTCGCCGGCGATGTTCACGCGCGCGATCTCGAGGTCGTTCTCGCGCTGTCCATTCGAGAGCCCGCCCTCGTACAGCTTGCCGGTCTCGGCGTCGACCAGGTACGCCGCGAACGCGCCCGCGTCACGGCGGAACAGCGTGTTCGACAGCGACACGTCGCCCCAGAAGAAGCCGATGATGTGCAGCCGCACGAGCAGCACGGCGAGCGCGTCGACGAGCCGCGTGGCCGTGTCGGGGCGCAGCGTCTGCGAGAACAGGGCGCGGTAGGGGAGCGAGAAGCGCAGGTGCCGGGTCACCAGCACGGGGCGCAGCGGCTCGCCCTCGTCGTCGACCCGCCCCGAGATCACGGCGACGGGCTCGACGCACGGCACCATGAGGCGCTGCAGGGTGCGCAGCATCTCGTACTCGCCGCGCGCCATCTCGGCCGTCGTCTCCTTGACCGCGACGACGTAGCCGCCGAAGTGGGCGAATCGCACCAGGTGCCGCGAGATGCCCTTCGGCAGCGCGGCGATGGTCTCGTTCGGCCACGCGTCGAGCGGCAGGTGCCACGGAAGGTCGAGCAGTGCCGGGTCGACCGTGGCGGAGGTGATGGAGAGGGAGGCGCTCATTGCTGCAACCGTACTGGACGAGAACGGCGAAGCCGGCCGGAGCCCGAGGGCGCCCGACCGGCTTCGCGGTGTCTGCAGGAGTCGGTCAGCTGACCACGGCCTGGTGGCCGAGGCGCTCGCCGCTCTCCGCGTCGAAGACGTGCACGTGACGCGGCGTCGGCATGAGCCACACCTTGTCGCCGGCGTCGGGGTGGGTGCGGCCGTCGACGCGGGCCACGATGTCGGTGCGCTTGCCCTCGACGGTGGAGTGGCCGTAGAGGTAGCCGTCGGCGCCGAGCTCCTCGACGAGGTCGACGTCGACCTCGAGGCCCTCGCCCTGGGTCGTCGACACGACGATGTCCTCGGGGCGCACGCCCACGGTGACGGTCGGGCCGCTGGCCTCCGAGGTGACCTCGCGCTCGACCGGCACGACGGCCGAGCCGAACAGCACGCCGCCGTCTGCGATGTCGGCGTGGAAGAGGTTCATCGCGGGCGAGCCGATGAAGCCGGCGACGAACACGTTGCTCGGCATCTCGTACAGGTCGCGCGGGGTGCCCACCTGCTGGAGCAGGCCGTCCTTCAGCACGGCGATGCGGTCGCCCATGGTGAGCGCCTCGGTCTGGTCGTGCGTGACGTAGACCGTGGTGACCCCGAGGCGGCGCTGGAGCGAGGCGATCTGGGTGCGGGTCTGCACGCGGAGCTTCGCGTCGAGGTTCGACAGCGGCTCGTCCATGAGGAAGACCTGCGGCTGGCGCACGATCGCGCGGCCCATGGCGACGCGCTGGCGCTGACCGCCGGAGAGGGCCTTGGGCTTGCGGTTGAGGTACGGCTCGAGGTCGAGCAGCTTCGCGGCCTCGAGCACGCGCGCGGCGCGCTCGTCCTTGCCGACGCCCGCGATCTTGAGCGCGAAGCCCATGTTCTCGGCGACGGTCATGTGCGGGTAGAGCGCGTAGTTCTGGAAGACCATCGCGATGTCGCGGTCCTTCGGCGGGACGTCCGTGACGTTGCGGTCGCCGATGAAGATGTTGCCCTCGTTCACCTCCTCGAGACCTGCGAGCATGCGCAGGGAGGTGGACTTTCCACAGCCGGAGGGGCCGACGAGGACGAGGAACTCGCCGTCTGCCACCTCCAGGTCGAGCTTGTCGACTGCGGGCCGGGTGCCGCCGGGGTAGAGGCGGGTTGCCTGGTCGAACGTGACAGACGCCATTGTTCTTTCTCCTTCACCGGCAGGTACGTGCCGGACGATCCGTTGTGAATGGAATGCGCCGACGCCGCCATGGCATCGACACGCGCCCCAGTATGCCATGCTCCGCACGGGATGCGAACCCGAGCGCTGAGGATGGCTCGCGTTCTCCCCATTCAGCGCGTGTTTGGACGATTCCCAGCGTGCGGCCCTACGATCGTCTCTTGCGTTCGCAGGGATCCTGCGCGCCCACAGCATACGGAGACCAATCGATGACCTACGGCGGATCGGACCGACCCACCAAGAACGAACGGCGCGAGGCGGCTCGCGAGAAGGCCCGGCAGCTGCGCGACCAGCAGCGCAAGCGGGAGCGCCGGAACAAGTTCCTCATCCAGGGCGGCGTCATCGTGGCCGTCGTCGCGATCGCCGCGCTGATCGGCACGCTCATCTGGCAGAACATCCAGCCCGAGGGCCCCGGCCCGCGCAACATGGCCAGCGACGGCATCCTCTACGACGTCGGCATGACGCCCGTCGAGACCGTCGCGCTGCAGCCCGACGAGGAGCCCACCGCGACCGTGCCGGACGAGAGCGGCACCGTCGCCAACATCGTCACGTACGTCGACTACCTCTGCCCGTTCTGCGGCCAGTTCGAGACCACCAACGGCGACCAGATCCGCACCATGGTCGAGTCGGGCGCCGCGACCATCGAGATCCACCCGGTCGCGATCCTCACCAACCGCTCCGCGGGCTCGCAGTACTCGCTGCGCGCGGCCAACGCGGCCGGCTGCGTGGCGGATGCCTCGCCCGAGCAGTTCTACGACTACAACGCGCTGCTCTTCGCGAACCAGCCCGAGGAGGGCACCACCGGCCTCAGCAACGACGAGCTCAAGGCGCTCGCGGCGGATGCCGGCGTCACCTCGCTCTCGAGCATCGAGCAGTGCATCGACGACACCGAGTTCAAGAGCTGGGTGCAGGACGCCACGAACCGGTTCCTGTCCGAGCCCATCCCGAACTCCGACATCGAGACGCAGCAGCGCGGCACCCCGACCGTGGTCGTGAACGGCAAGCAGTACACGGGCTCGCTCACCGACCCCGCCGAGTTCGCGTCGTTCGTGCTCCAGGCGACCGCCGACACGTACACCGAGGCGACCGCGACGCCGACCCCGGAGCCCGACGACGAGTGATCGGCACTGCGTGATGCGGCAGGGGCCCGGCGTGCGCGCCGGGCCCCTGCCGTATCATGAGCGATGGCCCGCGAGGGCCAGGCCGGCTTGGCGCAATCGGTAGCGCAACGCTCTTGTAAAGCGTAGGTTGCGGGTTCGAGTCCCGCAGCCGGCTCCGTCTCCGTCTCCGTCTCCGTCCCGAGGGTCGTCCGATCCGAGCGCGGTGTTCGCCGTCAGTCCTCCGGCGTGAAGTCGAGCGCGATCGAGTTCATGCAGTAGCGGTCGCCGGTCGGCGTGCCGAACCCGTCGGGGAAGACGTGGCCCAGGTGCGACCCGCACGACGCGCAGCGCACCTCGGTGCGCTCCATGCCCAGCGAGTGGTCCTCGAGCAGCTCCACCGCGTCGGGGCGCACCGACTCGTAGAAGCTCGGCCAGCCGCATCCGCTGTCGAACTTCGTGCCGCTCTTGAACAGCTCGGCGCTGCACGCGCCGCAGGTGTAGACGCCCGCGCGTTCCTCGTCGAGCAGCTCGCCGGTCCAGGGGCGCTCGGTACCCGCCTCGCGCAGCACCGCGTACCGCTCCGACCCGAGCTCGTCGCGCCACTCGTCGTCGGTCTTCCGGACCTCGTAGCTCATCGTGTTCCCTTCGTCGGCGTCATCCTACGTGCGCGCGGGCGGCCCGCCCGCCGTGGCACGTCGCAGAAGGCAACATGCGAACGCCCCGGCATGTTCCCGCTCGGCGTGCGAGTCGCGCGCCTAGGATCACGACTACCCGAGGACCGGAGGGAGCGCGCATGCCAGGGTCGACGGACCGCACCGACGGTCTCTCCGAGCGCGACCTGCGCGTGCTGGAGTTCGAGCGGGAGTGGTGGTCGCACGCCGGCGCGAAGGAGGAGGCCATCCGCGACGCGTTCGGCTTCGGTCCGGCCCGGTACTATCAGGTGCTCGGTGCACTGATCGACTCGCCCGACGCGCTGCGCCACGACCCCATGCTGGTAAAGCGGCTGCAGCGCCTGCGGGAGTCTCGTGCCCGGGCCAGGTCGCGTCGTGCGTTGACGTACGGCCGCACCGGCGACTGACCGCTGACCCGACTGGACCCCGATGGCAGAGAAGTACCCCCGAGACCGGTTCGACGAGATCCCCGACTCGATGCATCGCGTGGGCGCGCACCGCGCCCCGGTGCGGCGGCGGTCGGCGTGGGCCGGGTTCGGGTGGGCGGTGTTCGCGACCGTGGTGCTCGCGGGGTTCGGCATCGCCGCCGTGATGGCGCTGGACGACCGGCTCTTCCCGTCGGACGTGCCCGTGCCGGTGGAGACGCCCGAGGCGGTCGCGACCGCCGAGCCCACGGTCGACCCGAGCGTGCCGGTGACTGTGCTGAACGGCACGACGGAGGCGGGGCTGGCCGCGTCGACCGCCGAGGTCATCGCCGAGGCGGGGTTCACGGTCGGGGTGACCGCCAACGCGAGTGAGAACGACATCGAGACGACCGTCGTCTACTACGCGCGGGAGGAGCTCGAGGGCGCCGCCCGCGGCGTCGCCCAGGCGATCGGCACGACCGAGGTGCGCATCTCAGAGGAGTTCGCCGCGACCGGGGCCGAGCTCGTGGCGGTGCTCGGGGCCGATCATGTCGAGGACACCGCCCCGTAACCATCACGTAAATTGTTGCCGTTCTGCGACCTGCGTGCCTGTGGGAACCGGTTCGGGGCCCCCTCGGCTGGCTAGTATCTGGCTTGGTCGGTACTTCCGTGTGAGCCCTCCCGCCCGACCGCGGGACCTCGTCCAGCACGTTCGTTCGGCCCGGTACAGGCGAGAGGCACGTGCTGCACGACCACGGCAATCAGGAGCAAGGCATGGCGAACGGAACCGTCAAGTGGTTCAACGCTGAAAAGGGTTACGGATTCATCACCGTCGACGGTGGGGGGCAGGACGTCTTCGTCCACTACTCCGCCATCGACATGGCCGGGTACAAGGTGCTCGAGGAGGGCCAGCAGGTCGTCTTCGAGGTGGGCACCGGGGCCAAGGGCCCGCAGGCGGAGTCGGTCCGCCCGGCCTGACCCACCCGCCCCCGAGCGTCCGGCGCGCCGTCGAGTTCCTCGACGGCGCGCCGTCGTGTCCTCGGCGCCCCCGCGCGCTTGCACTCTCCGGATCAGAGTGCCAGAATCGTTCTGGCACTCGTCTCAATCGAGTGCTAATCCATCGAATCTTCCAACGTCCGAGAAAGGACGAGAGAACCACATGGCAAAGATCATCGCATTCGACGAAGAGGCCCGTCGCGGTCTCGAGCGCGGCCTCAACACGCTGGCCGACGCCGTCAAGGTGACCCTGGGCCCGCGCGGTCGCAACGTCGTGCTCGAGAAGAAGTGGGGCGCGCCCACCATCACGAACGACGGCGTGTCGATCGCCAAGGAGATCGAGCTCGACGACCCGTACGAGAAGATCGGCGCCGAGCTCGTCAAGGAGGTCGCCAAGAAGACCGACGACGTCGCGGGTGACGGCACCACCACCTCGGTCGTGCTCGCCCAGGCGCTCGTGCGCGAGGGCCTCCGCAACGTGGCCGCCGGCGCCGACCCCATCTCGCTCAAGCGCGGCATCGAGAAGGCCACCGACGCCGTCTCGGCCGAGCTGCTGAACGCCGCCAAGGAGGTCGAGACGAAGGACGAGATCGCGGCCACCGCGTCGATCTCGGCCGCGGACGCGCAGATCGGCGAGATCATCGCCGAGGCGATCGACAAGGTCGGCAAGGAGGGCGTCGTCACCGTCGAGGAGTCGAACACCTTCGGCACCGAGCTCGAGCTGACCGAGGGCATGCGCTTCGACAAGGGCTACCTGTCGGCGTACTTCGTCACCGACCCGGAGCGCCAGGAGGCGGTCTTCGAGGACCCGTACATCCTCATCGTCAACAGCAAGGTCTCGAACATCAAGGACCTGCTGCCGATCGTCGACAAGGTGATCCAGACCGGCAAGCAGCTGCTCATCATCGCCGAGGACGTCGACGGCGAGGCGCTCGCCACGCTCGTCGTGAACAAGATCCGCGGCATCTTCAAGTCGGTCGCCGTCAAGGCCCCGGGCTTCGGCGACCGTCGCAAGGCGCAGCTGCAGGACATCGCGATCCTCACCGGCGGCCAGGTCATCGCCGAGGAGGTCGGCCTCAAGCTGGAGAACGTCGAGCTCGACATGCTCGGCCAGGCCCGCAAGGTCGTCATCACCAAGGACGAGACGACCATCGTCGAGGGCGCCGGCGACACCGAGCAGATCGCCGGCCGCGTGGCCCAGATCCGCTCGGAGATCGAGAACACCGACTCCGACTACGACCGCGAGAAGCTGCAGGAGCGCCTCGCCAAGCTCGCCGGCGGCGTCGCCGTCATCAAGGCGGGCGCGGCCACCGAGGTCGAGCTCAAGGAGCGCAAGCACCGCATCGAGGACGCCGTCCGCAACGCGAAGGCCGCCGTCGAGGAGGGCATCGTCGCCGGTGGTGGCGTGGCCCTCATCCAGGCCGGCGCCAAGGCGTTCGAGACGCTCTCGCTCGAGGGCGACGAGTCGACCGGCGCGAACATCGTGCGCGTCGCGATCGAGGCCCCGCTGAAGCAGATCGCCCTCAACGCAGGCCTCGAGCCGGGCGTCGTGGCCGCCAAGGTCGCCGAGCTCCCCGCGGGCCACGGCCTCAACGCCGCGACCGGCCAGTACGGCGACCTCGTGGCGCAGGGCATCATCGACCCGGCCAAGGTCACCCGTTCGGCGCTGCAGAACGCCGCGTCGATCGCCGGCCTGTTCCTCACCACCGAGGCCGTCGTCGCCGACAAGCCGGAGAAGAACGCTCCGGCCGTCCCGGCCGACCCGACCGGTGGCATGGACTTCTAGTCCCACCCGGCCGGCGGACGCCGGCGCAGCGAAGGGCGTCTCCCCGATGGGGAGGCGCCCTTCGCCCTTCGCCCGTCCCCGCGGCGCGAGCGCGCCTTGACGCCGGACTCGCGCCCTTGGTGTCATGAGACGCATGACCGTCAGCGTGGACGCCGACTACTTGGTCGTCGGGGCGGGGGCCATGGGCATGGCCTTCCTCGACGCCCTCGTCGACCATTCCGATGCGACGGTCGCCCTCGTCGATCGTCGGCACGCCCCGGGCGGGCACTGGCTCGCCGCCTACCCGTTCGTGCGACTGCACCAGGCATCCGCCCTCTACGGGGTCGCCTCGACGCTGCTCGGCGACGGGCGCGTGCAGGAGCTCGGTCCGGAGGCCGGCCTGCAGGAGCGGGCGACCGCCCCCGAGATCCAGGCGTACTACCGACGGGTGCTCGACCGCCTCGAGTCGACCGGCCGGGTGCGGTTCTACCCCGGTAGCGAGTACACCGGCGGTACGGGGTTCCGTTCCCGCGTGAGCGGGCGCGAGTACTCGGCCGACGGTGCCCGCCTGGTCGACGCGACCACGTTGTCGGGCAGCATCCCGGCCGAGTCCCCGCCGCCGTTCGGCGTCGAGCCGGGTGCGCGGGTCGTCCCCGTGGGCGACCTGGCCGGCATCTCGCACGCGCCGCGGCAGTACGTCGTGGCCGGGGCCGGGAAGACCGCGATGGACGCCTGCGTGTGGTTGCTGCTGCAGGGCGTCGACCCGGGCGCGATCTGCTGGGTGCGTCCTCGCGATGCGTGGATGATCAACCGCGCGCTCGTGCAGCCCGACCCGGCGATCTTCCTCGGCATGGCCGCCGACACCATGGAGGCGGCCGCCCTGGCGACCTCGCCCGACGACGTGTTCCTCCGCATGGAGGAGCGCGGGGTGATGCTCCGGATCGATCCGGACGTGCGGCCGACGATGGCGAAGACCCCGACGATCGCGCAGTGGGAGATCGACCTGCTGCGGACGGTCGGCGACGTGGTGCGGCGCGGGCACCTGCTCGCCGTGGCGCCGGGCCGGCTGCGGTTCGCCGACGGCGACGTGCGGATCGACTCCGATGCGCTCGTCGTGCACTGCGCCGCGCCAGGGTTGCGACCGGGCTACCGGCCGCAGCCCGTCTGGCAGGACGACGCCATCCGGCCGCAGTCGGTTCGCATCGGGTTCCCGTGCCTCGGAGCGGCGATGTGCGGGTACGTCGAGGCGACCCGTGAGACGGACGACGAGAAGAACTCGATCTGCGTGCCGACGCCGTACTCCGACAACCCGACCGACTGGCTGACCATGCAGGTCGCCGGCTCGGTGGCATCGCGGGCGCTGGGTGGCGCGCGGGACGTGAGGGCGTGGGCCGACACGACGGCGCTGAACCCGGGGCGCATCCTGCCAGATCGCGCGGGCGACGCGGACGTGGTCGCAGTCGTCGAGCGGATGCGCGCGGCCATGGGTCCCGGGCGGGAGCGCATCGCGGCGCTGCACGCCGAGTACGCCTGAGCGCTGCGCGGTCGGTACGCTCGACCGACAGGCGAGGCGGTGCGGGACGGAGTGCGTGCATGGGCGGATATCGAGGGGTGCTGCAGTCGGGTGCCGGGGTCGACGGCGGGCGGCCGTACCTGCCCGCGGAGGTCGGCGCGCTGCACTGGGGGCGCCTGCCCGCGCGTGGGGACGCGCCGGTGCTCACGATCGACCCGGGCGACGAGGTGGTCGTCGACACCGTGAGCCACGAGGGCATCCTCGAGGACCAGGGGCGGGACCCCGTCGCCTTCTTCGCGGCGCACGGCGTCGACCGCGACGCGGTGCTCGAGGAGGCGGCCGCCCTCGCGGCATCCGACCACCCCCGCGACCCCGCGACCGACGGACCGCACGTCGTGACCGGCCCGATCCACGTGCGCGGGGCGCGCCCCGGCGACCTGCTGCAGTTGACCGTGCTCGACACGACGCCCCGCGTGCCGTACGGGGTCATCTCGAACCGCCACGGCCGCGGCGCGCTGCCCGGCGAGTTCCCGCGCGGCGAGGGCAACGTGAGCGTGTTCGCGCCGATCGAGCAGGGCGCGGGCGGCGACTGGTTCGGTGCGCTGCCGCTCGACGACGGGGCCGAGCGCGTCGTGCGGTTCCCGCTCGCGCCGTTCTTCGGCATCATGGGCGTGGCCGTCGACGCCGACGTGCGCCCGCACTCGGTGCCGCCCGGCGCGCACGGCGGCAACATCGACATCAGGCTGCTCACCGAGGGGGCGTCGCTCTACCTGCCCGTGCAGGTGCCGGGCGCGCTCGCGTACCTCGGCGACCCGCACTTCGCGCAGGGCGACGGCGAGGTGGCGCTGACGGCGCTCGAGGCGTCGCTGCGCGGCACGATCCGGTTCGACGTCGTCGCGCGCGAGGATGCCGTGCGCGAGTTCGGCGACGTCGCCGCCCCGCTCGCCGAGACGAGCGAGTACCTCGTGCCGACCGGCATGGACGAGGCCCTCGACGTCGCGATGCAGGACTGCGTGCGGCGCGCCGTCGCGCTGCTCGGGGCCCGCTACGGCATGGCCCCGCACCTCGCGCTCGCGTACCTCAGCGCGGCGACCGACTTCGACATCTCGCAGGTCGTCGACCTCGTGAAGGGCGTGCACGCCCGCATCCGCACCGCCGACTTCCGCGAGGTGCGCCGTGGCTGAGGCGCCGGGCGTGCCGGTGCACGTCGCCGGCGGCGGGGCTGCGCCCGAGGGGCTCGTCGAGGCCGTGCTGGGGTACGAGGCGGCGCTCATGGCCGACGATCTCGACGCGCTGCGCGAGTGGTTCGAGCCGGGTGACGAGATGGTGCGGGCGGATGCCTCGGGGCTGCTCGTCGGCCGGGACGCGATCACGCGGTTCCGCGGCCGGCGAGGCGGTGCGGCCGGGCGGCGGGTGACCGGCGTGCGGGTGCTGCCCGTGGCCGAGGGCGCGGCGCACGTCGTCGTCGAGAACGCGCCCGCGGCGGGTGGCCGGGGCGTGGTCAGCCAGCTCTGGCGCCGCCGCGACGGCCGCTGGCGGGTCGCGGCAGCGCACGTCACGGCACCTGCGCCGGCGCTCGACCGGCGCATCTGGCGCGTGGTGGGCGACCCGTTGCTGCCGGCGAGCGGGTCGGGCGCGCTCGACGGGCGGACGGTCGCGGTGAAGGACGTCTTCGCCGTGGCGGGGCATCCGATCGGCGCGGGAGTGCCGGAGTACCTCGCCGCGGCCCCGGTCGAGTCGCGATCGGCCGCCGCGGTCGAGGCGCTGCGGGTCGCGGGAGCTTCGGTGCGGGGCATCGCGCGCACCGACCAGTTCGCGTACAGCATCGCGGGGCGCAACCCGGCGTACGGCACGCCGCCGAACCCCGCCGTGCCCGGTGCGATCTCGGGCGGCTCGACGAGCGGGCCGGCTGCCGCCGTCGCGCTCGGCCAGGCGGACGTCGGGCTCGGCACCGACACGGCCGGGTCGATCCGCGTGCCCGCGTCGTACCAGGGGCTCTGGGGACTCCGCACGACGCACGGTGCCGTCGACCGCGACGGCGTGCTGCCGCTCGCGCCGCGGTTCGACACGGTGGGGTGGCTCACGCGCGACCGAGCGACGCTCGAGGCGGCGGCGCGGGCGAGCCTGCCGCGTCCAGGGCAGGGGGCGGATGCGGCTGGGCCGACCGATGCGGGAGCGCCGGTGCTGCTCGTGGCGCCGTGGCTGCTCGAGGGGCTCGGCCCGGGCGTGCGCGCGGCGTTCGAGGCCGGCGTGGCGGCGCTGCGACGGTCGGGATGCGACGTGCGGGAGTTCAACGGGCGCGCGCTCGGCTCCGGTCCGCTCGACGACCTCTTCGCCGCGTTCCGCACGGCGCAGGCCGCGGAGGCGTGGCGCGTGCACGGTGCCTGGATCGCGGCGCACCCGGGCGTGCTCGCCGACGATGTGGGCGCGCGGTTCGCGTGGGCGTCGGGGGTGACCGCGGAGCAGGAGGCCGCCGCGATCGAGGAGCTCGACGCCGCGCGGGGCGACATCGACGCCGTGCTCGGCGACGGGCTGCTCCTGCTGCCGTCGGCGGCGTCGGTCGCGCCCGCGCTGGGCGCCGAGGGCGCCGACATCGAGGCGGTGCGCGCCGCCACGCTGCGCATGACCGCGGTCGCGGGGGTCACCGGCCGTCCCGCGCTCTCGATGCCCGGGCTCGCGGTCGACGGCGCCCCGCTCGGCACCTGCGTGGTCGGCCCGCGCGGCGGCGACCTCGACCTCATCGCCCGGGCGGGCGCCTGGCAGGAGGCGCTCGCGCAACGCGACTGAAACAACAGTTGCGTAGACTTGGCTGCTGAAACACTCGACTCAGCAGGAGGAAGCCATCCGCGCCGCACCGATCAACCCGCCCACCCGCCTGCTCATGGGTCCCGGCCCCGTCAACGCCGACCCGCGCGTGCTCCGCGCCATGTCGGCCCAGCTCGTCGGCCAGTACGACCCGTCGATGACGGCGTACATGAACGAGACCATGGAGCTGTACCGGGGCGTCTTCCGCACCCGCAACGAGGCCACGCTGCTCGTGGACGGCACGTCGCGCGCCGGCATCGAGGCGGCGATCGTCTCGCTCGTCGAGCCGGGCGACCGGGTGCTCGTGCCGATCTTCGGCCGGTTCGGCCACCTCCTCGCCGAGATCGCGGGCCGCGCGGGCGCCGAGGTGCACACGATCGAGACCGAGTGGGGCGGGGTGTTCGACCCCGAGCAGATCCAGCAGGCGATGCGCGAGGTGCGGCCGAAGCTGCTCGCGGTCGTGCACGGCGACACCTCCACCACGGTCGCGCAGCCGCTCGACGAGCTCGCCGCGATCTGCGCCGAGCACGGTGCGCTGTTCTACACGGACGTCACCGCGTCGCTCGGCGGCAACGACTTCGAGATGGACGCGTGGGGGCTCGACGCGGCGACCGCCGGACTGCAGAAGTGCCTCGGCGGGCCGTCGGGCAGCGCGCCGATCAGCCTGTCGCGGCGGGCGGTGGAGCGCATCGAGTCGCGCAAGAGCATCGAGGCCGGCATCCGTTCGACGGGCGACGCCGTGCGCGCAGACCCCATCCGCTCGAACTACTTCGACCTGGGCATGATCCTCGACTACTGGGGCGAGAAGCGGCTCAACCACCACACCGAGGCGACCTCGATGCTCTACGGGGCGCGGGAGTGCGCCCGCCTGCTGCTCGACGAGGGCATGGACCGGGCGATCGACCGGCACCGGGTCAACGGCGCGGCGATGGCCGCGGGCGTCTCGGCCATGGGCCTGGAGCTGTTCGGCGACCAGGCGCACCGCATGCACAACGTCGTCGGCGTCTTCATTCCCGACGGCGTCGACGGCGAACGCGTGCGCGGCGCGCTGCTCGAGGACTTCGCGATCGAGATCGGCACGAGCTTCGGTCCGCTGCACGGGAAGATCTGGCGCATCGGCACCATGGGGTTCAACGCCCGCCGCGACGCGGTACTCACGACGCTCGCGGCGCTCGAGCAGGTGCTGCGTGCCGAGGGGTTCGCGGTCACCGCAGGCGCGGGGGTCGGCGCCGCGCGCGACGCCTACGCCGACGCCGCGGGGACCGGCGCATGAGCGACCGGCTGCGCCCCGGCTCACTCGCGATCGCCGAACGCATCCTCGACCGCTGCGACCGGCTCGGCACCGTGACCTCGACGCCGGGCATGATCGAGCGCGTGCACCTCTCCGCGGAGCACCGCGAGGTCAACCGGCTCGCGGCCGGCTGGATCGCGGAGGCCGGGCTCGAGACCTGGCAGGATGCCGCGGGCAACCAGTGCGGCCGGCTCGAGGGCGAGCGGCCCGACCTGCCCGCGCTCCTGATCGGCTCGCACCTCGACACCGTGCGCGACGCGGGTCGGTACGACGGCATGCTCGGCGTGCTGCTCGCGATCGAGGTCGCCGCGCGCATCGCGGCCCGCGACGAGCCGCTGCCCTTCGCGCTCGAGGTGGTCGCGTTCAGCGACGAGGAGGGCACCCGGTTCGGCAGCGCCCTTGCCGGCAGCCGCGCGCTCGCCGGCGAGTTCGCGCCCGACTGGTGGGAGTACCGCGACGCGGACGGCCTCACCTACGCCGACGCGAGCATCGACTTCGGCCTCGACCCCGGCCGCATCGCCGCCGCCGCGCGCCGCCCCGAGGCGCTCGTCGGCTACCTCGAGGCGCACATCGAGCAGGGGCCGTACCTCGAGGACGCCGATCGGGCGCTCGCCGTGGTGCCGACGATCGCGGGCGCCCGCAGGTTCGCGCTCACCATGACGGGCATCGCCGGGCACGCCGGCGGCACGCCCTACGCGCGCCGCCGCGACGCACTGGTCGGCGCGAGCGAGCTCGTCACCGCGATCGAGCGCATCGGCATCGACACGGGCACGATCGCCACCGTCGGGCACCTGCAGGCCTACCCGGGCGGGGTCAACGTGATTCCCGGACGAGTGGAGTTCAGCCTCGACCTGCGTGCGGAGTCGAACGAGGCGCGCGACACGGCCTGGGCCGAGATCGAGCGCACGGCCCGGGAGATCGCCGGCCGACGTCGGCTCGCCTTCGACGCCGACGAGCGCTATCGCGCCGACGCCACCCCGTGCGCCGACTGGCTGCAGGACGCGGTCGCCGGAGGCATCCGCTCGACCGGCGACGACGACCCGATGCGCATCTGGAGTCGTGCCGGCCACGACGGCATGGCCGTCTCGGCGGTCACCGACATCGCGATGCTGTTCGTGCGGTGCGGACGCGGCGGCATCAGCCACCACCCGGACGAGACCGTGACCCGGCGCGACACGGCGCTCGCACTCGACGCACTCGAGCAGGCGGTGCTCGAGGTCGCCGAGCGCGTGCGCGCCGAACCCGATCGGCTGGTCACGCCGGCACCGCCCGAGCCGCACGGGGTCGGGCTGCACCGATGACCGAGCGGATGCCCCGCACGATCGCCGAGCGCATCGACGGCGCGTTCGACGAGCTCACGCCGCAGGAGCGGCGCGTGGCGGAGTTCGTGCTCGATCATCCGGGCGAGCTCGCGGTGTACAACGACAGCGAGGTCGCGCGCATGGCCGGGGTGTCGAAGGCGACGGTGAGCCGGCTGTACCGCCGGCTCGGGTTCTCGGGGTCGGCCGAGGTGCGCGACCACGTGCGGGCGCTGCGCAGCTCGGGCACGCCGCTCGGGCATGCGGGCGTGCCGGCCACCGCGCCTGAGGGGGTGTCCGCCGTGCTCGAGGCCGAGCGGGCGAACCTCGCGCGGCTGCTCGACGGGCTCGCCGACGGCGTGCTCGAGCGGGTCGCCGGGCAGCTGCGCGAGGCGCGCACGGTGCTCGTCGTCGGCTACCGCAACGGCTACCCGGTCGCGCTCCACTTGCGCGAGCAGCTCGCCCAGTGCCGCCCCGGCGTGCGCGTCGGGCCGCAGCCCGGCCAGTCGATCGGGGAGGAGCTGGCCGACCTCGGACCCGGTGACGTCGTCGTGCTCGTCGGCCTGCGCCGCCGGCCGGCGGGGTTCGCGGAACTCGTCACGGCCGCGTCGGAGACGGGCGCCGAGGTGGTCGCGATTGTCGACCCGGCGGGGGCGGATGCCGCGGGCGCGGCCGGCACCGTCATCGCGTGCCCCGTCGACGGGGCGGGCGCCTTCTCGAGCTACGCGAGCGCGATGAGCCTCGTGAGCCTCGTCGCGAGTGCGGTGCTCGCGGGCGGGCTCCGCGCCGGGCGCACGCGCATCGCGCGCATCGACGACTCGTACGAACGGCTCGGCGAGGTCGAGACGCCGGGCTGAGCGGTCGGGCCGAGCTCGGCGGGCTGCGCCGCCGGGCCGAGCGCTCAGCGGTCGCGATCGAGGCCGTCGGCGAGGTCGCCGCACTCGACGGCTGCTGCGCCGTGGGCGCGCAGGTAGGCGCCCGCGCCCTCATCGCCGTGCAACCCGGCGCCCAGATCGGCCCAGTGCGCCCGCCCGATGAGCACGGGGTGGCCCGGTCGGCCGTGGAAGACGGCACGGGCGAGGGATGCGGCCGGGTCGTCGGCCGCGGCGTCGAGCACCCGGCGGCCGACGCTCGCGGGCAGTCCGGGCAGGTCGACGAGCGTGAGCAGCACGGCGTCGGCCGTGGCGTCGGCGGCCGCCTCGAGCGCGGCGCGAACGCTCGAGCCGAGGCCCTCGTGCCAGGCGGGGTGCACCACGATCCGCGCGTCTCGCGGCACCAGCGGGCGCGCGGTCTCGGCGTCGGCTCCGAGCACGACGAGCACCGAGGTGCAGCCGGCAGCGCGGAGCATCCGCACCGCCTGCTCGACCCACGGCGTGCCGTCGGCCTCGCGCACGAGCGCCTTCGGGCGACCCATGCGGCTGCCGCCGCCCGCGGCGAGCACCACGCCGAGCACGTCACCTGCCATCACTACAGTGGACCACATGCCAGCGCCGCACACGCCAGACGCCTTCCGGGCCGACCTCCTGGCCTGCCTGCACGTCGAACGGTTCGTCGACGAGGTCGCCGCACGTGCCCCGTACGACTCGTTCGACGCGCTGCGGGCCGCAGCCGCCGAGTCGGCCGGGCGCATGACACCCGCCGAGGTCGACGAGGCGATGTCGAGCCACCCGCGCATCGGCGAGCGGCCGACCGGGCAGGGCACCGCGCAGTCGTTCTCGCGGGCCGAGCAGGCGTCGGCCGATGCCTCGGACGAAGCGCTCGCCCGAGCGATCGCCGAGGGCAACGCGGCGTACGAGGAGCGGTTCGGGCGAGTGTTCCTCATCCGGGCGGCCGGGCGCAGCCGGGCCGAGATCCTCTCCGAGTTGCAGCGGCGGATCGAGCTCGACGACGCCGAGGAACTCGCGATCGTGGGCGACCAGCTCGCGCAGATCGCGTTGCTGCGGCTGGAGCAGCTCTACGGCGACGCGGCCGCGCCGATCGGGGCGGCGGCATGAGCGGCGGTCGCAGCCACGTCACGTCGCACGTGCTCGACGCAGGCACCGGGCGGCCGGCGGCCGGGGTCGGCGTGCGGCTCGAGGCATCCGCTGCCGGCACCTGGCACGAGGTCGGCGCGGGTGTCACCGACGACGACGGCCGGGTCGGCTCACTCGGCCCCGAGCAGCTGCCCGCGGGGCGGTACCGCGTCGTGTTCGACACGGCCGCGTACTTCGGCGACCGGCCCACGTTCTACGCCGAGGTGACGATCGACTTCCTGATCGACGACCCCGCCGAGCACTACCACGTGCCGCTGCTGCTCAGCCCGTTCGCCTACTCGACGTACCGGGGCAGCTAGTAGTCGGTGCGGTCAGTAGTCGGTGCGGTCGGCCTTGCCGCGCCACGCGTCGAACGGCACGGTCGACCCGCCCGGGCGCAGCTGCTCGACCGGCGTGTCCCACGTGGCGCGGTCGCGCGCGAACAGCTCGTAGAACTCGCGGTCGTCGAACCCGCCGTCGGCGGCATCGTGGCGGTCGGCCGCGTACACGACGCGGTCGACGCGCGCCCACAGCGCGGCCGCGAGGCACAGCGGGCACGGCTCGCACGACGAGTAGAGCGTCGCGCCGGCCAGCGAGAAGTCGCCCACCGTGCGGCAGGCCTCGCGGATGACGCAGACCTCGGCGTGCGCCGTCGGGTCGAGGTCGCGGGTCACGCGGTTGCCGCCCGCGGCGAGCAGGTGCCCGTCGCGCACGAGCACCGCCCCGAACGGGCCACCGCCGTCGGCGACGTTGCCGGTCGCGAGCTCGACGGCCTGCGCGATCCAGTAGGCGTCGTCGCGGGTCTCTTCGTCCGGGGTCGGGTCGTCGGCGGTCATCGGGTGCTCCGTTCGGTCGGGCGGTCGAGGAGGCGCCCGGCGGGCGGGCCGTCGGGGTCGACGGGCGTGCCGCGCAGCCAGACGCGCTCGGCGACGCCGGTGCGCGCCATGCCGTCGTAGGCCGACACGGGATTGCGGTGGCGCAGCGCGGCGGCGTCGACCGTGAACCCGGCGTCGGGCGCGAACGCGACCAGGTCGGCATCGGCGCCGACCGCGACGCGGCCCTTGGCGGCGAGCCCCACGAGGTCGGCCGTCGCCCGCGCCATGCGGTCGACGACGAGCTCGAGGCCGATGCCGCGTCGCCGCGCCTCGGTCCAGACGTTCGCGAGCGCGAGCTGCAGCCCGGAGATGCCGCCCCACGCGCGACCGAAGTCGCCGTCGAAGCCGAGCTTCAGCTCCGCCGTGGCGGGGGAGTGGTCGGACACCACGCAGTCGAGCGTGCCGTCGACGAGCCCCGCCCAGAGCAGGTCCTGATTGGCCTCGTCGCGGATCGGCGGACAGCACTTGAACGCGGTCGCCCCGTCGGGGATGTGCCCGAGGTCGAGCGTGAGGTAGTGGGGACAGGTCTCGGCGGTGAGGCGCAGCCCCTCGGCCTTCGCCTCGGCGATGAGCGGCAGCACGGCAGCGGATGACACGTGCAGCACGTGCGCGCGCCCACCGGTGCGCCGGATGCCGTCGATGACCCGTCGCACGGCGGCGAGCTCGGCCTCGGGCGGCCGCGACTCGGCGAACCGGGCTGCGCTCGGCCCGCCGTCGTTGGCGTGCGCGTCGAGCACGGACGGGTCCTCGGCGTGCACGATGAGCAGCCCGTCGAACGCGGCGAGCTCGTCGAGCGCCGCGTCGAGGCCGGCGGCGTCGAGCGGCGGGAACTCATCGACGCCCGACGGCGAGAGGAACGCCTTGAAGCCGAACACGCCGGCGTCGTGCAGCGGGCGCAGCCCGCCCAGGTTCCCGGGCACCGCGCCGCCCCAGAACCCGATGTCGACGTGCGCCGCCGGTGCGGCGGCCGCGCGCTTGACGCGCAGCGCGTCGGGGTCGATCGTCGGCGGGATGCTGTTCAGCGGCATGTCGACGATCGTCGTCACACCGCCGGCCGCCGCCGCGCGGGTCGCCGTGTCGAAGCCCTCCCACTCCGTGCGGCCGGGCTCGTTGACGTGCACGTGGGCGTCGACGATGCCCGGCAGCAGCACGCGCCCGTCGTCGACGCGGGCGGTCTCGCGGCCGCGCAGGCCGGTGCCGGCGGGCGCCACGGCGGCGATCACGCCGTCGTCGACGGCGACCTCGGCGGGGCCGAACCGGCCGTCGACGAGTGCCTGATCGGCGAGCACGACGAGGTCGTGGAGTGGGGTATCGGGCATGTCTCCTCCACGGCCGACGCTAACAGTGCCGCATTTCGCGCCGGTTGCGGGCGTGGTGCCGGCGTGGTCGGCAGCGGGTGCGCGGAGCGGCACGGGGTGCGCTCGTCGCCGGATGGGGGCAGGATCGAAACACCGGGTTAACGCGTGCCGCATACGATCACACGATCCGCGCGGGCACGGCCCCGCGCACCGCACGAAGTGAGGTCTCGATGCTCGAACTGGCGCAGGACGTGGTGGGCCGGCTCGGCCGGGGGGAGGCCTTCGCGCTCGCGACCGTGACCGCGATCCGCGGCTCCGCGCCGCTCCCCGTGGGCACGTCGATGCTCGTCGACGCCGGCGGCAGCGTCGCCGGGAGCGTCTCGGGCGGCTGCGTCGAGGGTGCGGTGTTCGAACTCTGCGCACTCGCGCTCGACGGCGGCACGGCCCACACCGAGCGGTTCGGCATCGACGACGAGACCGCGTTCGCCGTGGGTCTCAGCTGCGGCGGCGAGCTCGAGGTGTTCGTGCAGCCGTTCCCGGGCGGGGCCGGGGCGGATGCCGCGGGCGAGCCGTTCCGGCGCGCGCTCGCCGGCTCGGACGCTGGCGTCGCCGTCGTGGTCGCGGGGCCGGCATCGCTCGTCGGGCGCGTGCTGCCCGCCGGGGGCGACGCGTCGATCACGGACGCCGACCTCGACGCCGCCGGGCTCGGCCACGTGCGCGCGGAGCGCGTGCGGGCCGAGGTCGATCGCACCGTGGCATCCGGCCGCACCGGCCTCGTCGACGTCGACTGCGGCGAGACCGTGCTGCGCCTGTTCGTCGAGAGCCGGCTCGCCCCGCCGAGGCTGCTCGTCTACGGCGCGATCGCGTTCGGCGACGCGCTCGCCGCCGCGGCGACGTCGCTCGGCTACCGCGTCACCGTGTGCGACCAGCGGCCCGTGTTCGCGACCCCCGAGCGCTTCCCGCACGCCAACGAGGTGGTCGTCGCGCGCCCCGTCGAGCACCTCGCGGCCACGGTCACCGACGAGCGCACGGTCGTCGTCGTGCTCGGCCACGACGCACGCACCGACGTGCCCGTACTCGCCGCCGCCCTCGAACGGCCCGTCGCCTTCGTCGGAGCACTCGGCTCGCGGCGCACCCACGACGAGCGGATGCGGCTGCTGCGCGAGGCGGGAGTCGGCGACGCGGCCCTCGCAAGCCTGCACTCGCCCATCGGGCTCGATCTGGGCGCCGCGACCCCGGCCGAGACCGCGCTGTCGATCCTCGCCGAGGTCGTCGCCGCCCGCACCGGTGCCTCCGGTCGACCGCTGCGCGAGACGACCGGCCCAATCCATCGCACCGGCCCGATCCATCGCACCGGCCCGATCCACCGCACCGTCCCGGGCGCCGACGCCGTCGCCGTTCCCGCCCCGACCGCGCCCGCCGCGCACTGAGGCGGCGGCCGTGGATCTCGAGACCGTCGTCGCCTACCGGCGCGCCGCCACGCGCGACGACCTCGCGCTCGCACCGGGCGAGCGGTTCGTCGCGGGCGGCACCTGGCTGTACTCCGAACCGCAGGTCGGCACGACGGGCCTCGTCGACCTCACCGGCATGGGCTGGCCGAGCATCGAGGAGCGCGATGGCGGGCTGCGCATCGGCGCGACCTGCACCATCGCCGAGCTGGTCGCGCACGCCGCGGGAGCGGCCTGGCCGGCGCGTCCGCTCGTCGCCCACTGCGCGAACGCGCTGCTCGCCTCGTTCAAGATCTGGAACGCCGCGACCGTCGGCGGCAACGTCTGCCGGTCGTTCGCGGCGGCGGGCATGGTGTCGCTCTGCGCCACGCTCGACGGGGACGCCCTCGTCTGGAGGCCCGACGGCGGCGAGTACCGGCGGTCCGTCGCCGACCTCGTGACCGGCAACGGCACGAACGCGCTGGCCGCGGGCGAGGTGCTGCGCGCGATCGACCTGCCCGCGCACGCGCTCGGCGCCCGCACCGCGTTCCGCAAGGTCGCGCTCGCCGAGCTCGGCCGCTCGGGGGCGGTGCTCACCGGGCGCGTCGACGCGGACGGAGCGGCGACCCTCGTGATCACGGCCGCGACCGAGCGGCCGACCGTGCTGCGCTACGATCGGCTGCCCGACGCGGCGACGCTGCGCCGCGCCGTCGAGGGCGTGACCGGCTACTACACCGACCCGCTCGGCACCGCCGACTGGCGGCGCGCCGTGAGCGTCGCGCTGCTCGAGGACGTGCGCGAGGAGCTGGCCGCATGAACGTCACCGTGAACGGGCACCCCGAGCAGGGCGAGCCGCGTGCCGGCCAGTCGCTGCGCACCTACCTGCGCGAGCACGCGCACTTCGAGGTGAAGAAGGGCTGCGACGCGGGCGACTGCGGCGCGTGCGCGGTGCTCGTCGACGGCGTGCCGGTGCACTCGTGCATCACGCCCGCGCATCGCGCCGACGGCGCGGAGGTCACGACCGTCGCGGGGCTCGGCGCCCCGGACGCGCTGCACCCGATGCAGGAGGCGTTCGTCGACCACTTCGGCTTCCAGTGCGGGTTCTGCACGGCGGGCATGGTCGTCACCGCCTCGACCCTCGACGAGGACGACCTCGACGACCTGCCCCGGCGCATGAAGGGCAGCCTCTGCCGGTGCACGGGGTACCGGAGCATCCGCGAGTCGATCCACGCGGGCGTCGCCGCCGGTGCCGGCGCGCGCAACCTGGGGTCGACCGGCACGCCGACCGCCGCGGCGCCGGGCTCGGCCGTGGGCAGCTCGGTGCATCCGCCCGCCGCCCGCCGCGTCGTGACCGGCACCGAGCCGTTCACCTTCGACACCACGGTCGAGGGGATGCTGCACCTGCGCGTGCTGGGTTCGCCGCACGCCCACGCCCGCATCGTGTCGATCGACACGACCGCCGCCGAGGCGATCGACGGCGTCGAACTCGTGCTCACGCACGCGAACGTGCCCGCGACCCGCTACTCCACCGGCCGGCACGAGCACCGCACCGACGACCCCGACGACACGCGCATGCTCGACGACGTCGTGCGCTTCGTCGGCCAGCGCGTCGCCGCGGTCATCGCGACGAGCGCCGCGGCCGCCGAGGCGGGCTGCCGGGCGCTCCGGGTCGAGTACGAGCAGCTCCCGGCGGTGTTCGATCCGGATGCCGCGCGGCAGCCGGGCGCACCGGTGATCCACCCCGGGCGCACGCCCGACGACCGCGTCGACGAGGCCGACCGCAACGTGATCGCAGCGCTGCACGCGGGCTACGGCGGCGACGTGGACGCCGCCCTCCAGGCATCCGACGTCACCGTCTCGGGCACCTGGCAGACGCAGCGGCAGAGCCACGCCCAGCTCGAGACCCACGGCAGCATCGCCTGGCCGGACGACGACGGCCGAATCGTGGTGCGCACGAGCACGCAGGTGCCGTTCCTCGCCCGTGACGAGCTCGCACGCCTGCTCGACCTGCCGCCCGAGCGCGTACGCGTGCACACCGGCCGCGTCGGCGGCGGCTTCGGCGGCAAGCAGGAGCTGCTCACCGAGGACCTCGTCGCGGTGGCCGCGCTGCGGCTCGGCCGTCCGGTGGGGTGGGAGCTCACGCGCACCGAGGAGTTCACGCGCACGACGCTGCGGCACCCGATGCGCGTCGGCGTGCGGCTCGGTGCGACCCGCGACGGCGTGCTCACCGCCATGCACATCGACGTGCTGAGCGACACGGGTGCGTACGGCAACCACTCGCGCGGCGTCATGTTCCACGCCTGCTCCGAGTCGATCTCGCTCTATCGCAGCCCGGTCAAGCGCGTCGACGCCGAGGCGGTCTACACGAACAACCCGCCGTCGGGTGCATTCCGCGGCTACGGGCTCGGGCAGGTGATCTTCGGGGTCGAGTCGGCGCTCGACGAGCTCGCACTCGAGCTCGGCATCGACCCGTTCGAGTTGCGCCGGCGCAACGTGATCCGCGACGGCGAGCCGCCGTTCGCGTGGCACGACGAGCCCGAGGCCGAGCTCGTGCACGGCAGCTACGGGCTCGACCAGTGCCTCGACCTGGCCGAGCAGGCGCTGCGGCGCGGCAACGGGGTCGCCGCGCCCGACGGCCCGCAGTGGCGCGTCGGCGAGGGCATGGCCGCGTCGATGATCGCGACCATGGCACCGCGCGGACACGTCTCCGAGACCACGGTGACCCTGCGGCCCGACGGCACGGTGCGTCTCGGCGTCGGCACGAGCGAGTTCGGCAACGGCACCACGACCGTGCACGCGCAGATCGTCGCGAGCGACCTCGGCACCGGCGTCGACCGCATCGTGATCCACCAGTCCGACACGGACGCCGCGACGCACGACACGGGCGCGTTCGCGTCGGCAGGCACGACGGTCGCCGGCAAGGCGCTGCACGCGGCGGCGCTCGCACTGCGCGAGGTGTTGGTCGCGGCGGCCGCGGAGGTCGCGGGGTACACCCCCGAGGAGGTCGTGCTCGACCGGGACGGGGCGCTCGCGGGAGCGGGGCCCGACGCACTGCGTGTGGGCTTCGATGAGCTCGTCGCCGCCGTGCCCGACGAGCACCGCTCGCCGGAGGGCGCGTTCGCGCGCGGCGCCGAGTACGGCGACCGGCGCTCGCTCGCCTACAACGTGCAGGCGTTCCGGGTCGCGGTCGACGTGCGCACGGGCACCGTGCGCATCCTGCAGTCGATCCAGGCGGCCGATGCGGGCACGGTCATGAACCCGGAGCAGTGCCGCGGCCAGGTCGAGGGCGGCGTCGCCCAGGCCATCGGCGGCGCGCTCTACGAGGAGGTCATGCTCGACGAGGGGCGGGTGACGACGCCCGTGTTCCGCCTCTACCGCGTGCCGCAGATGGCCGACGTGCCCGACACCGAGGTGCTGTTCGCCGCCACGAGCGACGACCTCGGTCCCTTCGGCGCGAAGTCGATGAGCGAGAGCCCGTACAACCCCGTCGCCGCGGCGCTCGGCAATGCGATCCGCCGCGCGATCGGCGTGCGCGGCTACGAGCTGCCGTTCTCGCGCGACCGCGTCTGGCGGCTCGCGAGCACGACCTCGACCGACTGACCCGAACTCCCGACCACGCATCCGAATCACCGAACGAACACAGGAGCAGCAGATGGCGATCATCCTCGGCGACGACCGGTACGGCAAGGCGGAGAACCGCATCGTGCGCATCGTGCGCGACAGTCCACGACACGAGATCCGCGACGTGAACGTGTCGACCGCGCTGCGCGGCGACTTCGCGGCCGCGCACCTCGAGGGCGACCAGGGCAACGTGCTGCCCACCGACACGCAGAAGCAGACCGCGTACGCGTACGCGAAGCTGCACGGCCTGGCGGAGCTCGAGGGGTACGGCCTCGCGCTCGCGCGGCACTTCGTGGATGACGTGGAGCCCGTGGCATCCGCCCGCGTCGAGATCGAGGAGTACGCGTGGGACCGCGTCGTCGTGGACGGCGCCGAGCACGACCACACCTGGACGCGCAACGGGACGGAGGTGCGCCTCGCGTCGGTCACCGTCGCGGGGTCGGGCGAGGCGCAGCAGGCGTGGGTGACCGGCGGGTTCAAGGACCTCGTGATCCTGAAGTCGACCGGCTCGGAGTTCCACGGCTTCCTCGAGGACGAGTACACGGTGCTCCAGCCGACGAACGACCGCATCATGGCGACCTCGCTCGTCGCGAGCTGGCGGTTCGGCACGACCGACGTCGACTGGAACGCCGTGTACGACGGGGTGAAGGCCGTCATGGTCGAGCGCTTCGCGAACGTCCACTCGCTCGCGCTGCAGCAGACGCTCTACGCGATGGGCAGCGCGGTGCTCGAGGCGTATCCCGAGATCGTCGAGATCCGCATGTCGGCGCCGAACAAGCACCACTTCCTCTACGACCTCGCGCCCTTCGGCATCGACAACGACAACGAGGTGTTCCACGCCGACGACCGGCCGTACGGGCTGATCCAGGCGACCGTGACCCGCGACGACGCGCCCGACGCCGGGCCCGCGTGGGACCACTACACCGGGCTGGTCTGATGGCGGCCGCGCCGGCCGGTGCGGCACGCCGGGTGGTGATCGACGGATGCCACGTAGCGACCGTGGACGCGGCCGGTACCGAGCACGCCCGGGGGTACGTGGTCGTCGACGGCGACCGCATCACCGCGGTCGGCGCGGGGCCCGTGCCCGGTGAGCTCGCGGCATCCGCTCACGAGCGCATCGACGGGCGTGGCCACCTGCTCACGCCCGGCCTCGTGAACACCCACCACCACCTGTACCAGTGGCTCACGCGCGGGTTCGCGCAGGACGAGATCCTCTTCGACTGGCTCGTCGCGCTCTACCCCATGTGGTCGCGCATCGACGCCGACCTGGTGCGGGCCGGGGCCGCCGGTGCGCTCGCCGTGGCCGCGCGCTCGGGCTGCACGACCCTCGCCGACCACCACTACGTGTTCCCGGCGGGCGGCGGCGACCTGGTCGGCGCGATCGTCGAGGCCGGGTCGGAGGTCGGCATCCGCCTGCACGCGACGCGCGGCTCGATGGACCTCGGGCGCAGCGCGGGCGGCCTGCCGCCCGACTTCGCGGTCGAGACGACGGATGCCGCCCTGGCGGCCACTCGCGCAGCCGTCGACGCCTACCACGACGACGGGTTCTCGTCGATGGTGCGCATCGCCGCCGCGCCCTGCTCGCCGTTCTCGGTGACCGCCGACCTGTTGCGCGAGTCGGCCGTGCTCGCGCGCGACCTCGGCGTGCGACTGCACACGCACGGCGCGGAGACCGTGGAGGAGGAGGCGTTCTGCCGCGAGCGCTTCGGCACCTCGCCCGCGGGCTACCTCGAGTCGCTCGGTTGGCTCGGCGACGACGTGTGGATGGCGCACTGCGTGCACCTCGACGACGCCGACGTGCGGCGGTTCGCCGACACCGGCACCGGGGTCGCGCACTGCCCGTCGTCGAACGCGCGGCTCGCCGCCGGCATCGCGCCCGTGCGTGCGCTCGTCGCCGCCGGGGCGCCGGTCGGCCTCGGCGTCGACGGTGCGGCGTCGAACGAGTCGGGTCGGCTCGGCGACGAGATCCGCCAGGCCGTGCTGCTCGCGCGCCTGCGCGACGGCGCCGGGGCGATGGACGTGCGCACCGCGCTGCGCCTGGCCACGATCGGCGGCGCACGCGTGCTCGGCAGGCAGCACGAGCTCGGCTCGATCGAGCCCGGCAAGCTCGCCGACCTCGCCCTCTGGCGCATCGACGGCGTCGAGCACGCCGGCATCACCGACCCGGTCGCGGCCCTCGGCCTCGGTTCGCTGCCGCCGCTGTCGCGCCTGCTGGCCGGCGGCCGAACGGTCGTCGCCGACGGCGAGCTCGTCACCGCCGACGCCTGGGCGATCGCCGACGCGGCCGCCCGGGCGAGCGCGGCCCTCGCCGAGCGCGCCTGACCACCGAGCATCCAGTGGTTCAGCGCACGAACAGCGCCGCGTTCGCCTGCTCGACCTCGGCGTAGCGCGAGCCGGCCGCGCCGAGCGCCTGCTGCACGCCCGCGAGCGTCTGCTCGACGGACTGCTGCACGGCGCGCCACTCCGCGACGGCGGACTGGAACGCCGCCGACGCCTGCCCCGACCAGGCGCCCTGCAGCCCGGTCAACTGGGCGTTGAGCCCGGCGGTGTCGGCCATCAGCCGCTCGATCGTGGCCTGCGCGGCCGACGCGGTGGTCAGCACCTGGTCGCTGTCGACGTGGAACGTGGTCATGGTCGCATCCTCTCGTTCGGTGCGACCGACGCTAGGTCGCACAACGCGCCACCGCCCGGCCGCCGTGACCCAGAGGCATCCGCCCCACACCCGCCCCACCCTGTGGAGGGACGGCGCTTTTCAGGAGCCGGATTGACCGGCTGGGAGATTCCAGCGCGACATCCGCTCGATCTGCACGGATGCTGCACGAAAACCGCACCCCGCGCACTGATCCGCACCTGGCTCTGCCGGCACTCCTGAAAAGCGCCGTCCTACCCGAGCGGACGGGCCGGGCGAGGTGCGCGTGTCAGGCGGGCGCGTCGAGCGACCGCGGCGCGCGCGCCGAGTCGGCGAGCGGCAGGGTGACGCGGAAGGTCGCGCCGCCGCCGGGCGTCTCGGTCACCCCGACGGTGCCGTTGTGCGCGGCGACGATCGACGCGACGATCGCGAGGCCGAGGCCCGAGCCGCCGGTCTCGCGCGTGCGCGAGGTGTCGGCGCGCCAGAAGCGCTGGAAGATCTTCTCGCGGATCTGCGGCGGGATGCCCTCGCCGTGGTCGACGATCTCGACCGTCGCCGACTCGCTCGACCGGTCGGTCGAGACGACGATCTCGATCGGGCTGTCGTCGGGCGTGAAGCGCATCGCGTTCGCCATGAGGTTGGTGATCACCTGGCGGAGCTTGTTCTCCTCGGCCATGACGATCGCGGGCACCGCGTCCGACGTCTCCTCGCGCGGCTCCGGCTCGTTGCCCTCGAGATCGAAGAGCGGCTCGGGCTCGGCGGCGGATGCCTCGGGGGCGACGCCGCGCCGCGGCCGACGGCGCAACCGCGCGAGCGTCGCGCCTGCGAACGCGATCGGCCCCGAGCCGGTCGACGGCCGCGCGTCGGACGTGTCCTGCGTGCGCGAGGGCAGGCTCGTGGCATCCGTCGTCTCGTCGCCGTCGATGCCGCGGGCGACGACCGACACCGTGCGCGCGGGCGAGATGGCCATCGCGTCGAGCGCCGCATCGCGCGCGAGCGGTACGAGGTCGACCTGCGCGAGCGTGAGCGGCTTGGTCTCGTCGAGGCGCGCGAGCTCGAGCAGGTCCTCGACGAGCCCGCCCATGCGGATCGCCTCCTTCTCGATGCGATCCATCGCCTGGCCCACCTCGTCGGGCGACTGCAGCGCGCCCATGCGGTAGAGCTCGGCGTAGCCGCGCACCGACACGAGCGGGGTGCGCAGCTCGTGTGAGGCGTCGCCCACGAAGCGACGCATCTGCTCGATCGTGCGGGCGCGGTCGCGGAACGCGCGGTCGATGCGGTTCAGCATCGTGTTGAGCGACCGGTTCAGGCGCCCGACCTCGGTGTTCGGGGTCGCGCCGCCGAGGCGCTGGCTGAAGTCGCCGTCGGCGATCGCCGCCGCGGTGTGCTCCACCTCGCGCAGCGGCAGGAAGGTCGTGGTCACGAGCATCCGCGTGAGCAGTGCGCCGACCAGCACCACGCCGATGCCGAAGCCGAGGAAGATCGTGAGGTACGCCGCGAGCAGGTTGCGCGACTCGGTCATCGAGACGGCCACGAGCACGGGTGCGAAGTTGCCGTGGTTGTCGGCGTTTGCGACCAGCGTGATGGCGTGGAAGTTCGGGTCGCCGTTCACGTCGTGCAGCGTGCGCACCGTGTAGCCGCTCGTGCCGGCGTTCAGGAGCGAGACGTCCGACACCGTGAGCTGCGCGGGGATCTCGGGCCACGAGTCGCGGTCGTGCAGCAGCCAGTTGTGGGCGACGAACTCGCCCTCGCCGTCGTAGATCGCGATGAACACGTCGTCGGTCGTGTCGAGCCGCAGGTCCTCGCCGTCGAGGGTGTCGCCCGCGTCGCCGCCGACGAAGTACTTCGACAGCTCGCCGCGCGCGATCGCGACGAGCTTCTTGTCCTGCTGGTCCTCGACCCAGCTGCGCAGCATCGTCATCGTGCCGACGCCCGAGACGAGCAGGCCGAGCGTCAGCATCAGCACCGTCACGCCCGTGATCTTGGAGCGCAGCGAGATGCGGCTCCAACGGTCGGTGAGTGTCTGATGCATGGCGCCGCGAGTCTACGTGCGCGTACCTGAGTCAGGCCTTGGAGGCCTTGAGCATGTACCCGAAGCCTCGCTTGGTCTGGATCAGCGGCTCGCTCGAGTGCTGGTCGAGCTTGCGTCGCAGGTACGAGATGTAGCTCTCGACGATGCCCGCGTCGCCGTTGAAGTCGTACTCCCACACGTGGTCGAGGATCTGCGCCTTCGACAGCACGCGGTTCGGGTTCAGCATGAGGTACCGCAGCAGCTTGAACTCGGTGGGGGAGAGCTCGATCGGCACGTCGCCGACGAGCACCTCGTGCGTGTCCTGGTCCATGGTGAGCTCGCCCGTGCGGATCACGGCGTCCTCGTCGGCGTGCATGGTGCGGCGGAGGATCGCGCGGATGCGCGCGACGATCTCGTCGAGGCTGAACGGCTTGGTGACGTAGTCGTCGCCGCCGACCGTGAGGCCGGTGATCTTGTCCTCGGTGTCGTCCTTGGCGGTGAGGAAGAGGATCGGCGCCGTGTACCCGGCCGAGCGGAGGCGCTTGGTGACGCCGAAGCCGTTCATGTCGGGCAGCATGACGTCGAGGATGATGAGGTCGGGTTCCTCCTCGATCACCGCGGAGATGGTCTGCGCGCCGTTGCCGACCGCGCGCACGGCGAAGCCCGCGAAGCGCAGGCTCGTGGTCAGCAGGTCGCGGATGTTCGGCTCGTCGTCGACGATCAGGATGCGTGGTCCGTCGCTCATGCCCCCAGTATCTGCGCATTCACTGGAACTTGCCTGTGAGTCCGTCGAATGCCCGTCGACGGGCGGCTGTGGCGGGGCCGCGCGCCGGCCATGTGCGCGCCCTGCATCCGCCGTGCATCCGGGCCCCGCCGGTGCGCCGCGAACCGCCGCGTGGAAGACTCGGCTCATGGCGAGCACCGGGCGAGTGATCATCGTGGGCGGCGGACTCGCGGCGGCCCGGGCGGCCGGCGCGGCACGCGAGGCGGGGTTCGACGGGGAGCTCGCGCTGGTCGCCGGCGAACCGCTGCTGCCGCACGAGCGGCCGCCCCTGTCGAAGGGCTACCTGCAGGGGTCGGATGCCGCCGACGCGATCTTCCCCCACGACGCGGCCTGGTACGCCGAGCACGACGTCGACGTGCGCACCGGCTCCGAGGCGGTGGGCCTCGACACGGATGCCCGTGAGCTGACGCTCGCCTCCGGCGACCGCCTCGGCTACCGGCGCCTCCTGCTCGCGACCGGCGCCCGCGCGCGCCGGTTCGCCGGCGACGGCGCCGACCTCGACGGCGTGCACCACCTGCGCACCCTCGCCGAGTCGACCGCGCTGCGCGACGCGATCTCCGGCGGCGACCGTCGCGTGGTCGTCGTGGGGGCCGGCTGGATCGGCCTCGAGGTCGCCGCGGCCGCCCGCACGTACGGCAACGAGGTGACGGTGCTCGGCCACGGCGACGTGCCGCTCGCCCGCGAGATCGGCCCGCAGCTCGGCGAGGTGTTCGCCGGGTTGCACCGCGAGCACGGCGTCGACCTCCGCATGGGCGCCGACGTGACCGCGCTGCGCGGCGACGGCGCCGTGTCGGCGGTCGTGCTCGGCTCCCGGGAGGAGGTGCCGGCCGACGTGGTCGTGTTCGGCATCGGCGCGGTGCCGAACGTCGAGCTCGCGGCATCCGCCGGCCTCACCGTCGACGACGGCATCGTGGTCGACGCGCACCTGTCCGCGAGCGCGCCCGGGGTCTTCGCGGCGGGCGACGTGGCCAGTGTCTTCTCGCCGACCGTCGGTACGCACCTGCGCGTGGCGCACTGGGGCAACGCCGACGCCTCCGGCACTGCCGCGGGGCGGGCGCTCGCCGGGGAACGCGTGACGTACGACGAGATCCCCTACTTCTTCACCGACCAGTACGACCTCGGCATGGAGTACTCGGGGTACGCGTCGCTCGCCGGCGGCGCCGAGCTCGTGGTGCGCGGCGACCTGCCGGGGCGCGAGTTCCTCGCCTTCCGGGTGGCCGACGACCGTGTGGTCGCGGGCATGAACGTGAACGTGTGGGACGTGAACGAACAGGTGCAGCGGCTGATCCGCTCGGGCGCCCCGGTCGACCCGGCAGCGCTCGCCGACCCGGACGTGCCGCTCGAGGCGATCGGCGCGTGAGCGCGCACGCCGTGCGCCGGATCGCCGGCCGCGAGATCGACTTCGCCCGACGGGTGGTCGTCATGGCCATCGTCAACCGCACGCCCGACTCGTTCTACGACCGCGGAGCGACGTTCGCGCTCGACGCCGCGGTCGGGGCGGCGCTCGCCGCGTACGCCGACGGCGCGGACTGGGTCGACGTGGGCGGGGCGAAGTTCGCACCCGGACCCGCGATCTCCGTCGACGAGGAGATCGATCGGGTGGTGCCGGTGGTCGCCCAGCTCGCCGGTGCCGGGGGCATCTCGGTCGACACGTTCCAGCCCGACGTCGCCCGCGCCGCGATCGACGCCGGTGCGCACGTCATCAACGACACGACGGGCATCCACGACCCGCGCATGGCCGACGTGGTCGCCGACAGCGACGCGACGATCGTGATCACGCACAGTCTCGCGGCGCCGCGCACGCCGCATCCCGCGCCCGCCTACGGGGACGTCGTGACCGAGGTCGCCGACTTCCTGCGCCGCCGGGTGGACCTCGCGCTCGAGCGCGGCGTGCCGCCCGAGCGCATCATCGTCGATCCCGGTCACGACCTCAACAAGCACACGACCGACTCGCTCGAGCTGACCCGGCGCCTCGGGGAGATCGTCGCGCTGGGGCATCCGACCCTCGTCGCGCTGTCGAACAAGGACTTCATCGGCGAGACCCTCGCGCGCGACCGCGGCGACCGCGTCGCCGGGTCGCTCGCGGCCGCCGTCTGGTGCGTGACGCAGGGCGCCCGGGTCGTCCGCGTGCACAACGTGCGCGAGACCGTCGACGCGATGCGCATGACCGAGGCGATCCTCGGCTGGCGGGTGCCCGCGGGCCCGCTCGTCCACAACATGCCGGCGACGCCCGACCTGCCCGAGGAGGTCGCCCGATGATCGACCGCGATGCCATGCTCGACGCCTACGCGTACGCCGAGGGCGGGGGCCTGCGGGTCAACTTCGTGTCGAGCCTCGACGGGGCGGCGACCGTCGACGGCCGCTCGGGCGGACTCGGCGCCGAGGACGACCAGCAGCTCATGGGCGTGCTCCGCTCCCTCGCCGACGTGGTGCTCGTCGCGGGTGGCACGCTCCGCCACGAGGGCTACGGCGCGCTGCGGCTCGGGCCCGAGAACGCGGCCTGGCGGCGGGCGAACGGGAGGACGCCGCACCCGCGACTCGCGATCGTGTCGTCGAGCCTCGCCTTCGCGGCATCCGACCCGATCTTCGCCGACGCCCCGGAGCGCCCGATCGTCGTGACCCACGCCGCCTCGCCCCCCGACCGCCGTGCCGCGCTCGCCGACGTGGCCGACGTGCTCGTGGCCGGCGACGACGCCGTCGACCTGCGCGAGGCCGTCGACGCGCTCGCGCACCTCGGGCACGGCGACCTGCTCTGCGAGGGCGGGCCGAGCCTGTTCGGCGACCTGCTCGACGCGGGCCTCGTCGACGAGCTGTGCCTCACGCTCGGCCCGGTGCTCGTGGGCGGCGACGGCCCGCGCATCGTGAGGCACGCCGACGAGGGCATCCGGCGGATGCGACTCGTGCACGCCCTCCCGTCGGGCGACCTCGTGTTCCTGCGCTACCGGCGGGCGTAGCGGGCGCGGTTACGCGGCCAGCGCGTGCGCGTCGAGGATGGTGTAGCTGTAGCCCTGCTCGGCGAGGAAGCGCTGGCGGTTCTGCGCGAAGTCCTGGTCGACCGTGTCGCGCGAGACCAGCGTGTAGAAGTTCGCCGACAGGCCCGACTCCTTCGGCCGCAGCAGCCGGCCGAGGCGCTGCGCCTCCTCCTGGCGCGAGCCGAACGAGCCCGACACCTGGATCGCGACGGTCGCCTCGGGCAGGTCGACCGAGAAGTTCGCGACCTTCGAGACCACGAGCACCTGCGTGGTGCCGTCGCGGAACTCCTGGAACAGGCGCTCGCGCTCGTCGACCGGCGTGGCACCGGTCAGCTGCGGCGCGCCGAGCGCCTCGGAGAGCTCCTCGATCTGGTCGAGGTACTGGCCGATCACGAGGATGCGCTCGCCGGCGTGCTTCGCGACCAGCTCGCGCACGACGTCGAGCTTGGCCGGAGCGGTGGCGGCGAGCCGGTAGCGCTCGTCGTCGGCGGAGGCCGCGTAGGCGAGCCGCTCCGACTGCGGCAGGTCGATGCGCACCTCGTAGCAGGCGGCGGGGGAGATGAAGCCCTGCGCCTCGATCTCCTTCCACGGTGCGTCGAAGCGCTTCGGCCCGATCAGCGAGAACACGTCGCCCTCCCGGCCGTCCTCGCGCACGAGCGTGGCGGTGAGGCCGAGTCGGCGGCGGGCCTGCAGCTCGGCCGTGAGCTTGAACACGGGCGCGGGCAGCAGGTGCACCTCGTCGTAGACCACGAGGCCCCAGTCGAGCGCGTCGAGCAGCGCGAGGTGCGCGTACTCGCCCTTCCGCTTCGCGGTGAGGATCTGGTAGGTCGCGATCGTGACCGGCTTGACCTCCTTCACCTGACCGGAGTACTCGCCGATCTCCTCGGGGGTGAGCGAGGTGCGGCGCAGCAGCTCGTCGCGCCACTGCCGGGCGGAGACGGTGTTCGTGACCAGGATCAGCGTGGTCGTCTTCGCCGTGGCCATCGCGCCCGCGCCGACGAGCGTCTTGCCCGCGCCGCAGGGCAGCACGACGACGCCCGAGCCGCCGTCGAAGAAGTTGTCGACGGCCTTGCGCTGGTAGTCGCGCAGGTGCCAGCCGTCCTCGGCGAGGTCGATGTCGTGCGGGGTGCCGGGCGTGTACCCGGCGAGGTCCTCGGCGGGCCAGCCGAGCTTCACGAGCTCCTGCTTGAGCTGCCCGCGCGCCCACGCGGCAACGAGGAATCCGGTGTCGTCGATGCGCTCGCCGAGCAGCGGCGCGATGCGCTTCGCCCCGGTCACCTCGGTGAGCACGGCCAGGTCGTCGCTGCGCAGGCGCAGGTCGCCGTCGTCGGTGCGGTCGATGACGAGGCGCCCGTAGCGGCCGACGGTCTCGCGGATGTCGACCGCGACGGTCGTCGGCACCGGGAACTTCGAGTACCGCTCCAGCGTGCCGAGCATGTCGTCGGCATCGTGTCCGGCGGCGCGCGCGTTCCAGAGGCCGAGCCGCGTGATGCGGTAGGTGTGGATGTGCTCGGGCGCGCGCTCGAGCTCGGCGAAGACCGCGAGGTCGTGGCGCGCGTCCTCGGCGAGCGGGTTCGCGACTTCGAGCAGTACGGTGCGATCGCTCTGGACGATCAGGGGGCCGTCGGACATAGCGAACCAGTCTACCCGCCGGGCGGGTGGTGGGGGCGGATGCCCCGGGGCTCAGCCCGCGCTCACTCCGCCGGGGCGTCGGACACGCCCGCGATCGCCGAGATCGGCAGCGTGCGCTCGATGTCGGTCGCCCGGTCGCGCGCCCGCATCCGCCCGTTCGCCACGCTCGTCGGCTCCAGCACGAAGTCGACCACGTCACCCCCGGGCATCCGCACGCTGACGGTGACGGCCGACCGCTCGCGCGCGGCCGTCTCGAGTCGGCGCGACAGCCAGGCCTGCTCGGTGCTGTGGTCGTCGGCGCCGTCGAAGACGCGCGCCACGAGTTCGGCCACCAGGTCGCGCGGGGGCGGCTGCTCGGCGACCCGGGCGACGCGGTGCCGGCGCAGCACGACGATCTCGCCGGTCTCGTCCTCCGCGGCGACGGGGTAGCGGGCGTCGCTCAGCGCCCAGAACACGACGTCGGCGCCGAAGCGGCTCGTGAGGCGGTGCGGGCCGGTGCGCACGAGCCCGAGCGACTGCAGCGACTGGTCGACCGCGATCGTGCCGATGAGTCCGTCGTCGTCGCTGCGCACGTAGCTGCGCGCGGGCATCTCGCCGGGGCCGAGCGAGCCGACGCGCACGCGGCCGTAGCGCGTGGCGGTCTCGGTCACGAGGTACTCCAGCGGCTGCGGAACGCCCGTGAGCGAGATGCCGCGGAGGAACTCGAGCAGGGTCTCGGCGGTCTCGCCGGCGGCGAGGGCGCGGTTGACGGATGCCGCGGAGACCCGGTAGCTCGACGCGAGCTCGCGCGCCTCGACGTCGGCGAGCACGCGCAGGCGCGCGTCGAGCGGCGGGGCGAGCGGGCCAGGGGCGACGATCGACAGGTCGTGCTGCACGTACACCTGCTCGACGTGGCCGGGCAGCAGGGCGACGGTCGCGGCGACGGCGTGGCCGATGTCGCCCGAGACCACGGCACGGCCGGCCGGCACGGGCACGCCCGACACCGTGAGGCCGAGCGCATCGGCCTCCGCGGAGACGACGCGGGCGCGGTCGTCGAGCCACGCGCCGCCCGCGGGGTAGAACCAGCGCGCCTCGTCGATGAGCGCCGCCGGACCGCCGATCGGCGAGCGGTCCGCGATCAGCGCGAGGAGCTCATCCGGCAGGCGGTCGCGCCACGCCGTCGCGAGCAGGCGCCAGCGATCGGGGGTCTCGGCCTCGAGCCACGCCTCGCCGCGCGGGGTCTCGAGCCAGTAGCCGGTGTCGCGCGTGAGCAGGTCGCTGCGCGCGGCGAGGTCCATGAGCGCGGGCAGCTCGTCGAGCTCGATGCCGGCTGCGGCGGCGAGGCGCTTCGCATCGGGCAGCGCGATGCCGCCGCGCACGAGCTCGCGCGCCGGCTCGAGGCTGACCGCGGCGACGATCTCGGCGAGTGCGGCGATGGTGCGGAACGCGCGCTCGGCGGCCAGGCGCGACACGAGCCCCTGGTCCACGTCGTCGCCGCGCACGAGACCGGGTGGCGGCGGGGCCGCGAGGGCGGCCGCATCCGGCAGGTCGTCGTGGATGCGCGCGCGCAGCCGGTCGGCGACCTCGCGCTGCACCAGCATTCCGCGGCCGTCGCCGTCCTCACCGTCGCTGAGCACGAGCAGGCGCTCGTCGAGCGCGCGCAGGCGCAGCGCGGCATCCGCTCGACCGGGCGCGTCGGGGGCGATGCCCGGCCAGCCCTCGAGCACGCGATCGAGCGCGAGTCGCCCGTCGTCGGGGGCGAGCTCGACCGCCACGGCGAGGAACGCCAGGAGGCGCCGGTCGAGCCGCGCGAACGCGTGGTCGAGCGAGTCGTCGGCGAGCAGCGCCTCAGCGAGGTCGAAGACGTCGTCGATGCCCGAGGGGTCGACCCGTCGGGCGCGGATCGCGGCCGCGACCGACTCGCGCTCCATCGCGCGCAGTCGAGTGGCCAGCGGGAGCATCGGCTGCGATCAGGCCGGACCCCGGCGGGACTCCCGAGAGCGCCGAACGCCGTTGACGATGAGCAGCGCGACGAGCAGCAGGAAGCCGATCGGCAGCCCGACGAGCGGCAGCACGATGATGAACGGCCAGATGCCCTGGCTGAACCCGTCGTCGTCTCCGACCCCCGACAGCGTGCCGATCATGACCGCGAAGAAGGCCAGGATGGAGAAGCCGACGGTCGCGGCGACCATGTAGGCCAGGACGCGCTCGGCGCGGTGGTCGCTCGGTGGGGTGCTCGTCGTCACATGGTCAAGGATAGGCCAGGCGCCGGACCCGCCTCGCACTAGACTGGGAGGTCGGGGCGGCGGCAGTGTCGCGCGCCCGCAACACGCGAGTGAGTGAGGGTCAGCATGCCAACCGGCAAGGTCAAGTTCTTCGACGAGGAGAAGGGCTTCGGGTTCATCTCCGGCGACGACGGCCAGCAGGTGCACCTGCCCGCGTCGGCGCTGCCCGCGGGCGCATCGGTGCGCTCGGGGTCCCGAGTCGAGTACGGCGTGGCCGAGGGCAAGCGCGGCGCGCAGGCGCTGTCCGTGCGCGTGCTCGACGCCGGACCGAGCATGACGAAGCTGCAGCGTCGGCCGGCCGACGAGATGGCGATCATCGTCGAAGACCTCGTGAAGTGGCTCGACATCACCGGCGGCAAGCTGCGCAACGGCCGCTACCCCGACCGCGCCGAGGGGCGCAAGATCGCGGCCGTGCTGCGCAAGGTCGCCGACGATCTCGATGCCTGACATGCCCGACGAGACGGAGGTCGACGAGACGCGCGACCGGGCCGAGCAGTCGGCGGAGACCGAGGCGGTCGAGGTCGAGGTGACGGATGCCGCTTGGCCGACGGATCGCCCCGAGGCGACGGATGCCCCCAGGGGGACGGATGCTGCCGAGGCGACGGATGCCGCTGAGCCGGCCGAGGTCGCCGAGCCGGAGCCCGTCGTCGCCGACGAGGTGCTCCTCGCCGCGGTCGACCTCGCACGTTCGGCGCTGCTCGAGGTGACGCCGGCGGAGACCGTCGGATCCGTGCGGGGCCACGTCGTCGACGGCCCGCATGTGCTCTCGCTGCTGTTCGATGCGCGCGTGACCGGCTACCCGGGGTGGACCTGGAGCGTGACGGTCGCGCGGGCGGACGACGACGGCGAGGCGCAGGTGCTCGAGAGCCAGCTCGTGCCCGGCACGGGTGCGCTCGTCGCGCCCGAGTGGGTGCCGTGGGCCGATCGGCTCGCCGAGTACCGCGCCGCGCAGGCGCGCGCCGAGGCCGAGGCTGCCGAGCGCGCGGCTGCTGAGGGCGGCGACGACACCTCCGGCGACGATGACGCCGACGAGTCGGACGCCGAGGGCTCGGACGCCGACGACTCGGCGACCGCGGGCGATCTCGGCACCGACGACCTCGACGACCCGGACGATCTCGACGACGACGCCGAGGACGGCGACGACGTCTTCGACGGCGTCGACATCGACGGTCTGGCCGACCACGGGTCGGAGGACGACTCCGACGACGAGGCCGATTCGGATGACGACGAGGAGGACGACTCGGACGACGACGACGACGAGGACTCCGACGACTCCGACGACGCCGAAGACTCCGAGGACGAGGACTTCGACGAGGACGACATCGACGAGGACGACGAGCTCTCCGAGGACGACGACACCGACGAGGACGGCTTCGACGAGGACGACTCCGACGACGAGGACGCCGACGACGAGCACACCGACGACGAGGACGACTCCGAGGAGGCGTGACGCGCCCTGGTCAGCGCGCCCGGCGCCGCCGCAGCTGCACGACGACGAGGGCGATGAGGCCCAGGGCGATGCCGACGATGGCGGTCTCGAGCAGCCAGCCGAGGCCGGCCGCGTCGAGCGATTCGCGCCACACGATGGTCGCGACGAGCGCGAGGACCCAGCAACCGGTCCCGACGAGCACGGCCGTGCGGGCGTCGGCCCGAACCGGTGCGGGATCGGGCCGCCGTTCGTCCTCGCTCAGCCAGAGGCGCATCAGCCGAGGTGCTCCAGCACGTGGTCGAGGCACGCGGTCAGCGCCCGCACGTCGTCGGGCTCGATCGCGGTGAAGGTGGCGACGCGCAGCTGGTTGCGACCGAGCTTGCGGTACGGCTCGGTGTCGACCACGCCGTTCTCGCGCAGGGTGCGGGCGATGGCCGCGGCATCCGTCGAGTCGTCGAAGTCGATCGTGACGACCACCTGCGAGCGGTGCGCCGGCTCGGCGACGAAGGGGTGGGCCACGGGGGTCGCGGCCGCCCAGTCGTAGAGGACGCCGCTGGACTCCCGCGTGCGCGCGTCGGCCCAGGCGAGCCCGCCGTTGCCGTTGATCCAGTCCAGCTGGCTCTCCATGAGCAGCAGCGTCGAGATCGCGGGCGTGTTCAGCGTCTGCTCGAGGCGCGAGTTCGACAGCGCGTTCGCGAGGCTCAGGAACTCGGGGATGTAGCGGTCCGACGCGGCGATGCGCTCGATGCGCTCGATCGCGGCGGGGGAGACGAGCGCGAACCAGAGCCCGCCGTCGGAGGCGAGGTTCTTCTGCGGCGCGAAGTAGTAGACGTCGCACTCGAGCGGGTCGAACGCGACGCCGGCGGCGGCGCTGGTCGCGTCGATCACGGTGAGCGCGCCCGCGTCGCCGTGCACGCGGGTCACGGGCGCCATCACGCCCGTGGAGGTCTCGTTGTGCGGCCATGCGTAGACGTCGACGCCCTCGACGGCCTCGGGCTGGCTGCGCGAGCCGCCGTCGGCGGTGCGCACGTCGGGCGCCTCGAGCCACGGGGCGGCCGCGGCCTTGGCGAACTTGCCGCCGAACTCGCCGAAGGAGAGGTGCTGGCTGCGCCGCTCGATGAGCCCGAACGCGGCGGCGTCCCAGAACGCGGTCGAGCCGCCGTTGCCGACGAGCACCTCGTAGCCGTCGGGCGCCTGGAACAGGTCTGCGAGGTGCGAGCGCACGCGTCCGACGAGCTGCTTGACCGGCGCCTGACGGTGGCTCGTGCCGATGACGCCCGCCCCGGCGCGAGCGAGGTGCTCGAGCTGCTCGGGCCGCACCTTCGACGGACCGCATCCGAAGCGGCCGTCGGCGGGCAGGAGCGACTCTGGGATCACGAGGTTCGGCATGCTGCGAGTCTAGCCAGCGCCCCGCCGACGGTAGGCTGTGTGACGGCACGCTGGGCGGCGGGAGCAGGAGGACCGGTGACCGATCTCATCGACACGACGGAGATGTACCTCCGTACCATCCTCGACCTCGAGGAGGAGGGCATCGTGCCGCTGCGCGCCCGCATCTCCGAGCGCCTCGGCCACTCGGGGCCGACCGTGTCGCAGACGGTGGCCCGCATGGAGCGCGACGGCCTCGTCGTCGTCTCGGGCGACCGCCACCTGGAGCTCACGACCGACGGCCGCGAGAAGGCCGTGCACGTGATGCGCAAGCACCGCCTCGCGGAGCGCCTGCTCGCCGACGTGATCGGCCTCGACTGGGAGTACGTCCACGACGAGGCATGCCGGTGGGAGCATGTCATGAGCGAGCACGTCGAGCGCCGGCTCATCGAGATCCTCGGCCACCCGACCGAATCGCCCTACGGCAACCCCATCCCCGGGCTCGCCGAGCTGGGCGTGGCCCCCGCGGCGCCGTTCATGGAGGGCGTCGTCAACGTCGTCCGCGAGCTCGAGTCCGGTGCGGAGTCGGTCTCCGGCCGCATCCGTCGCATGGCCGAGCCGGTGCAGTTCGACCCGGTGCTGCTCGGGCAGCTGAAGGAGGCCGGCGTCGTGCCCGGGGCATCCGCTCGCTTCTCGATGAGCGACGGGTACGTGGCGGTCGACGTCGAGGGCCAGGACGAGGGTCTGGAGCTCCCGACCGAGGTCGCGGGGCACATTTTCATCGCAACCTGATCCGGGGTCGTGCGGAACCGCGGAATCATGCGGATCCACGCACGGGATGTCCCCCGGACTGGGGACATTGCTTCGTTACCGAATCGTGAGAAATTCCGGCTCAGGATGTGACATACGCGCGCGAATGACGTAGCGTCACCACTCAGTCGCCGCCACGAAGCCAGACGGCGCACACGAGTCAAGACGTCCCCCTGTCTGTCTCTTGCCTCGTGAAACGTACGCGCAAGCGCACACGGACGGGGTGGATGCCACAAGCACCGCGGGGGCGCCGGAGGTACGACTTGGCTCGGAAGACTCGCCGCGGTTCGACCACGAACCCCACGAACGCATCCACCCAGATCGCCCGCTCGGGCAACGAGATCGCCACCCCTGACGCACCATTCGCCTCGACCAAGGGGCTGCGCCGCGGCGTGGCCGCCAACGTCGTCGTGATGTCGGTGGCCGCCGGAATCGTCGGCACGCTCGCCCTGCCCGCCTACGCCTTCGCGCCCGGATCGCAGGACCCGCAGTTCGGCGCCAGCGAGGCCGCGCAGATCACGAAGGCCGAGGCGCAGAGCGTCGAGGTCGACGAGGAAGCGGTCGCCGCCGAGATCACCACCGACAGCTACGAGGCCGTCACCAAGGAGGAGATCGACCGGCAGCGCCGTGAGCGCGAGGCCGCCGAGGCCGCCGAGGCGGCACGTCGTGCGGCGGAGGCTGCCGCCGAGCGCGCCGCCGCCAACGCGGCGATGACCTCCTACGGCGAGACCGCCGCAGCGTCGACCGCGTCGTACGCGGCCCCGAGCACGAGCTACAGTCCCGCAGCGGTGTTCGCCACCGCCTCGCAGTACATCGGCGTCCCGTACGTCTACGGCGGCGCGACGCCCGCCGGCTTCGACTGCTCCGGCTTCGTCATGTACGTCTTCGCCCAGTACGGCATCTCGCTGCCGCACTCGTCGGCCGGCCAGGCCGCCGCGGGCACGCGCATCCCGCTCTCCGAGGCCCAGCCCGGCGACCTCGTCATTATGTCGGGCCACGACGGCTTCTACGCGGGCAACGGCAACATCCTGCACGCCCCGTACCCGGGTACGTCCGTGCGCATCCAGCCGATCTGGACGTCGAGCTACTACATCGTCCGCATCAACGGCTGAGCCCGCGGGTCGCGCCCGCGTGTGAACACCTCGTGACGAGATGCCGAATCGGCGCGCCTCGGGGACCCCGCCTCGCGCGCGTGGGTTAGCCTGAAGCCCTGACGTATCGAGTGAACCGTCGGGAGTTGCCAGATGATCGACGTACGCAGCATCCATTCCGCGGATGACCGCGTGCAATTCGACCTGCGGCACAGCAGTACGCAGCACAGCGCCGGCTCGCTGAGCCATGCGCACGAGAACCAGGGCATCGTCATGCAGACGGTGCCCTTTTTCTTTGCCTGCGAACGCCTCCCGCACCCGGTGCGTCGGAACCGTTCACGCGGCTGGGCGCCATCCAGCCCCGATCGAAAGGCACGCCATGCGCACCCTGGTGCTCAACGCCGGCTATGAGCCGCTGGCGGTCGTCTCGTTCAAGCGGGCCCTCATGCTCGTCATGAACGAGAAGGCCACCGTCATCCGCAGCGACGAGGAGCACCCGGTCCTCGCGGCGAGCGGATCGTGGGACCGCCCCTCGGTCATCATCCTCACGAGATACGTGCGCACGCCGTACTCGCGCCCGATCCCCGTGTCGCGACGCGGAGTGCTGCGCCGCGACGAGCACCGCTGCGCGTACTGCGCCAGGTCGGCCACGACGATCGACCACGTGCTGCCCCGCTCGCGCGGCGGACGCGACACGTGGGAGAACCTGGTCGCGTGCTGCCTGCGCTGTAACAACGTCAAGGGCGACCACACGCCGGCCGAGATGGGCTGGGAGCTGCGCTTCACCCCCCGCATGCCGAACGGGCGCAGCTGGCTCGTGCGCGGCTTCGAGCGGCCGCTCCCGCAGTGGGACGAGTACCTCGAGGTGGCCTGATCGAGTCGCTCCGGTGGTTCTCCACAGCCACCGGCGCGCCCGTGCTCCAATCGTGACAACCGGGCGGACGGTGCCGTACAGTTGGAAACCGTCGCGCTGCCCCCAGCTCGCGGCGACAACCTGAGTTCCCCGCTCCGCGTGCACCAGCGTGGTCGAGGGTGCGCAACGGAGGACTGAGCGTGGCCGAACCCGGATCGAGTGGCGAAGACATCTGGCCATTCGCGTCGATCGCGCCCGATCCGCAGGTACCCGACCAGAACGCGGGCTTCGCCACGCGTCGCGAGGCACGAACGGCCGAACGCCGCGGCCCGCGCCGGTCGCGCGGGGAGCGGAGCGCCGAGCGCACGCCGTCGCCCGGCGCGAAGGCGCAGCCTGCAGCGAGTGCGCCGCCCGAGCCAGCCGCGACTGCGTCGCCGTCGCCCGCTGCGACAGTGCCGCCGTCGCCCGCCGCGACCGTGCCGCCGTCGCCCGCCGTCGATGACGCGGCCCCCGCGTACGCCGGGCCGCCGAGGACCACGCCGCGGAAGACGCAGACCGCACCGCCCGCCCGGCCGCCGCGCGCATCGGCGCCCCCCGCCGGCCGCTCGCGGGCCACGGGCCGCACGGTCGCGACCATGCTCGTCGTGCCGGCGCTCGTCGGCACCCTCGCCCTCCCGGCGTACGCCCTGGTTCCGGGCGACCCCGGCTTCGCGGCATCCGACTCCTTCAACCAGTCGCGCGCCGAGGCGCAGGACGTCATCGTCTCCGATCTCGCCGCCGCTTCGTCGGTGTCGCGCGACGGGTACGCGGCCGTCACCGCGGACGAGCTCGAGCAGGTGCGCCTCGCCGAGCAGCGCGCCGCGTGGGAAGCGCAGGCCGCCGCAGCGCGCGCCGCGGGCGGCTACTCGGTCGTCGCCGAGCAGGCCGAGGGCGACGACTACCCGTGGTGGAACCAGACGCCGAACGACTACGGCGGCGGGCTGTCGCCGCTCGGCTACTACTACCGCGAGTGCGTCGACTTCGTGGCGTGGCGCCTGAACCGCGACGCCGGCTCGACCGCTGCGCCGTGGCGCTGGGCGTGGGCGAACCTCGCCTCGGGCAGCGCGTACCGGTGGGAGAGCGAGTGGCGCGCCCACGGATGGGTCGTGAGCAGCGAGCCCGTCACGGGCGCGGTCGCGTGGTTCCCGTACAACCACGTCGCGTACGTGCAGTCGGTCGGCGACGGCACGGTCGTGCTCGAGGAGTACAACTGGAACAGCGACCACTCGTACCACACGCGCACCATCGCCTGGGGCGACGCGATCTACCTCTACCCGCCGAAGTAGCGGGCCGCGCCGCGACTGGCGCAGGGGCCGGGCGACGGATGCCCCGGGGCATCAGTCCATGCGCAGCAGGCAGGCCGGCCCTGGCGTGGCGACCGGCTCGCCGACCTGCGACATGCGCCCGCTGGCGGGGTCGACCGCGAGCACGGTCAGCGAGTCAGACGCCATGTTCGCGATGACGAGGAACCGGCCGTCGGCCGTGAACTCGATGTCGCGCGGGTGATCGCCCGCGACCGGGAACTCGTCGAGCAGCTCGAGCGTGCCGGCCTCGTCGTCGGCGAGGATCGTGCTCACCGTGTTCGGCGTGCGGTTCGCCACCGCGAGCAGCCCGGTCGGCGACCGGCGCAGCGCCGACGAGGCGGCCGCGCTGCCGGCCATGGTCGAGACGATCGCGGTCGTCTCGCCGCGCTCGGGGGCGTCGAGGTCGACCAGGCCCAGCGTGCCGTCGAGCTCGTATGCGACGACCGCGTGCCGGCCGAGCACGACGAGGTGGCGCGGGCCGGAGCCGGGCCGCAGGTGGATGTCGGCGTGCGTGTCGTCGCCGGCGGCGAGCGCCGCGAGGCCGTGCACGCGCAGGCGGTCGGCGCCGAGGTCGGCCACGACGAGCTGCGATCGGGCGGCGTCGACCACGGCCTGGTGCGCGTGCGGGGACTCCTGCCGCGAGGCATCCGGCCCGCTGCCCTCGTACGCGACGCGCAGGTGCTGCGGGCCGACGCCGTCGGGGCCGAGCGGATGCACCGACAGGCTGCCGCTCGTGTAGTCGGCGGAGAACGCCCAGCGCCCGTCTGGGCTGATCGAGACGTGGCAGCTGTCGGCGCCGCCGGTCGGCTGCCGCACGCCGAGCGCCTCGGGGCCGTCGTCGCCGAGGCGGAGCGCCGAGACGGCGCCGTCGTCCAAGTGGTGGGCGACGACGAGCGTGTCGCCGTGGCGCGCGAGGTACATCGGGTCGGGGCCGACGTCGACCGGATCGCCGAGCCAGACCGCTCCGGTCTCATCGACCTCGACGGGGCGGATGCCGGCGGCGGGAGTGCCGAGGAAGCCGGTGGTCGACGCCCCCAGCACGAACGCGGTGGACGAGGGCACGGGCGACGAGCTCATCCTCCGATCCTCCCACCACCGCAGGAGGCGTGCGCGCCCGCGATCAGTCGCCGAGGCCCACCCGGTCGGGCACCGCGGTCACGACGCCCGGCAGCCACGTCGACGGCTCGGGCCACGGTCGCCCGGTCGGCAGGTGCCGGAGCAGGCCGGCCAGGGAGGCATCCGCTTCGCTGCCCCAGGGGATGACCCGCATGGGCGACGCCGAGGCGATGACGCCGAGCCACCAGTGCCGCACCGTCGGCGCGAGCGCATACGGGTCGAGCACGACGTAGTAGTCGGGGATCGCGATCGCCTCGCGGTCGAGCGCGTCGACCGTGCGCTCGATCTCGAGCTCGAGCACGCCGAGGGTGGCGAGGTCGTCGTAGAACTCCGCCCACGCGCTCGCGACGTGCTGCAGCGGGTCGTGGTCGTGGAGGACGTACGGCGTAGACGACGAGGCGGTCCACGCGGTGACCTCCTCGTCGGTGCGGCCCGCGAGGCTGGCGCTGCGCACGTTGGCGAACCCGTCGAGCTGGCCGAGCGCCGCGCCCGCATCATCGCCGACCAGGACGACGGTGGTTGCGGTGGGGTGCTCCATTTTCGGAGTCTACGTCGGCCCTGCGGGGGTTCGTGTCACGATCGTGTGAACCTTGAGGGCGTGTCGGGCGGATGCCCCTGAGGCGGCCCGTCGCGTGTCCTGGCGCCCGCCCGGCCGCGGGTAGACTCGTCGCGCCAGCCTCTGTAGCTCAATGGAAGAGCAGTTGCGTCCTAAGCAAACGGTTGGGGGTTCGAGTCCCTCCAGGGGCACCGACTCGGGGAGGGTACCGGCCGCGCGGCCGGTGGCGGATGCGGGGAGCGCGATGGCGGCACCGACGGCACTGGAGCTCGGCAGGTCCGCCGTGGCCGATCGGCGCTGGGCTGCGGCCGCTGAGTGGTTCGCCGATGCGCAGCGCGATGACCCCTCAGCGCTGACCGTGCACGACCTCGAGGGCTGGTCGACGGCGCTGTTCCTCCGCGGGGAGCGGAACCGCGCGACCGAGGCGCTGACGACGGCGCACGATTCGAGCCTCGCCCGAGGCGATCTCGCCGGTGCGGCCCGGGCGGCCGGCGTGATGTCGATCCAGCTGCTCGAAGCGGGCGAGGTCGCCGGTGCCGGTGTCTGGGGCGCACGCGGCATGCGGCTGGCGGAGCAACTCGACGAGGCGAACCACCTCGGCGCGATGGTGGCACTCGTGCCGACCGCGTTCGGCGCGATGTTCGTCGGCGACATCGCCGACGCGATCCGGCGGTTCGACCGGATCGCCGCCGTCGCAGACCGCTTCGGCGACGCGGACCTGGCCGCACATGCGGCGTTCGGCCGTGGGATGTGCCTGACGATGCAGGGACGTGTCGCGGAGGGGTTCGCGAGCCTCGACGCGGCGATGGAGCCGGCGGTGGCCGGACGCCTCTCGTCGCTCACCACGTGCGTCGTCGTCCGCATGACGCTGGACGTCGCGCACCGCGGGTTCGACCTCGAGCGAGCGGAGCGCTGGACGACCGGCTTCGCGCGCTGGTGCGACGCGCAGCCGGAACTGGTCGCGTACACCGGGCAGGCCCACGCCTATCGCGCGGAGCTCGCGACGCTGCACGGTGCGTGGGCAGACGCGTCGGCGCACGCCGCACGCGCCGACGAGTCCCTGCGTGCCGGCGACTTCACCGCGGAGTACGTCGCGAACTACCGGCTCGCCGAGCTGCACCGGCTGCGCGGCGAGCTCCATGCAGCCGAGGACCACTATCGGCGTGCGGCGCGGACGGGGTGGGACCCGCAGCCGGGTCTCGCGCTCGCGCGGCTCGCCGCCGGGGATGCGGCGGGCGCGCAGTCGATGATCCGGAACGCTGCCGCAGGAGTCGACGACACGACGCGCCAGCGCCTCCTGCCGGCGATGGTCCGGATCGAGCTGGCCGCCGGAGACGTCGCAGCGGCACGGCGCGCGGCCGACGAGCTGGCCGAGGCCGCACGGGCGGTGCCCACACCCCTGTTCGACGCCGTCGCCGCGCTTGCCGCGGCGCGCGTCCTGCATGCGGAGGGCCGCACCTCCGACGCGCTCGGCGAGCTGTCGACGGCGCGAGCCGCGTTCGCTGCGATCGACGCGCCCTACGGGGTCGCGCAGTGCCGCCTGCTCGAGGGCCGGATCCGTCGGGATGCGGACGGCCCAGACGCCGGCCGGGCGCCCCTGGAGGCGGCCCGGCGAGGGTTCGTCGAGCTGGGCGCACGGCTCGACGTCGTCGCGATCGATGCACTCGATGGCCAGCGAAGCGTGGATGCGCTCACCGCGCGCGAGATCGAGGTGCTGCGGCTCGTCACCACCGGGCTCACGAACCGCGGCGTCGCCGATCGGCTGTCGCTCAGCGAGAAGACCGTGGCCCGGCACCTCAGCAACATCTACGGCAAGCTGCGGCTGTCGTCCCGCGCGGCTGCGACGGCGTGGGCGTACCAGCAGGGCATCGTCTGACGGGTGGCCGTCTGCATATCGCGCCGCGTTCGGATCGGGCCGTCTGCATACTCCTGCCCATCCCGCTCGCCGGGCCGAATGGTGCATCCTGCCGAAGCGGTCGCATCTTCCGCGCTCGTAGCGTGCAGACATGGACATCCCCGTGATCGCTGGAGCGATCTCGACCGCGGTCTTCGCGGCGAGCAACCTCCCCATGCTGCGCAAGGCGCTGCGCACGCGGGACGTCTCGTCGTACAGCCCGGTCAGCCTGGTCATGATCAACGCGGCCAACGTCGTCTACTCGCTGTACGTCTTCGCCCTCCCGCCGGGCCCCATCTGGGCGCTCCACTCGTTCTACCTCGTGTCGTGCGCGATCATGCTCGCCGTGCTGCTCGACCAGCGCCGCCGCGCGGCCCGTCGTACCGCCGTCGCGCGTGCGGGGTCGACGATCATCGAGAGGCGCCGCGCTGCTACAGTCCGTCCATGACAGAGACCCCCGCGCCGGCACGGCCGGCCGCCGCCACGAAGACGTGGCTCGTCATCGGCATCGTGTGCGCGCTCGCGCCCATGTGGTTGTTCGCCATCGCCGCGTTCGTCGGGCTCGGGCCGGCGAGCGCCACGCTCGTGTTCGCGCTGCCCGTGATCGCGTCGACGGTCGTCGCGGTATCGGCGTGGGCGCGGCTGCGGAAGGTCGGCGCTCGCGGTGCTGCGCTGACGGTAGGCATCCTCGCGATCGTGTTCGGCCTCGTGGGCTACTTCCTGTGGGCCAACCTCGCGTGGGTCGGGATGCAGTTCGGCAACGGACCGCTCTGACCGGGGCGGCTGTGCCTGTGGATACGGTTCGCCCCGCGGCAGTGCGTCGGCGGATTCCTGAAGTCCTACGTGCGCGGCGCATACGTCATCCCGGTACTGGTCGCACGTCGGACGACGGCGAGCCGTCCGGCACCGCAGGCGTGCCGATGCCGGAGGTGCTCCGCCGCCGTGAGCTGACCGACGTGGTCGCCTGACGCACGTTTCGTCGACGTCGCCGACCGACCGCGACACGCGCCGGCCGCCTCAGACGTCGTAGACGAGCACCGCCGCGCTGGCCCGCCCGATCTGCTCGGCGACCGGCAGGTGGGCGGGATGCACCAGGTACGCGTCGCGCGCCGCCTCGTCGTCGAAGGTCATCACGAAGCCGTACTCGTAGCCGCCCTCGAGTCCCTCGGGGCTCGAGCTCGGCCCCTCGCGGAGGTCGCGGATCGACGGGATCACCGCGGGGAGGCCGCGGATCGCCTCCCGGACCGCGGAACCGGGTACGGGGTCGTCCGAAGCCCAGCGCAGCAGGACGATGTGGGTCACGGGCATGCGGCCATCCTCTCGCGTCGGGGGCCCGGAGGCATCCGTCGACCGCGCAGGATTCGAGAAGTCCCGCGAACACCCCGCCAGTAGCCTGAGTCCATCACCGGGGTGGAACCCCGGACCGACGGATGGAAGGGAATGGAGTCCATCATGGCCGATCAGGACGGAACCGGATTCTCCGCCGAGGAGAAGGCGGCGATGCAGCAGCGCGCCGAGGAGCTCCGCTCGACGAAGGGGCTCAAGGGGGCCGCGAAGCTCGCCCGCGAGCTCGAGGCGTGCATGGACGCGATCGACGCGCTGACCGGCATCGACAGCGTCGTGGCGACGACGTTCCACCGCATCGTCTCCGAGGAGGCGCCGGACCTCAACCCGAAGACCTTCTACGGCTTCCCCGCGTGGGCCGACGCCGACGGCAAGGTCGTGATGTTCGTGCAGCCCAAGTCGAAGTTCGACACGCGCTACCCGACCGTGAACTTCGACGAGCAGGCCAAGCTCGACGACGGCGCCATGTGGCCGACGTCGTTCGCGGTCGTCGAGGTGAACGACGACGTGGAGCAGGCCCTTCGCGACCTGGTGGCGAGGGCGGTCGGCTGAGGCCCGGCACAGCGGTCGCGCAGTCAGGGTACGCAAGGTGGTGTGAATCCGACACACATGGATCATTATTGACACACATGACTCACGAGTGACACACTTGTCGGGTGGACCTCAGCAACGCAGGATCGGATCTTCTCGGGGCGACCGAGGCGAACGTCCTCCGTGCGCTCGCGCGGCTCGACGAGCCGATGAGCGGACGTCAGATCGCATCGCTTGCCGGTGAGCAGAGCCACTCGACCACGCAGCGGATCCTCCATCGCTACCGACGGATCGGCTTGGTCGAGGCGACCCAGCTGTCGTCGGCGACGCTCTACCGACTCAATCGCGAGCATGTCCTCTGGGGCCCGCTTCGCGAGATGCTCGACGCTGCCGCAGCGGTTGACCGGCAGATCGCCGATCTCGTTGCGGGCGAGTTCGGCGACTCGGCGCGCGTCGCCGCATTCGGTTCCGTTGCCGCAGGCACGTCACGACCGGACAGCGACTACGACGTGCTGCTGGTCGTCGGCGATGACGTTCCCGCCGGTGAGCGCGAGCGAGTGGCGACGACCGTCGCCGATCTGATCGAACGCCTCACGGGCAACGATGGTCAGGTCATCGACGTCAGCGAGTCCGAACTCCGGGACCTCGAACTGCACGGTGCCCCCATCGTCGCGGAGTGGAAGCAACATGCGCGACCGATCGACGGCAAGGGCCCGCTCCTGCAGCTTCGGAACGTCGCATGACGCCGCGGGGCTCGGCCACGACTCCGATGGGCCGTGCAGACGTATCTGCGCGAGCCGCGCAGGCGCGTTCGTTCCTCGAAGCTGCCCGGCTCACCACCGAGTTCGCCGATGAGCTCGGCGAGACAGCTTCGGCGAACGTCGCTGCGTCCAACGCGGTACTCGCGGGCATCGCTGCCGCCGACGCGATCTGCGGGATGGCGCTGGGCGAGCGATCGAGCTCAGGCAACCACAGCGACGCCGTAGCGCTGCTGAAGCGTGCGCACGGCGGTGCGGCCGCCTCGAACCAGCTCAAGGCGCTCATCGCGATCAAGTCCACCGCTGCCTACGAGCCGAGGATGGTGACGCCGACCAAGGCTGCGGAGGCGCTTCGCAACGCGGAACGGCTCGTGATGCTGATGGACGAGATCGTTCGCTGACCGCAGGCGCCACGAGGATTGCGACCGCTCTCGCACAAGTGCAGGCGACCCGAGACCTGATCCCGCACGGCCCGGTTCGCGCGCCCACAGGTTGCCGAGCACGTCGGGGTCGGGCCGCGATACTGGCGGGATGACCCCGATGGATGCGCCCGACGCCGGCCTGCGGCGCGCGGTGCTCGTCGTCGCCATCCTGAACGGCGCGTACTTCGGCATCGAGTTCGCGGTCGCGCTTGCGATCGGGTCGGTGTCGCTGCTCGCCGACAGCGTCGACTTCCTCGAGGACGCGAGCGTCAACCTGCTCATCTTCTTCGCGGTCGCGTGGGCCGCGCGCACCCGGTCGGTCGTCGGCCGCGGACTGGCGGTCCTCATCCTGGTGCCCGCGGTCGCGACGATCTGGATCGCGGTTGCGAAGATCCTCGACCCGCAGCCGCCCGAGGTCGTGCCGCTCAGCCTCGCCGCCGCCGGCGCGCTCGCGATCAACCTGCTGAGCGCCGTGCTGCTGGTTCGGCACCGGCACCACGCCGGCTCGCTGCCGAAGGCGGCATGGCTGTCGGCCCGCAACGACGCGCTCGCGAACATCGCGATCATCGGGGCCGCCCTCGTGACCCTCGTCTGGTCGTCGGGCTGGCCGGACATCGTCGTCGGGATCGGCATCGGCCTGTTGAACGCGGATGCCGCGCGCGCGGTGTGGCTCGCGGCGCGCGCCGAGCGGCTCGATGCCGAGGGTGCGGAGGCCTGACTCACGGGCATCCGCTCAGCTGTGCCAGGGAAGCGGCGCGAAGCCGCCGGGCCCGTGGGCGTCGAGGAACGCCCGGTGCACGGCCTCGCACGAGCGGCGCAGGGTCGTGAAGGAGCCGACGGACACCTCGCCGAACCAGGCGCGGTAGCCCACCTCGTCGCCGCGGCGCACGATCGTGACCCGGCCGTATTCGCGACCGAGCGAGTCGATCAGCACCCAGTGGCCGGCTGCCGGCTCGGATGCCGCGAGGATGGGATGCCATCGCGGAGGGGCCTCGGGCACGCATGCTCCTCGTCGTTCTCGACCGTTTCGGAGCGCGCCGGCCCGCGCGAGTCGATTCTACGTCGGCACCCCCGACGCCGACCCGGGCGTCAGTTCCAGCCGATCGCGTGCGACCAGCCCGCGATGTAGGCGCGGTCGTGCTCGCGCAGGCGCACGCCCCGCAGCGCGCGCGGGTCGCCGTCGACCTCGCACAGGTCGAGGATGCGGCGCACGACGCCCTCGCGCAGCGGCGCATCCAGGTCCTCGAGCACCTCGCGGCGGAGGTCGGCCTCGAGCATGGGCCACCAGAGGCCCACGGGTGGGAGGGCGGCGGAGTCGTGCGAGCGGTGGCTTCCGAGCGTGTCGGTCATCGGTGCCACGCGCTTGCGGTGGCGGCGGTCGAGTGGTGCATGGTTCCCCCTGTGGTGCGGTCGCGCTCGCGCGCGTCATCGCGCGCGGCGTCGGGCTCGACGATACGTTGTCCCCCGAACGGGGCACAGGGACTTGACTTCACGTGACGCGTACGATCACAGCGGCGTGCGCAGTCCTGCCGAGAGTGCGCTGTGGTGCTCGAACACCAGGTTCGTCTCGGTGAGGGCGACCGCGGGGTTCGCCGACAGGTTGTTGAGCACGAACTCCCGCACGTGTTCGCTGTCGCGCACCCGCACGTGGATGAGGAAGTCCTCCGCGCCGCCGAGGAAGAACAGCTGCGCGACCTCGGGCTGGCGCCGCAGCTCGTCGGAGATCTGCCCCATGAGGTGACGGGCGCCGGCGCGGATGCGCACGCTGACGAGCGCCTGCAGAGTGTAGCCGAGCGCCCGCGGGTCGATCTCGGCGGTGTAGCGCACGATCACGCCCCGGTCGCGCAGCGACTTCACGCGGGCGAGGCAGGTCGACGGCGACACCCCCACCTCGCGGGCGAGGTCGACGTTCGAGATGCGCGCGTTGTCGTGCAGGTGGGCGATGATCTCGCGGTCGACGTCGTCGAGGGTGGTCACCGCGCCGCTGCGGATCTGCGGTTCCTCGGGCATTCGGCTCTCCGTTTCCGAACAGATGCCCGCTGCATCCGCCCTGCACCGAATGATATGCGGTTGATCTTCACAACGGGCGAACATCAGAGGATGATGGGCCCACATTCCCCCATGAGATTCGGAGTAGGCATGCACGTCGGCGTCCCGGCTGAGGTCAAGAACAACGAGTTCCGCGTCGCGGTCACCCCCGCGGGCGCGCACGCGCTCGGCGAGCGCGGCCACCGCGTGAGCGTGCAGGCCGGCGCGGGTGCCGGAGCGGGCTACAGCGACGACGAGTACCGCACCGCCGGTGCCGAGATCGTCGAGACCGCCGACGAGGCGTGGGCGGCCGAGCTCGTGCTGAAGGTCAAGGAGCCCGTCGCCTCGGAGTACGGCTTCCTCCGCCCCGACCTCGTGCTGTTCACCTACCTGCACCTCGCAGCCGACCGGCCGCTGACCGAGGCGCTCATCGCCGCCGGCACGACCGCGATCGCGTACGAGACCGTGCAGCTGCCCGATCGCTCGCTGCCGCTGCTCACCCCCATGAGCGAGGTCGCCGGCCGGCTCGCCCCGCAGGAGGGCGCCGCCCACCTGCACGCGTCGAAGGGCGGCCGCGGCGTGCTGCTCGCGGGCGTGCCCGGCACCGCGAAGGCGAAGGTCGTCGTGATCGGCGGCGGCGTCGCCGGTGAGCAGGCGGCCATGACCGCGCTCGGCCTCGGCGCCGACGTGACCGTGCTCGACGTGTCGCTGCCGCGCCTGCGCGAGCTGGACGCCCGCTACCACGGCCAGATCCGCACCCTCGCCTCCTCGCCCTACGAGGTGGCGCGCCAGGTGCGCGACGCTGACCTCGTGATCGGTGCGGTGCTGGTTCCCGGCGCCGCGGCGCCGAAGGTGGTCACCGATGACATGGTGAAGACCATGAAGCCGGGCGCCGTGCTCGTCGACATCGCGATCGATCAGGGCGGATGCTTCGAGGGATCGCACCCCACGACCCACGCCGAGCCCACCTACCGGGTGCACGACGCGCTGTTCTACTGCGTCGCGAACATGCCCGGTGCGGTGCCCGCCACCTCGACGCCGGCGCTCACCAACGCGACGCTGCCGTACGCGCTGTCGATCGCCGACAACGGCGCCGAGGTTGCGATGGCGCGCGACGCGGCGCTCGCGAAGGGGCTCAACACGACCGGCGGCCGGCTGGTCAACGAGTCCGTCGCCAGGGCGCACGGCATCGACCTCGCGAACGCCTGAGCGGCGCCGCGGGCGGAGGCACGCCGCGGAGCAGGGCGCGCGTCAGGCGAGCGAGAGGAAGAGCTTCTCGACCTCGTCGGGCGTGAGGCGGTGGCGTTCGGTCGCCTCGCCCGAGGCATCCGACTGCTCGTCGTCGAGCATCACGCAGTCGCGCATGGCCTGCGAGATGATCGCGAAGCCCGCACGGTCGAGTGCGCTCGAGACCGCGGCGAGCTGGGTGACGACCGTGCGGCAGTCGCCGCCCGACTCCACCGCGTCGATCACGGCGTTCAGCTGACCGCGTGCGCGCTTCAGGCGGTTCGCGATGCGCCGCTGCGCGTCGGAACCGGGGGTCGTCGCGGAGTACTCGGTGGTCATGCTCGCTCCTGCCGTCGCGCTCGTGCCGGACATGGTCACTTCCCCGATCCGAGCTCGACCGGCAGCCCGTCACGGTACCACTCGGTGATGCCGCCGGCGACGTTGATGACGTCGTAGCCCTGCTGGTCGAGGTACTCGGTCACGCGCGCGCTGCGCCCGCCCGACGCGCACATGATGTACACGGTGCCCTCGCGGGGCACCTCGTCGAGGCGCTGGCCGAGCACGCTCATCGGGATGTTCGTCGCGCCGCGCACGCTCGCGGCCTCGACCTCCTCGACCTCGCGGACGTCGATGATGGTCGGGCCGTCGATCGCGGCCAGTGCGGTGGGGGTGATGGATCGCATCGCGTTCCTTCCGGTCGGTGGGTCGTGTGGGGTCAGGCGGCGGCGAGTTCGGGCGCCGTCGCGAGCTCGCGCGCGCGCATGCCGTCGCGCCAGGTGAGGTAGCCGCCGTCGAGGTTGCGCACGTCGTGGCCGAGCTCGGCGAGCAGGCGCTGGGCGGTGTGCGCGCCCTGGCCCACGCGGCAGTGCACGATGACCGGGCGGCCGCGGAACTCCTCGTGCCGTGCGCGGAGCGCCTCGACGGGCACCCAGTCGGCGCCGGGGATGCGTCCCTCGGCGAGCTGGCCGCGCGCACGCACGTCGAGCAGCACGGCGCCCGCGGCGACCTCCGCGTCGAGCTCGTGCCACTGCACCGTGGGCGCGTCGCCCGAGGCGCGGTTCTCGGCGATGTAGCCGAGCATGTTCACCGGGTCCTTCGCCGACCCGTACTGCGGCGCGTAGGCGAGCTCGACGTCGGCGAGGTCGGATGCCGCGAGGCCGGCGCCCATCGCCGTGGCGATCACGTCGATGCGCGTGTCCACGCCCTGGCCGCCGACGGCCTGGGCCCCGAGGATCTCGTCGGTGCGGGCGTCGACGATGAGCTTCAGCGACATCGCCTCGGCGCCGGGGTAGTAGCCGGCGTGGCTGAGCGGATGCGAGTGGATGACCCGCACCTCGCGCCCCGCCGCGCGCAGCTCGCGCTCGCCGAGGCCGACGCTCGCGGCGGTGACGCCGAGCACGTCGATGATCGCGGTGCCGAGCGCCGGGACGGCCGGCTTCGGCGACCCGGTGATGGTGTCGGCGACCGCGCGGCCGTGCCGGTTGGCGAGCCCGGCGAGCGTGACCGGGCGCGCGTCGCCCGAGATGCGGTGCGACTTCTCGGCCGCGTCGCCGACCGCGTAGATCGAGGGGTCGGAGGTGCGGTGCAGCTCGTCGACCGCGATGCCGCCGGATGCCCCGAGCTCGAGCCCGGCCTGCACGGCGAGTGCGGTCTCGGGCACGACGCCGGTGGCCGCGATCACGAGGTCGGCGGGCAGCTCCCGCCCGTCGTCGAGCGTGACCGAGCGCTCGCCGCGGTGGGTGACGGTGCGCAGCAGCTCGACCGCGACGCCCTCGCGCGCGAGGTGGTCGGCGAGCGGTGCCGCGAGCTCGGCGTCGAGCGACGGCAGCAGCTGCTCGCCACGGGTCACGACGGTGGTGCGGATGCCGCGACGGTGCAGGTTGTCGGCCATCTCGATGCCGATGAACCCGCCGCCGACGACCACCGCATCGGTCGGCGAGCCGTCGCCGAGGTGCGCCATGATCGCGTCGAGGTCGTCGAGGGTGCGCAGCGCGAACACTCCCGGGCGGTCGCGCAGCGCCGCCGGCACCGCGGGTGCCGCGCCGGGGGAGAGCACGAGCGAGTCGTAGGGCTCGACCGCGACGTGCCCGGTGTCGAGCGAGCGGATCGAGACGGTCTTCGCCGCGCGGTCGATCGCGATCGCCTCGTGGCGCACGCGGGCGTCGATGCCGAACCGGTCGCGGAGGCGCTCGGGGCTCTGCAGCTCGAGCGCGGAGCGCTCGGCGATGGTGCCCGACACGTGGTACGGCAGGCCGCAGTTCGCGAACGACACGGCGCCGCTGCGCTCGACCACGACGATCTCGGCGGTGGCGTCGTTGCGGCGGAGCCGGGTCGCGGCGGACATGCCGCCGGCCACTCCGCCGACGATGATCGTGCGGTGGGCCGGAGCGGGTGCGGGAGAGGACGACTGCATACCCCTAGGGTATAGGAATACGGCGTGGGTATCCAAATCCATGGTACGGAGTGCGGCGATGCTGCACGGAATCCGCTCGACTCGAACGTATGGTGTCGGTGTGCGCCGCCTCGACATGCATCACGACGACGAGGGACTCGTCGGCGCGTCGGGCGACGGCGCGTCCGGCTTCGCGCCCCCGACTCCGGTCCCCGACGAACGATCCGACGCCCCCGCGGCCGTCCCCGCCGGTGCGGGTGGAGCGGATGCCACGGGCGAACCGGCGGACCCCGAGTGGCGCCGCTGGCGCGACGAGCTCGCCGCCGTGGGCGGACGATCGCCGCTGCTGCGCTTCGTCGACACGCCGCGCACCCGCATCGAGCTCTCCACGACGCACCCGGGCGGCCTGCCCCAGTTCATCACCGGCAAGTCGACCCTGCTCTCGAGCCTCATCCGCGACGAGCTCGCGCTCCGCAACGCGCGCCTGGCCGCCGCCGAGATCACCCAGAAGGGCATCGAGCTGCGGAGCGTGCGCGGCATCGAGGGCGTGCACCTCGCGATCGGACTCGCGAAGTGGCGCTTCGACGACGTCGAGCACCTCGCGCCCGTGCTGCTGCGACCGCTCGCGATCCGCCGGTACGGCCGCGACTTCGAGCTGAAGCTCAAGGGGCAGCCGTTCCTCAACCCCGCGCTCGCACGCGCGCTGCGCGACCAGTTCCAGATCTCGCTCGACGCCGAGTCGTTCGTCGCGCTCGCGATCACGAACGGCGCCTTCAAGCCGCAGCCCGTCATCGACCGCCTGCGCGGCCTCACCTCGCACCTGCCGTGGTTCAGCGTGTCGCCCCGCCTCGTCGTGTCGACGTTCGCCGAGGTCGGCCCGGCCATGGTGGCGGATGCCGCCGAGCTCGACCACCCCGTGATCGACGCGGTGGCGGGCAACGCCTCGGCACGGGCATCCGTCGAGGCCGCCTACGAGCCTGTCGTCTCGGTCGGGCAGGACCACCGCTCGCCCGCGACCGACACCCTCGTGCACGATGCGGACGCCGAGCAGGAGCACGTCATCGCGCAGATCGAGGCGGGGTCCTCGATCGTCGTCGAGACGCTGCCCGGCACCGGCGGTTCGCAGACCATCGTGAATGCCATCGGCGCGCTGGTGCAGCGGCACCGCCGCGTGCTCGTCGTCGGCGCGAGGCGCGCGAGCCTCGACGGCATCGCGCACCGCCTCGAACAGGTCGGACTCGCGGGCGCCGCGGTCACGACGACGACCCTCCGGCGCGACCTCGTGCGCTCGATCTCGCGCAACGAGAAGGCGACGAAGCCGCGCGTGGCCGACGTCGACGACGCGCTCGTGCGCTTGCGCAAGGTGCTGATCGACTATCGCAGCGCGCTCACCCGGCGCGACCCGGGCTTCCGGGTCTCGGTGCTCGACGCGCTGGGCGAGCTGGCGCGACTGTCGCTCATGCCCGACCCGCCCTCGACGACCGCCCGGCTCGACCGGGCCGCGCTCGAACGGCTCGCCGGCGACCGCGCCCAGGTGGCGGACGACCTCGTGCGCGCCGCCGAACTCGGCGAGTTCAAGTACGGTCCCGGCGACTCGCCCTGGTACGGGGCGTCGTTCACCTCGTCGGAGGAGGCGGGGCAGGCGCACGAGCTCGCCAAGCGCCTGCAGGGGAACGACCTCCCGCGGCTGCTCGAACGCGCGAGCGCCGTGATCTCGACCACGAGCCTGCGCCCGTTCGAGTCGGTCGCCGAGCTCGGCGTCTTCCTCCGGCTCCTCCTCGACATCCGCGAGACGCTCGACCGGTTCCAGCCCTCGGTCTTCGACCGACCGCTGGGCGAGCTCATCGCCGCGACCTCGGCCCGCCGCGATTCCCGCGGCATGTCGGGCGCGAACCGTCGGCGCCTCCGCCGGCACGCGCTCGAGTTCGTGCGCCCCGGCGTGCACGTCGGCGACATGAACGGCTCGCTGCGTCGCATCCAGCAGCAGCGCACCCTGTGGAACCGCTACTCGACCGCGGGCTCGATCCCGGGCGTGCCCGTCGGCGTCGCCGACCTGCACGTCCTGTACCAGCACGTCGCATCCGACCTCGCCTCGCTCGACGTGCCCCTCGGCACCGTCGGCACCGACCGCGAGCTCGCGCAGCGGCCGATCCGCGAGCTCGTCGCGACCATGTCGGGCCTCGCCGCGAAGTCGGAGGTGCTCGCGAACCTGCAGGAGCGCACCGCGCTGCTCGGCACGCTGCGCGAGCTCGACCTCGACCCGCTGCTCGTCGACCTCTCCCGTCGGCACGTGCCGCAGGAGCAGGTGGCCGCCGAGCTGGAGCTCGCCTGGTGGCAGTCGGTGCTCGAGTCGCTGCTCGCCGGCGACGCCGCGCTGCTCGGCGCCAACACGGCCGTGCTCGACCGGCTCGAGGCCGACTTCCGCCTCGTCGACGAGGCGCACGCCACCAGCGCGGGCCCGCAGCTCGCCTGGCAGCTCGCGGAGTCGTGGAAGGTCGGCATCGTCGACTGGCCCGAGGAGGCGGAACAGCTGCGTGCGCTGCTGCGCGCCGACCGCGCCACCGCCGGCCGCCTGCACGAGGCCGCACCGCACCTGTTCCGTGCGCTCGCTCCCGTGTGGCTCGCCTCTCCGTACGACGTCGGCGCCATCGACGACCGCATCGCGTTCGACGCCGTGATCCTCGTCGACGCCGCCGCGACGACGTTCGCCGAGAACCTCGGCGCGATCCGCCGCGCCAAGCAGGTCGTCGCGTTCGGCGACCCGGTCACGCAGACGCCCACGCCGTTCGAGACCGGCATCCCCGACCCGGACGTCGACGACGGCGCCACGACGACGGCACGCGACGAGTCCGACGAGGAGCACGACGAGTCGGCGCTCGCGCGCCTCGGCGAGCTGCTGCCCACGCTCACGCTGACCCGCAGCTATCGCGCCGGGGGCGAGGACCTCGCCGAACTCGTGAACCGCCGCTACTACGACGGTCGCATCGACTCGCTGCCGTGGGCGGGTAGCTTCCTCGGGCACGGCAGCCTCAACCTGCACTTCCTCGAGGGCTCGGGGCTGCCCGACCCGCGCACCGGCACCGTCGAGAGCGTCGACGCCGAGGTCGCGAAGGTCGTCGAGCTGGTCATGGAGCACGCGGTCAAGCGCCCGCGCGAGTCGCTCATGGTGATCACCGCGAGCGCCCGGCACGCGGCTCGCGTGCACCAGGCCGTGCTCGCCGCGTTCGCCAAGCGCACCGACCTCTCCGACTTCATCCTCACCGACCGGGCCGAGCCGTTCACCGTGCTCACGCTCGAGCAGGCCGTCGCGCAGAGCCGCGACCGGGTGATCTTCTCGGTGGGGTTCGCTCCGACCCCGCACGGACGCCTGCTGTCGAGCTTCGGACCGCTGGGGGAACCGGGCGGCGACCGCCTGCTCGCGGTCGCGATGACCCGGGCCCGGCGCTCCATGGACATCGTCGCCTGCTTCCGCCCCGACGAGATCGACCACGACCGCCAGGCGCACGGCGTGCTCGCCCTCGCCGAGGTGCTCGGTGAGGCGGAGGAGCGCATCTCGGCGCCGTCGGTCGAGGAGTCGACCGACCCGATGCTCGTCGACCTCGCGGCGCGACTCGCGAAGCTCGACATCCGCGTCGCCCTCGGCCACCACGGCAAGCTCGCGCTGGCCGCCTCGCGCGCCGGCCGCGCCGTGGTCGTCGAGACCGATCCGACGCTCGTCGACCAGAGCCTGCGCGAGTCGCTGCGCCTGCGGCCCGCCGTGCTGCGGCGACTCGGATGGCACGTGCTGCGCGTGCACAGTTTCGAGCTGTTCGGCAACCCCGACGCGGTCGCGCGTCGCGTGGCTACCCTGCTCGGCGCCGTGCCGAAGGAGCCGGTGTCGGCCGACACGCAGCCGATCGACGTGGGGGACCTGCCGTCGTGACCCCGACGGAGCCCGACGAACACGGGCCCGAGCGAGCGGATGCCGCTGACGGCGAGTCGCCGCCCACGCGGCCGCGTCAGCGGGTGGAGCGCACCGCCGGCGCCCGGCGTGCGCGCCTGACCCCCGCGCCCGGCAGCGACCCGTCGCCCGAGGCGCCCGCGCGCGACGAGCCGCCGCGGAAGCCGAAGCGCGGGTCGACCGGCGACGACGAGCGCATCACGCGCGAACGCCCGCCGCACTGGTGACGGCGGACGCACGACGTTCGCGACTCAGGAGTCGGCGTGCTTCCCACCGGTCTGGGTCGTGCCGGACTGCTCGGCGAGCAGGTCGCGGATCTGCCCGAGGAGCTCGACCTCGGTCGGCGTGGGCGGGTCGCCCGCGGCCGGCGGCTGCCCCGAGCGGATGCGCTCCTCCGCGCGCTGCTTGACGTGGTTCACCGGCATCACGAACACGAAGTAGACCACCGCTGCGACCACGAGGAAGTTGATGATCGCGCCGAGGATGAGTCCGAGCGACAGCTCGGAACCACCGAACAGCGGGATCTTCATCGCCTCGTTGAGCGAGTCCGCCTGGAAGAACATGCTGATCACCGGATTGATCAGGCCGGTCACCACGGCGTTGACGACAGCGGTGAACGCCGCGCCGATGACGACGGCGACCGCGAGGTCGATGACGTTGCCCCGCATGATGAAGTCGCGGAAACCCTTGAGCATGTACCCTCCCCGTACGCGAAACGGGCCGCGCCCTCGCGCGGTCCGTCAGGACACGCTAGCTCACGACGATGACGAACTCGTTGCGGCGGGCGCCTTCGCGGGGGTGGACGACGTGCTCGACGACGTCTCGCTCGACGTCGGCGACCCGGAGTCGGACTTGGTAGGGGCATCCGCCTTCGCCGTCGTGCCGCCGGACCCGCTCGAGCCGCCCGACCGCGAGTCGGTGCGGTAGAAGCCCGACCCGTTGAAGGTCACGCCGATGGAGCCGAACACCTTGCGCAGGCGACCGCCGCATGCGGGGCACTCGGTCAGCGAGGCGTCCGAGAAGGACTGCTGGATGTCGAAGGCGTTGTCGCACTCGGTGCAACGGTAGGCGTAGGTGGGCACGGGCGTTCTCTCGTTCGGGGAGTCTCGCCGTCAGAAGGAGACGATGCGCGTGGGCGTCACGACGCCGTCGACCGGCTGGTCGTGCCGCTCGCGCGGCACGTCGTCGACGAACTCGGTGTCGTAGACGACGGCGTAGACCGGGGGACATTGTCCCATCGATCCGAGGGTCTTGTCGAAATAGCCGCGGCCCCAGCCGAGTCGCGTGCCCGTGGCATCGACCGCGGCGGCCGGAACGACGATGAGGTCGACGTCGTTGATCGCGATCGGCCCGAGCAGCTCGCCCGTCGCCTCGGGGATGCCGTGCAGGCCCGTGACCTCGGAACGGTCCTCCCCGACGGTCCAGTCGAGCAGGCCGTCCTCCCGGCTGATCGGGAAGAGCACGCGGATGCCGGCATCCTCCGCCCAGCGCACGAACGGCCGGGTGTCGGGCTCGTCGGGCATCGAGAGGTAGCAGGCGAGCGACCGGGCGTCGTGCCGCTCGACCAGCTCGGTGAGACGGGCGGTGAACCCGTCGGACGCCGACGACCGCTCGGTGGAGGTGAGGGTGCGGCGGCGCTCGCGCAGCTCGGCCCGCAGGGTGCGCTTCCGATGCTCGGGGTCGGCCGACATGGCCCCATCCTACGGGCGCGCCGTCGTGGCATCCGCCGCTTGTGCACGCCCCGGAACGGATACGCTGGTCGGCATGTCCCAGCGCATCACGAAGGCCGTCATCCCTGCCGCTGGCCTCGGCACCCGGTTCCTCCCCGCGACGAAGGCGATGCCGAAGGAGATGCTGCCCGTCGTGGACAAGCCCGCCATCCAGTACGTGGTGGAGGAGGCCGTGGAGGCCGGGCTCGACGACGTGCTCATGATCATCGGCCGCAACAAGAACGCCCTCGCCAACCACTTCGACCGCGTCACTGAGCTCGAGCACACCCTGCAGACCAAGGGCGACGAGTCCAAGCTCTCCCGCGTCATGGAGTCGAGCGCACTGGCCGACGTGCACTTCGTCCGCCAGGGCGACCCGAAGGGCCTCGGCCACGCGGTGCTGCGTGCGCAGAAGCACGTCGGGCGCGAGCCGTTCGCCGTGCTCCTCGGCGACGACCTCATCGACGAGCGCGACCCGCTGCTGAGCCGCATGCTCGACGAGCACGAGAAGCGGGATGCGACGATCATCGCGCTGCTCGAGGTCGACCCCGACTCCATCCACATGTACGGTGCCGCCGAGGTCGAGGCGACCGACGACCCCGACGTCGTGCGGGTCACCGGCCTGGTCGAGAAGCCGGCCCGCGAGGTCGCGCCGTCGAACCTCGCGATCATCGGCCGCTACGTGCTGAAGCCCGAGATCTTCGACGTGCTCGAGCACACCGAGCCCGGCAAGGGCGGCGAGATCCAGCTCACCGACGCGCTGCTCGAGCTCGCCGACGACGCGGAAACCACCGGCGGGGTGTACGGCGTGGTGTTCCGCGGCCGTCGCTACGACACGGGCGACAAGCTCGACTACATCAAGGCCGTCATCCAGCTCGCCGCCGACCGCGACGACCTCGGCCCCGAACTGCGCCCGTGGCTGCGCGAGTACGCCACGGGCCTCGCCGAGGGGTAGGGGTCGGATGGCCGGTCCCGCGCTTCCCACGCTGCGTGACGGCGCGGTGACCCTGCGCCCCATCCGCGTGCGCGACGCGCGGGCCCTCGAACGGGAGCTGCTCGACAACCGCGCCTGGCTGCGCCGGTGGGAGGCGACGCATCCCGCCGGCTCGTCGAGCCTCGACACCCGGGGGAGCATCCGCAACCTCCTGGCGCACGCGCGGGCGGGTTCCGCGATCCCGTTCCTCATCGAGGACTCGGGCGAGCTCGTCGGCCAGCTGAACGTGTCGTCGATCACCTACGGCTCGGTCTCCTCGGCGACGATCGGCTACTGGGTCGTGCAGCGCGCCGCCGGGCGCGGCATCACGCCGACCGCCGTCGCGCTGGCCACCGACCACTGCTTCTTCGAGCTCGGTTTGCACCGCATGGAGATCTGCATCCGCCCCGAGAACGCCGCCTCGCTGCGGGTCGTCGAGAAGCTCGGCTTCCGCTACGAGGGGCTGCGCCGGCGGTACATCCACATCGACGGCGACTGGCGCGACCACTTCTGCTTCGCGCTCGTCGTCGAGGAGGTGCGCGGCGGCGTGCTGCGCCGGTGGCGCGAGGGCCGGGTGCCGGCGGATGCCGCGCGGATCAGCCCGGACGACCGGGCCGCGGCCGCGTACCCGCTGCAGCCCGACCGGTAGCGCCCGGGCGCTGCGCTCGACCTGATCGGACGGACACGCCGGGGCGCTGTTGTCGGCCGGTTCCGCCCGGCCGTACCGTTGGCGCATGGACGTGCTCGGCGGGGGGATCCTTCTGGCCGTCGCCGCCGTGCTCTGGATCGCGTACCTGCTCCCGAGCTGGGTGCGGCGAGGCCAGTACCTCGCGACCGAACGCAACACCGTACGGCTCCAGCAGACGCTCCGCATCCTCGCCGAGACGTCGGAGACGCCCGAGCCCGTGACCGTCGAGGCGAACGCGCGCGCGATCGCCGAGCAGGAGCGGCTGCTGCGCAAGCAGGAGCGCGCCGCGGAGCACGAGGCCGAGGCCCGGCGTGCGCTCGCCGAGGCCGAGGAGAAGGCCGCGCGGCTGCGTGCCGCCGAGGCGCGCCGTGTCGCAGCGGCCACCGTGCGCGAGGCGAGCGGGGCGGCGCGCCGACGACTGCGCCGGCGCAGGGCGATGTGCTCGCTCGGCCTGTTGCTCTCGCTCATCACGGTGGTGGTCGGCCTCGTCGGGCTCGCCTTCGGCATGAGCGAGTTCGTCGCGCTCGCCGGTGGCGCGGGCATGGTCGCGTCGTTCGGCGGCATCGTGGTGCTGGCGCGCCGACGCGTCGCGCCGGTGGCGACGGAGCAGCCCGTGGCATCCGATGCGCCTGCACCCCCGCAGGCCGCGTTCGAGCCCATCGAGTTCGCACGCGAGGTCGCGGAGGGCGGCTGGACGCCGCAGCCGCTGCCCAAGCCGCTCGTGCTCTCGCGCGGCAGCATCGCCGCGACCGCCATGGCGTCGATCGAAGCCGCCGAGCAGCTCCGTCGCGCCGCGAGCGAGGTCGAGCTCGAGCAGCGGGCCGCCGCGATGCGCCCCGACGTGACGTCGATCGCCGCGCGCGTGACGGGCGGCTACGGGTCGCGCATCGCCGGGCGCGAGCAGGCGGCACCGGCGCGCAGCGACGGGCAGCGGGCGCCGGTGCAGGCGCCGCAGCCGCGCACCGGGGCATCCGCATCGGCGGCTGCGGAGGAGGCCGCCGCCGTGCCGAACCGCTACGCGTCGATGGGCGTCGTGGGCGACACGGGGCCCGGTCTGACCGACCTCGACGCCGTGCTGCGACGTCGTCGCGTCGCGGGCTGAACGACCGCGCGGGCAGGCCGCCGCTCGATTCGGAGTGCGCTCGCCGTGGTGATATGGTGAATGTCGCTCGGGCCCATGGCGCAGTTGGTAGCGCGTCTCGTTCGCAATGAGAAGGTCGGGGGTTCGAATCCCCCTGGGTCCACCGAAGCGGAGCCTCTGGTACGGATACGTGCCGGGGGCTTCGTCGTTTCGCCAACACGGCGAGGCCCGGCGCCGCTAGGGTCGGTGCTGTGAAGCACGGATTCGTGATCGTCGTCCTGGCCGTGGCGCAGTTCGTGATGGTGCTCGACAGCACGGTCATGAACGTGTCGATCTCGCAGGTCGCCTCCGACCTCGGCACCACCATCACGGGCATGCAGGCGGCCATCACGTTCTACACGCTGACCATGGCCGCGTTCATGCTCACGGGCGGCAAGCTCGGCGACAAGTGGGGGCGTTCGCGCGCGTTCCGCATCGGCGCGGTGATCTACGGCGTCGGGTCGCTCGTGACGGCGCTCAGCCCGAATCTCACCGTGCTGCTGGTCGGCTGGTCGGTCGTCGAGGGGCTCGGCGCGGTGCTCGTGATCCCGGCGATCGCGTCGCTCGCCGCGATCAACTACGAGGGCCGGGCGCGGGTCGTCGCGTTCTCGATCCTCGGCGCGGTGACCGGCCTCGCCGCGGCCGCCGGCCCGCTCATCGGCGGCCTCGTCACGACCTACGCCTCCTGGCGGTACGTGTTCGTCGCCGAGACGATCGTGATGATCGGCATCCTCGTGGTCTCGGGCCGCATCAAGGACGTCGCCGCCGACCGGGGCCTGCGCATCGACGTGCCGAGCGTGCTGCTCTCGGCCGGCGGCATGGCCATGCTCGTGCTCGGCGTGCTCCAGTCGAAGACGTGGGGCTGGTTCGTGCCCATCGCGCCGCCCGAGATCGGCGGCGTCGAGATCGCGCCGCTCGGCGTCTCGCCGGTGACCTACCTCATCCTCGCGGGCGTGATGGTGCTCTGGTGGTTCCTGCTGCGGCAGCGCAAGCTGGCCGACAGCGGGCGGATGCCCCTGCTCAAGGTGCGCCTCTTCCGCATCGCCGCGCTGCGCAGCGGGCTCTCCGGGTTCCTGGTGCAGTACTTCGCGGTCGCCGCGCTGTTCTTCGTCATCCCCGTCTACCTGCAGACGATGCAGGGCTACGACGCGCTCGGCACGGGGCTGCGCATCCTGCCGCTCTCGCTCGGCCTCGTCGTGTTCTCCGCCGTGGGGTCGTGGCTCACGGCACGCCGGTCGGCACGGCGCATCGCGCAGCTCGGCCAGGTCACGATGGCCGTCGGGCTCCTCTTCATTCTCGTCGCGCTACAACCCGAGCTCGTCGGCTGGCCGTTCGCGATCGGCATGTTCATCGCCGGCGCCGGGTTCGGCCTGCTCGCCTCGCAGCTCGGCAACGTGAACATGTCGGCCGTCGAGCAGGACGACACGTCGGAGGTCGGCGGCCTGCAGGGCACCTTCCAGAACCTCGGGTCGTCGTTCGGCACGGCGATCGTCGGCTCCGTGTTCATCACGCTGCTCGGCTCCGGGCTGCTCTCCGCCATCGAGGTGAACTCCGACATCTCCGGAGATGCGCGCAGCCAGGTGGTCGAGCGGGTCGAGTCGGGCGTGCCCATCGTCTCCGAGGCGGAGGCCGAGCAGCTCGTGCTCGACGCGGGCGGCGACGCAGACACAGCCGCCGCCATCGCATCCGACTACGCGGACTCGCAGCTCGAGGCGCTCAAGCAGGCGATCTTCATCGTGTTCGCGTTGCTCGTGCTCTCGCTGTTCCTCTCGCGCAACCTCCCGGCGGAGGTCTCGGCGCGGCGAGAACCGGAGGTCGAGGCCGAGCCCGCCGGCGACGGGGGTACGGAGTCGGCCTGAGGGCCGATTATTCGGCGGAGGGCTGAAAGTACCGTCCTCATGAGGAGAATTCGCCCTCAGTCGGTCTGAGAGGGTTCCGTGGTTGGTCGGCTCAGCGCTCCGCGCGCGCCGCGCAGTCCACGCAGCGCGCCGCCTCGGGGCGCACGCGCAGCCGACCCACGGGGATTCGGCGCCCGCAGTCGACGCACGTGCCGTAGGTGCCGGCCTCCAGGCGCGCGAACGCGGCGTCGATCTCCTCGAGTTCACGACGTTCGGCCTCGCGCAGGCCCGCGAGCTGCGACCACTCGGCCGAGATCGTCACGCCCTCCGGGTCGTGCTCGTCGTCGGCCGTCGAGTCGCCGCGCGCCGACGCGAGTTCGCGCTCGGTGGCGTCGTGGGCGCCCGCCGCCTGGATGAACTCGTCGCGTCGGTCCGTCAGCAGTGCACGGACCTCGTCGGTCTTCACGGGAGCGTCGCGTTCAGCCCTCGGCGCCGTAGGCGTCGATCACGCTCTTGGGCAGGCGGCCCCGCGACGGTACGTCGATGCCCTTCGCGCGCGCCCATTCGCGGATCGCGGCCGTGTCGGTCGACCCGCCGCTCGACCGACGCTTCCGCGCGGTGCCGCCGAGGCTCGCCTTGCGCGCCGCCGTGACGTACTTCTCGAAGTCGGAGCGGAGTGCCGAGGCGTTCTTCGGCGAGAGGTCGATCTCGTAGGAGGTGCCGTCGAGGGCGAATCGCACGGTTTCCGCGTCGCCGTCGAGCACGGAACCGTCGAGATCGTCGACGAATTGTTCGATCACTCGTTTTGCCATATTCGCAGTGTATTCCCGGTTCGCCCAATTCGGCGGAGAATACCCGAGAAATTGCATTATCGATAAACCCTCGGACTTCGTCGAATTCGGGGCATCCGCACGCCTGCAGCCCTTGACGACGCGTGTGCCGGGCTGCGAGCCTGCTGCCCGAGGGGAGTCGTGCGAGCGCCCCGGGACGGGGACCAGCGTGGCGGGCGACTACCCGGACATCAGCGATCACGGCATCATCGGCGACCTGCAGACGGCCGCCCTGATCGACCGCGAGGGCACGATCGACTGGTTCTGCTGCCCCCGGTTCGACTCGCCGAGCGTGTTCGGGTCGCTCGTCGATGCCGAGCGCGGCGGATTCTGCAGCATCCGTCCCGACACCGACGACTTCGTCACCAAGCAGCTCTACCTGCCCGACACCGCGATGCTCGTCACGCGGTTCCTCACCGAGGCGGGCGTCGGCGAGGTCATCGACTTCATGCCCATCACCGGTGGCGAGGCGACCGACGTGCACCGCCTCGTCCGCAAGGTGCGGGTCGTGCGCGGCACCATGACGTTCATCGGCGAGATCCAGCCGCGATTCGACTACGGGCGCGCGCCGCACACGGTCGAGATCGTGAACGGGGCGGGCATCACCTTCGCGTCGGATGCGGGCAGGCTGACGCTGCACCGCATCGGCGACCCCGTGCTGCATGATGGCCATCGCGCGGGCCACGTCGAGCCGGCCGGCGACGGCGTGCGCATCACGATCACGCTCGACGCAGGCGAGACCACCGGCGTCGTGCTCTCGTCGGGCGATGTCGAGCCGCGCCAGCTGCCGCAGCAGGAGCTGGAGGACCTGTACCACCAGACGCGCGCGTACTGGCGTGAGTGGACCGACACGTCGACCTACTCCGGCCGCTGGCGCGAGATCGTGTCGCGGTCGGCGATTACGCTCAAGCTCATGACCTACGCGCCGACGGGCGCGCTGGTCGCCGCCCCCACCGCGGCGCTGCCCGAGCAGGTGGGCGGCGAGCGTAACTGGGACTACCGCTACACGTGGATCCGCGATGCCTCGTTCTCGGTCTACGCGCTCCTCGGCATCGGCCACATCGAGGAGGCCGAGGCGTTCGTGAAGTGGCTCATGGACCGCATCCACGAGAGCGTCGGCGACGATTCGGGACCGCTGAAGATCATGTACCGCGTCGACGGTTCCTCCGACCTCGTCGAGGAGTCCATCGACGAACTCGACGGCTACCGGGGCTCGCGCCCGGTGCGCGTCGGCAACGGCGCGGCCGACCAGCTGCAGCTCGACATCTACGGCGAGGCGATGTCGGCGATCCACCTCGCCGACTCGCACGGACTCGAGCTGCCGCACCGCGGCTGGGACCAGGTGCGCGACATGCTCGACTGGGTCTGCGACCACTGGGACCAGCCCGACGAGGGCATCTGGGAGACCCGGGGCGGCGCGAAGCACTTCACCTACGGGCGCTTCATGTGCTGGGTGGCGCTCGACCGGGGCATCCGCCTCGCCCAGCGCCGTGGCCGCCCCGCCTCGATCGAGCGGTGGACCGCCGAGCGCGACCGCATCTACGAGGAGGTCATGTCGACCGGGTGGAACCCCGACCGCGGCGCATTCGTGCAGCACGTCGACACCGACGTGCTCGACGCCTCGCTGCTGCTCATGCCGCTGATGGGCTTCGTCGCGCCGCGCGACCCGATGTGGCTGTCGACCATGGCCGCGATGGAGGAGACCCTCGTCTCCGACAGCCTCGTCTACCGGTACGACCCGAGCGCGTCGCCCGACGGCCTGCGCGGCTCGGAGGGCACGTTCACGCTCTGCTCGTTCTGGTACGTCGACGCGCTCGCCCGTTCGGGTCGCACCTCCGAGGCGCGGTACATCTTCGAGAAGATGCTCACCTACGCCAACCACCTGGGGCTCTACGCCGAGGAGATCGGCCTGACCGGCGAGCAGCTCGGCAACTTCCCGCAGGCGTTCAGCCATCTCGCGCTCATCAACGCGGCCGTGAACCTCGACTACCAGCTCGACCACGGGGCCGGCGATGTCGAGCCCGTGCTCTGGCGGGGGCGGCGCGGCGACTGAGTGCGCCCCGGCTCACTGGTAGGCCGAGGTGATGCCCAGGTACTCCTCGAGGGTGAGTCCGCTCGCGTACACGTCGCCCGCGACGCCCACGCCCAGGTAGCGCAGGTGCCACGGCTCCCAGACGTAGCCGGTCACCGCCTCCTTGTGCTCGGGGTAGCGCACGATGAACCCGAACCGGTGCGCGTTCGCCGCGACCCACCGGCCCTCGGCGGTGTAGCCGAACGCCGTGGTGATGGTGTTGAGGTCGATCGTCAGCCCGGTCTGGTGCTCGCTGTGACCGGGGCGGGCCGAGTGGCGGTCGGCGGCGGCGACGCCCTCGTTCGCGACGTAGCGGTTGTAGATCGACGCCTGCGTCGCGTACGACCGGAACCCGCTCGAGATGTACAGGTCGAGGCCGGATGCCGCGGCCTCGGCGCGCATGCGCTCGAAGGCGTTCACGGTCTCGGCTGTCAGGCCGTTGCCGTACCAGCTCGGCAGCCCGTACGTCTTGTTCACCACGAGGATGCCGCGGATGTACGTCGGTTGCACCCCGTCGGACGTGTTCGCGGCAGGGGGCGGAGCGGATGCCTCGGCGGCGGCGCGCGCGGCCTCCTCCTCCGCCGCCTCGTGCGCGGAGACCGCGTCGGCCCACGCGTCCTGGTAGGCGGTGAGTGCCGGGGCGAGATCGGATGCGGCGACGCCGTACAGCGCCTCGACGGCGGCCGTGTACGCGTCGGTCGCCTCGTCGCCGGCCAGCTCCGGGGCATCCGTCGCCGTGCCGTGCGCGTGCGCCGAGGCGGCCAGCTCGCGGGTCGCGGTCTCGACCGCCACGGTGAGGCTTGCGAGGGAGGCGTCGAAGTCGCGCATCGTGCCCGCCGCGGTGTCGAGCACGCCGGCCCGCACGATCAGCCGCACGGCCGCCGACGCGTGCTCGTCTCGCGTGTCGGGTGCGGCGCCGAGGTCGTCGTCCGGGTCGGATGCGGTCTCCGCCAGGTACCCGTCGATCACCTCGTCGGCGGTCGCCAGCTCGTCGCGGGCCGCCTCGAGCGCCTCGACGGTCGCGGTGTCGTCGAGCAGCTCGGGGTCGACCACGTCGAGGGCTGCGGCCGCCGCGTCGGCGGCGTTGGCTGCGTCGGCTCGGGTGTCGTCGAGTTCGGCGCTCGCCAGGTCGGCGTCGGTGCGCGCATCGGCGAGCACCACGACGGCGTCGTCGTACGACGCGAGCGCGGCGGCATCCGCTCCGGCCTCGGTGCTGCGCACGCCGGCGGCGGTCGACGTGACGATGAGTGCGGCCAGGCACACGGCACCGACGATTCGGTCGAGTGGGCGTGCCGGCATGGCGATCAACCTAGCGCGTCGGGGCTTCGCGGGGGTGCGTTGCAGGTGCGAATCGTGCGGGAATACGCTGGCGACGAGGGGCCGCCGCCCGAGCGCGCCCCGCGGGAGGGCGCCATGAGCGATCGAAGCCGCAACTACGGATCGGCCGGGCAGTGGGGATTCTTCTTCCTGCTGGCCTACATCGGGGCCGCGATCTACTTCATCGACCGCTCCGACGGCAGCTTCTGGGCGGTCATCCTCGGCCTGCTGCAGGCCATCGTCTGGCCGGTCTACGCGGTGTACTACGGGCTGATCGCGCTGATCGGCTGAGCACCCCCGCTCAGCTCGCGCGCGCCGTCGTGGAGAAGCCCTGCCGTCGCAGCGTGCTCGCGATGGTCGCGACCGCGGTGAGCGCGAGCAGCACGGCGAGGCCGAGCAGCAGCGCCGTGAGCGACCAGGCCTTCGGCGTGCCCGAGAGCGCCTCGATGACCGCGCCCGCGATCACCGCGCCGACGCCGCCGAGCGCGATCATCGACGTGAGCGCGAGCGCGCTGCCCTCGCCCGCGAGCTTCGCAGGCAGGAGGTCGGCCGCGCCGATCTGCGACACCGAGAAGCCCATGCCGCAGCCGAGCCCGCAGAACGCCAGCGCGATCGTGTAGACCACGAGGTTCTGTGCCAGCGCGATGCCCGTGACCGCGGCCGTCGCGAGCACGCACGCGGCGCTCAGCACCCATCCGGCGCCGAAGCGGTCGGTGAGGAACCCCGCGGTCGGCCCGCACGCGGCCACGCCCACCGCCGCGAGCATGAACACGAACCCCGACTCGGCCGCCGAGAGCCCGCGCACCTCCTGCAGTTGCAGGGTCGCGGCGAACACGAACACGATGAACGCGATGTTGAGCGCGGTGCCAGCTAGCAGCACGAACACGAAGCCGCGTTCGCGGAACAGCCGCAGGTTGATGAGCGGATGCTCCCTGCGGGCCACGTGCCGGAAGAACCACACGAGCAGTACCGCCCCGATCGCCGCGGGCGCCCAGGTGAGCGGCGACGCGAGGCCGAGGTTCGTCGTGTTGTCGATGCCGACGCACGCGAGTGCGAGGCCCGCGGTGACGAGCACGACGCCCATCCAGTCCATGCTGCGCACGCTCGTGCGGCCGTCGGCGGTCGACTCGGGCAGGCGGGCCGCGGCGATCGCCGCGATGATCGCGACCGGCACGTTGATGAGGAACACCCAGCGCCAGCCCGCGACTGACGCGAGCCCGCCACCGATCACGGGGCCGAGAGCCGTGCCCGAGCCCGAGAGGCCGAGCATGATGCCCATGATGCGGGCGCGCTGCTCGGGTCGCGCGGTCGCGGCGATGAGCGCGAAGGCGTTCGGCATGATGAGCGCCGAGCCGATGCCCTGCAGCACGCGGAACGCGATGAGCACGGGCGCTGAGGATGCCAGTGCGCAGACCAGGCTCGTGCCGCCGAAGATGATCATGCCGATGATGAGCACCCTGCGGCGGCCGATCGTGTCGCCGAGCTTGCCCGCCGGCACGAAGCACGAGCCGAGGCTCAGGAGGTACCCGCTCAGCATCCACTGCAGGTCGGTGACCGGGACGCCGAGGTCCTTCGCGATGGTCGGCAGCGCGAGGTTCAGCGCGAAGAAGTCGAGCTGCACCGCGAAGAGCGCGAGCCCGACCGGCACGTAGCGCATGGTCGCTCGCCAGAGCCCCTCGGGCTGGTCGGTGCGCGCGTGCGGTTCGTCTGGCTTCGGCATGCCTGCCGCCCCTCGTCGACGATCGCCCTCGGCGGGGCGCCGGACATGAGGATCACTCTAGTCAGGTCAGGGCGCGGCTCGCAGGGGAGCGGTCGCGAACTCGCGGACGGCCGCGTCGAACGGCTCGGTGGCGCGCCAGCCGAGCTCGTCGGCGATGCGCGCCGACGACGCGGTGATGTGCCGCACGTCGCCCAGGCGGTACTCGCCCGTGACGACGGGTGCGGGCCCGCCGAAGGCGTCGGCGAGCGCCGTCGCGAACTCGAGCACCGTGCGCGGCGTGCCGCTGCCGACGTTGAACGCGCGCGCGGCGCCGTCGGGCAGGCCTGCGAGCCCGTCGAGCGCGGCGAGGTTCGCCCGCGCCACATCGCGCACGTGCACGAAGTCGCGGCGCTGCCCGCCGTCCTCGAACACCCGGGGAGCCTCGCCGCGCTCGAGGGCGCTGCGGAAGATCGACGCGACGCCCGCGTAGGGCGTGTCCCGAGGCATCCGCGGGCCGAACACGTTGTGGTACCGCAGCATCACCGCGCGGCCGCCGGTCGCCCGCGTCCACGACGACGCCAGGTGCTCCTGCGCGAGCTTCGTGTCGGCGTAGACGTTGCGCGGATCGAGCGTCTCGTCCTCGCCGACCAGCACCGGCTCGAGCGGCCGACCGTCGACTCCGAGCGGATCGAACACGCCGCGCTCGAGGTCGTCGACCGCGCGCGGCGGCGGCAGCACGACCCGGTCGCCGTCGCGGTAGCGCCCCTCGCCGTAGGCCACCATCGACGACGCGAGCACCAGCCGGTCGACGCCCGCCGCGGTCATCTCGGCGAGGAGCACCGCCGTGCCGGTCACGTTCGTCTCGGCGTAGTCGGGCGCGTCGGCGAAGTCCACGCCGAGCCCGACCTTCGCGGCCTGGTGGCACACCGCCGTCGCGCCGTCGAGGGCGGCGCGCAGCTCGGAGGCATCCGTCACCGAACCCTGCACCAACTCGACCCCGTCGGGCAGCACCGGCCGGGCGCCGCCGTGCACCTCGGGCCGCAGCGCGTCGAGTACCCGCACGCGCTCGCCGCGGGCGACGGCCGCCTCGACGATGTGCGAGCCGATGAAGCCGGCGCCTCCGGTGACCAGCAGCACGTCAGGCCACCACGGGCGCCTGGCCCAGCACCGCTGCGACGGCGGCCGGGTCGACGAACTGCCGCGCCGTGTAGTCGTCGGGCACGGCGCCGACCATGGCGGTGATCGCGGCGCGGATGCGCGGCTCGGCCGCCGCCATACGGTCGAACACGAGCTGCGGGTCGACCGCGTCGGCCTCGCCCGCGGCGTCGCCGGCGTCGGTGTCGGTCACGAACGACAGGTTCACGAGGCCCACGCCGAGCTCTGCGGCGAGCACGACCTCGGGGTACTGGGTCATGTTCACCAGGTGCGCGCCCCACGAGCGGAACAGGCGCGACTCCGCGCGGGTCGAGAACCGCGGCCCCTGGATCACGACGGTGGTCGCCTCGGTCATGAGGTCCTCGCCGAGGGTGGTGACGGCGGATGCGGCGTGCCGGCGCAGCTCGGGGCAGAACGGGTCGGCCGCCGCGAGGTGCTGCACCGACGGGCCGTCGAAGAACGTGTCGGCGCGGCCGACGGTGCGGTCGATGAACTGGTCGGGCAGCGCGAACCGTCCCGGGCGCGCCTCGGGCACGAGCCCGCCGACCGCGGCCGAGGTGACGATGGCTCGCACGCCGAGGCTCGCAAGCGCCCAGATGTTCGCCCGGAAGTTCAGCCGATGCGGAGGGATCACGTGGCCCGCCCCGTGTCTGCTGAGGAACGCGACCCGGCGGCCCTCCAGCTCGCCGATCACGAGCGGACCCGACGGCGGGCCGTACGGGGTCGCGATGTCGACGGCCTGCGCGTCGTCGTCGAGCAGGGCGTAGAGGCCGGAGCCGCCGATCACGCCGATCTCGACGCCGTGCGCTGCGTGCGGGGCGGGTGCGGTCACCGTGGTCGTCCTCTCGTCGTGCGGGGTGCTTCGATCGTGCCGTGCGGGGCGCCGCGGTTGCCAGGCGCAGCGGGCCGGTGTTCGCGGACCGTAATGAAAGACGCTCGGCCTCCGGGCCGCTCGTCACGAGAATGGCACGCATGAGCGGCGTGACCGATCGACTCGCCGTCGTCGCGGAACGACGGTTCGCCGGGGTGCGGCAGGAGCTCGCGCACCCGGCGAAGCACCCGCGCACGGCGGTCGTGCTGGGGCGACTGCTCGGCATCGGCTTCCTCATCTGCTTCGCGACGGGCCTCTACAGCCACTTCCTGCAGGACCCGCTGCCGGGCATGGTGTTCCCGACGAGGCCGGTCTGGCTCTACCAGGCGAGCCAGGGCGTGCACGTCACGGTCGGCGTCGCGCTCCTGCCGCTGCTGTTCGCGAAGCTCTGGACCGTCTACCCGAAGCTCTTCGAGTGGCCGCCCGTGCGGTCCATCCCGCACGCGATCGAGCGCGCGTCCATCGCCGTGCTCGTCGCCGTCGCGGTCATGGAGCCGCTCATCGGCCTCATCAACACGTACCAGTGGTACCCGTGGGAGTTCTCGTTCCGCCGCACGCACTACGCGCTCGCGTGGGTGCTGGTGGGTGCGCTCGCCGTGCACGTGGCGGTGAAGCTGCCCGACATCGTGCGGTACTGGCGCCGGGGGTCGGATGCTCCCGAGCCCGACGAATCGGTCACGCCGACGCGGCAGGAGGGCGACCCGCATGCCTGACTCCGGACTCAGCCGCCGCGCCCTGCTCGCGACCGTCGCGACCGCGTCGGTCGCGCTCGTCGCCACGACCGCCGGCCAGACCTGGGCCTGGCTCGAGCCGTTCAACGTGTTCGCGCCGCGCCGTCGCGGCGACGGCCCGCAGGGCCTGCCCCTGAACCGCACGGCCGCGCAGGCGGGCGTCACCGACCTCGCGCGCGACCCCGACTGGCGGCTGACGGTCGCGCACGATGGCACCGAGCAGGCGTTCACGCGCGACGAACTCGCCGCGATGCCCCAGAGCGAGGCAGTGCTGCCGATCGCGTGCGTCGAAGGCTGGAGCACGACAGCGCACTGGCGGGGCGTCGCCATGCGCGACCTGCTCGAGGCGGTCGGGGCGCCTTCAGGGGCATCCGCCTTCATCACCAGCCTCGAGCCGCGCGGGGCGTTCCGCACCTCCGAGATGGGGCCCGAGTTCGCGCGCGACCCGCTCACCCTCGTCGCGCTCGAGCTGAACGGCGAGGTGCTCGACCTCGAGCATGGGTACCCCGCGCGCATCATCGCGCCGGCCCGCCCGGGCGTGGTGCAGACGAAGTGGATCGAGCGGATCGAGGTGCGGGCATGAGGGCCGCGCGCGTGGCGCTCGTCGTGGTCGGCGTCGGCCTGGCGCTCTACGGCGGGTTCCTGCTGTTCACCGAGCAGCGGCTCGACCAGGTGCTCGCCGTGGTGATCTGGCTGGCCGGGGCGATCGTGCTGCACGACGCGATCCTCGCGCCCGCGTCGGCGGCGGTCGGCGGGGGCCTGCGCAGGGCGGGCGGTCGGATGCCACGGGGCGCCGCCACCCTCATCGGCGCGGGTCTTGCGATCGGGGCGCTCGTCACGATCCTCGTGGTGCCGCTGCTCATCGCGCAGGCGCGCGGCCCGCGCAACCCCACCGTGCTCGCGGGCGAGTACGCCCTGGCGCTCGCCGTCGCGTGGCTCGCCATCGCCGTGCTCGTCGCCGCAGGCGTCGCCGCCCTCCACGCGCGCGACCGCCGCCGCCCCGCGCGCCCGCGTCCCTGACACCAAGACCCGTCAATTTCCTGCGCTCCCACGCGCGAGAACGCAGGTTCTTGACGGGTCTCGGAACCCGATCGCGCGCCGAGAGCCGAGACCCGTCAGAAAAGTGCGGAATGGAGGCGGAGAGCGCAGGATATTGACGGGTCTGGGAAAGGAGCCGGAGGTCAGGCGGGCTCGAGGGCCGCGAAGGAGCGGTCGCCGACGGCCCAGGCGTCGCGCACGGCGAGGCCGGCGGATGCCGCGGGGGCCGGGAGCGCACGCACGCCGAGGTGCGCCCACGGGAACGGGAGGCTGCGCCCGCCCGCGCCGTCGTGCAGTACGCCCTCGAACGCGTGGTCGGCGTCGTGGTCGACGTGCGTCTCGACGACGACGCGGCCGTGCGCGTCGAGCAGCGCCGCGCAGCGGGCGAGCAGCGCGGCGGGGCTGCCGCCGATGCCGACGTTGCCGTCGAGCAGCAGCACGGCGCCCCACGCGCCCTCCGACGGGAGCCGGTCGAACACCGAGCGGTGCAGCACGGGCAGGCCCCGGGCGCGCGCGACCGCGACGGCGGCCGCCGACACGTCCACGCCGAGTGCGAGATGCCCCGCGAGGATCGCCGCGAGCACCATGCGCCCCGGGCCGCAGCCGGCGTCGAGCACCGCGCCGTGCACCCCGTCGAGCGTCGACCGGTCGGCCTCGTCGGCGGGTGCGGCGAAGCGGGCGACGTCGATCGGCGCGGTGGCCGCCCGGCCGGTCGCGTCCACGTGCGCGAGTTCGAGGGTCGCGCGCCCGTCGCGCAGCGCACGGTCGTACGGGTCGTGGCCGCCCGCGCCGAAGCGCGGCTCGATCGCCACCCCGACGGACGGCCGGCTCACGGCGCGGCCCCCTCCGGCACGAGCTCCGCGACGACGCGTGCGAGCCGGCCGTCGGGCGCGTCGGCGACGGCGGGCGCGAGATCGGCGGCGGTGTCGATGTCGGATGCCTCGGGCAGCATCCGCACCGCGAGCCCCGCCTCGCGCAGCCGGCCGAGCTGCAGCGCCCCGGTGTCGTCCTGCGACATCGGCACGCCGCGCAGCAGCGCCCCGTCGGGCGCGCGCATCGCGAGCGCCCAGAACCCTCCGTCGGTCGCGAGGCCGAGCCAGGCGTCGACCCCGGGCTGGTCCGCGAACGCCGGCAGCACCGCCTCGGCACGCACGTGGGGCGTGTCCATGCCGATGAGCACGAGCGGCTCGTCGACCACGTCGAAGAGGAACCCGAGCCGCGCGTCGAGCCCGCTGGCGGGCTGGTCGAGCACCTCGAACTCCGAGGCATCCGTCGCCCCGAGCTCGCCGTCGTGGAACAGGATGCGCCGCGTGGCCGGCAGCGCCCGCGCGAGGTCGAGCGTGTCGTCGACGCACGCCTGGGCGATCGTCGCGGCCTGCGCGAGCGAGTACGGCGGATGCAGCCGGGTCTTCGCATGCCCGGGCAGGCATGCCTTCGCGATGACCGCGATCGCCGTCACCGGGCGGCCTCGCGCAGCCGTGCCGACATGTCGCGCACCGCGGTGATCGTGCCTCCCACCGTGCCGGTCACCTTCGAGACGCCGATGCGGCGCCGGTAGGTCACGTCGACCTCGGCGATGCGCATCCCGTCGGCGGCAGCGCGCAGCACCAACTCGAGCGGGTAGCCGCTCCGCCGGTCGTCGAGCCCCAGCGCGAGCAGCGCCTCGCGCCGCCCCGCCCGCATCGGGCCGATGTCGCGCAGCGAGACCCCGGTGATCGCGCGCACGCGCCGGGCGATCACGGCGTTGCCCCAACGCGCGTGCAGCGGCATCGCGCCGCGCTCGACCGGCACGCGCCGCCCGATCACGAGGTCGGCGCCCTCCTCGACGAGCGCGACCAGCGCGGGCAGCTCGCCCAGGTCGAGCGAGCCGTCGGCGTCGGCGAACCCGACGATGTCGGTGACGGATGCCTCGAGCCCCGCGTGCACAGCGGCCCCGTACCCGCGCACGGGGCAGGCGATCACGGTCGCCCCCGCGGCGCGCGCCACCTCGGCCGAGCGGTCGCTCGAGCCGTTGTCGACCACGATCGCCCGGTACCCGTCGGGCAGCCCCGCGAGCACGCGGGGGAGCGCCCCCTCCTCGTCGAGGCACGGGAGCACGACGTCGACGGCAGATACGGTCACGAGTCCGACACTAGGGACGGGGCGGGCGGAGCGCAGCAGGCGAAGTCTTACGATTCCGGGACGAGCGGGCGCTGCGGCGCCGCATCCGCCGCCCTGCACCCGGGTCGAGTCCTATTCTGGGCACGTGGCCGAACCGAACCCCGAGGGCGGGCCCGCGATCGACGAGGCCCTCGTCGACCGGCGCGTGCTCGTGATCGAGGACGACCCCACCGTGCTGGAGGTCGTCTGCCGCTACCTGCGCGCCGCCGGGTTCATCGTCGACGCGGAGCGCGACGGCATCGCGGGGCTCCGACAGGCGGCGCGCGTGCCGCCCGACCTGGTCGTGGCCGATCGGATGCTGCCGGGCATCGACGGCGTCGAGGTGTGCCGCCGCATCCGCGCCGAGCGCCCCGTGCCGGTCATCATGCTCACCGCGCTCGGCTCCACCGAAGACCGCATCGAGGGCCTCGAGGCCGGCGCCGACGACTACATCGCGAAGCCCTTCTCACCGCGCGAACTCGTGCTGCGGGTCCAGTCGGTGCTGCGGCGGAGCCTGCCCGACTTCGCACCCGAGGCGCCCTTCGACCTCGGCGCGTTCCACCTCGAGACCGCCGACCGGGTCGTGACCAAGCACGGCGAGGAGCTCTCGCTCAGCGTGCGCGAGTTCGAGCTGCTGGCGTTCCTGCTGAAGCATCCGCACCAGGTGTTCAGTCGCGAGCAGTTGCTCAAGGCCGTGTGGAAGTGGGACTTCGGCGACCTCTCGACCGTGACGGTGCACGTGCGGCGCCTGCGCGAGAAGATCGAGGACGACCCCACCGAGCCGCAGCACCTCACCACGGTGTGGGGCGTGGGATACCGGTTCGCCGCATGATCCCGCTGCCCGACCTCCTCGCCATCGTCGGCATCGCCGGCGTCGCCGCCCTGCTCGTGGGCGCCGTCGGCCTGCTCGCGCTTGTCGCCGCCCGCCGCGCGTCGATCATGGTGCAGGTCGTCATCGTCGTGCTCTCGACCGTGCTCGCGGTCGGCGCCGGCACCATCGCGGTGGCGAACGCCATGTACCTCTCCGAGCACGACCTGCTCGTGACCGGCTGGGTCGTCGTGGTCGGCGGCGTGGTGGCGCTCGGGGTCGGCGCGGTGCTCGGCCGCATCCTCGTCGGCAACACCCGGCGCCTGCGCGAGATCGCGCGCGCGGTCGGCGACGGCCAGACCGTGCAGCCCGACGGGCGCGAGGGCACCGAGTTCGCCGCGCTCGCCGCCGAGCTCGCCGACGCCAGCCGCCGCCTCGCCGACTCGCGCGCCGAGGTCGCGCGCATCGATGCGTCGCGCCGCGAGCTTATCGCGTGGATCTCGCACGACCTGCGCACCCCGCTCGCCGGGCTGCGGGCCATGGCCGAGGCGCTCGAGGACGGCATGGTCGACGACCCCGCCCGCTACCACGCGCAGATGCGGGTGCAGGTCGACCGCGTCTCGAGCATGGTCGACGACCTGTTCGAGCTCTCGCGCATCCAGTCGGGCGCGCTGGCGCTCGAGATGGAGCAGGTGTCGCTGTTCGACCTCGTGTCCGACGCGGTCGCCGAGCTGCTGCCGCTGGCGCGTTCGCGCGAGGTGACGATCGTCGAGTCGCGAGCAGGCGACCTCACCGTCACGGGCGACGCGCGCGAGCTCTCGCGGGTGGTCGGCAACCTGCTCATGAACGCGATCCAGCACTCGCCGCCCGGCAGCCGCATCGAGGTCACCGCGGAGGAGACGGGCGACGAGCACGTCGCGCTCAGCGTCACCGACGCGGGCGGCGGCATCCCCGAGGAGGACCTGGCGAAGGTGTTCCGTGCGGGCTGGCGCGGCACGCCGTCGCGCTCGCCGAGCGAGGCGCCGGCCGACGCGATCGCCGCGGGCGCGGGGCTCGGCCTCGCCATCGTGCAGGGCATCGTCGCCGCGCACGCGGGCGGCGTGAGCGTGCGCAACGTGCCGGGCGGATGCCGCTTCGACGTGACGCTGCCGCGGGTCGGCGCGCCCGCCTGACCGGCGCCCGGACCCGCGCGCGCACCGGCGACGCGCCGCGCGCCCGCCGGTTCGCCCATCGCGGAATGTGCGCGTTTCGTCCCGCGTCGGCTTGACCGTGTCGCGTCGATGCTGAATCGTGGGGGACTCCGCTCGCCAGCCAAGGAAGGGAGCCTTCGTGCTCACGCTCACCGAAACTGCCAGCACCGTGGTGAAGACCATCGTCGCCCAGACCCCGGGTCTCGACGACGGCGGACTCCGCATCAACACCGACCAGCCCGGCGGCACCGAGTTCGCCGTGTCGGTCGCGCCCGCTCCGGAAGCCAGCGACGCCGTGGTGGAGGCCGAGGGGGCCAAGGTCTTCCTCGGCGAGTTCGCCGCGCTCGCTCTCGACGACAAGGTGCTCGACGCACAGGTCGGCGAGGACGGCAGCGTGCGGTTCGCCATCGGCGACCAGGCCTAGGGGGACGCGCCCCGGCAACAGGCCGAGAGACTCGTCGCGTTCGGCGCGCCGCCCATCCCGGGCGGCGCGCCGAACGTCGTCTCGGGGTGAACCGCGGGCGGCCGGCCCGGGCGTAGGCTCGACCCGATGAGCGACCTGCCCCGCACGCGAGACATCCCCCTGCCCGACTCGCACCGCTGGCGCGCGTACTGGGTGTGCGTCGCGGTCGCCGGGCTCACCATCCTCGACCTCTCGAAGGTCAACGTCGCGCTGCCCTCGATCGAGGAGGCGATGGGGGCCGGTTCGACCGAGCTGCAGCTCATCGTCTCGGGCTACGTGCTCGCGTTCGGGCTCACGCTCGTGCCCGCCGGCCGCCTCGGCGATCAGCGCTCGCGCACCGTGCTGTTCGTCGTCGGGCTGACCCTGTTCACGCTCACGAGCCTGGCGTGCGCGCTCGCCCCGGATGCGACCTGGCTGCTGGTGTTCCGGATGCTCCAGGGCGTCGCCGCGGGCATCCAGATGCCGCAGGTGCTCGGCCTCATCCAGCAGCTCTTCCACGGTGCCGAGCGCGGCAAGGCGTTCGGCCTGTTCGGCGCGATGATCGGCGTGACGACCGCGATCGGCCCGACCCTCGGCGGGCTGCTCATCGCCATCGGCGGCCCCGAGGACGGCTGGCGCGGCATCTTCTGGATGAACGTGCCGCTCGGCGTGATCGCCATCGCCCTCGCGCTCTGGGTGCTGCCCGAGACCCGCACCCGCTCACATCGCAAGGTGCAGCTCGACCCGGTGGGCCTCGTCATCTTCGCGATCACCGTGCTGTCGCTCATGTGGCCGTTCCTGTTCACGACCGGTTCGCCCGACGACGACCCCGCGCGCTGGTGGCTGCTCGTGGTCCTCGTGCTCGGCGTCAGCGCGTTCGTCGCGTGGGAGCGCCGATACGAGGCATCCGGTCGCCAGCCCCTCGTGCCGCTCGGCCTGTTCCGCATCGGGTCGTTCCGCAACGGCGCGCTGCTGCAGTCGGTGTTCTTCGCGGCCGTGCCGTCGATGTTCCTGCTCACGACGCTGTACCTGCAGGACGGCCTCGACGTCGCGCCCGTATTCGCGGGCATGGTCACGATGGGGTACGCGCTCACGAGCGCGTTCTCGTCCTGGCGGGGCGGCCTGCTCGTGGAGCGCTGGGGTCGGGGCCTGGTGCTGTTCGGCCTCGGCGTGCTGATCGCGGGCGTCGGCGTGCTCGTGCTGCTCGCGCTCTCGACGCCGTCGGCGGTCACGCCGTGGGCGATGGCGGGCGCGCTGATCGTCGCGGGCCTCGGTGGCGGCCTCGTGGTCTCGCCCAACCAGACGCTGACGCTCGCCGACGTGCCCGTGCGCAGCGGCGGCCTCGCCGGGTCGGTCGGCCAGCTCGGGCAGCGCATCGGCACGGCCGTCGGCACCGCGATCGCGCTGTCGCTGTTCTACGCCACGCTGTACCGCGAGGAGGGCGAGGCCCCGCAACTCGAGGTGTTCCACCACGCGTACGGGTTCGGCATGCTGGCGGTCGCGGTGCTGCTCGCCATCGCGTTCGCGGTGGGCATGGCCGACCTGGGTGCGCGCGTGCGCGCCCGCCGCAGTCGCGCCGCCGACGGCGAGCCCGAGCCCGGCCCCGACGAGCCCGACGACGAGGACCTCGCGAGCGGCCACGCCTGACGCGGGGGCCACGGCGAACGGATGCCACGAGCCGACGCGCCGGCCGGGCGCGCGGGTCAGCGCAGGGCGGGCTCGGTTCCCTCCGGGGCATCCGAGAACGCGTGCTTCGGCACGAAGTACAGGCTGACCGCCGCCACGACCGCGGTGAGGCCGCAGACCAGCCACACCGTGACGTAGCCCGAGAAGCTGCCCGCGGTGCCGCCGCCCGCGCCGTCGCCGAGGTGCTGGATCAGCGCGATGGCGAAGACGGCGGATGCCACGGCACCGCCGACCGTCTTCACCGAGTTGGTGAGGCCCGTCGCGACGCCCGTCTGGTGCGCCGGGGCCGCGGCGGCCGCGGCCGCCGGGAGGGCTGCGACGAGCGCGCCCGAGCCGATGCCCGCGATGATCATGTTGGAGAGCACCTGCGCGTAGCCGTCGTGGAAGGGCAGGAACAGCAGGTACCCGGTCGCGACCATGAGGCTGGCGCCGATGAGCGCCGTGCGCGGCGCGACCCAGCGCGTGACGAGCGGGAAGAGCAGCGCGCCGACGACGAGCGAGAGCACGTACGCCCCGATGAGGATCGACGTCTCGCCGGTCGTCGCCCCGAGGCCGTAGCCGACCTCGGACGGGTCGGTGCGCGCGAAGGTCGACAGCGGCGCCTGCGCACCGAGCACGCTGACGCCGAAGAGGCCCGCGGTGAGGAACACCGGCCAGAGCGTGGGGGAGCGGAACAGGCGCACGTCGATGAGCGGGTCGGCCTGGCGCAGTTCGTAGCGCACGAACGGCACGATGAGCGCGGGGCCGAACAGCACGACCCCCCACGAGAGCAGGTCGGCGGGGCCGTTGATGCGCAGCAGGCTCAGCCCGCCGGTGAAGGCGAGCAGCGCGAGCGTGATGAGCACGAGCCCGCCCGTGTCGAACCGGCCGCCCGTGAGGTCGGGCGACTCCGTCACCCCGAACAGGATCACGAAGAAGCACGCGCAGACCGCGATGGCGGGGATGAGCAGCAGCACCTGGATCGGGATGCCGCTGTCGGCGAGCGCGCCCGCGGAGAGCGCACCGGCGATCGCGCCGAGCTCGAGCGCGGCCACGAGGAAGCCCGCGGCCCGGCGGGTGAGCGCGGCCGGCGCCTCGCGGTCTCGGCTGCGCGAGTAGATCAGCGCGATCTCGAGCGGCAGCCAGACCACGTAGAAGCCCTGGAGCGCCCACGCCACGAGGAACACCGCGAACTCGTCGGTGAATGCGAGCGCGAGGCTCGCAGCTGCGGTCACCGCGGTCGAGACGAGCAGGATGCGCTTGTGACCGAACATGTCGCCGAGCTTCGCGAGCGCGGGCACGACGAGCGCCGAGAGCATGAGCTGCGAGCCCTCGAGCCAGTTCACGTCGGCGTCGTGGATGTCGAGGTGACGTGCGATGTCGGTCAGCAGGGGCGTGTAGTAGCCCTGGATGATGCCGCTCGTGAACTCGACGAAGGCGAGGAAGCCGACGACGGCCGCGACGGGTCCGAATCTCACGGCGCGTGACATCGATGCTCCTGTGGTGCCGGGGGTGGTACCGGGTGAACCGGTGCGAACACCCTAGCCCGGTTCGGTTTCAGTCCGGCAACGCTGTGAGCAGCGCGCGGTGGAACCGCTCGCCGCGTTCGAGGCTGTCGATCGACACCCATTCGTCGACCCCGTGGATCGCGGCGCGCTGTCCCGCGTCCATCGCGAGCGGCGCGAACCGGTAGGTCGCGGGCGTGTACCGGTGGAACCAGCGCGAGTCGGTGGCCTGCATCATGAGGTACGGCACCGTCACCGCATCGGGGTGGGCCGCGCCGACGGCGGCGCGGATCGCGTCGAACTGCGCGTTGTCGGCCGGCGACTCGGGCGACGGGTCGCTGGCCTCGGGCACCTCGATGCGCACGTGGCGATCGCCGATCACGCGGCGCAGCCGTCGGAGCACCTGCGCGGTCGTGGTGCCGGGTGCGAGGCGCAGGTTGAGGGTGGCGGACGCCCCGGCGGGCAGCACGTTCGGCGCGCTGCCGCCCGAGAGCATCGTGACCGCGAGGGTCGTGCGCACCATCGCGGCGGGCTCGCCGCCCAGGCTCGCGAACACGCGCGCGGTGAGCCACGGCACCGCCGCCAGCGTGCGCAGCGCGAGCCGCGCCGACCCCGAGGCGTGCGCGGCGAACGTGCCGAGCATGTCGCGCGCCGAGCGCGGCAGCCGCGGCCGGAACGGGTTGTGCTCGAGGCGGCGCACCGCGCGGGCGATGCGCGCCGTGGCGGTGGTACCGCGGGGTGCCGACGCGTGCCCGCCCACGCCGTCGGCGCGCAGCACCACGGTCATGATGCCCTTCTCGGCGACGCCGACCATGGCGGAGCGCACGTGCACCCAGGCCATCGGGTCGTCGATGACCGCGCCGCCCTCGTCGAGCACGAGCCAGGGACGGATGCCGCGCTCGTGCAGCAGGTCGGAGGCGATGGGTGCCGCGTCGCCGTACGACTCCTCGTTGCCGCCGAACGAGAGGTACACGTCCTGCGCGGGCGTGAACCCGGCGGCGAGCAGGTTCTCGACCGCCTCGAGGATCACCAGCAGCGGACCCTTGTCGTCGAGCGTGCCGCGGCCGTGCACGACCCCGTCCACGACGATGCCGGCGAACGGGTCGTGGGTCCAGCCGTCCTCGGCCCGCGCGGGCACGACGTCGTAGTGCGCCATGAGCACGACCGGGCGCTCGTCGCTGCGCCCCGGCCAGCGGTAGAGCAGGCCGAACTCGCTCGGCCGCTCGCGCTCGAGGTGCGCGTGCACGAGCGGGTACTCCTCCTCGAGCAGCCGCGCGAACGCCTCGAACGGCTCGCGCCCGACGGCGTCCAGCTCGGCCGACACGGTCGGCAGGGCGATCATGCGGGCGAGGCGCTCGGGTGCTCCCGGGCGCGGGGTGACGGATGCTGCGGGCACCAGCACACCCTAGACCAGCCGCGTCGCGCCCTCCTGCGCGAGCGCGTGGCGCAGCTCGTCGCGGTCGAGCTCGCGGCCGAAGACGAGGTGGCCCGGTTCGAGCAGGCGGCCGGATGCGAGCGGGCCGGCGTCGACCGGGTCGAACCCGATCGCGTCGACGAAGTCGGCCACGACGGCCTTCGCGTCGGCGTCGTCGCCCGCGATCGCGATGGCGCGCCGCAGCGGGTCGCCCGCGGGCCGCTCGTCCTCCTCCATGTCGTGGTACCCGAGGTGGTTGAGCGACTTCACGACGTGCGCCGCGGGGTTGAGGTCGGCGTGCTGCTCCGCGGTCGACCGGCCGTCGGCCTCGACGTCGGCGAGCACGCCGTCGATCGGCGGCCAGTAGTTCGTCGCGTCGACCACGACCTTCCCGTCCAGCAGGGGCCAGTCGACCGAGTCGACCTTGCCGAACGGCACCGCCACGATCACGAGGTCGGCCCGGCGCGCCAGCTCGGAGGCATCCTTCACCCGCGCCCCGGGGGCGACCGTGTCGACCAGCAGCTCGAGCGCGAGCTGTCTCGGCGAACCCGCCACGAGCACCTCGTAGCCGGCCGCGATCGCGAGGCGGGCCAGCGCGCTGCCGACCTTGCCGACGCCGATGATGCCGACGACGCGGCGACCGAACGCGGACCGGGGGTGGGGACGCTCCTGCACACCTGGTGCAACCGGACGCCCGGGTGCGGGATTCCCGCTCGTGCTGGAATAGGCGCGGGTGGTGCGCGCGTTCAAAACATGCGAACGCATGGAACACCGCCGGGGCGGAGGGGAGCACGATGGACACGCAGGTCGAGTTCGGGGTCGACACGTTCGGCGACGTGACGACGGATGCCGCGGGCGAGCCGCTCAGCCAGGCGCAGGTGCTGCGCAACGTCGTGGAGGAGGGCGTGGCCGCCGAGCGGGCCGGCCTCGACTTCTTCGGCGTCGGCGAGCACCACCGGGAGGACTTCGCGGTCTCGGCACCCGAGGTCGTGCTCGCGGCGATCGGCGCGCGCACCGAGCGCATCCGGCTCGGCAGCGCCGTCACGGTGCTGAGCTCGGACGACCCGGTGCGCGTGTTCCAGCGCTTCGCGACCCTCGACGGGCTCACCGGCGGACGCGCCGAGGTGATCCTCGGGCGCGGCTCGTTCACCGAGTCGTTCCCGCTGTTCGGCTACGACCTCGGGCAGTACGAGGCGCTCTTCGAGGAGAAGGTCGAGCTGTTCGCGAAGCTGCTCGAGCAGGAGCCCGTCACCTGGGAGGGGAAGCTGCGTCCGTCGATCGACGGCCGCACCGTCTACCCGCACGTCGAGCACGGTCGCCTGCGCACCTGGATCGGCGTCGGCGGCAGCCCCGAGTCGGTCGTGCGCGCCGCGCACTACGGGCTGCCGCTCGTGCTCGCCATCATCGGCGGGTCGCCTGCGCGCTTCGCGCCGCTCGCCGAGCTCTACCGGAAGGCGCTCGGCCAGTTCGGCCGGGAGGAGCTGCCGGTCGCCGTCCACTCGCCCGGCCACATCGCCGACACCGACGAGCAGGCGCGCGATGAGCTCTGGCCGCACTACGCCGACATCATGGGGCGCATCGGCCGCGAGCGCGGCTGGGGTCCGATCACGCGCGCGCACTTCGAGCAGGAGGCGGGGCCGCACGGCGCCCTCTACGCGGGTTCGCCCGAGACGGTCGCGCAGAAGATCGCCGCAGCGGTGCGCGCCATCGGCGTCTCGCGCTTCGACCTGAAGGTCTCGAACGGCACGCTGCCGCACGAGCTCATGATGGGATCGATCGAGCGCTACGGCACCGTGGTCGTGCCGCGCGTGCGGGAGCTGCTGTCGGAACCCGCCTGACCGCTCGCCGCCGCGAACCGACCGGCCGGGCCTACTTCGTCGCGCGCGACGCGCCGGCGACGACCAGGGTGCGGAACCAGTTCGCGTCGGGCAGGCGCGCGAGCATCGAGCCGCCGATGATCGTGATGAGCACGTACGCCGTCGCGAGCGGCGCGATGTCCGGGGCCACCCCGGCGCTGATCGCGAGCCCGGCGATGACGATCGAGAACTCGCCGCGCGGTGTCAGCGAGAACCCGGCGCGCCACCGGCCCAGCGGTCCGATGCCCGCGCGCTTGGCCGCGAGGTAGCCGGTGAGCGTCTTCGTGGCCATGGTGGCGGCGGCGAGCAGCGCCGCCGGCAGCAGCATCCGGAGCAGCTCGCTCGAATCGGTCGCGAGGCCGAAGAAGACGAAGAAGATGGCCGCGAACAGGTCGCGCAGCGGGGTGAGCAGCTGCGAGGCCGAGTGCGCCACGCGGCCCGACAGGGCGATGCCGACGAGGAACGCGCCGACCGCGGCGGACACGTTGACCTGCGCGGCCAGCCCCGCCACCAGCATGGTGAGCCCGAGCACGCCGAGCAGCAGCGGCTCGGCGTGCTCGGTCGAGAAGAACCGCGACACGACGTGGCCGTGCCGGAACGCCACGAACAGGATGATCGAGACGACCGCGACCGCGACCGCGACGGCCACCGCGCCCTCGAGCAGGCTGACGCCGACGACCAGCGCCGAGAGCACGGGCAGGTAGAACGCCATCGCCAGGTCCTCGATGACGAGGATCGCCAGGATCGTCGGCGTCTCGCGGTTGCTCAGGCGCCCGAGGTCGCGCATGAGCTTGGCGATGACGCCCGACGACGAGATCCAGGTCACGCCCGCGAGCGCGACCGCGGCGACCGGGCTCCAGCCGAGCATGAGTGCGCAGACGGCCCCCGGTGTCGCATTGAGCACGGCGTCGATGAACCCGGCGTACTTCGACTGGCGGAGGTTGGTGAACAGCTCCTCGGCCGTGTACTCCAGCCCGAGCAGGGCGAGCAGCAGGATGACGCCGATCTCGGCGCCGATCTCGAAGAACTCCTCGCTCGCGTCGAGCGGCAGCATGCCGCCCTCGCCGAACAGCAGCCCGACGAGCAGGTAGAGGGGGATCGGCGAGATGCCGACGCGGATCGCGAAGCGCCCGAGCAGGCTCATGCCGAGCAGGATGGCGCCGACCTCGATGAGGATCAGCGTCGTCTCATGCATCGGCGCCCCCGTCTCAGCCGGGACCGTGCGCGATCAGGCGGGAGGCGGCGTCGAGTCCCTCGCGCGTGCCGACGGCGACGATGACGTCGCGGGGGCGCAGCACCTCGGCCGGGGTCGGCGAGGGCACCACGGTGCCGTCGCGCACGATCGCGACGATCGACACGCTCGTGCGCGTGCGCATCTGCGTGTCGCCGAGGCGCGCGTTCAGGTACGGCGAGTCGGTCGGCAGCTCCAGCTGCTCGGTGAAGACGCCCGTGGACCCGTCGGCGAAGCTCGTCAGCCGCGACATCATCACCGATGCCCCGAGCAGGTCCGCCAGCGCCGAGGCCTCGTCGTCGCTCAGCGCGACCGTCTCCCGGCAGGTGTCCGGGTCGTCCCGGTCGAAGACGCCGAGGTCATGCTCGCCGTCGCGCAGCGAGACGACGCTGATGCGTCGGCCCGCGTCGGTCACGAGGTCGTGCCGGACGCCGATGCCCGGCAGGTCGACCTTCTCGATTCTCACGCCCACGGTTCGACTCTAGCCGCGCGCGGCCTCGCCGGGGCGCCCGCGCGTCGACCTGTGATCAGGCCGTGTCCGTCAGGCGCCGTCGGTGCGGCCGAGCAGGTGGAACGGGATCGCGAGCGAGACCGCGATGAGCAGGATTCCACCGGCGAAGACGAGGGTCTCGAAGCCGGTGGCGACGAAGGCCATGCCGAACGCGAGCATGCCGAGCAGGAAGAGCAGCATGGCGATGACGAATGCGAACACGTTCATTGGGGGCCTCTCGCGGTCGGTCCGCGTCGCTGCGCGGCTGCGTCCGAGTCTAGCGAGGCCGCCCGGTGCGGCCGGTCACTCCGGGATCGGCCCGAGCCACGCGTTCGCGACGGTCGCGTGCGCCGACTCGTCGTCGGAGGGGTGGAAGATGCCGGCGAGCACGTCGCGGGAGAGCCGCCCCAGCTCGTCGCCCGCGAAGTAGGTCCGCCCGCCGGCGACGCGGATCGCCTGGTCGACCGTGGCCCGGGCGGTCTCGGTCGCGCGCACCTTCATTCCAGAGAGCTTCGGGAACCAGCGCGGCCCGTGGTCGACGAGGGCGTCGACGTCGTGCGCGAGCGCGGCGAGCTGCGGTGCCAGCGCGTCCTGGGCGATGGCGGCGGATGCCACGCGGCGGCGGATTTCCGGGTCGTGCGCGAGCTTCCGGCCGTCGAACTTCATCGACGTCCGCGCGTGCGCGGCCTCGACCGCGAGCTCGAGCGCCCGGTCGCCGATGCCCGTGTAGACGGCCGCGAGCAGCAGCTCGAAGGCCGCGAAGATGCCGAAGACGAAGGGGTCGGCGTTGGGGCCCGGGTCGAGCCGGCGCACCACGCGGTCGGCGGGCGCGAAGGCGCCGTCGAGCACGGTCGTGCGGCTCTGGCTCGCGCGCATCCCGATCGTGTCCCAGTCGTCGAGGCTCGACACGTCGGGATCGTCGCGGTCGACGAACGCGTAGACGATCTTCGGGGCATCCGCCGACTCGGTGTCGAGGCCCATGGTGCCGAGCCGGGTCCACGCGGGCGACATCGACGTGAAGATCTTCCGGCCGTGGAATCGGTATCCGCCCTCGGGCTGGGGCCGCGCCTCGGAGCGCGATCCGAACAGCATGAGGTCGTTGCCGGCCTCGCTGATGCCGAACGCGAACACCTCGCCGTCGGCCGCCTCGCGCTGCAGGAAGCCCAGCGTGTCGTCACCGCGGTCGGCGAGGATCTTCGCGACACCGGTCCAGACCAGGTGCATGTTCACGCCGAGCGCCGTCGCCGGGGCCGCGCCCGCGAGCCGCGCCTGCGCCCGCAGCGCGTCGCCGAGGCTCCAGCCGAGGCCGCCGAGTTCGACCGGCACGAGCGCCCGCAGGTACCCCGCCTCGCGGAGCTCTGCGAGGTCCTCGTCGAAGAAGCGGTTCTCGCGGTCGTAGTCGGCAGCACGGGTGCGGATGCGGGTGAGCAGCCCCTCGGTCAGGACATCGTCGACGGTCACGCCGCCAGACTACGCCCGGCCGTCGCCGCCTCCGTCGCCGGTCGGCGCGGGCTCGGAGGCATCCGTCGACCCCGCCGGCGCAGCCGGCTCGGCCGGTGCCCGGTTCGACCTGCGGCTGCCCCGCACGGCCAGCAGCACGATGCCGGTCGCGACCGCCGCGATCACCGCGAGGAAGAGCAGCCACGGGGCCAGCACGCCGAGCGCGACCATGAGCCCGCCGAGGAACGACCAGAGGGCGTTCCATCCGGCGACGAGGCCGTCCCAGAAGGTGTCGGGCTCGGCCGGTGCCACGATGCCCGGCGCGTAGAGCTCGAGCCAGACCGTCGCGAACTCGACCTGGTCGCCGACCGCCGCGCGCTGTGCCACGAGCGAATCGAGCTGCGCCTGCCGGTTGGTGAGCTCGGTCTCGATGGTGATCAGGTCGGAGATGTCGTCGGCCTGCGCGAGCAGTTGCGTGAGGCGGTTCACCGACGTCTGGAGTGCGCCGATGCGCGCGTCGAGGTCTTCGACCTGCATCGTCACGTCGGTCGAGCTGACCGACACGGTGTTCACGGTGCCGAGCTCCTGCAGCTCCTGGAGCGTCGCGTCGAGGCGCTCGGCGGGGATGCGCAGCAGCAGCGAGGCGCTCGCCTGCCGGTTGTCGGCCTCGGGGTACTCGGTGCGGCTGTCGACGCGGCCGCCCGCCGCGGTCACGATGCCGGTGGCGCGCTGCGATGCCGCGATCGGGTCGTCGACCGTGATCGACACCGACCCGTTGGTGATGACGCTGCGATCGTCCGCGGCATCCGCACCGCCCGACGACTCCTCGGCGAACTCGTCCGTCGCCATGTCGCCGTCGCGCAGCTGCATCTCGCCGTCGGGCCCCATCACCTCGGGCCCGACCACGCCGGGCTCCGACACGGTGGCCGAGTCGTTCGCCGAGAACGAGCACCCGGTGAGGACCAGTGCGGTGAGCAGGATGCCGGCTCCGGCGGCTGCGATGCGTCTCATGGCACACACGGTAGCGGCGCACGCGAGCCCCGTGACTGCGAGCGGTCTGGGAGTCCGGTCACGGTTGCGTTGCACTTTCGGCGGGTTTCCGGGCGGGCACAACGTTGCGGCTTCCCGGCTCGTCTGGCGGGGCCCCGCGGGTGGTCAGTGCGGGGTGATCGTGACGGGTTCGGTGTCGGGGATCGGGCTCGCGTCGCGCCCGCGCAGGTCGGGATGCCAGCGCCGCCCGATCGTGGGCACGAGGACGCCGACGAACGCGAGCACGGCGGCCGCGACGAACGCGCCGACCGGGCCGTAGCCGTCGATCAGGAAGCCGGCGACCGCCGAGCCGAGCGCGGCGCCGATGAGCTGGCCGGTGCCGATCCAGCCGTAGGCCTCGGCGGTGTCGGAGAACTTCACGCTCGCCGACACGATCGCGAAGATCACCGCGAGCGCGGGCGCGATGCCGATGCCCGCGACGAACAGCGTGGCCGACAGCCACCAGAACTCCATGGCCGCCGCGGCGACCGCGACGCCGACGAACACGATCAGCATGCGGCGGGCGAGCGCCCACGGCCCGATCGGGATGTGTCCGAACAGGAGGCCGCCCGCGAGGCTGCCGATGGCGAAGATCGCGAGCACGATGCCCGCCTCGGCGCCGTCGTGCCCGAAGACCGCCACGACCCCCGCCTCGACCGCCGCGCAGGCGCCGATGAGGAGGAACCCGACGATCGTGCCGAGCAGCACCGCGGGCCGGGCGAGCACGACGCCGAACCGGCGCTTCGACATCGGGATGCGGACGCGCCCGAGCTCCGGCGACGAGATGAACCAGATGCCGCCGCCGATGAGCAGCGCGGCGGCAGCGAGGATGCCCCAGACCGTGCTGATCTGGGTCGAGATGAACGTGGTGACGACCGGGCCGACGACCCAGATGATCTCCTGCGCCGACGCGTCGAGCGAGAACAGCGGCGTGAGCTGCCGGGAGTTCACCATCTTCGGGTAGATCGTCCGCACGGCGGGCTGCACGGGCGGGGTCGAGAGGCCGCAGACCAGGCCGATCGCCATGTAGAGGGGAACCGTGAGCGGCAGCACGGCGATCGCGACGACGGATGCCGCGCAGATGACGAGCGTCGTGATGAGCACGGGTCGCATGCCCCAGCGCCCCATGAAGCGGCTCGTGAGCGGACCGGCGACCGCCTGGCCGACGGAGGTGGCGGCGAGCACGAGCCCGGCGGCCCCGTACGATCCGGTCTCGCGCTCGACATGGAGCAGGAAGGCGAGCGACAGCATGCCCGACGGGAATCGGGCGGTGAGCTGTGCCGCGATGATCCGAGCGACTCCCGGGGTGCGGAGCAGGTCGGCGTAGCGTTTCACATCTGCACTCTACGTTCCGGCGGAGCATCCGAAATCACATCAGTCTTGACTGATATAACGGAGTACTGATACGAATGGACCGTGCACGCATTCGACGTCCTCGGCGATCCGGTCCGCCGGCGAATCCTCGAGCTCCTCGCCGACGGCGAGCGGCCCGCGGGCGCGATCGTCGAGGTGATCGCCGGCGAGTTCGGCATCACCCAGCCCGCGGTCTCGCGGCACCTGCGGGTGCTGCGCGAGACCGGGTTCGCGACCGTGCGGGCCGAGGGCGCCCGTCGGCTCTACGCGGTCGACGGCGCGGGCATCGACGACGCCGAACGACAGCTCGCGCGCTACCGCGCGCAGTGGTCGCAGCGACTCGACGCCCTGCACACCGAGGTCGCCCGCGGGCTGCGGGCGCGACGCGCGCCGGGCGTCGCCGACGACTCCACCCACGACCGCGACCGCACCGACGAGACGGAGACGACATGAGCATGGACTGCGAGATCACCCGGCACGGGGAGGGCTTCCTCCTCGAGTTCGACGAGGTGTACCCGACGACGCCCCACGACCTGTGGGAGGCGGTCACGACGCCCGACCGCCTCGCCCGCTGGATGACGGAGTACCGCGGCGACCTGCGCGTGGGCGGCAGCTGGGAGGCGATCGCCTCCGACGGCAGCGTGTGGGGCGTGGGAGAGGTCACGTCGTGCGACCCGCCGCGCGGGTTCGAGACCGTCTGGCACGCGCGCGAGGAGCAGCCGACCGTGCTGCGCGTCGAGCTCGAGCAGGTCGACGGGGGCACGCGCCTGCGCCTCAGGCACGAGGACGTGCAGTCCATCTATTACGGCGCGGGCTGGCACGTGTACCTCGAGCAGCTCGGCCGGCACGTCGTCGACCCGCTGCCGACGCACGCCGACGAGGCCGCGTGGGACCGCCGGTTCGGCGAGCTCTCGGGCGAGTACGAGGAGCGCTTCCGCGCGCTGCGCGGCTGAGCCGCTCGCGCGGCGGCGCCGCGTCAGCCCGCGAGCGCCTTGGCGATGCGCTGCACCGAGACCGGCTCGGCGGTGCGGAGCTCCTGTGCGAACAGGCTCACCCGCAGCTCCTCCAGCAGCCACCGGGCGCGGACGAGTTCGGCGGGGGAGTCGGCGGCGAGCGGCATCTCCCCGCCGGCCGATTCGTACGCGGCCGTGGCCTTCTCGAGCTCGTTCATCCACTGACGGTCGCGGCCGGGCTGCTCCTGGAGCTTCCGCACGCGCGCGACGATGCCCTCGACGTACCGGGGGAGGTGCACGAGCCGCTCGAGCCCCGTCGCGAGCACGAAGCCGGGTCGCACGAGGGCGTCGAGCTGCGCGCGGGCATCGCCGAGCGCGTGCATGAGCGGCAGGCTCGTCGCTCCGCGGATCGCCTTGTCGGCCTCGCGCCAGCGCTGCAGCACGCGTGTCACGAGCGCGACCGTCTCGTCGAGTCGCTGCATCACGCTCGCCGAGACCGCGTCGCGCACGGCCTCGAACTCGGCACGGGTGAACAGCAGCCCGTCGGGATGCCGCTCGCGCAGCACACCGTCGACGCAGGCCGCGAGGCAGTCGTCGAGCAGGGCACGGGTGCCGCCGTAGGGGCTCGCGGCGAGCAGCAGCTTCTCCTGGTTCGACAGGTGCTCCTGCACGTACGAGACGGGTGACGGCGTGGCCAGCACGAGCAGGCGACGGACGCCGCGCCGCGACGCCCGGTCGCGCTCGGCAGCGGTCGCGACCAGCCGCACCGACACGGCGTCCCCGTCGTCGACGAGCGCCGGGTACGCGCGGATCACGTTGCCGGCCTGCCGCGTGTCGACGTGCCGGGGGAGTTCGTCCCACTCCCAGGCGGTCACGCCCGAGCGTTCGGCGATCGTCGGCCCCGCGCTCGCCGCTCCCGCGGCATCCGCTGTCGCGGTCTCGGCGGGGCGCTGTTTCCCGCGAGATCGGCCGGGCTTCGAGACGGCGTCGGCCACGGCCGCGCGCGTGCGATCGGCGAGCCGCCGCTGCAGCTCCGTGAGGTCGGTGCCCGAGCCCACGGCGCGACCGCGCTCGTCGACGACGCGGAACCGCATCCGCAGGTGCGGGGGCACGCGCTCGAGGTCGAAGTCCTCTGCCGTCACCGGCGTGAACGTGAGCCGGTTGATCGTGGCGGCGACGACCTCGGCGAGCGGTTCGCGCTCGGCGCCGTCCTCCGGTCCGCCGGGCAGCTCGTCGCCGATGCGCGCGGCCCACTCGGCCGCCGGCACGACCGACCGGCGGATCGACTTCGGCAGCGTCCGCAGCATCGCCTGCACGAGCTCGTCGCGCAGGCCCGGCACCTGCCAGTCGAAGCCGACCGGCGAGAGCCGCGGCAGCAGCACGAGCGGCACGGTCGCGGTCACGCCGTCGTCGTCGGCGCCCGGGTCGAACCGGTACGCGAGGCGGATCGTCTGGTCGCCCTGCCGCCACTGGTCGGGGAACCCGTCGCCGCGGCCGTCTGCCTCGTCGCCGACGAGGTCCTCGCGCCGCATCGTGAACAGGTCGGGCTGCGCGCGGTACTCGGTGCGCCACCACTTCTCGAACCCGCGGGTCGTCGACACGTCGGCCGGCACGCGCGCCTCGTAGAACGCGACCACCGCCTCGTCGCCGGCGAGGATGTCCCGTCGGCGCGTGCGCGCCTCGAGGTCGCCGAGCTCGGCGCGCAGCGCGCGGTTCGCGCGCACCCACGCGAACACGCGCCGGTCGAGTCGGGACGTGTCCCACTCCTCGTCGACGAGCGCGTGGCGGATGAAGAGCTCGCGCGCCAGCGGGGCATCCGCTCGTGCCAGCTGCATCCGTCGCTTCGGCACGATCGGCACGCCGAACAGCAGCACCTTCTCGTCGGCGATCGCCGAGCCCTGCTTCGGGTCCCAGCGCGGCTCGCCGTAGCTGCGCTTCACGAGCGAGCCGGCGAGCGGCTCCGCCCATGCGGGGTCGATCGCGGCGGCGGTGCGCGCGAACAGGCGGCTCGTCTCGACGAGCTCGGCGGTCATGATCGCGGCCGGCGGCTTCTTCGCGAGGGCCGAGCCGGGAAAGACCTGGAACCGCGTGTTGCGCGCCCCGACGAACTCGCGACTGGGGCGGCGGCCGGATGCCTCGGGGCGGCCCTTCCCGCGCCCCCGCCCGGCATCCGTCGCCGTGTCGTCGCGCAGCCCGATGTGCGAGAGCAGCCCCGACAGCAGCGCGCGGTGGATGCCGTCGGCATTGATGCGCGGCTCACCGACGTGCAGGCCGAGCGGCTTCGCGAGGCGCACGAGCTGACGGTAGAGGTCCTGCCACTCGCGCACGCGCAGGTAGTTGAGGAACTCGTTGCGGCACATGCGGCGGAACGCGCTCGACCCGAGCTGCGTCTGCTGCTCCTCGAGGTGGTTCCAGAGGTTCAGCAGGGTGAGGAAGTCGCTCGTCGGGTCGACGAACCGGGCGTGCATCGCGTTCGCCTGCTCGCGCTTCTCGAGCGGGCGCTCGCGCGGGTCCTGGATGGTCATGCCTGCCACGATCGCGAGCACCTCGCGCGAGACGCCCTGCGCCTTCGACTCGATGACCATGCGCGCGTAGCGCGGCTCGATCGGCAGGCGCGAGAGCTGGCGGCCGACGCGGGTGAGACGCGGGCCGTCCCGCGAGTCGCGGTCCTCGAGGGCGCCGAGCTCGCGCAGCAGGTCGAGGCCGTCGCGGATGCCGCGGACATCCGGCGGCGTGAGGAACGGGAAGTCCTCGACCGCGCCGAGCCCGAGCGACGCCATCTGCAGGATCACCGCGGCGAGGTTCGTGCGCAGCACCTCGGGGTCGGTGAACTCGGGGCGCTTCTCGTAGTCGTCCTCGGCATAGAGGCGGATCGCGATGCCGTCGCTCGTGCGGCCCGAGCGGCCCGACCGCTGGTTCGCCGACGCCTGCGAGATCGGCTCGATCGGCAGGCGCTGCACCTTCGCGCGCGTCGAGTAGCGGCTGATGCGCGCGGTGCCCGCGTCGATCACGTAGCGGATGCCCGGCACGGTGAGGCTCGTCTCGGCGACGTTCGTCGCGAGGATCACCCGGCGCCGGAGGCCGGCGACCTTCGACGGCTCGAACACGCGGTGCTGGTCGGCGGCCGACAGTCGCCCGTAGAGGGGGAGGACCTCGGTCGTGCCGGCGCCGCCGCGTCGGGCCGCGTGACCCCGCACGGCCTCCTCGGCGTCGCGGATCTCGTTCTCGCCCGAGAGGAACACGAGCACGTCGCCCGGCGCCTCGCGGTCGAGCTCGTCCAGCGCGTCGAGGATGCCCTGCTGCACGTCCTTGTCGTCGGCCGCGGCGCCCTCGTCCTCCTCGTCGTCGCCGGCCTCGCCGACGAGGGGGCGGTAGCGGATCTCGACCGGGTAGGTGCGGCCGGACACCTCGATGACGGGCGCCGGTTCGCCCGCGGCATCCGCGAAGTGCCGTGCGAAGCTCTCGGGGTCGATCGTCGCGCTCGTGACGATGACCTTCAGGTCGGGGCGCTTCGGCAGCAGCTGCTGCAGGTAGCCGAGCAGGAAGTCGATGTTGAGGCTGCGCTCGTGGGCCTCGTCGATGATGATCGTGTCGTAGCGGCGCAGCATCCGATCGCGGTGGATCTCGTTCAGCAGGATGCCGTCGGTCATCACCTTGATGCGGGTGGACTCGCTCACGCGGTCGGTGAAGCGCACCTGGTAGCCGACGAGGTCGCCGACCTCCGAGCCCAGCTCCTCCCCGATGCGCTCGGCGATGGTGCGCGCGGCGATGCGGCGCGGCTGGGTGTGCGCGATCGACTCGCGGCCGAGCTCGAGGCAGATCTTCGGCAGCTGGGTGGTCTTGCCCGAGCCGGTCGCGCCGGCCACGATCACGACCTGGTGATCGCGCACGGCGCGCGCGATCTCGTCGCGCATGCCGGAGACCGGCAGCTCGGCGGGGTAGGTGATCGTGGGAAGCACAGCCCTCCATCGTACGGCGCGCCGGGTCGAGTGGCGCGCGGGCCCGGGGCATCCGCTCGCCCTTGCAGCGGATAGTGCAACTATCTAGTATTGGATACTGCAACTCTCCAATTGACGAACCGAAGGCATCATGGCGAAGGTCAACACGGGTCGGATGACCCATCGGCACGACGGCGAGCTCGTCGTCTTCCTGATCGGCATGCGCGTGAACCGCTGGTGGCGGCCCGATCTCTGGCTGCCCGCGTTCCTCGCGATGCCGCGCATGCTGCGCGAGCTCGCGACGACGACCGACTCGGGCTTCCTCGGCTCCCGGCTGCTGACCGGGGCGAACGGCCCGTACGTCGTGCAGTACTGGGACAGCCACGACAAGCTCTACGACTACGCGTCGGATGCCTCGGGGGAGCACCGGCCCGCCTGGGCGGCGTTCAACCGTGCCGCGCGTCGGGTTCCCGGTGCCGTGGGCATCTGGCACGAGACGTACCAGGTCGCCCGCGCCGAGACCATGTACGTGAGCATGCCGTCGTTCGGGCTCGCCGACGCGACCGAGCTCGTGCCGGTGACGTCGCGTTCGGACCGCGCGCGCCAGCGCTACGCGGAGGGTGAGGTGACGGCGCCCGCATGACCTGCCAGCGTGATGGGATGGAGGCATGACTGATTCACTCGTCCCGAGTGTCCGCCTCAACGACGGGCACGACATCCCGCAGCTGGGCTTCGGCGTCTTCAAGGTCGACCCCGTGGAGACCGAGCGCATCGTGACCGACGCGCTCGAGGCCGGGTACCGGCACATCGACACCGCACGCATCTACGGCAACGAGGAAGGGGTCGGGCGCGCGATCGCGGCGTCGGGCATCCCCCGCGAGGAGCTCTACATCACGACGAAGCTCTGGAACGACGACCAGGGCGGCGACTCGGCACGGGCCGCGTTCGATGCGAGCCTCGAGCGCCTCGGCCTCGACTACGTCGACCTCTACCTGGTGCACTGGCCGGTGCCGTCCAAGGACCGCTACGTCGAGGCGTGGAACGCGCTCGCCGGCATCCGCGAGACCGGGCGCTCGCGCTCCATCGGCGTCTCGAACCATCTCGTGCCGCACCTCGAGCGGCTCGCCGCCGAGACCGGCGTGACCCCGGCCGTCAACCAGATCGAGCTGAGCCCGTACCACCAGCAGCGCGACGTGGTCGCCTACTGCGCCGAGCACGGCATCGCCGTGGAGGCGTGGGGTCCGCTCGGCCAGGGCAAGACCGACCTGCTCGGCGACCCCGCGGTCGTGGGCGTCGCCGAGCGCCACGGGGTGTCGCCGGCGCAGGCGCTCCTGCGCTGGCACCTGCAGCGCGGCTTCATCGTCTTCCCGAAGACCACCTCGCGGGCGCGCATGGAGGAGAACCTCGACGTGTTCGGGTTCGAGCTGGATGCCACCGAGATCGCGCAGCTCGACGCGCTGCCGCCGACCGGGGAGCACGCCGATCCGATGACCGTCGGCGCCTGATTCCGGGGCTGAACGGCCTCTTCGAGGCGCGGGCCGGGCGGTGCGCGATGCGCGACACGCCCGGCCTGCGCGTTCGTTTTGGCGAAGGGGCGAGTGGCACGTAGTGTTCTTACTCGTCACCCCAAAGGTGCGGGAGAGCGGCAGAGCCTCCCGGCCTCAAGCGGGACCATCCAACGCAACGAAGTCCGGCTCTTGTCGGAGCCCTTCGGAGTGCCTAGGATGTCTATTCGTCACTTTCGATCGTCGCGATCGCACACTGATCGCGATCCGTCAGGCTGCGCCTGTCGGAGGCGACAGGCCGGTTTGAGCCTGGTGCTCGAGGGTGATACAGTAGAGAGGTTGCCCTGAGTGGTAAGCCGAGAGGCTGACACTTCGGAGCGTCCGTTTCTTGAGAACTCAATAGCGTGCACTATGTTCAATGCCATTTTTTGAACCCCGTACTGGCCCTTTTG
>CAJXGN010000006.1 GCA_913053875.1 uncultured Agromyces sp. | reverse complement strand
GACGGCACAGATCTCCGCAACCGAGAAACGCCGCATGTCACGGGGCCAATTCGAATACTTCGTGACCTACACGTTCCGCACGCGCGATGGCACGGAGTACAGCAAGGAACGACGGGTGCCGGCGACACACTTCGACGAATTCAGCGAAGGCCAGTCCGTCGACATCGTGTACCTGCCGCGTGACCCGTCGGTCAGCGCCACGCGTGACATGGTCGACCAGGTGCGCGGCAGCACGCAAGCGGCAAGGAGACTCTTATGAAAACCTTCGAACGAACACGGGGAATGGCGTTATCGGCAGTGCTGCTCGCGCTCGCCGCCTGCGGCTCGTCGGACGACGAAGAGATCGCGAGCTTGTCGGACGATGACTACGCGATCGATGCCGGTTTCGCAGCCACGGAATTTCCCCCGGATTTTCCGGAGCAACTCATCCCGCCGTCCTATGACAAGGGCGAGTACATGGACCTGCGGCACATCAACGGCACGCGTGCCGCCGTCTTCGAGAGTGACGGCGCCGTCGATACGTCGATTGCGCATTACGTCGAGTTGCTCGGCGAACCGACGATCGACGTCAACGCCGGAGAAGATCAACGGTCGGCGCAATGGCACGAGACGCCGTACAGTCCGTGGCTGGTCGGTGTGCTCGGTGACTCGGGCGAAACCTTCGTCACTGTGTCTACGATTCCGACCAATTGACGAAGCGGAAGCGTGTGAAAGAGATTTCTGTTGACAAATTTTTTTCGAGGAGTAGAGTGCGCGCCCCTATGAAAACGCAACACATCATTTTCATTGCTTGTTCACGCGGTGACGAACGGCGCGACGACCTTTGCGCGTATCGACTGCGACGGACACGTATGCCTGCGAGTTTCGGGGCTGCGATGAATTAGCCTTCCCGCACACAAGCTGGAGGGCTCAAAGTGATTTGAACCTTCCAGAGCAATGGAGCCCTGGTTGGTATTGCTGACCGGGGTTTTTTTTGTGCCCGGTCATTGTTCTTTGACAATGCGGATTGTGTGAAAAGCCGGGCGTTCGACAGACGTCCGGTCAACCATCTTTGACGGCATCGCCGTCATACCGAGGTCCGTCCTCATGGCCACGTTCAGCGGTCCGTGTTCTGCATGCCCGGCTGGCGCGCCGACGCTAACCATCGCAACGCGCGTACCGAACGGCGACCGTGAGACGAGATCCCACTAAGGGGAATTAGCTCAACTGGGAGAGCATACGACTCAGGATCGTAGAGTGCAGGTTCAAGTCCTGCATTTCCACATGGCCTGAAACGCCATTCCGGGTACGACGAAAGTCTGCGGTTCGACTCCGCCCCCGGGGCAGGAGCATGCCCCACCACCGCGGCTGCCGTCCGCGCCTCCCGTCGACGGTGGCCGGGCGACGGCCGCCCGCGGGTCCGCGCCCGCGCTGTGACCGCAGCCGCACCCCCCCCTTTTTTCAAGGCGCATCGGTTCGTGCCGCACGGCACGCGCCGGTGCATTTCATCAACGAGGAGCAAAGGAGAGAACCATGTTCTACGTTAAGCACATCGTGCGTAAGCACGAACGCGCACTCCTGTTCCGCGACGGTGACTTCGTCAAGTTCCTCGAGCCTGGCGTGCACCGTTTCGTGACGGTCCTGCGCAACATCACGGTCGAGCGTTTCGACCTCACCGTGCCGGTATGGGCGCATCGCCTCCAGGACTTCCTGGTCGAGCGCTACGCCGAGGACGTCGCACGCTACTTCGACGTCGTCGACACCGGCAAGGACGAGATCGCGATCGTGTTCCACGACGAGAAGGTGACGCTGGTGCTCGCGCCGGCGACGCGCAAGCTCTTCACGAAGGGCGTGCACCGCATTCGCGTGGAGCGCTTCCCGATCGCCGACACGCTCGAGGTCGACAAGCGCCTTGCCAAGCGCCTGGTTGCCGGCACCGATCCGGTGCTGAAGGCCATCGCTGACAAGGCGATTTACTCGCGCGTCGTGCCGGAGGGCCACGTCGGCCTCCTGTACGTCGACGGCGAGCTCGTGCGTTCGCTGAAGCCGGGCTTCCACGCGTACTTCGCGGTGGAGCGCGGTATCGGTGTTGATCTGTTCGACACCCGTGTCCAGACCCTCGAGGTCTCCGGCCAGGAAATCCTGACCAAGGACAAGGTGTCGCTGCGTATCAACCTGACGGCAACCTACCAGCTGACCGACGTCGAGAAGGCGGTGCGCGCAACGCGCGACCCGCTGGATCACCTGTACAAGGAAGTGCAGTTCGGTCTGCGCGGCGCCGTCGGCACGCGCACGCTCGATGCCCTGCTCGAGGACAAGGGCGTCATCGACCGTACGGTCGCCGAGTACCTGAAGCAGCGCTTCGGTGAGATCGGCATCGCGGTGAAGTCCGTGGGTGTGAAGGACATCATCCTGCCCGGCGACATGAAGGAACTGCTGGGCAAGGTGGTGGAGGCCGAGAAGGCCGCTCAGGCCAACGTGATCCGCCGCCGCGAGGAGACCAACGCTACGCGTTCCCTGCTCAACACCGCAAAGGTGATGGAGACGAACGCGGTCGCGCTGCGTCTCAAGGAGCTCGAGACGCTGGAGAAGATCACCGAGAAGATCGGTTCCATCTCCGTCTACGGCGGTCTCGACTCCGTGCTGAACGACCTGGTTCGCATGAAGCAGTAGTTCGGCGGGCGGAGGGGGTGCAATGCCCCCTTCGCCCATTTTCTATGTACAACCTGTCGCGGCGACAGCCGCCGTCCCGGCTGCGGTATAGTGTGACTCCCGGCACCGGTCGGAACAGGGGGAGCGATCGTGAAAAAGGCCGTGCTCGTCACCATTCTCGTCGTGCTGCTCGTCGTCATCGGCGCGCACTGGTGTTACTCTGACCGCGGTCGTTTCACGACCGAGCCCGAGTTTACCGGACTCGCACGTACCGTGTCCGGCAACGATCTCGTGTCCGATCTCGACCCGTCGCTCGTACTCCGGTTCGACCCCGCGTTCCGGCACGTCGGCGGCCAGAAGTTCGTTCTCTACGGCGTCGCCGACACGGAACAGCATTTTTTCGTCGAGACGACGCCGGATGGCGCGCTGAGAAGCGTCTACTGGGTGCAGTACGAGGGCTACCTCCCTGACAACGACTACACCTACGACTACGACGACTCACCGTTGCGCGTCACGCTGGGCGACACGGCGTTCTACACCGATGCCGAGATCGTCGCCGACGAGCTGGCCGCGTTCGGCCCCGAGGTGCGGGTCGTCTCGCCCGAGGCCCTCGCCGAGGGCGTGCGCACGCGCCTCGAGCGCGTGGCATCCGCCCATGCCGAGGAAGGCACCTGATGGCCAAGCCGCAGCCCTTGAAGGCGCAGGACAAGCTCGCGTTCCTGCTGTCGCTCGTGCCGTACCTGCTCGACCACGGCCGGGTGAGCGTCGCCGAGGCGGCCGAGCACTTCGCGGTCGACGAGGAGTCGATCCGTCAGGCGGTGCGACTGATCGCGGTGTCCGGCGTTCCCGGCGACACGCACTCGTACCAGCACGGCGACCTCTTCGACATCTCGTGGGACGAGTTCCTCGACCACGACCGCATCGTGATCGTGCAGCAGGTCGCGATCGACGACTCGCCGCGCTTCTCCGCTCGCGAGGCGGCCGCGTTGATCGCGGGGCTGCAGTACCTGTCCGCCGTGCCGGAGAACCTCGACCGCGAGCGCATCGGCTCGCTCATGGCCAAGCTCGCGCGCGGCGCGTCGTCGACGCCGAGCTCGGTCGCGGTGGCCGGTGGCGACACGGATGCCGCGCTCACGCTGGTGCGCGACGCGGTGGCATCCGAGCGGCAGATCGAGTTCGACTACCTGAATGCGCGCGGCGACCGCGAGCGACGCCGCGTCGATCCGCTCCGCATCGAGTCCTCCGACGTCGACTGGTACGTGCGCGGCTGGTGCCACCTGCGCGAGGCGGTGCGCACGTTCCGCATCGACCGCATGAGCGGACTCGTCGTCACCGACGAACCCATCGCGTTCCGCGCGAGCGACGTCGCCCTGCCCGACCAGCTGTTCCAGGGCAGCGACGACGACCTCGTGATCACGGTCGACGTCGCGGTGAGCGCGCTGCCGCTGCTCGGCGACTACCTGGTCGACGTCGACCGTGTCGCATCCGGCGCCGAGCGCGTCCGGGCGTCGATCCGCGTCGCCCACTTCCACGGCCTCAAGCGGCTCGTGGCGGGGCTGCCGGGCCTGATCACGGTGCTCGCGCCCGAGGACGCCCGCCGAGCCGTGCGCGAGTGGGCCACGGCGGGACTCGCGCGTTACGACGATGGGAACGATTCGGATACGGACTGAGTCCGGCCCTCACACCGGGGGCATCCGCTCCCGGCTCGCACGGTAGACTTGCCGCACCCTCCCCGCCGAAAGACGAGAGCTCATGTTCGCAAACCTCACCGGATGGCACTTCCTGATCATCCTGGTCGTCATCCTCCTCCTGTTCGGCGCGCCGCGCCTCCCCGCGCTGGCACGGAGCCTGGGGCAGTCGATGAAGATCCTGAAGAGCGAGGTCCGCCAGGACGGCGACGACGCCGACACGGACGCGAAGAAGGACGACGCCGGCACCGCCGAGTCGACCGCGACGACGCAGGACGACGCCACCACCAAGCGCACCGACTCCGGCACGAGTTCCTGACGCGGTGGCCGCGAGACGAACTCGCGGATCCAACCGCGAGAAGCGCATGTCGCTCGGTGAGCACCTCATCGAGCTCCGCAACCGGCTGTTCATCTCGGCCATCGCGATCGTGCTCGCCGCCGTCGTGGGCTGGATCCTCTCCGAGTGGGTCTGGGACGCGCTGCGCGAACCCGTCCAGCAGATCGTGGAGTCGCAGTCGCGCGACGCCGAGATCACCTACCCCACGATCACGGGCGCGTTCGACCTGCGCCTGCAGATCGCGTTCACGCTCGGCATCGTGATCGCGAGCCCGGTGTGGCTCTACCAGGTCTTCGCGTTCCTGGTGCCCGGGCTCAACAAGAAGGAGCGTCGCTACACGTTCGCGTTCTTCTTCACGGCCGTGCCGCTGTTCTTCATCGGCTGCGCTGCGGGCTGGTACGTGCTGCCGAACATCGTGGCGCTCATGACCAGCTTCGTGCCGAGCGACGACGTGAGCTACCTCGACGCGAAGATCTACTTCGACTTCGTGCTGAAGCTCGTGCTGGCGATCGGCATCGGCTTCGTCGTGCCCGTGTTCCTCGTGCTGCTCAACTTCGTCGGCATCCTCAGCGCGCAGACGCTCATCAAGTCGTGGCGCATCGCGATCCTCGTGATCGTGCTCTTCACCGCGCTCGCGACCCCCGCGGCCGACGTCATCTCGATGTTCCTGCTGGCGATCCCGATGATCGTGCTCTACTTCGTCGCCTGGTTCATCTCGTACCTGCACGACAAGCGTGTCGCGAAGCGCCTGCGCGAGCTCGAGGAAGGTCTGGCTGCCTAGGCTGGAGGCGTGATGACCCTGAGCCCCGCCGAGCGGTACGAGCGTTCCCGGCAGCAACGGGCGGGCTCGCGCGTCGCCGAGTTCGCCGGCCGACTCGGCTTCGACCTCGACCCGTTCCAGCGCGCAGCGTGCGCGACTCTCGACGAGGGGCGCAGCGTGCTCGTCGCCGCGCCGACCGGTGCCGGCAAGACGATCGTCGCCGAGTTCGCGGTGCACCTGGCGATGCAGGACGCCCGTGCGAAGGTCTTCTACACGGCGCCGATGAAGGCGCTCAGCAACCAGAAGTTCCAGGAGCTCCAGTCGGTCTACGGGGCATCCGAAGTCGGCCTGCTCACGGGCGACACGAACGTCAACTCGAGCGCACGCATCGTCGTGATGACGACCGAGGTGCTGCGGAACATGCTCTACGCGGGCTCACCGCTGCTCGAGGACCTCGCCTTCGTGGTCATGGACGAGGTGCACTACCTCGCCGACCGGTTCCGCGGCGCGGTGTGGGAGGAGGTCATCATCCACCTCCCGGAGGAGGTGCGGCTCGTCTCGCTCAGCGCGACGGTCTCGAACGCCGAGGAGTTCGGGGACTGGCTGCAGGCCGTGCGCGGCGACACCGACGTGATCGTCTCGGAGGAGCGCCCGGTGCCGCTGGAGCAGCACGTGCTGGTGCGCAGCAAGATGCTCGACCTGTTCGACTCGTCCGGCCGCGCCGCGACGCACCGCGTCAACCCCGAGCTCGTGCGGCTGGCGCAGGCGGGCGGACGGTCGCTGCAGGGCCGCTCCTCGCGCGGCCGCCGCGGCAGCGACCGGGGCAAGTGGCACGCCCGCCAGGCGCCGACCGGGCGCCTCGACCGGTCCGAGGTGATCCAGCAGCTGCACGACACGCACCTGCTGCCCGCGATCGTGTTCATCTTCTCGCGCGCGGGTTGCGACCAGGCCGTGCGCCAGGTGCTGCGCTCGGGCCTGCGGCTCACGAATGCATCGGAACGGGAGGAGATCCGCGAGATCGTCGAGGAGCGCTGCCGTACGCTGCGTGACGAGGACCTCGCGGTGCTCGGCTACTACGAGTGGCTCGAAGGCCTCCAGCGGGGCGTGGCGTCGCACCACGCCGGACTTCTGCCGGCCTTCAAGGAGGTCGTCGAGGACCTCTTCCAGCAGAAGCTGCTGAAGGTCGTCTTCGCGACCGAGACGCTGGCGCTCGGCATCAACATGCCCGCGCGCACGGTCGTGCTCGAGAAGCTCGAGAAGTTCAACGGCGAGGCCCGGGTGCCGATCACGCCGGGGGAGTACACCCAGCTCACCGGTCGCGCCGGCCGGCGGGGCATCGACGTCGAGGGGCACAGCGTCATCCAGTGGACCGACGGCCTCGACCCGCAGGCGGTCGCGTCGCTCGCGTCGCGCCGGAGCTACCCGCTGAACTCGAGCTTCCGGCCCACGTACAACATGGCCGTGAACCTCATCGACCGGTTCGGCCGCGAGCGCACCCGCGAGATCCTGGAGTCGTCGTTCGCGCAGTTCCAGGCCGACCGGGCCGTGGTCGACCTCGCGCGCACGGTGCGCAAGCAGGAGGAGTCGCTCGCGGGCTACGCCGAGGCGATGGAGTGCCATCTGGGCGATTTCGCCGAGTACACGCGCATCCGCCGCGACATCAGCGACCTCGAGCGCAAGAACTCGCGCGGCGGCTCGTCGCACGCGCAGCGCGAGCAGATCCAGCGCGAGCTGGGGGAGCTCCGCAAGCAGATGCGCCGGCACCCGTGCCACGGCTGCGCGGATCGCGAGGCGCACTCCCGCTGGGCGGAGCGCTGGTGGCGCCTGCACCGCGAGAACCAGAAGCTGACCGGGCAGATCCGCACCCGCACCGGCGCGATCGGCAAGGTGTTCGACCGCGTCACCGACGTCCTGCTCGAGCTCGACTACGTGCGCGAGACCTCGGCGGGGGTCGCGCTGACCGCAGCGGGGCGGTCGCTGCGCCGCATCTACGGCGAACGCGACCTGCTCGTGGCCGAGTCGCTGCGTCGCGGGCTGTGGACCCAGCTCGACGCCCCGTCGCTGGCCGCCATCGCCGCGGCGATCGTCTACGAACCGCGTCGCGACCTCGTCGACGCAGACGAGCGGATGCTGCCGCGTGGCGCCTTCCGCATCGCGCTCGACCGCACGCGCGACGCGTGGAGCGAGCTCGACGACATCGAGCGCGAGCACCGCCTCGCGGGCAGCGAGCCGCTCGCGACCGCGCTCTGCACCGCCATGCACGCGTGGACGCGCGGCGACTCGCTCGGCTCGGTGCTGGAGATCGCCGACCTGGCCGCGGGCGACTTCGTGCGCTGGGCGAAGCAGGTGATCGACCTGCTCGACCAGCTCGGCACGGCCGCCGACCCGGCGATCGGTGGAACCGCGCGTCGCGCCATCGACGGGATCCGCCGCGGCGTGGTCGCCGACGGGACGCTGGCGTGAGCCCGGTCCGCGCCGAGGAGCGGTCTCCTGACGCGGCATCCGCCTCTCGACCCCTCCTGCCGCTCTGGGCCGCCGTCGCGGTCGCGATCGCCGGCGGGTTCGTGTACGACCTCGGATTCCCCGACGTCGGCATCTGGCCGCTCGCGTTCGTCGGCATCGCCATGGCGCTGGTCTCGCTCATCGGGCGCGGCGCCTGGGGCGCGCTCGGCGTCGGCTACGCCTTCGGCGCGGCGTTCTGGCTCACCCACGTCGGCTGGACCTCGCTGTACCTCGGGCCCGTGCCATGGCTCGCGCTCTCGCTGTTCGAGTCGCTGTTCGTCGCGGTCGGCGGGCTTGCGATCGCGCTCGCGTACCGCTGGGTGCCGGCGGTCGGCTCGTCGCGCTGGGTGCGGCTCGTGGTGTTGCCGCTCGTCGTCGCGGGGCTCTGGGTGGCCCGCGAGTTCGCGGCCGGCACGATGCCGTACGGCGGGTTCCCGTGGGCGCGCGCGGCGGCGAGCCAGTCGGAGAGCCCGTTCGCCCCGATCGTCTCGTGGGTGGGGTTCACCGGGCTGTCGTTCGTGATGGTCTGGGTCGTCGCCGCGTCGATCGAGTTCACGCGGCTGCAGGGGTGGCGCAGGCCTCGCCGCGCCCTGCCGATCGTCGCCATGGCGGTCGTCGCCGCGGTCCTCCCCGCCTGGCCCACGGCAGACGCCGGCTCGTTCCGCGTCGCCAGCGTGCAGGGCAACGGACCGTCGGGCTACTTCGACGAGCGCGAGCGCGGGGACGTGCTGCGCGCCCAGCTCGAGGCGACCGCGCCGATCCTCGACGAACCGGGCCTCGACGTCGTGCTCTGGCCCGAGGGCGGCTCCGACATCGACCCGACGCGGGATGCCACGACCGCGGCGATCTTCGACGACCTCGCCACCCGCGCCGACGCGCCGGTGCTGCTCAACACCGTGACGACGACCGGCGACGAGTTCTTCAACTCCTCGCTGCTGTGGGTCGCGGCGGAGGGTGCGGTCGCCCAGTTCGACAAGCGCAACCCGGTGCCGTTCGGCGAGTACATCCCCGACCGCGACTTCTACTACGCGCTCGCACCCGACCTCGTCGGCCTCGTCCAGCGGGGCTACAGCCCCGGCACGAGCTCGCCGGTGTTCGACATCGACGGCGTGCTCGCGGGCCTCGCGATCTGCTTCGACGTGATCTACGACGACCTCATCTGGGAGGGTGCGCGCGACGGAGCACAGGTCTACCTGCTGCAGACCAACAACGCCGACTTCCGGGGCACCGATGAGAACCTCCAGCAGCTGGCCTTCGCCCGGCTCCGCGCGATCGAGACCGGTCGGCCCGTGGTGAACCTCTCGACGACCGGAACGAGCCAGGTGATCGCTGCCGACGGCCGCACGATCGACTCGCTCCCGGCCTACGAGGCGGGCGCGATGGTCACCGACGTGCAGTTGCGCGACGGGCTCACGCCGGCTGTCGTGCTCGGCGGCTGGATCCCCTGGACGCTGACGGTGCTCGGCCTCGCCGGCCTCGCGTTCGGATGGCTCCGGACGCGACGAACCGGCCGCAACCCCTAGGGGCTGGGCCGGTTCGATGTGCGGTCCGGCGGCTCAGGCGCCGATCTTGTGCTCCTGTGCCTCGCCACGACGTGCGCGCAGGACCGCGAGTCGCTCCTCGAGGAGCTCCTCCAGCTCGGCGCGCGTGCGGCGCTCGAGCAGCATGTCCCAGTGGGTGCGGCCCGTCTTCTCGGCCGAGCGGTCCACCTCGACGGGCTTCGAGTCCACCAGCAGCGTGGCCTGGTGCGCGCAGTTGCGGCACTCCCACGTCTCGGGGATCTCGGCCTCGGTCGAGAAGACCATCACCGTCTCGCGGTTGCAGTCATCGCAGAGGTAGGTGTACTCCGCGCGTTCGGCGAATACGACGCCCTCTTCGCTCTGCAGGCTCTGTGCTCCGAGGCGCATTCCTCGCAGACTCCGGTCAGCCATGACGCACTCCTTCCCTCGATCGTCTTCGAACCGTTATAGACGACCAAGCTGGGCGTTCCCTTCCCGCGGCCTGCGTGATTGCCAGACGATTCTCAGCCGGGCGAACGCTCCCGCAGCACGTCCATGGCGAGGTCCGCCCGATCGGTGACGATGCCGTCGACGCCCAGCGCGAGGAGGCGGCGCATGTCGGCCGGATCGTTGATCGTCCAGACGTGCACCTCCGCGCCGGCCGCCTGCACCCGGCGCACGAACCGGGGGGTCACGATCTTCACGCCGCGCACCGACTCGGGCACCTGCACCGCGACGGCGCCCCGCAGCATCCGACGGATCGACCGCTCGCTGCGCAGCCAGGTCGCGACCAGGACCCGCAGCACCCCGAGCGAGCCCGGCGCGGTGGCGACGCCCGGCAGCGCACGGGCGGCGCGGACCCGGCGGCCCTCGTCGAACGACGTCAGCAGGACGCGATCGGATGCCCCGGCCGCACCGACCGCGGCGACGGCGGGCGCCACCACGTCCTCGACCTTGAGGTCGATGTTGAAGCGCGCGTCGGGGAACTCGGCAAGCGCCTCCGCGAGCATCGGCACGCCGTGGCCGCCGCCGAGGTCGACGTCAGCGAGCTCGGACGCAGTGAGGTCGCCCACGCGCCGGTCGACGCCCGCCACCCTCCGCAGGTCGGCGTCGTGCGCGATCATCGCGAACCCGTCGGCCGACACGTGCACGTCGGTCTCGATGATCCGGATGCCGCTCGCGAGCGCCGCACGGAACGCGGCAAGCGTGTTCTCGGGCGCATCGAGCGCCAGCCCCCGATGCGCGAGCACCCGCGGGGGCGGTCCCTCCAGCAGCATCCGCTCGGTCAGTCCCGCGGCGCGGCGTGCCCGCCCGACGGGGGAGCACCCTTGCCCGGCATGAACGCTGACCCGACGCCCTTGAGGGCCTCGGTCAGCTCGCTGGGCACGATCCAGAGCTTGTTCGCATCGCCGCGTGCGATCTGCGGCAGCGTCTGGAGGTACTGGTACGCGAGCAGCTTCGGGTCGGGGTCGCCGCGGTGGATCGCGTCGAACACCGTGGTGATCGCCTCCGCCTCGCCCTGCGCGCGCAGCACCGCCGCCTTCGCGTCACCCTCGGCCTTCAGGATCGAGGCCTGCCGACGGCCCTCGGCCTCGAGGATCGCCGACTGCTTCGTGCCCTCCGCGGTGAGGATCGCGGCGCGGCGGTCGCGCTCGGCACGCATCTGCTTCTCCATCGAGTCCTGGATGGAGACGGGCGGGTCGATCGCCTTCAGCTCGACGCGGCTGACGCGGATGCCCCACTTGCCGGTGGCCTCGTCGAGCACGATGCGCAGCTTCGAGTTGACCTCCTCGCGGCTGGTCAGCGCCTCCTCGAGGTTGAGGCCGCCGACCACGTTGCGGAGCGTGGTGGTGGTGAGCTGCTCGACCGCGCCGAGGTAGCTGGCGATCTCGTAGGTCGCCGCGCGCGCGTCGGTCACCTGGAAGTACACGACCGTGTCGATCGACACGACGAGGTTGTCCTCGGTGATGACCGGCTGCGGCGGGAACGACACCACCTGCTCGCGCATGTCGACGAGCGGGCGCACCCGATCGATGAACGGCACGAGGATGTTGAGGCCCGGCGTGAGGGTCCGGTGGTACCGACCGAGGCGCTCGACGACGCCCGCGTAGGCCTGCGGGATGATCCGGATGGCGCGGACCAGCACGACGATCACGAAGACGCCGACCGCGACGAGCAGGACGATGAGGAAGATCTGACCGACGAGGTCGGTCACCGCACTGGACATGAGGTCTCCTGTCGGGTGCGCCGGGCGTTCACGGCACGGCGCGTTCGGTGGGGATGATGACGACGGTGGCACCGTCGACGAGGGTCACGAGCACGGTCTCGCCGGGGGTGACGGTGCGCTGCTCGGTCGCGGGGGAGAGGCGCGCGGTCCAGGTCTCGCCGTTGGCGAGCTTCACGAGGCCCGAGTTCGCCTCGACCGGGCTCAGCACGCGACCGGTCATTCCGAGCAGCGCGGCGACGTTGCTCGGTGTCGGGTCCTCGCCCTTGCGCATGTACCGCAGCAGCACCGGGCGGATGGTGAGGATCAGCAGCACCGACACCGCAGCCGCGATCAAGAACTGCAGCCACCACGGGAACCCGAGGAGGTCTGCGCCCAGTCCGGCGATGGAGCCGAAGGCGATCATGAGGAACGTGAACTCGAGCGTGAGCAGCTCGATGATGATGCAGACGACGATGAAGATCAGCCAGACGAGCCACAGATACTGGGTGAGATCGACCATGTACCCGCCCCTTCGACGCCTGTGTCGAAGCTATCACCGGCGGGGTGGCGAATGGGCGCGTTGGTAGGGTCTTCCTGTGAACAATCCTCTGGCTCCCGGCTCCCTCACCGGCACGACCGCACTCGTCACCGGATCCTCGCGCGGCATCGGCGCCGACACCGTTCGCTACCTCTCCGAGGCCGGCGCGAACGTGGTCGTCAACTACCGCAACAAGGAGGCGCGGGCGCGCAAGCTGGTCGACGAGCTGACCGCCGCCGGCGGGCGCGCGATCGCGATCGGCGCCGACCTGACCGACCCGGAATCGGTCGCCCGCATGATGCAGGAGGCGAAGGATGCGTTCGGCGGCATCGACGTCCTCGTGCTGAATGCGTCCGGCGGCATGGAGTCGGGCATGGCGGAGGACTACGCGATGGTGCTGAACCGCGATGCGCAGGTGAACGTGGTCGACCACGCGCTGCCCGTGCTCAACGACGGCGCGCGCATCGTGTTCGTGACGAGCCACCAGGCGCACTTCATCCGCACGACGCCGACGATGCCCGAGTACGAGCCGGTCGCGCGGTCGAAGCGAGCCGGCGAGGACGCCCTGCGCGAGCGCATTCCAGCGCTCACCGAGGCGGGCGTCGAGTTCGTCGTCGTGTCCGGCGACATGATCGAGGGCACCATCACCGCCACCCTGCTCGAGCGCGCGAACCCGGGCGCGATCGACGCGCGCAAGGAGCAGGCCGGCCGCCTCTACAACGTGTCGGAGTTCGCCGCCGAGGTGGCGTCGGCCGCAGTCGATCCCGTGCCGGAGCAGCACACCCGGTACGTGGGGGACGTCTCGGGGTTCGCAGCGGAGTAACGATCGGGCGCGCCGGCTCACCGGGCGCGGGGGAGCGGGAGGAGCGCCATGCTCGATGCGATCGGTCACGTGCTGCCGGTGGCGGTCGCCATGGCCTTCAGCTCGGTGCCGATCATGGCGACCATCCTCATCCTGCTGTCGCCGAACCGGAAGCGCTCGGCGCTGCCGTTCCTCATCGGCTGGGTCGTGGGTCTCGCGGCCGTCGTCTCGCTCGCGGCACTCGGTGCGCAGGCGCTGCCGAGTCCGCGATTCGACCGTCAGCCCGACGTCGCCGTGGGCATCGCCGAGCTCGTGGTGGGTCTCGCGCTCGTGGTGTTCGGCATCGTGCGGCTCCGACAGTCGTACCGCAGCACCACGTACGAGATGCCGCGCTGGCTCTCCGCGGTGTCGTCGCTCGGCCCGTGGTCGTCGCTCGGGGTCGCGCTCGTGCTCAACCTGCGCCCGAAGGCGATCCTGCTCGCGGTCGCCGCCGGCCTGGGCATCCGCGGCGACGACCTTCCCCTGGCCGATGCGGCGATCGTGATCGCGGTCTACACGGTGATCTCGGCCTCGACGGTCGCGGTGCCGATCGTGCTGACGCTCGCCGCGCCCGAGCGCATGACACCGCGCCTCGTGCGGGTACGCGAGTGGATGGCGCGCAACAGCGGTGCGGTCACCGCGGTGATCGTGCTGCTGATCGGCGTCGTGATCGCGGGCTACGGGCTCGAGTCGTTCTGAGCCCGCAGCCGCGCGGAGCGATCAGGCGGTGGCGCCGCGTCCGAAGGTGAACGCACGGACGATCTGCACGATGCCGAGGATGATCAGGCTGATGCCCGCGATGAGGAACAGCAGCAGCGCGCCCCACAGCGGCGAGAACAGCAGCACGATACCCGCCACGATGCTCAGGATGCCGAAGAAGATCGTCCAGCCCTTGGAGGACGTGTCCCCGGCCTGTGCCAGCGCCACGATGCCCTCGATGATCCATACGATGCCGATGAGCACGCCCATGAAGATCGCGAGAAACTCGGCGGTCGCGGCGAGGTTGGCGAACGCGAGCACGGCGCCCACGAGGAACAGCACGCCGAGGATGAGGTCGAGCGCCCTCGCCCCGCCCGTGAGGCCGCGCGAGAAGATGCCGATCCCCAGGTAGACCAGGCCCGCGATGAGCAGGTAGATCGCGAGCATCACCGTGATGCCGACCGCCGCGCCCTTCGGCCAGAAGGTGATCAGGACGCCGAGGATCAGCGCGACGACGCCGCTGATGCCGAGTGCGGCCCGCACGCCGTTGACGGCCTGCTTGGTGAGCGCATCGGCGTCGAGCGTGAACGACGCGAACATCGGGGTCGGCTGGGGAGTGGACATGTACGCCTCCTACGACAGGGTTCGACTGGGGTCGATTCGCTCACAGACTATTCCCAGATGACGACCGGAGTCACGAGCCGGGGGAGCCGTGTCGAGGCACGGCCGTCGAACGTCTCACACGGTCGTCGGCGCGTGACGGTCGATCCAGTCGTCGATCTGCTGCCACTCGTCCATGAGCCAGTCGGCGCGATCGTCGTGGTCGGTGGGGATCGCCTCGCGCTGCACCGTCCAGAACCGCATTACGATGCGCTTGTCGGTCGGCAGCTCGCGCCAGATGTCGCCGACGTTGCGGATGCGATCGAGTCCGGTGTGCGCCACGAAGTACACGTCGGCGTCCGGGGAGCCGTCGAGGGCGGCGAAGAGGCCGCCGGGTCGTGGCGCCATCACGTGCATCATGCGTTCCGCCCGTTCGGCTGCCGTGTGCAGGCCGGCCGCGTGCAGTCGCTCGATCGCACGCTCGCGGCGCTCGGGCGTGAAGTTGCCGCCCTCGGGGAAGATGACGAACGCGTCGCCGGTGCCCATGTCGCTCGCGAGTTCGCGGATGCGGTCGTGCAGGCCCTCGTGGGAGCGCTCGCGTCGCTGTCCGGTGAACGGCGGCGGTGCGATGAATCGGTTCGGCAGGCGGTTGAGCACGACATCGACCGCCGGGTCCCACTGCATCGTGTCCTTCAGCACGATGCGGGGGGAGCGGTCGAACCAGTTGAGCACCGAGTGGATGAGCACGAACGAGTCGGCCGGCCCGGCGTGCCGGCTCGCGATCACGCACGGCTTGGCGTCGTCGTGGAACCCCGGCGGCACGCGCACGTCGATCTCGAGCCGCAGCACCCAGTGCGCGTTCCAGAACAGCACCCGGAGCATCCACGCGACGAAGCGATAGTGCACGTGCTGCATGCGCGCCCGGTGCATCCGCCTGCCGAACCCCGACGCGACCCACAGCGCGAGGAGCCCGATCAGAGCGGTCGCCTCCCAGAGCAGGTAGACGGTGATCATCCAGAGCAGGCGGGGCAGCCGGAACCGCCACCCCATGAGCAGCGACGCGACCACCGCGACGAACAGCCACACCGGCAGCGTCACCGTCACGCCGAGTGCGAGCACGACCACGAGCGGGGCGATCACGACCCGTCGCACCCACACCGGTGGCAGTCGCATCAGCCGCCCGTTCCCGGGAGCGCGCCGAGCTTCGCCTGCTCGTCGAGATAGGCGACGGATGCCTCGTAGCCGATGTCGATGCGCCGCCGCAGCGCTGCGATGGAGAGGTGCTTCACCACGCGGTTGTCGCGCGACGACGTGGTGCCGGTCGGCAGCACGTGCATGCGCGTTCCCTCGGGGAGCGTCGCCGAGTCGCGCGCGAACCGGTGCCGGCGCGAGATCTCGAAGGCGATGCGTGCGGTGCCGAGATGCGACTGCGGTGCGCTCAGTGGATGCTCGATGCGTCCCACCTGCAGCACCATGATGTCGGTCGCACCGTGACTCACCGCCTCGCCGACCGGGATCGAGTTGACGAGCCCGCCGTCGACGAAGTGCTCGTCGCCGATGCGTACCGGACGGAATACTCCAGGAAGTGACGCCGACGCGAGCACCGCAGGCACCAGCGGGCCGCTCGAGAACCAGTGCTCGGCCGCACGCTCGATGCTCGCGGCGCAGCACCGGAACTCGACGTCGAGGTCGCGGAAGCTGGTGGCGCCGCCCAGGCCGCCCTCGAGCAGCCGGCGCACGGGTGCCATCGTCATCACGTGCGATCTGCCGAGGCGGATGCCCGTGCCGCTCGTCAGTCCACGGGCATCCTTCGACGACCAGGCGTGTTCGAGCCGCTCGAGGCTAGCGTCGACGTCGGCCGCGATGATCGCGCCGTTGACCGCGCCGATCGACGTGCCGACGATGAGGCTCGGCCGGATGTCGCGCTCCAGGAGCGCCTTGAGCATCCCGACCTGGCCGGCGCCGAGCACGCCACCGCCTCCGAGGACGTACGCGACCTTGGAGCGCATGGCGCCATTCTGCCGCAGGCGGCGGCAGCTGCGCAGGGAACCACGGGACTCAGCGTGTGTCTGATAATGCACATTATGTCAGTTGAAGGAGCCGCGATTGCAGCAGATGGTGTCGAACGCGAAGGTCGAGCGGGCAACTCGTTCACACTGCCCTCTGCGAATGGCACGATGAGTACGTGGTCCTACGTAACCAGCCGCGCTGCTGTATACAAGGCCGGAACGACGCACCTCGAGACGATTCAGTCATCTGCGCCGTGAGCAATTGACGGAGAACTCGACGAGCATCCGCGTGACGACCGCCTCAAGTATCGAGGCGGTCGTCACGCTTCGACTTCTCCCCGACGGCGTCGAGGTCGTCGCCGAGGCAGTCCCGTCCGGCGTCACCCGGCAGTTCGACCGCCACTACCAGGTGGATCTAGATCGGTACCTGAACAGGGCAGCGCAGCTGGGTCTTGGCGCCGCGGGCGATCCGCCACGAACGGGGGCGGAGGAACACATGAGCGGGATCCGAATTCTCCCACCGGAGGCGCTTCGAGGAATCGGGAAGGCGACCAAGCTCATCGGAGGTACAGGGACTGAGTGGACGATACGCTGGCGCTGGCACCATCCGTCGCCGAGCCGTAGCTGGAACTTCGTTGTGGAGTCAGCACACGAGATCTATCGAATGGCCCTCAAATAGACGGTTTGACGTTCACGAACGCATCATGGAAGTCGCCGCCGCCGCCCGCGTCGCTCAGGCCGTCGGGGGTGAGGGCGTTGGCGGATGCTCCCCCACTCCCCCGCGCCCACCCGGACGGGAGCGCGACCACGCCCGGGCGCACGTCGCCGAGGTGCGCGATCGCCGCGACGGAGGCGCGCTGGTTGACCACCTCGACGCGATCGCCGTCGGAGATGCCGCGCGTGGCGGCGTCAACGGGATGGATCGCCACACGCAGCTCCCCCGCGGCCTTCACGTGCCACGGCACGTGCGCATAGCTCGAGTTCAGGTGGTGCACCGAGTCCTTCGCGGAGATCAGGTGCAGCGGGTACTCCGCTGTGCGGCTCGAAGCCACCGGTCGGGTCGGTGCCACGAACGCGCAACGGCCGTCGTCGGTCGGGAACCCGCCGTCGGCGAAAGGTGTCGGGCCGCGATCGTCGCTGAGACGCGCCCACCCCTCCCCCTCGAGTCGTTCCCGCGTGATGCCCATGCCCCGCAGCTCGTCACTGTCCAGGGCGATGTCGAGCATGGCCTCGTCACTCAAGTGGAGGTAGTCGTCCGTGAGTCCCATCGCCGACGAGAGCCGGCGGAAGAACTCCGATGTCGACACGGCCTCGCCGACGGGCGCCACGGCGGGCCGGTTCAGGGTCAGGTAGTCGTGCCCCCACGACCACATCACGTCGAGATGCTCCACCTGCGTCGTCGCCGGCAGCACATAGTCGGCGTGCAACGCGGTGTCGGTGAGGAACTGCTCGTGCACGACGCTCAGCAGGTCGTCGCGCCGCACTCCCTCGATCGTGAGCGACTGGTTGGGCATCGTCACGACCGGGTTCGACCCGTGCACGATCAGCGCGGTCACCGGCGGCGCCATCTCGGGGTCGGTGAGTGCCCTGCCGAGCTGCACCATGTTCACCGAGCGCGTACCCGGCCGTACGAGGTCCGTCCGCTCGAGCGGGCCGCCGTTCAGCGCGCTCCAGTGCATGCCCACCGTCATGAAGAGCAGCCCGCCGCCACGGTGCCGCCACGCTCCGGTCACGACCGGCAGGTACGCGATCGTCCGGAACGTCTCGGCGCCCACTCCGCGATGCTCCATGCCGACGAGCAGACGGATGCACGAGGAAGGCGTTGAGGCGTAAGCGTGCGCCAGCCGCTCGATCTCCTCCGCGGGCACCCCGCAGATCTCCGACGTGCGCTCCGGGGTGTACTCGCCCAGTCGAGCCGCGAAGTCGGCGAACCCGGTCGCATGACGTTCCAGGTAGTCGTCGTCCTGCAGGCCGTCGCGCACGATCACGTGCATGAGCCCCATCGCCAGCGCGGTGTCGGTGCCGGGAATGGGTTGGACGTGCCAGTCGGCGGAGCGTGCGGTGCGCGTCGACGCAGGATCGATCACAACGACGTGCGCTCCCTGAGCCTGCGCCTCCCGGATCAGCGGCCACAGATGCACGTTCGTGACGATCGTGTTGGTGCCCCAGAGCACGATGAAGCGCGAGTGCCGAATCTCCTCGGGCACCAGCCCGGTGTTCGTGCCGATCGCCTGCTGGACGCCCGCCGACCCGGTCGAACCGCAGACGGCCCGGATGAGCCGGGTGGCGCCGATTCGGCCGAAGAACCGCGACCCCGCGTCGGAGCCCTGGATGAGCCCCTGCGTGCCCATGTAGCTGAACGGCAGGACGGTCTCGCCGCCGTGCCGCTCGATGCGGTCGGCGAGACCGGCCGCGATCTCCGTGAGCGCCGCGTCCCATGAGACCCGCTCGAACCGGCCGGACCCCTTCGGCCCCGACCTCCGGAGCGGGTGCAGCACCCGCTCGTCAGAGTAGACCCGATCGAGGAAGTGGTTGACCTTCGCGCAGAGGGTGCCGCGAGTGATCGGATGCTCCGCATCGCCGATGACCCAGGTGGCTCGCCCTTCCTCGACGGTGACCTGCCAGGCGCAGGTGTCGGGGCAGTCGTGCGGGCACGCGCCCCGCACTCGAATGGGAAGCGACGTTGCCAACGGGACACCTCCGGGCGTACGACGAGGTTCGGACGCGGTGCTTCCCCGACCGTACCGCGCACGCTCCCCCGCCGCGCCGAGACTCCCCAGGACGGCCGGCTGTTGCTAGCATGATCGCGTCGTCGCGCTCACGTGAGTTCGGGCGGCTCCCGCTTCACCAATCAGCGCCGCCCGAAGGAGAACGATGTCGCCGACCCCCGACGACCGAAGCACGAACGCGCTCGACGCCGCGCAGCCCCTCACCCGGCGCGGCATGGTCACCGGCGCGGCATGGGCCCTGCCGACGATCGCCCTCGCTGCAACCGTGCCTGTTGCCGCCGCGAGCGAGCCGCCGGTCTGCGTGCTGTTCTATGCCACCTCGTACGGGGACTCCGGCTCCGATTCGCTTCCCATCAGCTTCATCTACGATTCGGCAGGGCCTGCGGCGATCGCTGCGGGCATGGTCATTCGGATCACCGCGATCGAGGGCGAGGGCTTCGACGGCATCGACGGGAACTCGACGCTTCCCCAAGACTTCCCGGTCACCGCGCTCAGCCTGAACGCGGGCCGAGTCGACTTGACCCTCACCCGCCCCAGTGGCGAACTCGACGGCGGGGACGTCTTCGTCACGGTCCAGCAGCTCAGCAGCGGCGGCGCGCTCTGCAACGCGGCGCGGTACTCGTTCCCCTTCGCCCCGCCTGGGGGCTGATTCGCCCGCACCGAGGTGCGGTCACGCGACGAGCGCGGCCGGCTCCGGGGCATCCGCTCGCTCCCGGCGATCAGGTAGGCGAGCGAGATCGGATGCCGCGAGGCACTGGGTGGCGCACGATAGAACCGGTCCGGGATCATCGGGTGCACGACGTGGCGAGCGGCGAGGCTCGGCATCGAAGGAGGCACCGTGATCGAGCATCTCAACCGGGTCGTCGAACTCGTCGAGGCGAATCTCGGCGACGAGATCGACCTCTCCGCGCTCGCCCGCGAGCTGGGTACCACCGAGTACCACCTGCGGCGTATGTTCTCGTCGATCGCTGGCATGCCCCTATCGGAGTACGTCCGGCGACGTCGGATGACGCTCGCCGCGGCCGATCTGCGCGGGGACGAGCGACTGCTCGACATCGCGGTGCGCTACGGCTACGGCTCCACCGAGGCGTTCGGCCGTGCGTTCCGTGCGGTGCACGGCGTCGCGCCGGGTGACGTACGTCGACACGGAGGCCCCCTTCGCACGCAACCGCATCTCAGGTTCCGCCTGACCGTCGAAGGGAACACCCCAATGGACACCCGCATCACCGATCGACCCGCGTTCCGGCTCATGGGACACGCAGCTCGCGTGCCGCTCATCCACCACGGCGCGAATCCGCACATCCTGGCGCACATCGCGTCGCTCCCCGTCTCCGAGCACGAGCGACTGAAGGCGATGAGCGCCACCGAGCCCGTCGGACTGCTGCAGGTGAGCGCGGACGTCGATCCCGACGCGACCGAGGGCAGCGAGCTCACCTACCTGCACGGCGTGGCGGTCGAAGCGGATGCCTCGACGCCCGACGATCTCGACGCGATCGACGTACCGGCGGGCACGTGGGCGGTGTTCCGCACCGAGGGCCCCTACCCGTCGGCGCTGCAGGCGACGTGGGCGGCGACCGCGACCGACTGGTTCCCCGCGAATCCGTGGCTTCTGCGCCCGGGGCCGTCCATCGTGGCCGTCCTCGAGCGCGCCGACGACTTCTCGACGGCGACCTGCGAACTCTGGCTGCCGATCGAACCCGAGGGGACGCCCGGGGTCAGATGAGCCCGGTCTCCCGCGCCACCGCGCTCGCGCGTGTGCGCGAGTCGACGCCGAGCTTCTCGTAGACGTGCACGAGGTGCGTCTTCACCGTCGCCTCGCTCACGAACAGGCGCTTCGCGATCTCGCGGTTCGACGCGCCGGTGTCGAGCGCGCGCAGCACGTCGAGCTCGCGCTGCGTGAGGGTGACACGCGGAGCCCGCTTCGCCGAGGCCACCCGAGCGCTCAGCGACGGCGAGAGCACGGTGCCGCCGGCCGCGGCGCGGCGCACGCCGGAGACGATCTGCTCGGGCGACGCGTCCTTGAGCAGGTAGCCGGATGCCCCTGCCTCGATCGCTCCCAACACCTCGGCGTCGCGGTCGAAGGTCGTCAGGATCACCACGACGACCGCCGGGTCCGCCGCGCGCAGTGCAGCGGTGGTGCCGATGCCGTCCATCCCCTCCCCCAGGCGCAGGTCGCAGAGCACGACGTCGGGGCGCCGCAGGCGGGTCAGCACGACCGCCTCCTCCCCCGTGGCCGCCACGCCCACCACGTCGATGCCGCCTGTGGTCGAGAGCACGGTGCGCAGGCCGGCCCGCACGACCGGATGGTCGTCGACGAGCAGCACCCGCACCGCGCTCACTCGTGCGCCCCGGTCGCGACCCGCGGCAGCGAGGCCGACAGTGCCGTGCCGTCCCCCGGCGCGCTCTCGACCTCGAGGTCGCCGCCCAGCTCGCGCATGCGTGCGCGCATCGCGACGAGCCCGTATCCCCCGCCCGCGCCGGTCGTGCCACGGGTCTTCCAGCGCTTCGCGTCGAACCCGACCCCGTCGTCCACGACATCGAGGCGCACGTCGCTCCCCGCATCCGACAGGCTCACGACCACGCGCTTCGCACTCGAGTGGGTGCGTACGTTCGCCAAAGCTGACTGCACCGTCCGCAACAGGGCGATCTCGGCCGCGGTCGACAGGGCGGGCAGGTCGGCATCGACGCGGAGATCGGTGCGGATGCCCGCTTCGGCCTCCACCCTCCCGAGCAGGCGTCGCAGCGCGTCGCCCAGTCCGGAGCCGTCGAGCTCGCCCGGCGCGAGCGCGTGGACGATGCGGCGCGTGTCGGCGAGCCCCTCGCGCGCGAGCAGCTCGATCTGCGCGAGCTGCGCCTCGTGCTGCGAGCCGCCCGCCTGTGCCGTGCGGGCGAGCATCGCGATCGAGGTGAGACTCTGCGCGACCGTGTCGTGGATGTCCCGGGACAGCCGCGTGCGCTCCATCCCCGCGCCGCTGTCGCGCTGTGCGCGTGCGAGCTCGTCCTGCAGCTCGGCGGTCTCCCGCTGCGCCGCGGCGAGCGACTCGATGAGGCGGCGACGGTCGCGCGCATCGCGCAGCAGCTCCAGGTACCCGCGCGAGATGCCCATCGCGAACGCGCCGCCGACGAGCGGGCCGATCACCTCGGCGTACGAGGTCTCGCCCCCGTGGAGCACCGGCGCGACGATCACGATCGCCAGGATCACCGCGCTCAGCACGAGCGCGCCCGGGAGCCACAGGATGAACCCCGCGAGCAGCCAGAGCGGGAACGCCATCCAGACGAACTCCGGCGAGACGACGACGCACACCACCCATGCGACGACGAGCACGCCGAGCCAGCGCGCGGCGACGCTCGACTCCTTCAGCCCGTCGCCGAACAGGGGCCCCGCCGCGGCGCATCCCAGGAACAGCAGCGAGGCCGTGATGACGCCGAACGCGGCGGTGCCGTCCGCGAGGGCACGGATCGCGGCGATCGCGAGCAGCAGGATCGTGATCGACGCGAGGCCGACGCGGATCGCCCTGCTCGTCGCGGCGCCGGCCACCCGCCCGATGAACGCGCGCTCGCCCGGGGTCCGCGGGGGGTTGATCGGCATAGGTGCAATATTGCCGCGATCGCGGAGGTCCGGACGCATCCGTCCCCAGCCCTCGTCACTCGGCGAGGAAGATCTCCTCGATGGCGAGGTCGAACTCGCGAGCGAGCCGGAACGCGACCGGCAGGCTCGGGTCGAACTTCCCGGTCTCGATCGCGTTGATCGTCTGCCTCGACACGTCGATGCGCTGGGCGAGCGCGGCCTGGGTCAGCCCACGGTCTGCGCGCAGCGCTGCGATGCGGTTCCTCATCGGTAGCGCACCATTCCGATGCCGACGGCGAGGAGGTAGACGAGCCCGAGACCGGCCGTGAAGACGGCCACGTCGAGCCCGCCGCCGAGGAGCAGGCCGGCGTCGGCGGCGACGAAGCTCGCGAAGCCGACGGTCCAGCCGATGCCGAGCGTGATGCCCAGTGCGTCCTGCTGAATCTTCCGCTGCAGCTCGTCGATGGAGCGGAGGTACCGTCGGAACGCGATGATCCAGCCGACGCCCACGGTGAGGTTCGCACCGACCGCGATCCAGCCCGCCACCGCGTTCTCGCTCCAGACGAGTTCCGGTCCGAATCGCGCGACGGCGAGGGTGACCAGCCACGCGACCGTCCAGGCGAACAGCCCTCCCGTCGCGCCCCACTGCCTCGCCGCCCCCGACGACTGCTCCGATGCCATGCGCCTGCCTCCCGCACCCGTGTCAAGTGTGCTTGACACCGTAGGTCACCGCAGCCGGCGAGTCAAGTTGACTTGACATCCCTCACGCGCGCGACGCGAACACGCGCTGCAGCACGAGCCGCTGCCCCAGCGTCCAGGTCACCGTCGCGGCGAGGTAGACGCCGGCGGCGACCGGCACGAAGGGCACCAGCGCCGCCGTCAGGAACTGCAGGAGGCCGGTGGAGCGGCGCGCCCATGCGGGCAGGGCCGGGTCGTCCGGCGCGAACGCCCGACGTGAGAGCTCGCCCGCGAGCAGTGCGACCGCGACGAGCACGAGGGTGATCGCGACGAGCGTCGGCGACAGGGCGGATGCCGCGGCTGCCGCCGCGAACGAGTCGCCCAGCGGCACGCCGAACGCCGTCGCGCTCAGGATCACGTTCTGGTGTCCCGCGATCGTGGGCAGCACGAGCGTCGCGTAGGCGAAGGAGAGCACCGGCGCCTGTGCGAGCGCGGGCAGGCAGCCGCCAGCGGGCGACACGCCCTCGGCCGCGTAGAGGGACCGCAGTTCGGCCTGCAGGCGGTCGGGGCGGTCGCGGTACCGCTTGCGGAGACCGGCGACACGCGGGGCGAGCCGTCGCCGGTCCCGCTCGGCGCGCGCCTGGGCGACGCCGAGCGGCACCAGCGCGGTACGGACGAGCGCGGTCGCCAGCACGATCGCGAGGGCGGCGCTCGCGGGTCCGGCGATCGGGTCGAGCAGGTCGGCCAGTCGCAGCAGCGCGGTCGCGGCGTGGTTGACGATGGTGGCGAGCAGGGGCAGGTCGAACGGGTTCATGGTGTCCTCGAGGTCGATGACGGATGGGGTCCGTATCGGCTGCGAGCCGTGCGTTCAGCGGGCGGGCGCTCCGGGCCCGAGTCCGCGACGCGACGTCACGCGGCCGTCGACCGGCGGCCCGGAGCCCTCGGGCGCACGCTGCCCGCCGCATCCGGGTCGCACTGCGCGAGGAGGCGCGAGGGGTCGACGGTCTGCCCGCGGAAGACCAGCGCCCCCGCGTCGACCGCGACGTCGAGCCCCCGCAGCACGACCAGGACCGTCGCGACCGCGACGACCGAGACGACGGCGAGCAGCAGGGCATGCGGAGCGGCGAACCCGACGCCCTCCGCGACGGCGGCCGGCACGTCGGCGACGAGCGCGACGAATCGCGCGAGCACCACCGACGCCTCCGCCATGTGCGACACCCTACTCTGGGGCTGTCGGGCGCGACGCCCGGGACGGGAGCGCGATCGGATGCGTCGACAGGTGCTCGTCGCCACGGCGCAGGCGTTCCTCGTCACCGTCCTCTGGTCGTCGTCGTGGGTGCTCATCCGCATCGGGCTCGACGATGCGTTGCCGCCGCTCACGTTCGCGGGACTGCGCTACGGGCTCGCCGCCGTCATCCTCCTCGCCGTCGCCCTCGCACGACAGGGCGTCCGCGCCGACCTGCGCTCGCTCAACCCTCGCCGGTGGGGCGAACTCGCGGTGCTCGGCCTCGTGATGTACGCGATCACCCAAGGCGCCCAGTTCGTCGGGCTCGCGCTCCTGCCCGCCGCCACCCTCAGCCTCTTCTACTCGCTGACGCCGGTCGCCGTCGCGATCGGGGCGCTGCTGGCGCTCGGCGAGCGGGTCGGGCGCAGCGGAGTCCTGGGCCTCGCCCTGACGGTCGTCGGGGGCGTGACGTACTTCGCTGCCGGGGGCGGCGCGGGCGCCACCGTCGCGGGCATCGCCGTCGCCGTCGTCGGCCTGCTCGCCAATGCGGCCGCCTCCGTGCTCGGCCGAGCGGTGAACGCGCGTGCGCACGCCTCGGCGCTCGCGATCACCGCGCCGTCGATGGCCATCGGGGCACTGGCGCTGCTGGGCACGGGCCTCGCCGTCGAGGGACCTCCGGTCGTCAGCGGCCGGGCCTGGGTGATCATCGCGGTCCTCGCCGTGGTGAACACCGCGATCGCGTGGACCCTCTGGAACCACACCCTGCGCACCCTCCGCGCCGCGCCGTCCGCGGCGATCAACAACACGATGCTCATCCAGATCGCGGTGCTCGCGGCGATCTTCCTCGCCGAGCCACTCGCTCCGCTGCAATGGGCGGCGCTCGGTGTCGTCGCGCTCGGCACGTTCCTCGTGCAGTTCCCCGGGTCCGGCGCTCGGGCATATCGTGGGCGCATGGCCGACCCCGCAGCATCCGCCCCACGCCCCGTCACCCTCGTCACCGGTGGCGGACGCGGCATCGGCGCCGCGATCGCCCGCAGGCTCGCCGCCGACGGGCACGACCTCGCACTCACCTACCGGGTCCGCGCCGACGAGGTGCGCGAGGTCGCCGACGACTGCCGCGCAGCGGGCAGCGAGGTGGCCGTGCTGCGCGCGGACCTCGCCGACCTCGCCCAGGTGCGCGCGCTCGTGCCGTCGGTGCTCGACCACTTCGGGCGCATCACCGGGCTCGTCAACAACGCAGGCATCACCGGCCGCATCGGCGAGTTCCTCGACGTCGACGACGACGAGGCGCAGCTTGTGCTCGACGTCAACGTGCGCGCGCCGCTGCTGCTCGCGAAGGATGCCATCGCGCACATGGCCACCGACCGCGGCGGCGAGGGCGGATGCATCGTGAACATCTCCTCCGGAGCGGCCACGAGTGGCGCACCGCACACGTACGTGCCGTACGCGATGAGCAAGGCGGCGCTCAACGCGCTCACGACCGGGCTCGCCAAGGAGTTCGCCGCGGTCGGCGTGCGCGTGAACACGGTCTCGCCCGGCACGACCCACACCGAGATCCACGCGGATGCCGGTCGGCCGAACGCGCCCGAGGAGCGCGCGCCGAACATCCCGATGCGTCGCGCGGGCGAGCCGCACGAGATCGCCGGAGCCGTGGCCTACCTGTTCAGCGCGGACGCGTCGTACACGACGGGGGCCGACATCCGCGTCGCGGGAGGCAACTGACCCCGGGTCAGCCCTCGCCGAACCCCGACTCGACGAGCTCCGCGAGCGCGTCGACCGCGGAGCGCGCCCGCGTGTCGTCGGACGAGATGGTGACGGCGTCGCCGCGCACCGCCCCCAGCGACATGATCGCCAACAGGCTCTTCGCGTCCTTCCCGTCGACGAACACGTGCGCGTCGAAGGTGCTCGCGAGGCGCACGAACTCGGCCGCGGGGCGGGCGTGCAGGCCCGCCTCGTTGCGGAGCGTGACCGTGCGTTCGTATCGCGGCCGGCCCGGGTCGGCGGGCGGCGTCTCGCCCGCCGCCTCGCCCCGCGACGCCCCGCTCGCGGCGGCGACCACCTCGTCCAGCGTGCCGCCCGTCTGCGCGGCCACCGCTGCGGCGACTCCGCCCTCGACCAGCGGCGCATCCACCACCCGCACGCGTGCCCGCTGGTCGTCGTCGACGAAGTCCAGCGCCGTCTCCGCGGTCAGCACCGCGCTGCCCAGGTCGAACAGGACCGCGGCGCCGCTGCCGGCGTCCGCACGAGCGATGCCCTCCGACACCTTCGCGAAGCTCGTGCCGATGCCGCCGTCGTCGGTGCCGCCCGCGGCGACCAGCACCACGTCCTCCGCCATCTGCCGGGCGAGCTCCACCAAGCCGTCGGCGATGGCCGCCGAGTGCGAGACGAACACGAGCCCGACCCTGGGCGCGTTCGGGTCAGCTGCCACGGCGCTCCGCCGCATCCGCCGCCGCCTCGGCCGCTGCGCGCAGCAGCAGCGCGGTCGACTCCGCCCCCGGGTCGCGGTGGCCGGCCGATCGCTCGCCCAGATAGCTCGCCCGTCCCTTCCGGGCGACGAGCGGCTCGGTGTCGACCGCGCCCCGCTCGGCCGCACCAGCAGCAGCCTCCAGCACCGCTCGCACGTCGGACCCGGCCGCCGCTGCCGCGCTCGCCGCCTCGACCGCGGGAGTCCACGCATCGACCATCGTCTTGTCACCGGGTTCGGCCTTGCCGCGCAGCACGATTCCGTCGCGTGCCGCGGTGAGGATCGCGACCACGTCCGACGGCCCGAGCTCGTCGAGCCCCTGGGCGGCGCCCGATGCCTTCAGGAACGCCGTGCCGTACAGCGGGCCGGCCGCACCGCCGACGTTGGAGATGAGGGTCGTCGCGACGAGCATGAGCGCATCGGCCGGCGTCGCGTCGTCGCCCAGGCCGTCGAGCGCCGCGAGCGCGGCCCGGTAGCCGCGGTCCAGGTTCTCGCCGTGGTCGCCGTCGCCGATCGCGCGGTCGAGCGCGGCGAGGTCGGCCTTGTGCGCGGCGACGGCGTCGGCGCTCCGCCGCACCCAGTCGGTCGCCCAGTTGCTGTCTACGTCCATGCCACTCCTCACTCCCGGCGCCGCCGCTAGCGCCGCCACCGCAACGACGCCGTCTGCACGGGAGCATCCCACAACTCGATGCGCTCGTCGTCGAGGCGCAGCACCGTCAGTGCACAACCCTGCATCTCGAGCGCCGTCACGTGGTCGCCCACGAGCGATCGCACCACCTCGATGCCCTCCTCCGCCAGTCGCTCCGACGCGCGCCGGTGCGCGATGTACAGCTCGGCCAGCGGCGTGCCGCCCATGCCGTCGGTCATGAGGAGCACGCGGTCCCCGGAGGCGAAGGGCAGGTCGGGCAGGATCACGTCGAGCAGCCGGTCGACGATCCGGTCGGCGGCCTCCATGGGGAGCGTCTCCCGCCCCGGCTCGCCGTGGATGCCGATGCCGAACTCCATCTCGTCCTCGGCCAGGGCGAAGCTGGGCTCACCCGAGTGGGGCACGGTGCACGGCGTCAGCGCGACCCCCATCGACCGGGCGTCCGCGTTGACGGCCGCGGCGATGGACGCGACCGCGTCGAGGTCGTCGCCGCGTTCCGCCGCCGCGCCCGCGATGCGCTCCACGAGGACGGTGCCGCCCGTGCCCCGGCGCCCGGCCGTGTACAGCGAGTCCGTCACGGCGACGTCGTCGTCGGTGACCACCGTGCGGACGTCGATTCCCTGCGCGGCAGCGAGCTCGGCCGCGGTCTCGAAGTTCAGCACGTCGCCCGTGTAGTTCTTCACGATGAGCAGCACGCCGGCACCGGCGTCCACCGCCTGCATCGCCGCCAGGATGCGGTCGGGCGTGGGCGAGGTGAACACCGCGCCCGGCACGGCGGCGTCCAGCATGCCGTGGCCCACGTATCCGGCGTGCAGCGGCTCGTGGCCGCTGCCGCCACCGCTCACGAGGGCCACCTTCCCTGCCACCGGCGCGTCGCGCCGCACCACGTGGAGCGGGTCGGCCACCACGCGGACGATGTCGGCGTGCGCCGCGCCGAACCCAGCCACGGACTCGGCGACCACGTCGACCGGGTCGTTGATCAGCTTCTTCATGGCCCTCCCCTCGTGCGCCGTGGGCACTGCGCGGCGATGCGGCACCCGAGCCCAACCTACGCCGCCGCGGGCGGGCCGTCAGCCCCGGAGCCGGCGCTGTCGGGCGACGGGCCGCGTCGGTATCGTGGATGCCGCGCGTCGATGCGCGACCGGGAGGCACGCTGATGGGCGAGTACGTGATCGCGATCGACCAGGGCACCACGAGCACGCGTGCGATGGTGTTCGATCGAGACGGGCGCACGGTCTCGACCGGCCAGCTGGAGCACCGGCAGATCCTCCCCCGCGCAGGCTGGGTGGAGCACGATCCCGTCGAGATCTGGCGCAACACCGGCGAGGTCATCGGCCAGGCCCTCGGCAAGGCGAGCATCACCCGCCACGACATCCGCGCGATCGGCATCACGAACCAGCGGGAGACGGCCGTGGTGTGGGATCGCACCACCGGGCTCCCGGTGTACAACGCGATCGTCTGGCAGGACACGCGCACGCAGCCGATCGTCGACCGGCTGGCCGCGGAAGGGGGCCGCGACCGGTTCGCCGCGACGACCGGCCTGCCGCTCAACACGTACTTCGCCGGCACGAAGCTCGCGTGGATCCTCGAGCACGTCGATGGCGCCCGGGCACGTGCCGAGGCGGGCGAGCTGCTCTTCGGCACGATCGACACGTGGCTGCTCTGGAACCTCACCGGCGGACCCTCGGCCGGGGTGCACGCCACGGATGTCACGAACGCCAGCCGCACCCTCTTCATGGACCTCGAGACCCTGCAGTGGAGCGACGAGATCCTGGAGGCGTTCGACGTGCCGCGGGCGATGCTGCCCGACATCCGCTCGTCGTCGGAGGTCTACGGCACCGCGGCACCGTCGAGCCTGCTGCGCGAGACGCCCATCGCCGGCATCCTCGGCGACCAGCAGGCGGCGACCTTCGGACAAGCGGCGTTCGACGCGGGCGAGTCCAAGAACACCTACGGCACCGGCAACTTCCTGATCGTGAACACGGGCGAGGAGATCGTGCGCTCGGCCAACGGCCTGCTCACCACGGTCGGGTACCGCCTCGGCGATGCCCCGCCGCACTACGCGCTCGAGGGGTCGATCGCGGTGACCGGCTCGCTCGTGCAGTGGGTGCGCGACAACCTGGGGCTCATCTCGGACGCCGCTGAGATCGAGACCATCGCGAAGACCGTCGACGACAATGGCGGCGCCTACTTCGTGCCCGCCTTCTCCGGTCTCTACGCCCCCCACTGGCGCCCCGACGCCCGTGGCGCGCTCGTCGGCCTCACCCGCTTCGTCAACAAGGGGCACCTGGCCCGTGCGGTGCTCGAGTCGACCGCGTTCCAGTCGCGCGAGGTGCTCGACGCCGTGATCGCCGACACGGGCACGCCGCCCACCGAGTTGAAGGTCGACGGGGGCATGACCGCCAACGACACGCTGCTGCAGTTCCAGGCCGACATCCTCGGCATGCCCGTCGTGCGCCCCGTCGTTGCCGAGACCACCGCGCTCGGCGCCGCCTACGCCGCGGGGCTCGCGACCGGCGTCTGGAGCGACCTCGACGAGCTCCGCGCCAACTGGCGCGAGGACCGCCGTTGGGAGCCCGCAATCGACGATGAGGAGCGCGCACGCCTCATGCGCCAGTGGCGCAAGGCCGTGACGAAGACGTTCGACTGGGTCGACGAGGACGTCAGCTGACGGTCGCCCGCACCCACGCGTCGAGCTTGGCCGCGGCCGCACCCGAGTCGATCGCCTCCGCGGCGACCGCGAGCTGCTCGCGGAACCGGTCGAGGATGCTCCGCTGCAGCTGGGCGGGGTCCCGAGCGAGCTCATACGAGACGAGGCCCGCCGCCGCGTTCAGCAGCACGATGTCGCGCACCGGCCCGGCGGCCCCGCCGAACACCTCGCGCACCACCCCGGCGTTGTGCGCCGCATCGCCGCCCAGCAGGTCGGCGATGTCGGCGCGGGCGATGCCCAGGTCGCGCGGGTCCAGGTCGTGCTCGCGCACCGTGCCGCCCGAGACCTCCCAGATGTGGCTGTGCCCCGTCGTCGTCAGCTCGTCGAGCCCGTCGTCGCCACGGAACACCAGTGCGGTCGCGCCGCGGGTCTGGAAGACGCCGACGATGAGCGGCACCCGGTCGAGCTGCGCCACCCCGACGGCGGACGCCTCGGCGCGGGCCGGGTTGCACAGCGGGCCGAGGATGTTGAAGACGGTCGGGATGCCGAGGTCGGCGCGCGTGGGACCTGCGTGGCGGAAGCCGGGGTGGAATGCGGCCGCGTAGACGAACGTGATGCCCACCTCGTCGAGCACGGATGCCACGCGCGACGGGTCGATGCCCAGGTCGACGCCGAGCGCGGCGAGCACGTCGGACGACCCGGACGCCGAGCTGGCCGCGCGGTTGCCGTGCTTGACCACGGGCGCTCCGGATGCTGCCGCGACGATCGATGCCATGGTCGACACGTTCACCGTGCCGACGCGGTCGCCGCCCGTGCCGACGATGTCGAGCGCCATCGGGTCGACGTCGAGGGCGACCGCGTGGTCGAGGATCGCGTCGCGGAACCCGACGACCTCGTCGACGGTCTCCCCCTTCGCGCGCAGCGCCACGAGGAAGGCGGCGAGCTGGGCGGGTGTGGCGTCGCCAGTCATCACCTGTTCCATGCACCACGCCGCATCGGCGACGCTCAGGTCCTCGCGGTCGAGGAGGGTGGTCAGGACCGACGGCCAGGTGGGGGTCTCGGGCATGCCACGATCCTAGCCAGAGCCGATTCCCTGCGGATTCACGGGCCGTTCACGGCAGGAATCAGGGGTCGTTCCCATGCGTTTCGGAGACACGTCCGCCACCCTGCTCAAAACCGCCCTCGGAAATCGGCCATAATGGGGAGCGTGACGAGCTCTTCAATCGCCCCTGCGGCCACACCGCCCGTGATCAACAGGCCCAACACCGTCGCGGTGGGCACGATCGTCTGGCTCGGCAGCGAGGTGATGTTCTTCGCCGGCCTCTTCGCGATCTACTTCACGCTGCGGTCCACGTCGCCCGAGCTCTGGAACTTCGAGGCCGGCCGGCTGAACGTGCCGTTCGCCGCGATCAACACGGCGATCCTGGTCGCCTCCTCGTTCACGGCGCAGTTCGGCGTCTTCGCGGCGGAGCGCTTCCAGCCGCGCCGCACCGGTGGGCCGTTCAACCTCATGAAGTGGGGCCTCGTCGAGTGGTTCCTGCTGAGCTACGTGCTCGGCGCCATCTTCGTGTCGGGCCAGGTGCTCGAGTACGCGCAGCTCGTCGCCGAGGGCATCGCCTTCGACTCGAACGCATACGGCTCCGCCTTCTACCTCACCACCGGTTTCCACGCCCTGCACGTGACCGGCGGCCTCATCGCCATGCTGCTCGTGGTCGGCCGCGCCTACGCGGTGTCGCACTTCGGGCACAAGGAGGCGACGAGCGCGATCGTCGTGTCGTACTACTGGCACTTCGTCGACGTCGTCTGGATCGGCCTCTTCTTCGTCATCTACGTCCTCAAATGACGCACGGGGAGCCCACGACCATCCGCATGCACCGCAACAGGAAGAGAACGATGACCAGCTCGAAGCGTCGGACGGGACGACGTTCCCCGCTCGCCACCGTGGCACTGCTCGCCCTGGGCCTCGTGTTCACGGGCGGTGCGTACGCCGCCTTCAGCACGGGTACCGCGCAGGCCGAGGTCGAGGCGACGTCGCAGCAGACCATCGAAGAGGGCAAGAAGCTCTTCCAGGCGAACTGCGCCACGTGCCACGGCCTCGACGCCCAGGGCACGGAGGCCGGCCCGAGCCTCGTCGGCGTCGGCGCGGCCGCGGTCGACTTCCAGGTCGGCACCGGCCGCATGCCCATGCAGATGCAGGGCCCGCAGGCGGAGCAGAAGCCGGTCCAGTTCACCGATGAGCAGACCAAGCAGCTCGCCTACTACGTCGCGTCCCTCGGCCCGGGCCCGGACATCCCCGCCGACCACCTCGTGAACGGCGGCGGCGACGCCGCGAACGGCGCGGAGCTGTTCCGCATCAACTGCGCGATGTGCCACAACGTCGCGGGTGCCGGCGGCGCACTCACCGAGGGCAAGTACGCCCCCGCGCTGAACGACGTCTCGGGCGTGCACATCTACGAGGCGATGGTCACCGGCCCGCAGAACATGCCGGTCTTCAACGACCTGAACATCACGCCGGAAGACAAGCGCGACATCATCACCTACCTGCAGTACATCCAGGACAACCGCTCCCCGGGTGGATTCGAGCTCGGCTCGCTCGGCCCCGTGTCCGAGGGACTCTTCATCTGGATCTTCGGTCTCGGCACCATCGTGGCGATCACCGTGTGGATCACGGCGAAGTCGAACTAGGCGCACGGGCGACGAGGAAGCGTAAGAAGGAGAACCATGGCACAGGACGACAACGGCGGTACCGACATCGCCGCTGCCGGCTCGTCATCGCACGAGCACGAGGTCGCCGCCTCCCCCGGGACCGCAGTGGTCGTCGCGGACGGATTCGAGAACCCCGGATTCCCGCCGCACCGCAAGCGGGTCACCGACGAGGACCCGAAGAAGGCGAAGACGGCGGAGCGAGCCGTCTACACGATGTTCTACCTGTCGATCGTCGGCAGCGTGTGGGCGATCGCCGCGTACATGATCTTCCCGATGGAGTCGAACGACGTCTTCGACGTCCGGCTCAACAACCTGTCCTTCGGCCTCGGCGTCTCGCTCGCCCTCCTCGCGATCGGCTTCGGCGCGGTGCACTGGGCCAAGGCGCTCATGCACGACGTCGAGCTCGTGGATGAGCGCCACCCCGTCCGAGGCTCCGAGGAGACCCGCGCGGGCGCCGTGAAGGTCTTCCAGGACGCCGACCAGGAGTCGGGCTTCACGCGCCGCTCCGTCATCCGCAACAGCCTCATCGGTGCGCTCGTGGTCTTCCCGCTGCCGGCCGTCGTGCTCTTCCGCGGGCTCGCGCCGCAGGACCAGGACCCGGTCGAGCTGCTCAGCCACACCATGTGGACGCAGGGCACGCGCCTCACGCTCGACCCCTCGGGCGTGCCCATCAAGGCCAGCGACATCACCATCGGCAGCGCCTTCCACGTGATTCCGGAGGGGCTGAACGAGCTCGAGCACCACCGGCTCGAGGAGAAGGCCAAGGCGGCCGTCCTCCTCATGCGCCTCAATCCGGAGGAACTCAACGAGACCCCCGACCGCGCCGACTGGTCGTACCAGGGCATCGTGGCGTACTCCAAGATCTGCACGCACGTCGGATGCCCCGTGGCTCTGTACGAGCAGCACACGCACCACCTGCTCTGCCCGTGCCACCAGTCGCAGTTCGACGTCGCGAACCACTGCGAGGTCATCTTCGGCCCGGCGAAGCGGCCGCTCCCCCAGCTGCCCATCGCGGTGGACGACGAGGGCTACCTCGTCGCGCAGAGCGACTTCACCGAACCCGTCGGCCCGAGCTTCTGGGAGCGTCATTGAGCACCGCAGCACCGACCACCAGCGCCCCCGAGAAGCGGAAGGGCGGCTTCACCGCCGCCGCGTCGAACTACATCGACGAGCGCACGAGCATCTCGACCGTCGTCAAGGAGCTCGGCCGCAAGGCCTTCCCCGACCACTGGTCCTTCCTGCTCGGTGAGATCGCGCTCTTCAGCTTCGTCGTCGTGCTCATCTCGGGCACCTTCCTGACGTTCTTCTTCCAGGCGTCGATGGCCGAGGTCCACTACGAGGGCTCGTACGTGCCGCTCAAGGGCATCGAGATGTCGGTCGCCATGGCGTCGACGCTCGACATCTCGTTCGACCTGCGCGGCGGCCTCTTCGTGCGCCAGATGCACCACTGGGCGGCGCTGCTGTTCGTGGCGGCCATCGGCCTGCACATGCTCCGCATCTTCTTCACGGGTGCGTTCCGCAAGCCGCGTGAGCTGAACTGGGTCATCGGCTTCGTGCTCTTCGTCCTCGCCATGGGCGAGGGCTTCACGGGCTACTCGCTCCCCGACGACCTGCTCTCGGGCAACGGCCTCCGCATCATCGACGGCATGATCAAGGGCATGCCGGTGATCGGCACCTGGACCTCCTTCCTCCTGTTCGGCGGCGAGTTCCCGGGCACGGCGATCGTGGGTCGCCTGTACACGCTGCACATCCTGCTGCTGCCGGCCATCATCGTCGCGCTGATCGCGGTGCACCTGCTGTTCGTGGTCGTGCACAAGCACACCCAGTACGCCGCGCCCGGCAAGACGCAGCAGAACGCGGTCGGCCCGCCCATCCTCCCGGTGTACGCCGCGAAGGCCGGTGGCTTCTTCTTCATCGTCTTCGGTGTCCTCGCGCTGATCGCGTCGCTGTTCACGATCAACCCGATCTGGAACTACGGCCCGTACGACCCGTCCCCCGTGTCGGCCGGTACCCAGCCCGACTGGTACATCGGCTTCGCCGACGGCGCCCTGCGCCTCATCCCGCCGGGGTGGGAGTTCGTCTGGCTCGAGCGCACGTGGTCGTTCAACATCCTCGTGCCGCTCGTGGGCCTGCTCGTGTTCCTCGGCCTGGTGTTCATCTACCCCTTCATCGAGGCGTGGATCACCGGCGACAAGCGCGAGCACCACATCGCCGACCGTCCGCGCAACGCGCCGACCCGCACCGCGATCGGTGCCGCGGGCGTCACGTTCTACGCCGGCCTCTGGGCGGCGGCGAGCTCCGACCTCATCGCGACGCACTTCAAGCTCACGATGGAGGGGGTCATCCACTCCCTCCAGGCCGTGGTCATCCTCGGGCCGTTCCTCGCGTACTTCATCACGAAGCGCGTGTGCCTCGCCCTGCAGAAGAAGGACCGCGAGGTCGTACTGCACGGCTACGAGTCCGGACGCATCGTGAAGCTGCCCGGCGGCGAGTTCATCGAGGTGCACCAGCCCCTCGACGAGTACGACCGCTGGCGCCTCGTGAGCTACGAGAGCTACGCGCCGCTCATGATCCGTCCCGACGCACGCGGCAGGATCTCGGTCTGGCAGAAGATGCGCGCCGGCTTCTCCCGCTGGTTCTTCGAGGACCGCATCGCGCCGGTCACCCGGGCCGAGCTCGAGGCGTCGCACTCCGACCACCACTAGTCGCACCACCCGGATCGGGCACCGCATGACCGATCGACCCACCGTCGATCTGCTGCGGTGCCCGTTCTGCGTCTCCCCGCTGGGAGGCGACGTGCACGGCACCGTCCGCTGCGCCGACGGACACGCATTCGACGCGAACCGTCGGGGCTACCTGACGCTCTTCCCGCGCAGGCGCCCGAACGTGCGCGGCGACACGGCGGAGATGCTCGCTGCGCGCGAGCGCGTGCTCGGCAGCGAGCCGTACCGCTCGCTGCGAGGCGCGGTGGCGCGTGCGGTCGCCGAGGACGCGACCGAGGGTGCGGTGCTCGCCGACCTGGGCTGCGGCACCGGACAGTACGCCGCCACCTCGCTCGCGGGCCTGCAGGCGCCCGCAGCGGCCCTCATGGCGGACCTCTCCCCCGACGCCGTCCGGGCGGCCGTGCGGCGCGCGCGCGAGGCATCCGATGCACCCGTACTCGGGGTCGTGCTCGACCTCTGGTCGCCGCTGCCGATCGCATCAGGGGTCGTCGACCGGGCCCTGAACGTGTTCGCTCCGCGCAACCTGCCCGAGTTCGCGCGGGTGCTCGCGCCGGGCGGGCGCCTGATCACGGTGATCCCGTCACCGGGCCACCTTGGCGAGCTGCGGGGAGCCGGCGGCATGATCGACGTGCGGTCGGGCAAGCGCGAGCAGGTGCAGTCGGATGCCGCGGAGGCCGGTCTCCGCCTCCACGACGCGACGCGCGTGGCCGGTGAGCTGCCCGCATCCACGCCCCTCGTGGACGACCTGGTGCGCATGGGTCCGTCCGCCCACCACGCCTCCACGGACCGACAGACGCCCCATGGGCCGGTCACGGTCGACGTCGAGCTCCTCGTGTTCACCCGCGCGCGCTGAGACGCGAAACGCGCGTCGCCCCGACCCTTCAGGTCGGGGCGACGCGCATGAGACGTGCGCTACGGCGCTCAGCGGGCGAAGTTGCCCCGGTAGTACTCGTAGGTCCAGCCGACGAGGCTGATGACGACCACCGGCACCGCGATGAACGTGATCCAGAACCCGACCGCGAGGCCGAGGAACCCGAGCGCCGCGGCGGCGGCCAGCATGATCGGCCACCAGCTCCACGGGCTGAAGAAGCCGAGCTCCGCGTCGCCGTCGTCGATGTTCGCGTCGACCCGGTCCTCGGGCAGCTCGCCGCCCTGGGCCTTGTGCACCCGGCCGAGGTAGAAGGCGATGAACGCCGCCAGCACCGCGCTCAGCGCGATCGCGACCAGGCCGACCCACTCGGGCTCGCCGGTCTCGACGATCGTCCACACGATGTACGCGACATCGGCGAGTGCGAAGAACGCGCCGATCACCCAGAAGATGGCGACATTGGCCCGCATCTACTTGACCTTCCCTTCGGTGACCTCGTACGTCGGAGCATCCGGTGCATCCTTCGCCGGCCCGATGCCGATCGGAAGGGCGGCCTCGGGGTGGTTCAGGTCGAACGCCGGCGACTCCGAGCGGATGCGCGGGATCGACGTGAAGTTGTGCCGCGGCGGCGGGCAGCTGGTCGCCCACTCGAGCGAACGGCCGTAGCCCCACGGGTCGTTCACGGTCACCTTGGGCGCACGCCGGGCGGTGATGAAGACGTTCAGGAAGAACGGGATCATCGACACGGCCAGGATCATCGCACCGATGGTGGAGAGCTGGTTCATCCAGGTGATGTTGTCCTCGGGCAGGTACGAGTAGTACCGGCGCGGCATGCCCACGACGCCCAGCCAGTGCTGGATGAGGAACGTCGTGTGGAAGCCGATGAACAGCAGCCAGAAGTGCCAGGCGCCGAGGCGTTCGCTGAGCATCTTGCCCGTCCACTTCGGCCACCAGAAGTAGAAGCCGGCGAACATCGCGAACACGACCGTGCCGAACACGACGTAGTGGAAGTGCGCCACGACGAAGTAGCTGTCGGAGACGGCGAAGTCGAGCGGCGGCGACGCGAGGATGACGCCGGTGAGACCGCCGAACACGAACGTGATGAGGAAGCCGAGCGACCAGACGAGCGGCATCTCGAACGTGATCGAGCCGCGCCACATCGTGCCGATCCAGTTGAAGATCTTCACGCCCGTCGGCACCGCGATCAGCATCGTCAACAGCGCGAAGAACGGCAGCAGCACCGAGCCGGTGACGTACATGTGGTGCGCCCAGACCGTGACCGACAGCGCGGCGATGGCGATGGTCGCGTACACGAGCGTCTTGTAGCCGAAGATCGGCTTCCGGCTGAAGACCGGGAAGATCTCCGAGACGATGCCGAAGAACGGCAGCGCGATGATGTAGACCTCCGGATGGCCGAAGAACCAGAACAGGTGTTGCCACAGGATCACCCCGCCGTTGGCGGGATCGTAGATATGCGCGCCGAAGATGCGGTCGGCCGAGGCGGCGAGGATCGCGGCGGCGAGCACCGGGAAAGCGAGCAGCACCAGGATCGACGTCACGAGGGTGTTCCACGTGAAGATCGGCATGCGGAACATGGTCATGCCGGGCGCACGCATCGTGATGATCGTGGTGATGAAGTTGACCGCACCCATGATCGTGCCGAAGCCCGACAAGCCGAGCCCGAGCATCCAGAGGTTTCCTCCGATACCCGGTGAGAACGTCGTCGACGCGAGTGGTTGATACGCGAACCAGCCGAACGACGCCGCACCCTGCGGGGTGAGGAAGCCGGCCACCGCCATGAGCGAGCCGAAGTTGAACAGCCAGTACGCCAGCGCGTTCAGTCGCGGGAACGCGACGTCGGGCGCGCCGATCTGCAGCGGCATGAGCACGTTCGCGAAGCCGGCGAAGAGCGGGGTCGCGAACATGAGCAGCATGATCGTGCCGTGCATCGTGAACAGCTGGTTGTACTGCTCACGGGTCTGCAGGATCTCGAGGCCGGGCTCGAACAGCTGGGCGCGGATGATCAGCGCCATGACGCCGCCGATGCAGAAGTAGATGAACGACGTGATCAGGTACAGGTACCCGATGACCTTGTGGTCGGTCGAGGTGATCCACTTGACGAGGATGTTGCCCTTGCGCTCCACGGAGGGAGGGCCGAACGGCGACGGACTCGCGCTCGGCTTGGCCGGTGCGGCAGTGGTGCTCATGGCGCTCAGTTCTCCTCTTCGTGCTCGACGAGCTCGGGCGCGCCCGTGCCGGGCAGGTTCTGGTTGCGGTCGTACTCGCTCGACAGCTGGCCCGTCTGGCCGGCCGCGCGCAGCGAGTCGATGTAGGCGTCGTACTCGGCCTGCGAGACGACCTCGACGTTGAAGAGCATGAGCGAGTGGTACTCGCCGCAGAGTTCGGCGCACTTGCCGGCGTAGGTGCCCTCGCGCATCGGCTCGATCGACATGTAGTTGGTCTTGCCCGGGTACATGTCCTTCTTGTAGAGGAAGTCGACGACCCAGAAGGAGTGGATCACGTCGCGCGACTCGAGCTCGATCTCGATCTGCTGGTTGACCGGGAGCACCAGGGTCGGCACCTCCGACTCCACCAGCGAGCCGTCCTCCTCGGGCTGGCCCTGGATGCCGGGCGAGTACACGTTCTCGTCGACGTAGTTGAAGTCCCACGCCCACTGCTTGGCGATGACCTCGACCGTGACGTCCGGGTTCTCGAACCGTGCCTCGATCTCGTTCTGGTCGCGCACGGTGAAGGCGAAGAAGCCGAGCACCAGGATGAGCGGCACGACGGTGTAGAACACCTCGATCGGCATGTTGTAGCGCAGCTGCACCGGGAGGCCGGTCTGGCCGCGGCGACGGCGGTACACCACGACCGCCCAGATCGTGAGGCCCCACGTGATCACGCCGACCACCAGCAGCACGATCCACGAGGTGACCCACAGGCCCGAGATGCGCTCGGTCTGGTTCGTCGTGGGCGCCTCACCCTCGACGAAGCCCGGGAGGAAACCGTTCAACTGCGCCTGCGTGCATCCGGCGAGGACGATTGTGAGTGTCGCTGCGATCGGAAGAGCAGCCCATCGGAGACGGCGGTTCTGGCGCACCGGTGACCTTTCGGGAGATTCGTAGGCACTTCTCAGTGAAGTGGTGATCGTCCCCTAGCCTACTCCGACGCGCCGCCTGCCGTGTGCACGGTAGGGTGCCGCGTCGCGACCGGACGGGGCGCATGCGGGCATGACGAAGCGGGGGCGCCCTCGGGCCGCCCCCGCTTCGGTGGGTTCAGGTCAGTGGAACGAGTCGCCGCAGGCGCAGCTGCCCTGCGCGTTCGGGTTGTCGATCGTGAAGCCCTGCTTCTGGATCGTGTCCTCGAAGTCGATCGCCGCGCCGTCGAGGTACGGCACCGACATGCGGTCGACGATCACCTCGACGCCGTCGAAGTCGACCGTGGCGTCGCCGTCGAGCAGCCGCTCGTCGAAGTAGAGCTGGTAGATCAGCCCGGAGCATCCGCCCGGCTGCACCGCCACCCGCAGGCGCAGGTCGTCGCGACCCTCCTGTTCGAGCAGGCTCTTCACCTTGGATGCGGCGTTGTCGCTCAGCGTGACGCCGTGGGCGGCCGTCTCGGCGGGGATGGTCTGCGTCATGGTGCTCCTCGATCGATGCGTCTGACGGTGTGTCCGCTGCGATTCTACCCCGGGCGGATGCCTCGGGGCCCGGTGCGCACTCAGGCGCCGCGTCGGTCCAGGCGGGCGAGGAAGAGCGCCTCGGTGAGCACCGACCGCTTGAACGCGCCGAGGTGGAGCGACTCGTTCGGGCTGTGCGCCCGCGAGTCGGGGTCCTCCACGCCCGTCACGAGGATCTGCGCGTCGGGGAACACGCGCGTCAGGTCGGCGATGAACGGGATCGAGCCGCCGATGCCGGTCTGCACGGGGGCCCTCCCCCACGCATCCGCCATCGCCTCGAGCACCGCGTCGACCGCCCAGCCGTCGGTGTCCACCAGGAACGGGTCGCCCGTGACGACCTCGTCGATGTCGACGTGCGCGCCGAACGGCACGTGGGTGCGCAGGTGCCGCTCGAGCGCCTCGGCGGCCTCCGTCGCCGACTGGCCGGGCGCGACCCGGACGCTGAGCTTCATGGTCACCGACGGCGAGAGCGTGTTCGAGGCGTCGACGAGGCGCGGCGCCGAGGTGCCGGTGACCGTGATGGCCGGCTGCGCCCAGAGTCGCTGCGGGATCGTGCCGCGGCCGACGGGCGTCACGCCGTCGAGCAGGCCCGCCTCGGCCCGCAGCTGCGCCTCGTCGTACGGCGGGGTCTCCATGTCGATCGAGCGCAGGCCCTCGACCGCGACCGCGCCGTCGTCGTCGTGCAGGGAGGCGAGCAGGCGCGCCATCGGCATCATCGCGTCGGGCACGGCACCGCCGAACATGCCCGAGTGCGAGGCGTGCGCGAGGGTCGACACCGTGACCCGGCAGGTGACGTTGCCGCGGAGCGCGACGGTGAGCGCCGGCGTCTCGGCGTCCCAGTTCGTCGAGTCGGCCACGACGATCGCGTCGGCGGCCAGCGCGTCGCGGTGCAGCTCGAGGAAGTTGGCGAACGAGCGCGAGCCGTCCTCCTCCTCGCCCTCGATGAACAGCGCGATGCCGAGGTCGGGGTCGCCGCCGGCCGCGACGAGGGCGCGGATCGCGGCGACGTGCGCCATGATGCCGGCCTTGTCGTCGGCGGCGCCGCGTCCGTACAGGCGGTCGCCGCGCGCGGTCGGCTCGAACGGCGGCGAGTCCCAGCCGGCGTCGTCGCCGGGCGGCTGCACGTCGTGGTGCGCGTAGAGCAGCACGGTCGGGCGGCCGTTGCGCGCCGCGCGGCGGGCGAGCACGGCGGGCTGGCCGAGCTCGGCGCTGCCCTCCATCGGCGCGCGGGCGATCTCGACGGTCTCGAACACGTCGAGTCCGCGCAGCAGCTCGGCGACCGCCTCGGCGCTCGCAGCGACGTGCGCGTGGTCGAAGCTCGCCCACGCGACCGAGGGGATGCGCACGAGCCGGGACAGCTCGGCGACGGTCGTCGGGAAACCGGCGTCCACCGCCTCCCGGATGCGCTCCTCGCGAGCGTCGGCGGACGGCTGGTCGCTCCCGTTCGGGGCAGGCTGGTGCATGCGGGTAATCTTAAGGGCACCAGCAATCCGAGGATCAGACGTGGCCAAGACCCCCAGCAACGAGACCGACCAGGCATCGACCGGCGACGACGCCGAGCAGGCGCCGGTGACCAAGGGCAAGGGCGTACCCACTCCCTCCCGCCGCGAGCAGGAGGCCGCGCGCAAGCGGCCGCTCGTGCCGAACGACCGCAAGGAGGCCGCGCGCATCCAGAAGGCGAAGACCGCCGAGGCGCGCGAGCGGGCCCGCGTCGGCATGGCCGCCGGCGACGAGCGCTACCTCCCGCAGCGCGACCGCGGCCCCCAGAAGAAGTACATCCGCGACTACGTCGACGCGCGGTTCAGCCTGGGCGAGATCCTCATCCCCGTGATGTTCCTCGTCATCATCCTGACCTTCATCCCGAGCTACGAGACGCAGGTCATCGGCACCCTCGGACTGTGGGTGTTCTTCATCGCCGCGGTGCTCGACGTGCTGTGGCTCGGCCGGTCGCTGCGCAAGAAGCTGGCCGCGAAGTTCGGCGAGACGCGCGTCGAGCGCGGCATCCGCTGGTACGCGGCCATGCGCGCGCTGCAGCTGCGCCCCATGCGCCTGCCGAAGCCGCAGGTCAAGCGCGGCCAGTACCCGAGCTGAGTCCGACTCAGCGGGCGTACGCGCCCGCACGGATCAGCGGGACCCGCACCTCCTCGTCGGTGGCCGAGCCGTGCTGGCCGACCATCGCACGAGGCCCCGGGTTCGGGTCGCGCCCGTCGTAGTACGCCACGAGCGACCGCGCCGCGACGACGAGGTCGCCGATGCGGGGCAGGGCGGCGGATGCCACGGGCCCGAACGCGCCCGACGCGATCGCCTCCTCGCGGGTGAGCACCCACGCGCGGTGCTCCTCCGCTGCGCGCCAGCGCGCGACCAGCGCCTCGCGCCGCGCCGCATCGAGGTCGGGCTCGAACGTCAGGTAGAGGCACCGCGGATCGCCGGCGACGTGTCGCACCCCGTCGACGAGCGCCGGGTCCCGGTCGATGAGCACGTGCTTGTGCGCGGCCACGTCGACCACCCCGTGGTCCGCAGTCACGAGCAGGCCCGTGCCGCGTGGCATCCCGCGGTCGAGGTCGCCGAACGCGGCGTCGACGCGTTCGAGCTCGGCCAGCCAGCGGTCGGACTCCCAGCCCACCGCGTGCGCGGCCATGTCGAGCTCGGGCACGTACACGTACGCGACCGCCGGCCCGCCCTCCTCGGCGAGCTCGCGCGCGGCGGCGAAGCGGTCCTCGATCGACTCGGCGGCGCGGTACTCGGCGCCGCGCAGCGCGGCCCGTGTGAAGCCCGACGCGCGGTAGCGGCCGGGGCCGACGGCCACGGCGCGCACGCCCTGCTCGACGGCCCGGTCGAACAGCGTCGCATGCGGCTGCCAGGCGAGCGGGTCGGTGCGGTCGGCCTCCCACCCGCTCAGCAGGTTCACCGTGCGATCGGCGGTGTCGTCGAAGACGCGGTACCCGATGATGCCGTGTTCCCCAGGCTCGAGCCCGGTCGTGAACGAGGTGATCCCCGCCGCGGTCGTCGACGGGAACACCGTGCGCACCACGTCGCGCTTGCCGAAGGTCGACGAGAGCCGACGGGCGTGGCCGGCGCGTGCACGCAGGTTGTGCGCGCCGAGCCCGTCGACGAGCACCACGATCGCCACCTCGGCGGGGCCGAGCGCCAGCCGGTTCGGCTCACCGCGCACGCTCGCGATCGCACTCGCCAGCACGTCGGTGAGCCGCGGGGCATCGGGGGCGACGACGGGTAGCATGGCTCGCATCGCGCCCAGTCTCGCACAGCCCGGCGCGACCCCCGAGAACGACCGTGCCGCCCCGGCACGCCCGACCGAGAGCACGGATGTCCCGAACGCCTGACCTGCCCGCAGACGAACAGATCGCCGAACGCATCGAGGACGTCGACGTCTCCTCCGAGATGCAGGGCTCGTTCCTCGAGTACGCCTACTCCGTCATCTACTCGCGCGCGCTGCCCGACGCGCGCGACGGCCTGAAGCCGGTGCAGCGCCGCATCCTGTTCCAGATGAGCGAGATGGGCCTGCGGCCCGACCGTGGTCACGTGAAGTCGGCCCGCGTCGTCGGCGAGGTCATGGGGCGCCTGCACCCGCACGGCGACGCCGCGATCTACGACGCGCTCGTGCGCATGGCCCAGGCGTTCAGCCTGCGCGTGCCGTTCGTCGACGGGCACGGCAACTTCGGCTCGCTCGACGACGGGCCGGCGGCGCCCCGCTACACCGAGGCCCGCCTCGCCCCACCGGCGCTCGCCATGGTCGAGAGCCTCGACGAGGACGTCGTCGACTACGTGCCGAACTACGACAACTCGTTCCTGCAGCCCGAGGTGCTGCCCGCGGCCATCCCCGGGCTGCTCGTCAACGGCGCGAGCGGCATCGCGGTCGGCATGGCGACCAACATGGCCCCGCACAACCTCAACGAGGTCGCCGCAGCCGCGCAGCACCTCATCGCCAACCCGGAGGCGAGCCTCGACGAGCTGATGGAGTTCGTGCCCGGCCCCGACTTCCCCTCCGGGGGCACGATCGTCGGCCTGGGCGGCATCCGCGATGCCTATGCCACCGGCCGCGGCTCGTTCAAGACCCGTGCGAAGGTCAGCGTCGAGCAGCTCACGGCGCGCAAGTCGGGCCTCGTCGTCACCGAGCTCCCGTACCTGGTCGGCCCCGAGCGCGTGATCGAGAAGATCAAGGACGGCGTCAACGCCAAGAAGATCACGGGCATCTCGGATGTCACGGACCTGACCGACCGCAAGCGCGGCATGCGCCTCGTGATCGGCGTGAAGACGGGCTTCAACCCGCAGGCCGTGCTCGAGCAGCTCTACCGGCTGACCCCGCTCGAGGACTCGTTCAACATCAACAACGTGACCCTCGTCGAGGGCCAGCCGCAGACGCTCGGCCTGCGCGAGCTGCTCCAGGTGTACATCGGCCACCGCGTGAGCGTCGTCACGCGTCGCTCGCAGTACCGGCTGACCAAGCGCAAGGACCGCCTGCACCTGGTCGAGGGCCTGTTGATCGCGATCCTCGACATCGACGAGGTCATCCAGGTGATCCGCACGTCGGATGACACGGAGCAGGCGCGCACCCGACTGATCGACGTGTTCGACCTGAGCACCCTCCAGGCCGAGTACATCCTCGAGCTGCGCCTGCGGCGCCTCACGAAGTTCTCGCGCATCGAGCTGGAGGCCGAGCGCGACACCCTGCTCGCCGAGATCGCCGAGCTCGAGGAACTGCTCGCGAGCGAACTCGCGATCCGCACGCTCGTCGCCGATGAGCTCGGCGAGGTCGCCGAGAAGTACGGCTCGCCCAGGCGCACGCTGCTCACCGAGGCGAAGCAGCAGCCGGCGGGTGCGAAGCGCCGCAAGCAGGCCCCCGAAGACCTCGAGCACGCCGACGTGCCGTGCCGCGTGTTCCTGGGCGCCACCGACCGCATCGCGCGCGTCGACCTGCCCGTCGGCGAGGACGGCCCGCCCGTGATCACCGAGCCGAAGCGGCGCAGCAAGCACGACGCCGTGCGCTCGTCGCTCGACACCACGAGCCGCACGGAGATCGGCGCGATCACCTCGCGCGGTCGCCTGGGGCGCTTCTCCCCGCTGGAGCTGCCCGCCCTCCCGCCGAACTCCGTGCAGCTCGGCGCGGGCGTGCGGGTGCACGACTACCTCGCGCTCCCCGACCGCTCCGAGCGGATCCTCGCCGTCGTGCCGCTCACGGGCGACGTGCCGATCGCACTCGGCACCGCCCAGGGCGTCGTCAAGCGCGTCGTGCCCTCGGCGTTCCCGAACAAGCCCGACTTCGAGGTCATCGCGCTGAAGCCCGGCGACGCGCTGGTCGCCGCCGTCCCTGCACCCGACGACGCGGAGCTCGTGTTCGTCACGTCCGACGCCCAGCTGCTGCACTTCCCCGCCTCAGCCGTGCGCCCGCAGGGCGCGGCCGCCGGCGGCATGGCCGGCATCAAGCTGGGTGCCGATGCGCGCGTGGTGCACTTCACCGCGCTCGCGCCCGACGAGGTGGAGCGGGCGATCGTGGCGACCGTCGCCGCCGGCGGCGAGACGCTCATGGGCACCGACCCGGGGTCGGCCAAGGTCAGCGCGTTCGCCGAGTTCCCCGGCAAGGGGCGGGCGACCGGCGGCGTGCGCGCGCAGCGCTTCCTGAAGGGCGAGTCCGAGCTCTCGGTCGCGTGGGTCGGGCCCGAACCGGCGCTCGCGGTGGGCACCGACGGGTCGACCCGCACGCTGCCCGAGCCGGGCGCCAAGCGCGATGCCTCGGGCGCCCCGCTCGAGAAGGTCGTGGGCGCCATCGGCCGCCGCGTCGGCTGAACCATCCCTGGCGCGAACGCGCCGAGACGGCGGCGGATGCCCCGTGGCATCCGCCGTCCTCACCCGACGGAGCCGGGTCAGGCGTCGATGCGCTCCTTGTCGAGCGCGGCGGCGCTGTCGACGATGAACTCCTTGCGCGGTGCGACCTCGTTGCCCATGAGGAGCTCGAACACCCGACCCGCCTGCTCGGCATCGGCGATGCCGACGCGGCGAAGGGTGCGGTGGCGCGGGTCCATGGTCGTGACCGCGAGCTGGTCGGCGTCCATCTCGCCGAGGCCCTTGTAGCGCTGGATCGGGTCCTGGTACTTCCGGTTCTTGCGCTGCAGGCCCTTCAGCACGGCGTCCAGCTCCGGCTCGGAGTACGTGTAGATCGTCTCGTTCGGCTTGGAACCCGGGTGCATCACGACGACGCGGTGCAGCGGCGGCACGGCCGCGAAGACGCGCCCCTCCTCGATCATGGGCCGCATGTAGCGGAAGAACAGCGTCAGCAGCAGGGTGCGGATGTGTGCGCCGTCGACGTCGGCATCGCTCATGATGATGACCTTGCCGTAGCGGGCCATCGAGATGTCGAACGTGCGGCCCGAGCCGGCACCGATCACCTGGATGATCGACGCGCACTCCGCGTTGCCGAGCATGTCGGCGATCGACGCCTTCTGCACGTTGAGGATCTTGCCGCGGATCGGCAGCAGGGCCTGGTGCTCGCTGTCGCGCGCGAGCTTGGCGGTGCCGAGCGCCGAGTCGCCCTCGACGATGAACAGCTCGCTGTGCGCGACGTCGTTCGACCGGCAGTCGACGAGCTTCGCCGGCAGCGTCGAGTTCTCGAGCGCGTTCTTGCGTCGCTGGGTCTCCTTGTGCGTGCGCGCGGAGATGCGCGCCTTCATCTCTGCGACGACCTTCTCGAGCAGGGCCGACGACTGCGCCTTGTCGGCCCGCGCCGTCGACGCGAACCGCTCGCGGAGGGCCGTCGCCACGACGTTCGTCACGATGGCGCGCACGGCCGGGGTGCCGAGCACCTCCTTGGTCTGGCCCTCGAACTGCGGTTCGGCCAGGCGCACGGTCACCACGGCGGTGAGGCCGGCGAGCACGTCGTCCTTGTCGAGCTTGTCGTTGCCGACCTTGAGCCGGCGGGCGTTCTGCTCGACCTGGGCGCGGATGACCCGCATGAGCCCCTGGTCGAACCCGGCGAGGTGCGTGCCGCCCTTCGGCGTGGCGATGATGTTCACGAAGCTGCGCACGGTCGTGTCGTAGCCGTTGCCCCAGCGCAGCGCCACGTCGACCACGCACTCGCGCTCCACCTCGGTCGACACCATGGCGCCCGAGTCGGTGAGCACGGGCACGGTCTCCGTGAAGGTGCCCGAGCCCTCGAGCCGCCAGACGTCGGTCACGGCGGGGTCGGTCGCGAGGTACTCCGCGAACTCGGAGATGCCCCCGTCGAACTGGAAGTGCGTGGTCTCGGCCTCCTCGCCGCGCGCGTCGACGATCGAGATGCCGAGACCGGGCACGAGGAACGCCGTCTGGCGCGCCCGTCCGATGAGCTCGTCGGCGAGGAACGCCGCGTCGCGCGTGAAGATCTGCCGGTCAGCCCAGTACCGCACGCGGGTGCCGGTCGTCTTCCTGGCGACCTTGCCGACGACGCGCAGCTCGCTCGAGAGCTCGAACGGCGTGAACGGCGCGTCGGGCGTCTTCGTCCCGTCGTCGTCGAACACGCCCGGTTCGCCGCGGTGGAACGACATCGCCCAGGTGCGTCCGTCGCGGTCGACCTCGACGTCGAGACGCTCCGAGAGGGCGTTGACGACGGATGCCCCGACGCCGTGCAGTCCGCCCGAGGCGGCGTACGAGCCCGAGCCGAACTTGCCGCCGGCGTGCAGCTTGGTGAAGACCACCTCGACGCCCGAGAGCCCGGTGCGCGGCTCCGCATCGACCGGGATGCCGCGTGCCTGATCGCGCACCTCGACGCTGCCGTCGCGGTGCAGCACGATCTCGATCTCCGACCCGTGCCCCGCCAGTGCCTCGTCGACCGAGTTGTCGATGATCTCCCACAGGCAGTGCATGAGGCCGCGCGAATCGGTCGAGCCGATGTACATGCCGGGGCGCTTGCGCACCGCCTCGAGACCCTCGAGTACGGAGAGGTGCCTGGCGGAATAGTCTGCGCTCACGACCGTCCAGACTACCCGCGCGAACCGCGCCGGCTCGACGCCGACACCCCGCCCCGCGGCATCCGCTCGCCGGCTGTACGCGTTGAGCGAAATACCGTCGCCACAGGACGAACCCACAGGGAGGCCGTGCTTTCATGGATGCACCCAAGCAATTCGGTGCACGTACGTCAGGAGGAAGCCATGACCCGATACCCGGAGACCGATGGTGCGGTCGATGAGCTCGAGCCGACGTACGAGCTCACCGCACTGGACCGCTGCGACAGCTGCGGCGCGCAGGCGTACATCCGCGTCGTCGTGAACAGCGGCGAGCTGCTGTTCTGCGCGCACCACGGCCGCAAGCACCAGGAGAAGCTGTCCGAGATCGCGCACAGCTGGCACGACGAGTCGAGCCGCCTCGTCTCGGAGTCGCGCCCGTAGCGCGCACCACGACCCACCCGGCCCGTCGGCGATCACGAGATCGTCGTCGGGCCGTTGTCGTTCCCGCGCGATTCACGTGGAGCGCGCTCAGCGCCCGGAGACGCCCAGTCGCTCGAGGATGACCGCGCGTGCCCGGTCGGCATAGCCGTCGGCCTCCGCAGCCGGCCCGCCCGTGGCGTAGGCGACCCCGCGTCGCTCGGCCGTCGCGGCGAGCATCGCGTCGGCCAGCGCCGGCTGCTTCGCGAGCACCGGACCGTGCAGGTGCGTGCCGATGACGGAGCCCATCACCACGCCCTCCTGCCCGGAGCCGCGACCGTTGCCGCTGCCGCGCACGACTCGACCGAGCGGAGAGCCCTCTGCACCGACGTAGTCGCGCGCGTGGTTCTCGTAGCCGACGAGCAGGCCGTGCTTCGAGCGCACGATCAGGTCGTCGCTCACCCGCGCCTCGCGGGGCACGGCCCGACCCGGCACGATTCCGAGCCCCTCGAGGGTGCGGCCGTCGGCGAACTCGATGCCCCAGCCGAGCAGTTCCATGCCGGTGCCGACGCCCAGGATCGGCACGCCCTCGGTCGCCCAGCGCCGCAGCTCGTCCTGCAGCGGGGCGATGCGCTCGAGTGCGGCCTCGGCGGAGGCATCCGTGCCCGAACCGAGCACGATGACGTCCGGCTCGACCGGCAGCGCACCGACCTCCTCGATGCGCAGGTGCATGGCCTCGAGCCCCGCCCAGCGTGCGCGGGCGGCGAGCACGTCGCCGTTCTCGGCATCGCCGTTGACGTTCAGCAGGCTCGGGAACAGGCTCACGACCGACAGCGTCGTCATGCGTCCTCCTTCGCCTCGGCGAGGCCGAGGTGGGCCCGGGTCCGGCGCATCGAGTCGGCGGTGAACACGATGGTCTTCACGCCGTGCTCGGGCACGGGAAGCGCGAGGAACTCATCCAGGGCCGTCGGCAGGTCGGGCTCGACCCGGCCGACCTCGACGCCGTCGTAGGCGAGCTGGAGCGCCGCCTCGTACGCCTTCGACCCCGAGACGACGCGCACCGAGCCGAGGCCCGACGCGTCGACCGGCCAGAAGTACGACGGGTCGCGCACGTCGGAGCCCATCGCGAACAGGATCTGCTCGGTGCCCGGCGCGATGCCGTCGACGTTGAGCTGGAAGCTCGACGGATTCTGCACGAGGACGAACTCCACCTCGGTGCCGCGCACGGTCACGCGTTCGCCGCGCCCGAACACCGCGGGCATCTCGCTCACGGCGCGCGCCGCCACGTCGAGATCGAAGTCGCGGCCCAGGATGGCCCGCGCGCCCGCGACCGCGGCGGCGGCGTCGACGGCGTAGTGGATGCCCCGCGAGGGCAGCCGCACGTCGACCGCACGCCCGTGCAGCTCGAGCGTCGTCACGTCGCCGGCGAGGCCGACGATGCGCAAGCCGTCGCCCGCCGCGAGTCGCTCACCGGCGGTGCGGGCGTTGCCGAGCCCGCGCGGGGCGGCGGCCAGCACCTCCGCGCTCACGCCGAAGCGCTCGACCACGACCCCGCGCTCGGCGGCCGCGGCGACCTGCACGAGGTACGCGTCGTCGGCGTTCAGCACGATCGACTTCGTCGCGCGCGACGCGATGCGACCGAGCATCCCCGCGACCGCCTCGGAGTCGTGGAACCGGTCGATCTGGTCGACCATCACGTTGGTGAGCACGACCACGTCGGGGGGCAGGTCCGCCGTCACGCGCGCGCCGTGGCCCTCGTCCATCTCGAGCACCGCGAGGTCGCCGGGCACGCGACCGCGCACGTCGGCCCGCTCGAGCAGCGCGGAGGTCAGTCCCTGCGCGATGTTCGCCGTCGACGGGTTCGTGAAGACCGAACGGTCGTGCGCACGCAGCACCGCGACGAGCATCTTCGTCGTGGTGGACTTCCCGCTCGACCCCGAGACGACCACGAGACCGTCGGGGAATGCGCCGAGCGCGTGCGGGAGGTAGCCGGGGGCGAGGCGGTTGACCACGAGGCCGGGCACGGCCGATCCCCCGCCGGGCTTGCGGAGCCGGGCGAGGAATCGCACGAACCGGCCGACGAGGATCGCCGGCGCGTAGCGCACCCGCGGCCTACTCGAGGTAGTCGCGGAGCGACTGCGAACGCGACGGGTGGCGCAGCTTCGCCATCGTCTTCGACTCGATCTGTCGGATGCGCTCGCGGGTGACGCCGAACGTGTCGCCGATCTGGTCGAGGGTCTTCGGCTGGCCGTCGCCCAGGCCGAAGCGCATGCGGATGACGCCCGCCTCGCGCTCGGAGAGCGAGTCGAGCAGGCTCTCGAGCTGCTTCTGCAGCATCGTGAAGCCCACCGCGTCGGCCGGCACGACCGCCTCGGTGTCCTCGATGAGGTCGCCGAACTCGCTGTCGCCGTCCTCGCCGAGCGGGGTGTGCAGCGAGATCGGCTCGCGGCCGTACTTCTGCACCTCGACGACCTTCTCGGGGGTCATGTCGAGTTCCTTCGACAGCTCCTCGGGCGTGGGCTCGCGGCCCAGGTCCTGCAGCATCTGGCGCTGCACGCGGGCGAGCTTGTTGATGACCTCGACCATGTGCACCGGGATGCGGATGGTGCGGGCCTGGTCGGCCATGGCACGGGTGATCGCCTGGCGGATCCACCACGTCGCGTAGGTCGAGAACTTGAAGCCCTTGGTGTAGTCGAACTTCTCGACCGCACGGATGAGGCCCAGGTTGCCCTCCTGGATGAGGTCGAGGAACTGCATGCCGCGACCGGTGTAGCGCTTCGCGAGCGAGACGACGAGGCGGAGGTTCGCGCCGAGCAGGTGCGACTTCGCGCGCTGGCCGTCCTTCGCGACCCAGGCGAGCTCGCGGCCGAGCTGGCTGCGCTGCTCCTCCTTGGACATGTGCGACAGCTTCTCCTCGGCGAACAGGCCCGCCTCGATCCGCATCGCGAGCTCGACCTCCTCGGCCGCGTTCAGGAGCGCGACCTTGCCGATCTGCTTCAGGTAGTCCTTCACCGGGTCGGCGGTCGCACCCGTGATCTGGGTCGAGTAGACGGGCACGTCGTCGTCCTCGTCCACGGCGCGGAGCACGATGGCGCCCGTCGGGTGCGCCTCCACCTTGGGCGCCTTGGCGTCGCCGTCGTCGGAGTCCGCGTCGCCCTCGTGCGCGTCCTCTGCGTCGGGGGCGTCGACCTCGTCCTCGTCGGCGTCCTTCGGAGCGGCCTTCCTGCGGGTGCCGGTCGCCGCGCGCTTCGCGGGTGCCTTCTTCTCGGTCGCCGGCGTCTCCTCGGCGGCCTTCGCGGTCGTGCGCTTGGTGGTGCCCTTGGCCGCGGTCGACTTGGATGCGGTCGACTTCGCGGCGGTCGACTTGGTCGTCGTGCGCTTCGCGGGTGCCTTCTTCGCGGTGCCGCCCGCGGTCGCCTTGGTGCTGCGCGACTTGGTCGCTGCGGTCGACTTCGCGTTCGTGGCAGGCGCGTCCTGCTTCGCTTCGGTCTGAGCCATGGGGAAACCTCTCGGGTCCGATCGATGCGACGGCGCGCCGCCGGGCCCGACTCTCGGGCCGCACGATCGTTTCGGACATTACAAAGGCCCATGTCAAGTCGATGCGAGGCCGGGGGCAACGCGAACGGCCGACTTGACCGGGTCCTTCCTACAATTATAACCCGCTGGCGGGGCGACGGATTCCCCTCGACCGCCTATCCGCGCGGCGTGTCGTCGTCGCGCGTGCGTCGGAAGGCGAGGAACTTCTCCAGTTCGGCTGCGATGTCGTCCGCGCTCGGCACCTCTCCGGCCTCGTCGGTCAGCGGGGATCGCAGGGACGTGCCCTCCATGTAGGCGTCGTGTCGCTCCTCCAGCGAGCCGACCAGCTTCGCGAGCTCGCCGTTCTCCCCCACCTGCTCGTCGATGCGCCCGACGAACTCGCGGCCCTGCTCGCGCAGCGCATCGGTGGGGAAGATCAGGCCGGTCGCGGCGCTGATGCTCTCGAGCGCCGACACGGCGGCGAGCGGGTACTCGGTGTCGGCCAGGTAATGCGGCACCAGCAGCACGAAGCCGGCGATCGGCATCCCGCGCTCACGCAGCCGGTACTCGAGCAGGTGCAGGGCGTTGCCGGGCGCCTGCGTGTGGGGGCGCCAGATCGACATCGACTCGACGAGGTCCTCCCGGTTGCCGCTCACCGTCACGCCCATCGGGCGGGTGTGGGGCACGGGCATGGGGATGGCGTGCACCCAGGTCGCCGTCTCGACGCCCAACCGGTCGACGAGGTCGAGCACCGCCCGGACGAACCGCTCCCACTGGAAGTCGGGCTCGAAGCCGGTGAGCAGCAGGAAGCGACGCCCGAGCTCGTCGGAAGCGAGGTGCAGTCGCAGGCGCGGTGGCTCGTAGTCGGAGATGTGGTCCTGGTCGAAGGTGATGACCGGACGTCTCGCGCGGTAGTCCAGCAGTTCGTCGACGTCGAACTCGGCCACCAGCTCGGTGTCGAGCGTGTCGACGAGGTACGTCGTGAACTGCGAGACGGCCGCGCCCGAGTCCGCGAAGCCGGTGAGCCCCGCGACCAGCGGGAGCCCCCCGGGGACCTCGACGCCGGACACCAGCTCGTACAGTTCGCGGGGGTCTCGCATGCCTTCAATGCTAACGACGCGGATGCCGCGGCCCGCCCGCCGGCGCCGTGCGCGACCATGCCCAGAGCGAACACTTCGCGTGCAGGCCGCACCGCGCGCCGCCCCCGCCGACGGGTAGTAAGGTCGTGTGGGGCGAGAACGACTCGCCCGTGCAGCCTGTCGGCGGGCCATCGATCCGTGCGGCAGACCGTGTCGCAGATCTGGTGCGCAAGGGAGATATCCGGGTGTCCGAGCAGAATTTTGACATCGTCGTTCTCGGTGGAGGCAGCGGAGGGTACGCCGCGGCGTTGCGCGCCGTGCAACTCGGTTCCAGCGTCGCGCTCATCGAGAAGGACAAGCTCGGCGGCACGTGCCTGCACCGCGGCTGCATCCCGACCAAGGCCCTGCTGCACGCGGCCGAGATCGCCGACGGCGCCAAGGAGTCCGAGAAGTTCGGCGTCAAGGCGTCGTTCGAGGGCATCGACATGCCCGCCGTGAACGCCTACCGCGACGGCGTGGTCTCGAGCAAGTGGAAGGGCCTGCAGGGCCTCGTCAAGGCGCGCGGCATCACCGTCGTCGAGGGTGAGGGGCGCCTCACCTCCCCGACGACCGTGCAGGTCGGCGACCAGACGATCACCGGCAAGAACGTGGTGCTCGCGACCGGCTCGTACTCGCGCACGCTGCCCGGCCTCGAGATCGGCGGACGCGTGATCACGAGCGAGACCGCGCTGCAGCTCGAGTGGGTGCCCCGTCGCGTGGCCGTGCTCGGCGGCGGCGTCATCGGCGTCGAGTTCGCGAGCGTCTGGCGCTCGTTCGGCGCCGACGTGACGATCATCGAGGCGCTCCCCCACCTCGTGCCCAACGAGGAGGAGTCGGTCTCGAAGCAGCTCGAGCGGGCGTTCCGCAAGCGGGGCATCGACTACAAGCTCGGCACCCGCTTCCAGGGCGTCACCCAGGACGACAGCGGCGTCGTCGTGACCCTCGAGGACGGCTCGACCGTCGAGGCGGACCTGCTGCTCGTCGCGGTGGGCCGCGGCCCCGCCACCCACAACCTCGGGTACGAGGAGGTCGGCATCGAGATGGACCGCGGCTTCGTGCTCACGAACGACCGCCTCGAGACCAGCGTGCCCGGCGTCTACGCCGTGGGCGACATCGTGCCCGGCCTGCAGCTCGCGCACCGCGGATTCCAGCAGGGCATCTTCGTCGCCGAGGAGCTCGCCGGCCAGAACCCGATCGTCGTCGACGACGTCAACATCCCGAAGGTCACGTACAGCGACCCCGAGGTCGCGTCGGTGGGCTACACCGAGGCGAAGGCCAAGGAGCAGTTCGGCGACGACAAGGTGTCGAGCTACGAGTACAACCTCGGCGGCAACGGCAAGAGTCACATCCTCGGTACGAGCGGCTCGATCAAGGTCGTGCGCGTCGAGGACGGCCCCGTCGTCGGCGTGCACATGATCGGCGCCCGCGTCGGCGAGCTCATCGGGGAGGCCCAGCTGGCCGTCAACTGGGAGGCGTACCCCGAGGACGTCGCCCCGCTGCTGCACGCGCACCCGACGCAGAACGAGGCGCTCGGCGAGGCCTTCCTCAAGCTCGCCGGCAAGCCGCTCCACGCGATGTGACCCCGCGCGGCCCGAGACACACCAATAAGCTAAGAAGCGCACACGCTGTGAAGGAGTCAATCGCATGAGCGAATCCGTCAGCCTCCCGGCACTCGGTGAGAGTGTCACCGAAGGCACGGTCACCCGATGGCTGAAGAACGTCGGAGACCAGGTGGAGGTGGATGAGCCGCTGCTCGAAGTCTCGACCGACAAGGTCGACACCGAGATCCCCTCGCCCGTCGCGGGCACGATCGAGGAGATCCTCGTCCAGGAGGACGAGACCGTCGAGGTCGGCACGCCGCTCGTGACGATCGGCGACGGCTCGGGTGCGGGAGCGTCCGCCGAGGAGTCCGAGCCGGCTGCAGAGGAGCCCGCGGCCGAGCCGGAGCCCGAGCCCGAGCCCGAAGCGGAGCCCGAGCCGGAGCCCGAGCCCGAAGCGGAACCCGAGCCGGAGCCCGAAGCAGAGCCCAAGCCCGAGCCCGAGCCTCAGGCCGCACCCGCGGCACCTGCCGCGCCCGCAGCCCCGCCCGCGCCCCCTGCTCCCCCGGCCGCGCCGGCCGCACCCGCGGCCTCGGAGCCGTCCGCACCCGCGCACGCCGGCAGCGGCTACGTCACGCCGATCGTCCGCAAGCTCGCGAACGAGCAGGGGGTCGACCTCTCGACCGTGACCGGCACGGGCGTCGGCGGCCGCATCCGCAAGCAGGACGTGCTCGACGCGCGCTCGACCGCTGGAGCCGCTCCCGCGGCCGCGGCGCCGAAGCCGCGCCCCGAGCCGTCGCCGCTGCGCGGCACGACGCAGGCCATGACCCGCCTGCGCAAGGTCGTGGCCGAACGCGCCGTGGTGTCGATGCAGTCGACCGCGCAGCTCACGAGCGTGGTCGAGGTCGACGTCACCAAGGTGGCGCGACTGCGCGACCAGGCCAAGGCGGCGTTCCTCGAGGAGACCGGCAACAAGCTGTCCTTCATGCCGTTCTTCGCCCTCGCCGCGATCGAGGCGCTGCGTGCGTACCCGATCATCAACTCGACCGTCGACGGCGACTCGATCGTCTACCCGGACACCGAGAACCTGAGCATCGCGGTCGACACCGAGCGCGGCCTGCTCACCCCGGTGGTCAAGAACGCCGGCGAGCACGACATCGCGGGCCTCTCGGCCCAGATCGCCGACCTCGCCGAGCGCACCCGCAACAACCAGCTGAAGCCCGACGAGCTGGCCGGCGGCACGTTCACGCTCACGAACACCGGTTCGCGCGGCGCGCTGTTCGACACCCCCGTGGTGTTCCTGCCGCAGACCGCCATCCTCGGCACCGGCATCGTGGTCAAGCGCCCGGTCGTCGTCAGCCAGGACGGCACCGACGCGATCGCCGTGCGTTCGATGGTGTACCTCGCGCTGTCGTACGACCACCGCATCATCGACGGCGCCGACGCGGCCCGCTTCCTCACCATGGTCAAGGACCGCCTGGAGGAGGGCGACTTCGAGGGCGACCTCGGCATCTAGCCCCAGGCCGACCGCAACGACCACCCGGCCTCGCCCCTCACCACGAGGGCCGAGGCCGGTGGCGTTTCCGGGGCGTCGAACGTCACCTGCACCAGCACGGCGTCGCCCAGCTCGTCCACCACGACGACCTCGGCGGGCGGCACGGGCAGGGAGCCGTGCGGCTCGGCGGCGTCGTCCGCCGAGCGCAGCTCGGCGAGGTCGTCCCGTTCCAGGGCCGATCCCGGCTGCAGCACCCGACCGAGGCACTCCGCGGACCGTGCGGCGAGGCAGCGGATGCGTTCCTCCAGGAGTGATCGGGCCGCCGCGGCCGCATCGACGTCGGGACCGGGCGCCTGCCACGCATCGTCGTCCGACCGCGCGCCCGCCTCCGGCTCGCCGTCCTCCGAACCGACCGGCGTCTCCTTCCCCGCACCGGGCACCGCGTCGGCCGCTCCCACCGGCGGCAGCAGGGTGAGGGCGAGCACGAGCGCCGATGCCGCGACCGCCCCGCCGACGACGAGCGGGCGCCGTCGTGCGCGGAGTGCGGCACGGATGCGGCCCGCGATGCCGTCGTCGAGTGCCCGCTCCCACGCCGCCGCCGATTCCTCCGGCAGCTGGAGGATGCCGGCCCATGCCGCGGCGCGACCCTCCGCACGGTCGCTCGGCGTCGCCTCCACGGTCGGCAGCGACTCGGCCGACCGTCGGCGGCCGAGGTCGAGGGCCACCGGCTGGCGCGGAGCATCCGCCCCACCGGGCCCGAGTCGGACCGGGGCGGGCGCGGCGACCGCGAACACCGCCCGTTCCCATGCGGCGTCGTCGCGTGCGAACGGTCGGGACGACGCGACGGCGTCGCACCAGCCCGCGAGGCCGTCGAGTTCGTCCGGCCGCGCGACCCGCGCCGCGATCGCGCGCACCAGTCCGGCGTATGCGGCCATCGTCTCGCGTCGCACGGTCACTGCTCCCCCGCCGCCGGCGTCGCCCGCACGACGCAGCGCACCGAGCCCGACCAGGCGAGGGCGCCCCGCGCGGTCGAGCATGACCTGCCCCGGTGCGAGTCGCGCGAGCGCGAACCCGGCCCGTTCGACTGCCAGGACCGCCTCCCGCACGCCCGCGAGCAGGGTCACCGCCTCACCGGGTGCCCACGCCCGCCGCTCGAGCAGCTCCGGGAGGCCGATCTCGAGCTGTTCCACCACCAGCCACGCGGACTCGCCGTCGCTCGCGGCATCGAGCAGCGCCGGCAGCACGCCGCCGGACGTGCGCGCCATCGCCTCCGCCTCGAGCGCGACGGCGTCCGGCGCGTGCCCCGGCGGGTAGGCGCGGACGACGACGGGACCGTCGGCGTCCGCGTCGTGCGCCCCCGGCAATGCCAGCCAGGCGACGCAGCGATCGCCGGTCGCCAGGCGACGCACCAGGCGGTACCCGCCCGCGACCGCGGGCTCCGTCCGTTCCATGCGCACCAGCGTTCCGGCGCGCACCCGGGCATGTTCCCGGACGCACCGGCTTCGCACGCATCCCGCCGTACGGGCCGGTGTGGAGGACGCGGCGCCTACACTGGGAGCATGCTCGACGTCATCGTCGCGGGGCTAAGCGCCAACTCCGTGCCGTACATCGAGGGTCTCGACCTTCAGCGCGCCGTCCATCGAGCGGTGGTCGCGGGCGAACGCCCCGACACCGCGCTCCTGCTGGAGCACCCGTCCGTCTACACCGCCGGGAAGCGCACGTCTCCCGACGAGCGACCGGTCGACGGCACCCCCGTCGTCGACGTGGATCGCGGCGGCAAGATCACCTGGCACGGGCCCGGCCAGCTGGTCGGCTACCCGATCATCCGGCTGGCCGAGCCGATCGACGTGGTCGGCTACGTCCGCCGCCTGGAGCAGGTGCTGATCGACGTGCTCGTCCCGCTCGGCGTCGACGGTCGTCGCGTCGACGGCAGGTCCGGGGTCTGGGTCGGCCCGCCCGGCGCAGAGGACAAGATCGCCGCGATCGGCGTCCGGGTCGCCGAGGGAGTCACCATGCACGGGTTCGCCCTCAACTGCAGCAACTCGCTCGAGCCGTACCGGCGCATCGTCGCCTGCGGCATCCGCGACGCCGGCGTGACGACGATCTCGCGCGTGATCGGGCATCCGACGCATCCGTCCGACCTCGTGGACGCCGTGCGCGACCGGCTCGTCGCCGAGTTCGCCCTCGAGCGCGAGGAGGTGGTCGCATGAGCACCGCCCCCGACGGCCGTCGCATGCTCCGACTCGAGGTCCGCAACGCGCAGACGCCCATCGAGCGCAAGCCCGAGTGGATCAAGACCCGCGCGAAGATGGGGCCCGAGTTCCGATCGCTCCAGTCGCTCGTGAAGAGCGAGGACCTGCACACGGTCTGCCAGGAGGCCGGTTGCCCGAACATCTACGAGTGCTGGGAGGACCGCGAGGCGACGTTCCTCATCGGCGGGTCCCAGTGCACGCGTCGGTGCGACTTCTGCCAGATCGATACGGGCAAGCCCGCCGACTACGACACCGACGAGCCGCGACGCGTCGCGGAGTCGGTCTCGACCATGGGCCTGCGCTACGCCACCGTCACGGGCGTCGCGCGCGACGACCTGCCCGACGAAGGCGCCTGGCTCTACGCCGAGACGATCCGCGAGATCCACCGCCAGAGCCCCGGCACCGGCGTGGAGATCCTCGTGCCCGACTTCTCGGGGCGCCCGGAGCACCTCGGCGAGGTGTTCTCCGCCCGACCGGAGGTCTTCGCGCACAACGTCGAGACGGTGCCGCGCATCTTCAAGCGCATCCGACCCGCGTTCCGATACGAGCGCTCCCTCGACGTGCTCACCCAGGGCCGCGACGTGGGGCTCATCACGAAGTCGAACCTCATCCTGGGCATGGGCGAGACGCGCGACGAGGTCTCGGAGGCCCTGCGCGACCTGTACTCCGCCGGGACCGACATCATCACGATCACGCAGTACCTCCGACCGAGCCCGCGTCACCTGCCGGTGGACCGGTGGGTGCGGCCGGAGGAGTTCGTCGAGATCCGCGACGAGGCCGAGGAGATCGGATTCCTCGGGGTGCTCGCCGGCCCGCTGGTGCGCTCGTCGTACCGCGCAGGGCGGCTCTGGGCGCAGTCGATGCGCCGCAGCGGGCGGGAGATCCCGCCCGGGCTCGAGCACCTCGCGGACGCGGCGCTCGGTTTCGAGCAGGCCGTCGTCTGACTGTTCGCCGAGGGCGTCTCCGGACGCCCTCGGCCGCGGTCGGCGCCACTCCCGAGCGCCGGTATCCTAGACACCATGGCACGCAGCAAGAAGTCGTCGACGAAGGAGCCGGGCCGGCTCAAGCAGATGTGGCAGGTCTTCCAGATGACCCGCCGGCACGATTCGACGGCGACGTGGCTCATCCTGCTCGGGTTCCTGCTGCCGGTGCTGGTCGCCGTGGTGCTCTCGCTCTTCCTGGGCAACGGCAACTGGTTCACCATCTCGATGTTCATCCTGTCCGGCGTGCTGGGCGGCATCCTCCTCGCGCTCATCATCCTGGGCCGGCGAGCCGAACGTGCCGCCTACTCGCAGATCGAGGGGCAGCCGGGGGCCGTGGGGGCCGTCCTCAAGTCGGGCCTGCGCCGCGGGTGGGTGGGCAACGAGATGCCCGTCGCCGTGAACGGCAAGACCCAGGACGCGGTCTACCGGGCCGTCGGCAAGGGCGGCGTCGCGCTCATCTCCGAGGGGTCGCCCTCGCGCACGAAGCGCATGCTCGACGACGAGCAGCGCAAGGTCGCCCGCATCCTCCCGAACGTGCCGATCACGCAGTTGAGCGTGGGGCGCGAGGAGGGAGCGATCCCGCTGCACCGCCTGCCCAAGTCGCTGAAGTCGCTCAAGAAGTCGCTCACCAAGGCCGAGGTCGTCGCGGTGAACAACCGTCTCACGTCGCTGCAGACGCAGCTGCCGATCCCCAAGGGCATCGACCCGATGAAGGCCCGTCCGCAGCGCGGCAAGGTGCGCTGAGCCCCAGGCCGAGGCTCAGGATCGGACGAGCACGGTTCCGGCGACCTTGTCGTGGAAGCCGCGCTGGTCCGAGTCCCAGACGAGCGCGGGGATGACGATCACCAGCAGCAGGGTGCGCACGAGCGGCCTGCGCAGGCCGACCCAGCCGCCCTCGAGCGCGATGACGCGCATGCCGGTGACCCGGTGACCGATGCTGCCGCCGATCGTGGGGATGAACGCGACCTGCATGATCGCGAACAGCGTGAGCGTCGACCACGAGTGCACGTTCGTCGCGTACGACGCCCAGATGAGCGGGATCAGGTTCGCGATCGCCCAGTCGATGCAGAGGGCGAGGATGCGCCGGCCGACGCGTCCCACCGAGCCGGACCCCGTCTCCGGCAACCCGAGTCGTTCGCCGGGCCATTCGCTGGGTGGGATCTGGCTGGCTGCGGCGGGGTTCTGAGGCACCGGACGAGTCTAGACGGTTGCCCTTCCACGTAACATGTCGGAAACATTAGTGTCATGGCCGGGAAACCGCCGGTCGATAGCGTCGGATCGGCTGCACCGAGGTAGTCGTCCGGTCCCCTCCCCCAACTTGGAGAAACGCCACATGTTCAGTGATTCATCCGAAGTGCTCTCGTTCATCAAGGAGACGGACGTCAAGTTCCTTGACATCCGCTTCACCGACCTCCCGGGTGTGCAGCAGCACTTCAACATCCCGGCGTCGACCGTCGACGAGGACTTCTTCACCGTCGGCCAGCTGTTCGACGGCTCGTCGATCCGCGGATTCGCGAACATCCACGAGTCCGACATGCAGCTCATCCCCGACGTGACCACCGCATACGTCGACCCGTTCCGCGCCGAGCGCACGCTCGTCATGGTCTTCGACATCTACAACCCGCGCAACGGCGAGATCTACGCGAAGGACCCGCGTCAGGTCGCCAAGAAGGCGGAGAAGTACCTCGCGTCGACCGGCATCGCCGACACCGCGTACTTCGCCCCCGAGGCCGAGTTCTACATCTTCGACGACGTCCGCTACGAGGTGAAGCAGAACAGCAGCTTCTACTCGGTCGACTCCGAGGAGGGTGCCTGGAACACCGGTCGCGAGGAGCCGGGTGGCAACCTCGGCAACAAGACCCCGTACAAGGGCGGCTACTTCCCCGTCTCGCCGGTCGACAAGCAGGCCGACCTGCGCGACGACATCTCGCTCAAGCTCATCGAGTCGGGCCTCGAGCTCGAGCGCGCGCACCACGAGGTGGGCACTGGTGGCCAGGCCGAGATCAACTACAAGTTCGACACGATGGTCCACGCCGCGGACGACATCCTGAAGTTCAAGTACATCGTCAAGAACACGGCGAACCAGTGGGGCAAGGCCGCGACCTTCATGCCGAAGCCGCTGTTCGGCGACAACGGCTCGGGCATGCACACCCACCAGTCGCTCTGGAACGAGGGCAGCCCGCTGTTCTACGACGAGGCCGGCTACGGCGGGCTCTCCGACATCGCGCGCTGGTACATCGGCGGCATCCTCGCCCACGCCCCCTCGGTGCTCGCGTTCACGAACCCCACGCTGAACAGCTACCACCGCCTGGTCAAGGGCTTCGAGGCTCCGGTCAACCTGGTGTACTCGGCCGGCAACCGCTCGGCCGCGGTCCGCATCCCGATCACGGGCACCAACCCCAAGGCCAAGCGCATCGAGTTCCGCGCGCCGGACGCCTCGGGCAACCCGTACCTCGCGTTCGCGGCGCAGCTGATGGCCGGCATCGACGGCATCAAGAACCGCATCGAGCCGCACGAGCCCGTCGACAAGGACCTCTACGAGCTCCCCGCCGAAGAGGCCAAGAACATCCCGCAGGTCCCCAACTCGCTGCAGGACTCGCTCGAGGCACTCGCGGCCGACCACGAGTTCCTCCTCGCGGGCGGCGTCTTCACGCCGGAGCTCATCGAGACCTGGATCGACTACAAGATGGAGAACGAGATCAAGCCGCTCGCGCAGCGGCCGCACCCGTTCGAGTACGAGCTGTACTTCGGCGTCTGAGCCGACCCCCTGCGCGACGGGCCGCACCACTTCGGTGGTGCGGCCCGTCCGTCGTTTCCGGGCGCGAGCACCAGCGGTGAGTCGCCGACCGGGATCGGTGCCGGCAACCGCGTGACACGCGGCGCGGCGGGTCAGCCCCGGCTCGCCCTGGGACGCTCGGGCTCGCCGTAGAACGCGCGCTCGAAGACTCGGCGCGCCCGGCGCGTCGCGGCGAGATAGTCCTCCTCGAGCTGACTGGCCGAGCCCGGCGGGTACTCGAGGAGCCGTGCGACGCCCTCGAGCTGGGTGCGCTCCACGGGCAGCACGTCGCTCGTCTTGTTCAGCCAGAGCGTGAGGGCCGAGCGTGCTCGCGATGCGATCAGCCAGGCATCCCGCAGCACCGTCGCATCCCGCTCCGACACGAAGCCGGCGTCGGTCGCGGCGGTCAGCGCGCGCAGCGTCGACGTGGTCCGCAGCTCGGGCACGTCGGTCGCCTTGCGCAGCTGCAGCAGCTGCACGAACCACTCCACGTCGCTGAGCGAGCCGCGGCCGAGTTTCAGGTGCCGCCGCGGATCCGCGCCCTGCGGAAGCCGCTCGTTCTCGACCCTGGCCTTGATGCGCTTGACCTCGCGCACCTCCTGCTCGCCGATGACGTGCGGGTAGCGGATCTGGTCGGCGAGCTCCTCGAAGTCCGCCAGCAGCGACGCGTCGCCCGCCGCGGGGCGGGCCCGCAGGAGCGCCTGCGCCTCCCAGGTCAACGACCACCGCGCGTAGTACGCCCGGTACGCGTCGAGCGATCGGGCCATGACGCCGTTGCGTCCCTCCGGGCGGAGGTCCGCGTCGAGGTCCAGCGGCAGTCGGGCGTCCGACGTCAGCCGCTGCAGCTCGGAGACGATGTGCTGGGCGCGCCGCTGCGCCTCCTGCGACTCCGCGCCGGCGGGGCGGAACACGTACATGACGTCGGCATCCGACCCGAATCCCAGCTCGCGACCGCCGAACCGGCCCATCGCGATGATGCCGAACTCGATGCCGTCGCCCTCCTCGCCGGCGGGACGTCGGATCGCCCGGAGCACCGCCTCGAGATGCTGCTGCGTGATGTCGCTGAGGCCTCGCCCGAGCTCCTCGACGGTGCAGGTGCCCACGATCGCCGCGAATGCGAGGCGCAGCACTTCGCGCCGACGCATGGTCCGCAGCACCTTGGCGGCCGCGTCGGGCTCGGAGTGCCTCGCGAGCACGGCACGCGCCTCGTCGCGCAGCTCCTCGATCGGGCGCGGGCGCAGTTCGGCGTCGTCGTCGAGCCAGACGACCGACTCGGGCGCCAGGTCGAGCAGCTCGCCGACGAACCGCGAGCCGGACAGCACGCGCGTGAGCCGCAACGCGGCGGCGGTGGAGTCGCGCAGGAAGCGCAGGTACCAGTGAGCGGAGCCGAGCCGATCGCTCAGGCGGCGGAACGCCAGCAGTCCGTAGTCGGGGTCGGCTCCGTCGGAGAACCACTCGAGCAGCACCGGGAGCAGGTTGCGCTGGATGGTCGCTCGGCGGGAGACTCCGCCCGTGAGTGCGGCGATGTGCGACAGTGCGCCCGCGGGGTCGCGAAAGCCGATCGCCTGCAGGCGCGCAGCGGCCTGCTGGCTCGTGAGCTCGAGCCCGTCCTCGGGCAGCGCGGCGACCGCCGACAGCAGCGGACGGTAGAACAGGCGTTCGTGCAGGCCGCGCACCCGTGCACGGGTCGACTGCCACACCGCGCGCAGCTCGTCGGCGGTGCCCGCGAGCCCGGTGGCCCGCGCGAGCAGGCGCATCTCCTCGTCGGTGCGCGGCATGAGGTGGGTGCGGCGCAGTCGCGCGAGCTGCAGGCGATGCTCCATGACCCGCAGCACGCGGTAGTCACGCGTGAACTCCGCCGCCTCGACCCTGCCGACGTACCCGGCGAGGGCCAGCGCATCGAGGGCGGCGACGGTTCCGCGCTGGTGCACCGTGTCGTCGGACTGGCCGTGCACGAGCTGCAGCAGCTGCACGGTGAACTCGATGTCGCGCAGGCCGCCCGGCCCGAGCTTCAGCTGCACGTCGACCTCGTCGTCGGGGATGAACTCGGTCACCCGCTCGCGCATCTTCTGCACCGATTCGACGAAGTTCTCCCGTGACGCGCTCGCCCACACCTTCGGGGCGACGCCGGCGACGTACCGACCGCCGAGCTCGAGGTCGCCCGCCATCGGTCGCGCCTTCAGCAGCGCCTGGAACTCCCAGCTCTTCGCCCAGCGGTCGTAGTAGGTCAGGTGCGACTCCAGCGTGCGCACGAGCGCGCCGTCCTTGCCCTCGGGTCGCAGGTTCGGGTCGACCTCCCAGAGCGGGGGTTCGATGGACGCGCCGTTGAGCGCGCGCATCATGGACATCGCCAACCGGGTCGCGATGTCGATGGCGACCGGCGCCGAGACGACCTCCTCGTCGGACGACTCGGCCACGAAGATCACGTCGACGTCGCTGACGTAGTTCAGCTCGCGGGCGCCGGCCTTCCCCATGCCGATCACGGCGAGCCGGGTGGCGGCGACGGATGCCTCGGGGAAGCGCGCGGGCGCGGCCGGGTCGCCCTCCCGCCGGGAGTGCGCCCGTCGGGCGAGCTCGAGTGCCGCGTCGAGCGTCGCCCCTGCGAGGTCGGCCAGGCCCGCGGCCACGCGGTCGAGCACGTCGACCGCGTCTGCGGCGCTCAGGTCGTAGAGCGCGATCTGCGCGAGCAGGCGACGGTAGCGGGTGCGCAGCGCGGGCCAGGCCGCCTCCGCGTCGTCGAGCCCGCCGTGGCCGCGGCCCTCGATCGCCTCGAGCATGCGTTCGCGGTACTCCCCCGCGGTCGCCGGCGGCACCGGCCCGGCGCGCAGCAACTCGAGCTCGTCGGGGTGCCGCTCGAAGAACTGGCCGAGTCCGCGGGATGCGCCGAGCAGCCTGCCGAGCGCCGCTGCGCCGGTCGGTTCGCGCACCAGCGCGGCGACGCGGTCGAGGTCGCGCTCGGCGACGTCCTGCAGCAGCGCGAGCGCCTGGTCGGGGTCGGCCGCGTGCCGAGCGACCTCGACGCAGGCGTCCTCGTCGACGCCGAGCAGGTCGACGACGGCGGCGAGGCGCTCCGCGCCCGCGGTCAGATCTTCGAAGCCCAGACGGGCGAGGGCGGTGAGGCTCTGGGTCCGGCCGCGCATCGCTGTCACCCGCGCCGTCGCTAGAGGATCTCCAGGTTGCGCTGGAGCTCGTACGGGGTCACCTGGCTGCGGTACTCGCGCCACTCCTGGCGCTTGTTCGCGAGCACGTAGTTGAAGACCTGTTCGCCGAGCGTCTCGGCGACGAGCTCCGAGCCCTCCATGTACTCGATCGCGTGGTCGAGACTCGCCGGCAGCGACCGGTAGCCGAGCGCCCGGCGCTCCGCGTCCGTGAGCGACCACACGTTGTCCTCGGCCTCCTCGGGGAGCTCGTAGCCCTCCTCGATGCCCTTGAGACCGGCGGCGAGCATCAGCGAGAACGCCAGGTAGGGGTTGGCCGCGGAGTCGATCGCGCGGTACTCGACCCGGGCACTCTGGCCCTTGTTGGGCTTGTACAGCGGCACCCGCACGAGCGCGGAGCGGTTGTTGTGGCCCCAGGTGATGAAGCTCGGCGCCTCGTCGGCGCCCCAGAGGCGCTTGTAGGAGTTCACGAACTGGTTGGTCACCGCGCTGATCTCGCTCGCGTGGCGGAGCAGGCCGGCGATGAACTGCCGGCCGATGGTCGACAGCTGGTACTGCGCACCCTGCTGGAAGAACGCGTTGCCGTCGCCCTCGAAGAGCGACATGTGCGTGTGCATGCCTGAACCGGGCTGGTCGGAGAACGGCTTCGGCATGAACGTCGCATACACGCCCTGCTCGATCGCCACCTCCTTGACGACCGTGCGGAAGGTCATGATGTTGTCGGCCATGGCCAGCGCGTCGGCGTAGCGCAGGTCGATCTCGTTCTGGCCGGGGCCGGCCTCGTGGTGGCTGAACTCCACCGAGATGCCGAGGTCCTCCAGCATGCGCACCGACCGGCGGCGGAAGTCGTGCGCGGTGCCGCCGGGCACGTTGTCGAAGTACCCGGCCGAGTCGACGGGCTGCGGACCCTCGGTGCCGAACTTCGACGACTTCAGCAGGTAGAACTCGATCTCGGGGTGCGTGTAGAAGGTGAACCCGGCGTCGGCCGCCTTCTCGAGGGTGCGCTTCAGCACGTTGCGCGGGTCGGCGACCGCGGGCTCGCCGTCGGGCGTCGTGATGTCGCAGAACATGCGTGCGGTGGGATCGATGTCACCGCGCCAGGGCAGCGTCTGGAACGTCGTGGGGTCCGGATGCGCGAGGAGGTCGGACTCGTAGCTGCGCGTGAGCCCCTCGATCGCGGAGCCGTCGAAGCCGAGCCCCTCGGTGAACGCCCCCTCCACCTCGGCCGGTGCGATCGCCACCGATTTCAGCGTGCCCACCACGTCGGTGAACCAGAGCCGGACGAACTTGACGCCCCGCTCCTCGATGGTCCGGAGCACGAAGTCCCGCTGCTTGTCCATCAACACCCTCTCTTCGCTCCACCTAGGCTACTGGCTCGACTGCCCGCTCACGAGCCACCTCGGGGAGCGCGTCGGCACGGCCCGCCCGCCCGCTCCGACCGGCCGAGCGTCACCGCCGCGTGGCTAGACTTGCCGCATGCCAGAGCTGCCCGAGCCCAACGTCGACTCCTCGTCCGCCGGGGGCGAGCAGAACCCCTACGGCGGTGGGGCGGCCCGCGCGGCCGGCCCGCGTCGCGTGCGCACCCGGCACTTCCAGAACGCGAAGGAGCAGGGCATCGCGATCACGGGGCTCACGAGCTACGACCAGCTGACCGCGCGCATCTTCGACGAGGCGGGCATCGACTTCCTGCTCGTCGGCGACTCGGCGGGCAACAACGTGCTCGGCTACGACACGACCCTGCCGGTGACGGTCGACGAGCTCATGCCGCTCACCCGCGCCGTGGCGAAGGCCGTGACCCGCGCGTTCGTCGTCGCCGACATGCCCTTCGGCTCGTACGAGTCGGGCCCGGAGGAGGCGCTGCACACCGCGGTGCGCTTCATGAAGGAGTCGGGCGCGCACGCGGTCAAGCTCGAGGGCGGCCGGCGCAGCGCCCCGCAGATCGAGCGCATCGTGCAGTCGGGCATCCCGGTGATGGGCCACGTCGGCTACACGCCGCAGTCGGAGCACGGGCTGGGCGGACACATCATCCAGGGCCGGGGCGACGCGGCCGACCGCCTCGTCGACGACGCGGTCGCCGTGCAGGAGGCGGGCGCGTTCGCGGTCGTGCTCGAGATGGTGCCGGCGGATGCCGCGAAGCGCGTGACCGAGACGCTGGCGATCCCGACGATCAGCGTTGGCGCCGGGCCGCACACCGACGGCCAGCTCCTCGTCTGGACCGACTGGGCGGGTCTCACGACCGGGCGCATCCCGAAGTTCGTGCGCCAGTACGCGAACCTCGCGCAGACGCTCGGCGACGCGGCGCGCGCGTGGCGGGCCGACGTCGACTCCGGCGAGTACCCCGGGCCCGAGCACAGCTACGAGTAGCGGCTCCGGAGACCCGGGCCGCCCCGGGGCATCCGTCTCAGGCGTCGTCGGCGGCGTCCTCCTCCGCCCACTTCGCGCTGTTCGCGCGCAGGATCTCGAGGGCCATCGCGGCTTCCCCCTCCGTGGGGAACGGGCCCACCCGATCGACCGACGGCGACACGAACCCGTGCTCGACCTCGCCGGTCTTCATGTTGTACCAGTACTGATCTTCCCCCTGGGACGTCATGCTCCGATCCTACGCCCGCGCGCCGCGCTCCTGCCCGGGCCGCCGCCTCCGCGCTAGGGTGCTGACATGGGCGAGGGACGAGCCATCGGCATCGACATCGGCGGAACCGGCATCAAGGGGGCGATCGTCGACGTCGACGCCGGCGAACTCGTCTCGGACCGCATCAAGGTGGCGACGCCGAAGGGCGGCGAACCGGCCGACATCCTGGAGGCGACGAAGGATCTCCTCGGGCAGCTCGACCACGACGGGCGCACCCCGATCGGGGTGTGCTTCCCCGCGATCGTCCACCACGGCCGCACCATGTCGGCCGCGAACATCTCCGACGAGTGGATCGGGCTGCCGGCCGAGGCGATGTTCGAGAAGGAGCTGGGCGTGCCCATCCACTTCATCAACGACGCGGATGCCGCGGGCTACGCCGAGTCGCGCTACGGCGCGGCTCGCGGCGAACGCGGGCTCGTCATCATGACCACGCTCGGCACCGGCATCGGGTCGGCGCTCATCTACGACGGCGTGCTCATCCCGAACTCCGAGCTCGGCCACCTCGAGATCGACGGGAAGGACGCCGAGCATCGTGCCGCGTACTCGGCGATGGAGCGCAAGGAGCTGAGCTGGGAGCACTGGGCGAAGCGCCTGCAGCGGTACTACTCGCACGTCGAGTTCCTGTTCTCCCCCGACCTGTTCATCGTGGGCGGCGGAGTCTCGAAGAAGCACGAGCACTTCCTGCCGCTGCTCGACCTGCGGACGCCGATCGTGCCCGCGGTGCACCGCAACAATGCGGGCATCCTCGGCGCCGCGGCGATGGCGGTCGAGTACGGCACCGAATGGGCGTCCGACGCCGACCCGTCGGACGACTGAGGGGCGAGCGGGCCGGCTGATACGCCGGGTTCTGTTCACCGGGCGCTTGCGCGACACCGGCTGGACGGCCATCTCTCTCGGAGCCGCGTCACCGCGACCCTCCAGCGGCCCACCCGGGAACGGGACGGGCAGCCCCATGGTTCCCTGTCTGGCCTTGCTCCGGACGAGGTTTGCCGAGCCGACCGCGTCACCGCGGCCGCTGGTGGGCTCTTACCCCACCGTTTCACCCTTGCCGCGGGCCGGAGCCCGTGGCGGTCTGCTTTCTGTGGCACTGTCTCGCGGGTTGCCCCGGGTGGGTGTTACCCACCGTCCTGCCCTGCGGAGCCCGGACGTTCCTCGGCGCCCGATCGCTCGGGCGACGCGACCGTCTTGCCGACCCGCTCGCACCCACCAGCGTACCGCCCGCGGCGCGCGGGGCGTTCAGAGGCCGGACTCGTCCGTGCGCACCAGGATGCGGTCGCAGTCGGGGCACTGCAGCACGTCGTCGTCCGCGGCGCGACGCACGTCCTCGAGGTCGGACCCGGTGAGCGTGATCGTGCAGCCGCCGCAGGTGCGCTGTCGGAGCAGCGCGGCGCCGATGCCGCCGCCCGCGATGCGACGCCGCTCGTAGAACGCCTCGAGGTCGTCGGGCAGCCCCTCGGCGATGGCCGCGCGGTCGCGCGAGGCCTGGTCGCGTTCGGTCGTGAGCGCGCCGGCCGCCTCGTCGCGCTCGTCGGAGACGCGCGTGACCTCGCTCGCGATGTCCTCGCGCTCGTCGTCGATGCCGTGCACGTCGCGCTCGAGCTCCTCGACGCGCTCCATCACCGCGAGCTCGATGTCCTCGAGGTCGCTGAGCCGCTTCCGCAGCGAGGTGAGCTCCGATTCCAGGCCGGCGACGTCCTTGACCGACGTGCTCGCGGCGAGCCGCGCGTCGTCGCGCACGATCCGGGCCTCCACCACCTCGACATCGGACTCCACCCGCTTCAGCTCCGCCCGAGCGTCGTCGAGCACCCCGGACACCTCGGTGCGCCGCCGGCGAGCCGCGTCGTCGCGCGTGCCCAGTTCGGCGAGCTGCTCCGCCTGGGGCAGCGCCCCGAGGCGGTGGGCGATCTGCTGGAGTCGGGTGTCGAGCGCCTGGAGGCGCAGGAGCTCCTGCTGCGCTGCGGGAGTGGCCTTCACGTGATCTCCTCGGTCGGGTCGGGCGGATGCCCCGGAGTCGTCAGTGTACGACGGCGAAGTCCCACGGGTCGGTCCGCGACTCGCTCACGTCGACGACGACGCCCGGCAGCGCGGCGCGCAGCTCGCGGGCGGCCGCGTCGAGCCAGAGCCACTCGCTCGCCCAGTGCGAGACGTCGACCAGGGCGGGGCCGGAGCCTGCGGCGAACGTCTCCTCGCGGGACTCGGACGCGGGGTGGTGTCGCAGGTCGGCGGTGACGTAGACGTCGGCGGCGCGCACCTCGGGGTGCGCGAGCAGCGAGTCGCCCGCACCGCCGCAGACCGCGACGCGTCGCACGGGCTGGTCGTAGTCTCCCGCCACCCGCACGCCGCCCGCCGTCGCGGGCAGCAGGTCGAGCACGCGCCGGGCGAACCGGCCGAGCGACACGGGCTCGGCGAGGTCGCCGACCCGGCCGAGGCCGCGGGCGGGGTCCGCGCCCGGCACGATCGGTCGCGCATCCGCGACGCCCAGTCCGGTCGCGAGCACCGCCGACGTGCCCTCCTCGACGACGTCGGCGTTCGTGTGCGCGCCGAGCAGCGCGCATCCGCCCCGGATCAGCCGGGCGAGCAGCGCACCCTTGTAGCGGTCCTCGGCGACCGAGGTGACCCCGCGCAGCAGCAGCGGATGGTGGGTGAGCAGCAGGTCGTAGCCGCCGTCGACCGCCTCGGAGACGGTCGTCTCGACGGCGTCCACGGCGAGCAGCACACGCGAGACCTCGGCCCGCGGATCCCCGCTGACGAGGCCCGGGGCGTCCCACGGTTCGGCCCCGTCCAGCGGCCAGAGCCCGTGTGCGGTGGAGACGGCGTCGGCGAGCGTGATGGGCACGACCGCCAGCCTAGCGCGGGGCCCCCGACCGCTACCGGTGCTGGTCGAGCAGCACCGGGTTGCCGTCGGGGTCGATCAGCATGAGGTGGGCCGGGCCCTCGGTGCCGGCCTCGGTGCGCTGCACGATCTCGACGCCGGCGTCGTCGAGGCGGCGTTCGATCTCCCGGACGTCGGTGAACGTCTCGGTCGACTCGCCCTGGGCGTCCCAGCCGGGGTTGAACGTGAGCGTGTTGCGGTCGAACATGCCCTGGAACAGCCCGAGCGTGGTCGTCCCGTTGCGCACGATCAGCCACTGCTCGCCGTCGCCGCCGACGGCCTCGAAGCCGAGTCGCGCGTAGAAGTCGCGGCTCGCCGCCAGGTCGCGCACCGCCAGGCTCACCGAGAATGCACCGAGTTCCATGTGTCCTGCCCCTCCCCGGACGTGACGCTCGAGTGGGCCCTACCGGGCTCGAACCGATGACATCCACGGTGTAAACGTGGCGCTCTACCAACTGAGCTAAAGGCCCTCGTCGCTCGCGCGACCGGACGAGTCTACCGCCGGGCGGGGCCCGTCGCCGCTTCGAGCCGACTCGATTCGCGCCGGCCGCGCGACGAGACTCTAGGATGACTAGGTGTGCCGCGCGGCGTGACCCGGCCGTACGTGCGCGCATTCCGGCATGATCTGCCACGAGAGAGAGGTCGAGTGTGACTGTCAACGACCAGGACCCGTACTCCGCCACCCAGATGGACTCCGACCCGGAGGAGACGGCCGAGTGGTCCGAGTCCCTGGATGCGCTGGTCGCGTCGCAGGGGCACCAGCGCGGGCGCGAGATCATGCTCAGCCTGCTCAAGCGCTCGAAGGAGCTGCACCTCGGCGTGCCGATGGTGCCCACCACCGACTACCTGAACACCATCGCCCCGGAGAACGAGCCGGAGTTCCCCGGCGATGAGGCGCTCGAGCGCCGCTACCGGGCGTGGATCCGCTGGAACGCGGCGATGCTCGTGCACCGCGCGCAGCGCCCCGGCATCGCCGTCGGCGGCCACATCTCGACGTACGCGTCGTCGGCCGCCCTCTACGAGGTCGGCTTCAACCACTTCTTCCGCGGCCAGGACCACCCCGGCGGCGGCGACCAGATCTACATCCAGGGCCACGCCTCCCCCGGCACCTACGCGCGCGCCTTCCTCGAGGGTCGGCTCACGTCCGAGCAGCTCGACGGCTTCCGCCAGGAGAAGTCGCACGCGCCGAACGGGCTGCCCTCGTACCCGCACCCGCGGCTCCAGCCCGAGTTCTGGCAGTTCCCGACCGTCTCGATGGGCCTCGGCCCGATCAACGCGATCTACCAGGCGCAGCTCAACAAGTACCTCACCAACCGCGGCATCAAGGACGCGAGCGACCAGCAGGTCTGGGCGTTCCTCGGCGACGGCGAGATGGACGAGGTCGAGAGCCGCGGACAACTGCAGGTCGCCGCCAACGAGGGCCTCGACAACCTCAACTTCGTCATCAACTGCAACCTGCAGCGACTCGACGGCCCGGTACGCGGCAACGGCAAGATCATCCAGGAGCTGGAGAGCTTCTTCCGCGGCGCCGGCTGGAACGTCATCAAGGTCGTCTGGGGGCGCGAGTGGGACGACCTGCTCGGGCGCGACGACGAGGGCGCCCTGCGCAACCTCATGAACATCACGCCCGACGGCGACTTCCAGACCTACAAGGCCGAGTCGGGCGCCTACGTGCGCGAGAACTTCTTCGGTCGCGACCCGCGCGCGCTCGAGCTCGTCAAGGACCTCTCCGACGACGACATCTGGAACCTCAAGCGCGGCGGCCACGACTACCGCAAGGTCTACGCCGCGTTCAAGGCCGCGACCGAGCACACGGGCCAGCCCACCGTCATCCTCGCCAAGACCATCAAGGGCTACGGGCTCGGTCCGTCGTTCGAGGGCCGCAACGCGACCCACCAGATGAAGAAGATGACGCTGGACAACCTCAAGACGTTCCGCGACACCATGCGCATCCCGATCTCGGACGCGCAGCTCGAGGAGAACCCGTACCTCCCGCCGTACTACCACCCGGGTGAGGACGACGAGGCGATCCAGTACCTGCACGAGCGTCGGCGCGAGCTCGGCGGCTACCTGCCGGAGCGCCGGACGAAGCACACTGCGATCTCGCTGCCGGAGGACTCGGCGTACGCGATCGCGAAGAAGGGGTCGGGCCACCAGGAGGTCGCCACGACGATGGCCTTCGTGCGCCTGCTGAAGGACCTCATGCGGTCCAAGGACTTCGGCAACCGCATCGTGCCGATCATCCCCGACGAGGCGCGCACGTTCGGCATCGACGCGTTCTTCCCGAGCGCGAAGATCTACAACCCGAACGGCCAGCACTACACGTCGGTCGACCGCGAACTGCTGCTGGCGTACAAGGAGAGCCCGCAGGGCCAGATCGTGCACGTCGGCATCAACGAGGCCGGCGCGATGGCGGCGTTCACCGCCATCGGCACGTCGTACTCGGTCGAGGGCGAGCCGCTCATCCCGATCTACGTCTTCTACTCGATGTTCGGCTTCCAGCGCACGGGCGACGCCATGTGGGCCGCGGGCGACCAGATGGCGCGCGGCTTCATCATCGGCGCGACCGCGGGTCGCACGACGCTGACCGGCGAGGGCCTCCAGCACGCCGACGGCCACTCCCCGCTCCTGGCCTCGACCAACCCGGCGGTCGTCACCTACGACCCGGCCTACGGCTACGAGATCGGCCACATCATGCGCGCGGGACTCGAGCGCATGTACGGCGGCTCGCACCCCGACCCGAACGTCATGTACTACCTCACCGTGTACAACGAGCCGATCGTGCAGCCCGCCGAGCCCGAGGGCGTCGACGTGGAGGGCATCCAGCGCGGCATCCACCGCATCTCGGGCTCCTCGGTGCAGGGTCCGAAGGCGCAGATCATGGCCTCCGGCGTCTCGGTGCCGTGGGCGCTCGAGGCCCAGCAGCTGCTGGCCGACGACTGGGGCGTGTCGGCCGACGTGTGGTCGGTGACCTCCTGGACGGAGCTGCGCCGCGACGGCCTCGCCGCCGACGAGCACAACTTCCTGAACCCGGATGCCACGCCGCAGGTGCCGTACCTCACCCGCAAGCTCGGGAGCAGCGAGGGCCCCTTCGTCGCGGTGACCGACTACATGCACGCGGTGCCCGACCAGGTGCGCGCCTACGTGCCCGGCGAGTACGCGACGCTCGGCGCCGACGGCTTCGGCTTCAGCGACACCCGCCCGGCCGCACGCCGGTTCTTCACCATCGACGGGCCGTCGGTCGTGGTGCGCACGCTCGAGCTGCTCGCCCAGCGCGGCGAGGTCGACCGGGGCGTCCCGGCGCAGGCGATCGAGAAGTACCGCCTGCTCGACGTGAACGCCGGCACGACCGGCACCGCAGGAGGCGAGAGCTAGCCGAGTGGCCCCCAACCGGACGAAGGCGGAGACGCTCGCATGGCTGCGGACGATCTCCGGAGAGTTGTCGACCGCGACGCTCAAGCGCCTCGAGGACACGCTGCCGTGGTACGGCGACATGCCGCCGAGCCGTCGTTCGGCCGTGGGGCTCGTCGCGCAGGCGGGCATCACCTCGTTCATCGCCTGGTTCGACGACCCGCGCTCGACGCCGTGGATCGCGGCCGACGTGTTCGGCGCCGCGCCGCGTGAACTGCTGCGCTCGGTGAGCCTGCAGCAGACGCTGCAGCTCATCCGGGTGACCGTCGAGGTCGTCGAGGAGCGCGTCAAGGACGGCGGCGAGCCGCTGCGCGAGGCCATCCTGCTGTACTCGCGCGAGATCGCCTTCGCGGCCGCCGACGTGTACGCCCGGGCCGCCGAGGCCCGCGGACTCTGGGACGCGCGCCTCGAGGCGCTCGTGGTCGACTCGATCCTGTCGGGCGAGTACGACGAGGAGCTGCCGAGCCGCATCGCGGCGCTCGGCTGGCACGGCCACGGCGAGGTCGCGGTGCTCGTCGGCACGACGCCCAAGACGCTCGACGTCGACCAGGTGCGCCGGGCCGCGCGGCACATGGCCGCCGACGTGCTCATCGGCGTGCAGGGCTCCCGCCTCGTGCTCGTGGTCGGCCGCGCCGATCCGCGCAGCCGGGACGCCGACGAGCAGATCGGCACGTCGGCGGCGCTCAGCTTCATGGAGATCGCGGTGGCGCTCGAGCCCCACTTCGGCCCCGGCCACCTGGTGCTCGGCCACGAGGTGCCGAACCTCGTGGACGCGTCGAAGAGCGCCCGCGCGGCGCTCGCCGGCTTCGCGGTGGCACGCTCGTGGCGTCACGCCCCCCGCCCCGTGCACGCCGACGACCTGCTGCCCGAGCGCGCCCTGGCGGGCGATCCGCTCGCGCGCGCCACGCTCGTGCACCGCATCTACCGCCCGCTGCAGGCGCATTCGACCGAGCTGCTCACGACCCTGTGGTGCTACCTCGACAACGGTCGCTCGCTCGAGGCGACGGCCCGCGAGCTCTTCGTGCACCCGAACACGGTGCGGTACCGCCTGAAGCGCGTCTCGGAGGTCATCGGGTGGGATGCCACCGGTGCCCGCGAGGCCCTCATCCTGCAGGCCGCGCTCATCATCGGGTCCATGAGCGACCACGACACGCCCGTACGCCGCTCCTGAGCCCCGCACGACCTCCATGTGGCATCCGGACAACGGTCTGAGCCGAGCCTTGTGGAGAGTGCACACTCGCGCCGCGCGCCGCGTTGGCAGACTGGAACGGTGATCGTCGTCGTGTGCCCGGGTCAGGGATCCCAGACCCCCGGCTTCCTCTCGCCCTGGCTCGAAGAGCCGTCGTACGCCGCCCACCTGGCCGAGCTGTCGGATGCCGCCGGTGTCGACCTCGTGCGCCACGGCACCGAGAGCGACGCCGACACGATCCGCGACACCGCGGTCGCACAGCCGCTCATCGTCGCCGCCGGCCTCATGACGCTGCGGGCGCTCAGCGCCGACGGCGGGCGCGACCGCATCGGCGGCATCGCCGGCCACTCGGTCGGCGAGCTGACGGCCGCGGCGGGCGCGGGCGTGCTCTCGGAGCAGGATGCGATGCGCCTGGTCGCGGTGCGCGGCAGCGCCATGGCCGAGGCAGCGGCACTCGAGGAGACCGGCATGAGCGCCGTGCTCGGCGGCCAGGCCGAGGCGCTCGACGCGAAGCTCGCCGAGCTCGGCCTGTCGCCCGCGAACGTCAACGGCGGCGGCCAGGTCGTCGTCGCCGGGGCGCGCGACGCGCTCGCGAAGCTGGCCGAGGAGCCACCGCGCGGCGCGCGCGTCGTGCCGCTGCAGGTCGCCGGTGCATTCCACACCGCGTACATGTCCCCCGCGGTCGACCGGCTCGCCGAAGCGGCCGCTTCGCTCGAGGTGCACGACCCCGGGCTGCCGCTCTGGACGAACAACGACGGCACGATCGTCGACTCGGGTGCCCGCTACCTCGAGCTCATCGTCGGCCAGGTCTCGTCGCCCGTGCGCTGGGACCTGTGCATGGAGTCGTTCGCCGACCGGGGCGTGACCGGCATCATCGAGCTGGCACCGGCCGGCGCGCTCGTCGGTCTCGCGAAGCGCGGACTGCGCGGCGTGCCGGCGGTCGCGGTGAAGACGCCGGACGACCTGGCCGCGGCCCGCGACCTCCTCGACGCCGCCTGACCGGCATCCGCCCCCGACCAGAGAGCACCGCATGACGACCCCCACCCTCAAGCAGGCGACCGGCCCCGCGTACACGCGCATCCTCGCGATGGGCGCGGCGCGCGGTGACCGCATCGTGCCGAACGACGACCTGATCGGCCCGATCGACTCCTCCGACGAGTGGATCCGCCAGCGCACCGGCATCGTCACCCGCACGCGGGCCAGCGCCGAGATCGGCGCCGTCGACCTCGCGACCGAGGCGGCCCGCGAGGCCATCGAGCGCTCGGGCGTCGACCCCGCCGAGATCGACCTCGTGATCGTCGCCACGATCAGCAACACCCTGCAGACGCCGTCGATCTCCGCGATCGTCGCCGACCGGGTGGGCGCGAACCCGGCGGCCGCCTACGACTCGAACGCGGCGTGCGCAGGGTACGCCTACGCGGTCGCCCAGGCGGATGCCCTCATCCGCACCGGAGCCGCGCACTACGCGCTCGTGATCGGCGCGGAGAAGCTCTCGGACGTCGTCGACCCGACCGACCGCTCCATCTCGTTCCTGCTCGGCGACGGCGCCGGCGCAGCGGTGATCGGCCCGAGCGAGACGCCCGGCATCTCGCGCACCGTGTGGGGCTCCGACGGCTCGAAGGCAGATGTGGTCTCCATGAACGCCAAGCTGGTCGACTTCCGCGACGGCACCGCCGAGTGGCCGACGCTGCGGCAGGAGGGTCCGGCGGTGTTCCGCTGGGCGGTCTGGGAGATGGCCAAGGTCGCCAAGCAGGCCCTGGACGCGGCCGGCGTCGAGGCATCCGATCTCGCCGCCTTCATCCCCCACCAGGCGAACATGCGCATCATCGACGAGTTCGCCAAGCAGCTCGGCCTGCCCGACACGGTCGTCATCGGCCGCGACATCGAGACCACCGGCAACACCTCTGCCGCATCCATCCCGCTCGCGACGCACCGCCTGCTGACCGAGCACCCCGAGCTGTCGGGCGGCCTCGCCCTGCAGATCGGCTTCGGCGCCGGCCTCGTGTTCGGCGCGCAAGTCGTGGTTCTTCCCTGAGCCGCAATCCATCCCCCCTCTAGACTGAACCCCGGTCATACGAGCGACATCACAAGGAGAAACGCACCATGGCACTGTCCACCGAAGAAGTCCTGGCCGGCCTGGCCGAGCTCATCAACGACGAGACCGGCATCGCGACCGACACGGTCGAGCTGGACAAGTCGTTCACCGACGACCTCGACATCGACTCCATCTCGATGATGACCATCGTGGTCAACGCCGAGGAGAAGTTCGACGTGAAGATCCCCGACGAGGAGGTCAAGAACCTCAAGACCGTCGGCGACGCCGTCGGCTACATCGTCAAGGCCCAGGCCTAGTCGCGTCGAGTGGGGCCGGCCGCTCGTCGGCCGGCCCCACGACATGCCCCCGCCACCCTTTCCCCGAGAGAGTCCATCGTCATGACCAAGAAGATCGTCGTCACGGGAATCGGCGCCACCACCCCGCTCGGCGGCACCGCCGCCGACAGCTGGAAGGCGCTGCTCGCCGGTACGTCCGGTGCGAGCACCATCGAGGCCGAGTGGGCCGCCGAGCACGAACTCCCCGTCACCTTCGCGGCACAGGCTGCGGTGTCCACCGCAGACGTGCTCGCGCGCCACGAGACCAAGCGGCTCGACCCGTCGAGCCAGTTCGCCCTCGTCGCCGGCCGCGAGGCCTGGGCCGACGCCGGCGCCCCCGAGGTCGCACCCGAGCGGCTCGCCGTCGACTGGTCGACCGGCATCGGCGGCGTCTGGACGCTACTCGACGCGTGGGACACCCTGCGCGAGCGAGGCCCGCGCCGCGTGCTGCCGATGACCGTCCCGATGCTCATGCCGAACGGCCCGGGCGCGGCGATCGGCATGGACCTGCACGCCCGCGCCGGCATCCGCACCGTCGTCTCGGCGTGCGCCTCGAGCACCGAGGCCATCGTCAACGCGTACGACCACCTCCAGGACGGCCTCGCCGACATGGTGATCGCGGGCGGCTCGGAGGCGGCGATCCACCCGCTGCCGATCGCGTCGTTCGCGTCGATGCAGGCGCTCTCGCGTCGCAACGACGACCCCGCGGTCGCCTCCCGTCCCTACGACGTGAGCCGCGACGGCTTCGTGCTCGGCGAGGGAGCAGCCGCGCTCGTGCTCGAGACGGAGGAGCACGCGAAGGCCCGCGGCGCCCGCATCTACGCCGAGGTACTCGGCGGAGCGATCACGAGCGACGCGTACCACATCACCGCGCCCGATCCCGAGGGGTCCGCCGCGGCGCGCGCGATGATCGCTGCGGTGCGGAACGCCGGCGCCGACCTCTCGGACGTGCGCCACATCAACGCGCACGCCACCAGCACGCCGGTCGGCGACATCGCCGAGTACAATGCACTGCGCCGCGTGTTCGGCGACGGGCTCGACGACATCGCCGTCACCGCGACCAAGTCGTCCACCGGGCACCTGCTCGGCGGTGCGGGCGCGATCGAGGCGATGTTCACGGTGCTCGCACTCTCGGAGCGCGTGATGCCCCCGACGATCAACCTGTCGGAGCAGGACCCGGAGATCCCGCTCGACGTGGTCACCGAGCCCCGCCCGCTGGGCGACGGCGACGCGCTCGCGATCAGCAACTCGTTCGGCTTCGGCGGGCACAACGCGGTCGCCGCCTTCCGCACCGCCTGACGCATCCGACGCACGCGGCCGAGGGGCCGTCGCCAATCCTTACGGGGTGGTGACGGCCCCTCGGCCGTTGCGGGAACGCGCCGGAACGAATGCCAGAATGGCCCCGTGAACCCCCGGAACATCGCCTTCATCGTCGTCGGCGCGCTCGTCGCCGGCGGGGTCGCGATCGCCGTCGTCTTCGCCTCCACCGGCGGCGACGCGACCGACACCGCGTCCACCGCGACCCCCAGCGCCACCGCCGAGGCGCCCGCCCCGACCGAGGACGCGGCGACCGAGTCGGCCGAGCCCGCCGAGGAGCCTGCGGAGGCATCTGAGGAGGTCGCGGCCACGCCCGGCGCCTACGTCGACTACTCCCCCGCCGCGCTCGAGGCCGCGGAGGGCGAGAAGGTGCTGTTCTTCCACGCGACCTGGTGCCCGCAGTGCCGCGCGCTCGAGGCCGACATCCAGGGCGCAGGCGTGCCCGACGGCGTGACGGTGCTCAAGGTCGACTACGACACGAACCAGGACCTCCGGGCGAAGTACGGGGTCACCCTGCAGACCACGCTCGTGCACGTCGACGACTCGGGCGCGCTGATCGACCGCTACGTCGCATACGAGCAGCCGGTGCTCGCCCCGTCGCTCGCCGCGCTCGGCATCGCCGGGAGCTGACGCCACCCCGTGCTCGCCCTCACCCTCGCCTCGTTCGCCGCGGGCGTGCTGACCGTGCTCGCCCCGTGCGTGCTGCCCCTGCTGCCCGTGATCGTCGGCGGCTCCGTGGTGCGCACCTCGTCGGACGCGGCGACGGCGGAGCGCTCCTGGTATCGCCCGTTCGTGATCGCCGCGAGCCTCGCCGTCTCGGTCGTGGCGTTCACCATGCTGCTCAAGGCCACGACCGCGCTGCTCGGCGTGCCCGTGCTCGTCTGGCAGCTCATCTCGGGCGTGATCGTCGCCGTGTTCGGCCTGACGCTCGCGATGCCGCGCACCTGGGAGCGCATCCAGCTCGCGACGGGCCTGCAGGCGGGCGGCGGGCGGCTGCTCGACGCGGGTTACCGGCGAGGCGGTCTCGGCGGCGATGTCATGCTGGGCGCCGCCCTCGGCCCGGCCTTCTCGAGCTGCAGCCCCACGTACGCGCTCATCGTCGCGACCGTGCTGCCGGCGTCGCTCGCCGAGGGCACGCTCTACGTGACGATGTACGCGATCGGCCTCGCACTCGCGCTGCTGCTGATCGGGCTCGCCGGCCAGGGGCTCGCCCGGAAGCTCGGCTGGCTCGCCGACCCGAACGGCTGGCTGCGCCGCGCGGTGGGCGTCCTGCTCGTGATCGTGGGCATCGGCGTGGTGCTCGGCCTCGACAAGCAGCTCCAGACGTTCGTGCTCGATCAGGGCTGGTACGCCCCGATCGAGGAGCTCGAACGATCGCTGCTGCCCTGACGGCCGCGCACGGGCCCGACCGCTACCCCACCTTGTGCAGCCAGACCACCGGTGCGAAGTCGCTCGCGTGACGGAACGGCTCGAGCTCGTCGTCCCACTCCTGCCCGAGCGCGAGTCGCAGCTCCCGGTGCAGCTCGACCGCGTCCGTGCCCGCGAGTTCCATCGCGTAGCGGATGCGGTCCTCGGGCACGACCATGTTGCCGGCCGTGTCGAGTTGCGCGTGGAAGACGCCGAGGTCGGGCGTGTGCATCCAGCGCGCGCCGTCCGAGCCGGGCGACGGATCCTCGGTCACCTCGAAGCGCAGGTGCTCCCACCCGCGCAGCGCCGACGCGATGGCCGCGCCGGACCCCTGGGTCGCCTCCCAGTACAGCTCGCCGCGCTGCGCGCCGCGGAGCACCGGCTGCTCGCTCCAGTCGAGGCTGACCGCGGTGCCGAGCGCGCGGCCGATCGCCCACTCCACGTGCGGGCAGAGGGCGCGGGGCGCTGAGTGCACGTAGATCACGCCCCGCGCAGGCCGCGCCTGCCGAGTTGCATCCGTCATCTCCTGCTCCGTTTCTCGAGGTGCGTCTTCCCCTACGACCTCAGGCAACGGATGGAGCTTCGTGTTCAGCTGTCGACGCGATCGCTCGCGTCGACCCCATCTTCCCCCAGCACCGCGCGAATGACAAGGGTGTGATCCGCGGGTCGCGGATGCGTGTGCCGCATCGTGACGCGGTTCGAAACGGTATGCTCGGTGAGCAGATTCGTTCCGACCCGGAGGAGACATGGCCGTCCGCGATGCGCTCCTCGCCCTGCTCACCGCAGGCCCGGCATACGGCTTCCAGCTCCACAACGAGCTCACGCGCCGCACGGGCGGCAGGCGGCGCATCAACGTCGGCCAGACCTACGCGACCCTCGAGCGACTCGCGAAGCAGTCGCTGGTCGAATCGGCCGGCTCGACGCACGACGGCCTGCCCCTGCACCGGGCGACGGGTTCCGGACGCGCCGCCGCGGCCGCCTGGCTCGACGCGGAGGGAGAGCGCGACGCCGACGCTTGGGCGGAGACGGTCGACCGGGTGCTCATCGCGCTGTCGCTGCCCGAGGTGGACGCGTCGCGCACGATCGCACGCGAGGCGGCCTGGTGGGGCGACTCCGCGGGCGGCGACGGCGAGACGGATGCCCCGAGCCGATCGGATGCCACGGGCGCCGCCCTGCGTGCACTCGCGGACTCCGCCGACCGCGACCGCGCCGACGCGATGCTCGCGTGGCTCGGGCGGGCGTCCGACGCCGCCGCCGACGGCGACGCCGCGTTCGCGTTCTCCGCCGAGCGCCCGCGTCGTGGGCGGAGGCCCGCGGCCGCACGCGAGACGCCCGCCGCTCAGGCGTCCGCGTAGCGGTCGACGATCGCGAGGTCGAGGGGGAAGTCGACCGGCGCCTCGCCGAAGAGGAGACCGGCCGCGCGCTCGGCCGCGGTGCGGACGACGTAGGCCGCGGCATCCGCGTGCTCCCCGGGGGCGTGCACGATGACCTCGTCGTGGAGGAAGTAGACGAGATGCGCGCGGCCCGCGAAGACCGGGCCGGAGGCCGTCGAACGCGGCGCCGACCCGGCCGCGCCGAGCCCGTGCAGCCCGCGGCGAATCTCGGCGAGCCAGCACAGCGCCCACTCCGCCGCCGTGCCCTGCACGACGAAGTTGCGCGTGAACCGACCCCACTCACGCGCGGTCGTGCGCGCCCGACGCTCGTCGGCCGGGGTCGCGTCGGGCTGCGATGCGGCCGATTGCAGCGCACGCCAGTCGGCGGACGGCAGCGGCGAGCTGCGACCGAGCAGCGTGGAGACGACTCCCCCGCGCTCACCGACGCGCGCGGCCTCGTCGACGAGGCCCATCGCGCGCGGATACGCCCGCCCGAGCCGCGGGGCGAGCCGGCCGCCGTCACCGCTCGAGGCACCGTACATCGCGCCGAGCATGGCGACCTTCGCCTCGTCGCGGGTGGCGACCACTCCGCGCGCCACGATGCCGTCGTAGAGGTCCCTGCCGCGCGCTGCCTCGGCCATCGCGTCGTCGCCGGCCATCGCGGCGAGCACGCGGGGCTCGAGCTGCGCGACGTCGGCGACCACGAGCTTCCAGCCCGGGTCGGCGACGACGGCTCCGCGCACTGCCTTCGGCAGTTGCAGCGCGCCGCCGCCGCGGGTCGCCCAGCGTCCGGTGACCACGCCGCCCGGCAGGTAGTCGGGGCGGAAGCGGCCGTCGCGCACCCACTCGTCGAGCCATGCCCAGCCGTTCGCCGAAAGCAGCCGAGCGAGCTTCTTGTACTCCAGCAGCGGCGGGATGGCCGGGTGGTCGAGCTCCTGCAGCTCCCACGCCCGCGTGCTGCGCACCGACAGGCCGGCGCGTCGGAGTGCACGGAGCAGGTCGGCCTGCGAGTCGGGTTGCACGGCGCCGTCGAGCGCCGCGCCGATCTCGGCCTGCAGCTCCTCGAGACGACGCGGCTTGCGTCCCGCGGGCGGCCGGTCGCCGAGGGCGGCGACGAGCACGGCCTCGTGCGCATCGCGTCGCCAGGGGATGCCGCCGGCGTGGATCTCGGCGGCGACGAGCGCCCCGGCCGACTCCGCGGCGAGGAGCAGGCGCAGCCGGGAGGCATCCGCGCCCGCTGCCTCGAGCGCGGCCTCCTGCCGCTCGTGCTCGGCCATCGATTCGGCGGCCGAGTGTAGGTCCGCGAGCGGGCGAAGGCCGGCGGATGCCTCGAACTCCCCGAGCTCGAACAGCGGCGTCGCGGCCTGCCGGGCGCTCGGCACGTGCTCCTCGGGCGCCGCCTCCCACCCCGCGTCGGCCCCGGCATCGCCGTCGTATCCGTCGACGGCGGCAGACCCACGCAGGATCGCCCGCGCGAGGCGCAGGTCGTGGCAGCGCTCGACGCGCACGCCCGCCGCGAGCAGCGGACGATACCAGTGCCGCGTGTCGCTCCAGACCCAGCGCGGCTCGTCCGCCTCGAGCTCGGCGACGCGCTCGGCGAGGCGGTCGTCGGCGACCCGCTCGACCACGCCCGCGTCGAGGTGCACGATCGACGGCGCGCCCGACGCGGAACGGGCGAGGAGGAGCTGCACCGTTCCATTCTGGCCTGCCGACGGGCGGCGGCCCGACGGGTGTCGGCGGATGCTGGCAGCATCCGATGCATGACGACGACGCGGCCCCATCCGTACGCGCTCACCGGCCCAGGAGCCGCTCGATGACCGCGGTGCGCTTCGGCTGCGGGCACGGGTCGCCGCGCGGCGAGGGCGTGGTGTCGCTGTCGCGCCCGTGCCCGCTGTGCATGCTGCTCGACGAGACGCACCGGTCGCGCAGGGAGCTCATCGCGAAGGCCGCGCCGCCCGACCGGCGCGCGGTCGCCGTCGAGACGCGCGTGGGCGCCGAGTACGAGTGGCGCTGCGCCCGTGGCCACGACCGCTACCGTGCGTCGGTGCGTTCCGTGCTCACGGGACCGAGCTGCGCCAAGTGCATCCGCAACGCGGCCTCCCCCGGCGCGGCCGGCCGCGAGGCCGGGCTGGCGTTCATGAAGCCCGGCCTGCGCACGCGCACCTCCGCGACCGAGCAGCGGCTGAAGATCATGCTCGCCCGTCGCATCCGCCTGCACCACAAGGTGAACGCCGTGCGCACCGCGCGCATGTTCTACGGCAAGCAGGAGGTGTGGCCCGACATCCTCGTGCCACAGCTGCGCATCGCGGTCGAGTACGACGACCCGGGTCGCGGCGGGCGTGCCCACCGGGGCCTCAAGGAGGGCTCCGACCAGGAGAAGGACGCCGCGCTGAACGAGGTCGGCTGGGAGGTCATCCGCATCCGCGCCCGCGGGCTCGAGCCGCTCGGGCCCTACTCGGTCGCGTGCGCGAGCCTGACCGAGGAGGCGGTCGACGAGGTCGTGCGGCTGATGCGCGAGATCCGCGGCGACGCGGCGGTCGATGCGCTGCGCGTGCCGCAGGAGGCCGTGGCGACCTGATCACTCGTCGTCGTCATCGTCATCGTGCCGCATTCGCACGAGGCGCACCACCGCGAGCACCAGCGTCGTGACGAGCGAGGCGACCACGAGCAGCGCGAACGCGACGCCCGTCGGGGTGGAGATGTCGAGCATGCAGCGACCCTACCGCGGCGTCAGCTCGCCGCGATCGCCCCCGCGACGGTGAGCCCGTACACGGCGGGGATGGCCAGCCCCTCGAACCCGATGCCCTTCCGCTCGCGCACGAGCAGGCCGGCCGCGAGCACCGCGGTCATGAGCGCCGTGCCGCCGAGCAGCACGAGGCTCGACGGCCCGGCCGCCTCGTAGATCGTGCCGTCGGTGTAGGCAGCGTCTGCGACCGGGATCATCAGGCTGTCGAACAGGTTGCCGCCGATGATGTTCCCGACGCCGAGCGTGAGCGCGCCCATCCGCACCGCGGCGATGAGGGTGACGAGCTCGGGCAGCGAGGTGATCGCCGTCGTCACGGTGAAGCCGGTGACGCTGCTCGGCCACCCGGTGGCGGCGATGAGCCCGAGGCCCGACTGGCCGATGACCCAGCCCGTGACGCCCACGATGCCGGCGAGCACGACCAGCCGGCGCCAGAGCACCTTTGTCGGAACGCGCTCGTCGTCGTCGTCCTCCGACTCGCGCTGCGTCTCGGGAGTCTCGACCGGCTCCCACATGGGCTCGGCACGCATGCGGTTCGTGAGGTACAGGCCGTAGCCGTACAGCACCGGTATCGCCAGGGTCGCGGGGTGGATCCAGCCGATCGCGAGCTCGGGCGTCGCGTAGGCGGCTACCGGCACGGCGAGGATCGCGGCCAGCACGAGCGACTGGAGCAGGTTCTCGAGCGATGCCGCCGAGTGCTCGAGGTTGGCACGTCGGTAGACGAGGTCGGCGACCGCGAGCCAGACGGTCTGCACCGCGATGCCGCCGACCGGGTTCGCGAGCGCGAATCCGGCGTCCCCCGCCGTCGCGCCGGTGATCGTCGTGATGATGCCCGGCAGTGACGTCACCGCACCCAGGAACAGCGCACCGGCCAGCGCCTGCCCCATGCCGGTGCGCACCGCGAGCTGGTCGGCGGTGCGGGTCAGCTTCCAGCCGGCCGACACGATGATCGCACCGGATGCGACGAGCCCGACGAGGCTCGCCCAGAGCGGCCAGGTTCCGGTCACGCCGACCTAGGAATCACGGATGGCGATGTGCGCGTGCAGGTCCATGACTCCACGCTACCGATGCCGCGAGCCTGCTGTTGCGCGATCGGGCACGGCGGATGCCGCCGGGCCGGTCAGAACCGGCGGGCCATGCCGACCGACGCCGGCGCGGTCTCCGCGAACCCGAACTGCGCGTACAGGTGCTTCGCATCACCGTCGGCGATGAGCGACACGTACCCGCCCTCGGGGACGCGCGCCTCGAGGTCGGCGACGAGCGCCGCCATGATGCGCTTGCCGAGCCCACGGCCCTGGTGCTCGGGCCGCACGCAGATGTCGACGACCTGGAAGTGGCAGCCGCCGTCGCCGATCACGCGTCCCATGCCGACGGGCTCGCCGTCGTGCCGCACGACGACCGACGCCCACGAGTTCGGCAGCGCGATGCGCGCCGCCTGCTCGGACTTCGGGCTGAGGCCCGCGACGACGCGCAGCTCGCGATAGGTCTCCACGCTCGGCGTCTCGGCGACGACCTCGTAGGCGGCGGCATCCATGGCGTTCATGCTAAGTCCAGGCGAGGCGCGTCGCGGCATCGGGGGCGAGCGCCGCGTCGATGCGCTCACGATGGTCGGCGCCGAGGTCGGGCGGCAGCCCGTCGAGCGGGAACCAGCGGGCGGAGGCGGGCTCGGAAGCATCCGTCGCCCGTGCCGCCCGCAGGCGGAAGACGAGGTTGAGGTACTGTGCGCGGTCGCCGTTCGCGTACTGGAGCGGGCGGGTGACGTGCACCCACGCGAGGTGGTCGGCGGTGGTGCGCACGCCGGTGTCGCGCAGGACCGCGGCCCCGATGGCCGGTGCCGGCTCCTCCCGCGGGCCGAGCACGGTCGCGACGGGCGCCCAGAGGCCGGTCTCCGGGCGGCGGACGAGCAGCGTGCGCACGGCATCCGCGTCGACGACGACGCCGGTGACGCTCAGCAGCCAGAGCGGCGCGTGGCCGACAGCCGCGCGGAGGCCCGCCACGTACTCGTCGGCACGCATGGCGACCGCTACGACTCGTCCTCGGGAATCGCGAGGCCGCGGTCGAAGACGCTGTGGCGAAGCGGGGTCTCCATGGCGGCGGCGATGTCGGTGAGGTCGACGTGCGAGAGGTCGGCGGGCTGCCAGTCGGGCACGACGTCCTGGTGGAGCGTCTCGGTGTTCTGCGCGACGAGCGCCTGCACGCCCGTGAACAGGTCGGGCTGGGTGGTGAACCAGCGGGCGAGGCGCAGCTCTCGCTCGAGCGCCTCGCGCAGCGTCTCGCCGTCGCGGGCCGCACGCACCGAGCGCAGCGTCGCGACCAGCGCCGTCGGCGAGAGCTTCAGCAGCGTCTCCGCCGCCTCCCCGGCGGATGCCGCGGCGTCGGGGTCGTTCGAGGTCTCGGCGCTCACGCCCTCCACCGTGCGACCGTTCGAGAACGACCACAGGCGCTCCAGGATCTGCTCGACCGTGTCGGCCGAATAGCAGGCGTCCACCCAGTCCTGCCGCGCGAGCACGGGCGACGGGCCGGCGTCCACCGTGAACCCTGCGACGATCGACTCGGGCGTGCCACCCGAAGCATCCGACAGGGCCTCGACCAGGTCGCCCACCCGCTCGGTGGGCACCAGGTGGTCGGCGAACCCGAGCGCGATCGCGTCGGCGGGGGTCAGGTCGACCGAGTTGAGCGCGAGGTACGTGCCGATCTCGCCCGGCGTGCGCGCGAGCCGCCAGGTCGCGCCGCCGTCGGGCACGAAGCCGTACCCCGTCTCGGGCTGGCCGAGCTTCGCGCGATCGGTGACCACGCGCGTGGAGACGTGGCCCCCGAGGGAGATGCCACCGCCCATCGTCATGCCGTGCATGATCGATACGACCGGCTTCGAGTACTCGGCGAGCTTCGCGATGACCCGGTACTCGTTGCGGAAGAACACCGACCCGATCGTCATGCCCTCGGCGGCACGCTGGAGGATCTCGCGGAAGTCGCCGCCCGCGCAGAAGCCGTAGTCGCCGACGCCGTCGAGGAGCACCGCCGTGACGGCGTCGTCGTGCTCCCATTCGTCGAGCGTCTCCGTGAGCGCCTGCATCATGGCGAGGTCGATCGCGTTGATCGAGTCCGGTCGGTCGAGGCTGAGGTGGCCGAGGGATCCGTGGACCACGGCGCTGACAGGCGTAGACATCGGCTCTACGCTACTGGGCTTCGGCGCACCGGATGAACCGCGGCTGGCAGGATTGAGCGGATGCCGCGCGTCGGCGCGGCGAGACGGGAGCGCACGTGAGCAGCAGGGTCGTGATCTCGGGGCCCGTGTCGTGGAACCGGATCGTGGAGGTCGACCACCTGCCCGAGCCGGTGCCGCACATGCAGTTCGCGCTCGGCGACCACGAGACGGTCGGCGGTACGTCGGCCGGCAAGGCGCTCGGCCTCGCGGCGCTCGGCCGCCCGGTCTCGTTGTTCACGCTGCTCGGGGGCGATGCCGACGGGGCGCACCTCCGGGACGTGCTCGCGAGCGCGTCCGGGCTCGACCTCGACGTCGTCGACGGCGTGCGGACCGAACGCCACCTGAACCTGATGACGCCCGCGGGCGAGCGGGTCTCGATCTACCTCTCCACGCCCGACGATCGGCCGTCGCCGCAGGACGGGCGCCTGACGGCGGCGATGGCGGATGCCTCGGTCATCGTGCTCGACCTGTCGGAGCGCTCGCGCCGTCTGCTCCCCGCGGCCTGCGCGACCGGGCGCCCGATCTGGACCGACCTGCACGACTACGACGGCGCGAGCGAGTTCCACCGCCCGTTCCTCGAGGCCGCGGACGTCGTGTTCCTGAACGCCGATCGCATCGGCGAGCCGATGCCGTTCCTGCGGCGGGTGGTCGCCGACGGCGCGCGCCTGGCGGTCTGCACGCTCGGCGCCGAGGGTGCGATCGCGATCTCGTCCGACGGCTCCGTGCTCCGCGAGCACCGCGTCGACGCGGTGCCGGTCGACGTGGTCGACGCGAACGGCGCGGGCGACGCGTTCATGTCGGGCGTACTGCACGCGGTGCTCGACGGCGCCGGGGTCGACGCCGCGCTCGAGACAGGCGCACGGCACGCGGCATCCGTGATCGTCACCCGCCACCTGCACCCGACGCTCGACGCCGTGCTCGGCGGAGACCGTAGGGCGGACGGGACTTGAACCCGTGACCGATGGATTATGAGTCCACTGCTCTAACCGGCTGAGCTACCGCCCCGCGCGCTCGGTCACTCGGACCGAGCAGCCGACGCACCGTCGGTGACCGGGTCGGTCACCGGCTCACCACGATACAGGCTCTCGAACGTCGTCAGCGTGCGCTGGATGTCGTGCGCGGCGATGAGCCGCAGCGACTCGCGCTTGAACTCGGCGTAGCGCTCGGGGTCGGCCTCGAGCACCATCCGGAGCTTCGCCGCGAGGTCCTCCGGGCTGCCCGGCTCGAAGAGATAGCCGTTCTCGCCGTCGTGCACGAGGTGCGGCAGGGCCATCGCGTTCGCGGCCACGACGGGCAGCGCCGACGCCATCGCCTCCATCGTCACGATCGACTGCAGCTCGGCGATGGAGGGCATGGCGAGCACGGATGCCCGGTGGTACACGTCGCGCAGCTGCTCGTCGGTCACGTAGCCGGTGAAGGTCACGCGATCGGCGATGCCGAGCTCGACGGCGAGGTGCTCGAGGTTGCGCTTCTGGTCGCCGCCGCCGACGATCTCGACCTTCGCGTCGAGCTCTGGCGGCAGCAGCGTCGCGGCACGCAGCAGCACGTCGATCTGCTTCTCGCCCGTGACCCGGCCGACGAACACGATGCGGTTCTCGGTGCGCGGCTCCCAGTCTGGCGAGTACCGGCCGGCGTCGACGCCGCACGAGATCGCGTGCACGCCCTCGAGGCCCGTGTACTTCTCGAGGAACTCGGCGGCACGGCGGGTCGGGGTCGTCACCGCCTCGGCGCGCCCGAAGGTGCGGCGTGCGGCCTTCCACGCGAGACCGACCGCCCACTCCTGCCACGCCTTCGGAATGAGCGTGAACTCGAGCATGTTCTCGGGCATGAAGTGATTGGTGCCGATGATGCGGATGCCGCGGGCCTGCGCCTCGACCGCGAGACCGCGCCCCACGACGATGTGCGACTGGAAGTGCACCACGTCGGGCTGCACCTCGTCGAGGATGCGGGCCGAGTTGCGGCGGATGCGCCAGGGCAGCGCGAAGCGGAGCCAGTCGTGGGGATACCAGCGCCAGCTGTGCAGGCGGTGCGCGGTGATCTGCTGCCCCTCGTGCACCTCGGTCCACGTGCCGCTCCGACGACTGGGCGAGGGGGCGACGACATGCACCTCGTGACCGCGCTCCACGAGCCCCGCGGCGAGTCGCTCGGCGAACCTGGCGGCACCGTTCACGTCCGGTGCGAAGGTGTCGGCCCCGATCAGGACGCGCAACGGCCGCTTGGGCTCCGCCGCTCGAGGCAGGTCGGCATGCGCATCGGGGGTTGCAGACACGTGGTGGTGGTCCTGTTCGATCAACGATGAGGGGAAGGCGAAACGCCCGCTTCGCCGCGGATTCGGGAGGTCAGCGGCGTGCTCAGCACCCTAGCCTACCTGCGCCCGCGCCCTCCGGAACCGTCCGCATGTCGCCCGCCGGCGCGCCCTCAGGGACGCGTCTGCGGATGGTGCCGGGCGAGCTCGAACACGCCCCACACCGCCACGATTCCGGTGATGACGAACACCACGCTCGCCCACGGCGGCGCCTGCGACGCCTCGCCGAGCACGACGATGCCGATGCCGACCGCGACCATCGGGTCGACCACGGTGAGGCCTGCGATGACCAGGTCGGGTGGACCCGTCGCGTAGGCGTTCTGGACGAAGTAGGCGCCCAGCGCGGTCGCCGCGAGCAGCGCGACGACGCAGAGCAACGTGAGCCAGTCGAACTCCTCCTGCTCGATGCGCCCGAGGATGACCTTCGCGAGCGTCGCGACGAACCCGTAGAGGAATCCGGCGCCGAGCACGTAGAAGATCGCGCGCATGCGGTGCCGCAGGAAGGCGAAAGCGGTGCCCAGCAGGACGACCGTCACGGCGAGGACGATGAGGATCGTGTAGAGGTCCCGGTCGGTGACCGGCGTGTCCACCGCGGTGAACGCCGCGACGCCGACGAACAGGAAGACGCCACCGACGCACATCGAGATCGCGATGATCGAGCGGCGGTTCAGCTTCACGTGCGCGACCCGCGAGTTGAGGATCGCCGTGATCACGAGGGCGATCGCCCCGAGCGGCTGCACCACGATGAGGGGCGCGAAGTAGAGGCTCGAGAGCTGGAAGACGATCGCGAGGCCGAGCATGACGGTGCCGAGCACCCACGACGGCCGCGCGAGCAGCAGCGCGAGCTGCCGCCCGTTCAGCCCCTTGCCCACGGAGGTGACGGTGTTCTGCTCGACCTTCGCCACGCCGCGGTGCTGGAACTGCGCACCGAGCGACAGGAACACCGCGCCGATCAGCGCGAGCGGGATGCCGATGAACTGCGTCGGATCGAGCGCGATCTGCTCGGTCAGCTCGGCCAGGTCCGGATCCACGCTCCGACCCTACCCTCACCGGCGCCGATATCCTTGAGCCATGGCCGTCCTCCCCATCCGCATCACGGGCGAGCCCGTGCTCCACGCCCCCGCCGACCCGGTCGAGGTCATCGACGACGAGCTGCGGATGCTGGTGCGGGACATGTTCGAGACCATGGACGCCGCCCCGGGTGTCGGTCTCGCGGGCCCGCAGGTCGGCGTGCCGCTGCGGCTGTTCACCTTCGGCTGGACCGACGAGGAGGATCGCGAGTGGCGCGGGGTGGCGATCAACCCCGAGCTCTGGATCAGCCCGCCGATTCCGGGCGACCCCGACGAGGCGACCGAGTCGGAGGGGTGCCTGTCGTTCCCGGGCGAGCGGTTCCCGCTCCGCCGGGCGGAGCGGGCGCTGCTGCGCGCGACGGACCTCGACGGAGAGCCGTACGAGATCGAGGCCGAGGGCTGGCTCGCGCGCATCTTCCAGCACGAGTACGACCACTTGGACGGCGTGCTCTACGTCGACCGGCTGGGCGACGGCGATCGCAAGACGGTCGCGAAGCTGACCCGCAAGGCCGGCTGGGGCGTGCCGGGCGTGAGCTGGATGCCCGGGGTCGACGACCTCGAGGGCTGAGCGCGTCCCTCGTGCTCAGGTGACGGCGCGGATGCCCGCCGCCACCGCCGCCGCGGCCGCGACCACGAGCACGAACGGCACCCGCACCGCGTACAGCGCGGCGGCGACGATGAGTGCCGGGATGCGCGCGTCGACCACGAGCGCCTGCCCGGCGCCGAGCGCCTGCACGGCGATGAGCGCTGCCAGCAGGGCGATCGTGAGCAGGTCGGCGATGCGCGCGGGGCGCTCGCGCTCGAGGAAGCCGGCCGGCACGAGGTAGCCGACGAACTTCAGCGCCGCGGTCGCGACCGAGGCGACGAGCACGACATGCCAGAGGGTCATGCGCCCGCCGCCTGCTCCGCACGGCGACCGAACAGGTTCCACCAGCCGACGACGACGGCGACGACAGCCGCCACGAGCACCGGCAGCCCGGGGGCGAGCACGGGCGTGGCCAGCGCGGCGACGACGGCCGCCCCTGCCGCGACGGCGCCCGCCTGCACCGACTTCAGCCGTGGCCACAGCAGCCCCAGGAACGCGGCGGCCGCGGCGGCGTCGAGCCCCCACGCCGACGTGTCGCCGAGTGCGTCGCCGATCAGCGCTCCGATCAGCGTCGTGAGGTTCCATCCGACGTAGATCGCCGCGCCCGTCACCCAGAACCCGACGCGCTGCAGCGCGGGCGCGCGTTGCGCGAGCGCCACGGCGACCGACTCGTCGATGGTCCACCATGGCGCGACGATCCGCTTCCATCCCGTCGGCCGCACGATCGGTGACATGCGCATGCCGTAGACCACGTTGCGGAGCCCGAGCATCACCGAACTCGCGATCGCGGCCGGCCCGGCCGCGGCACCGCCCGCCGCGATCACGCCGACGAGCGCGAACTGCGACCCGCCCGTGAACATGACGAGGCTGAGCACGCACGCCTGCCAGACGTCGAGCCCCGCGGCAACCGCCAGCGCCCCGAACGAGATGCCGTAGGCGGCCGTCGCGAGCCCCACGGCGAGGCCGTCGCGCACGACGCGCGCCCGCTCCGCGCTCACAGCGGCAGCAGGATCGGCACGAGGAAGACGCTGACGACCACCACGATTGCCGTGAACGGCACGCCCATGCGCACGAAGTCGCCGAAGCGGTACCGTCCCGGCTCGACCACGAGCGTGTTCACCGGCGAGGAGACCGGAGTCATGAACGCCGATGACGCGGCGAGGATGACGATCATCGCGAACGGATACGGCGACACCCCGAGGTGTTCCGCGGTCGTGATCGCGATCGGGGCCATGAGCACGGCGGTCGCGGTGTTCGAGACGAACAGGCCGATGACGGCCGTCGTCGCGAACAGCGCCATCAGCAGCACGCGGGGGCCTGCGTCGCCGAAGGCGGACAGCAGGGCGTCGGCGGCGAGGTCGATGCCGCCGGTGACCTCGAGCGCCTGCGCGAACGGCAGCATGCCCGCGATGAGCAGCAGGGTCGGCCAGTGGATCGCCCGGTACGCGGCCGGCATGGTGATCGCTCCGGACAGGCCCATCAGGAGCGCGCCGATGAGGCCGGCGATGACGTTCGGCACCACGCCCGTGATCATCAGGAGCACCATGACGCCGACGCTGGCGAGGGCGAACGGTGCGCGATCGGCGGCAGGGGCGACCTCGTCGACCTCCGCGGGCAGGTCGAGGGCGAGGTAGTCGCGCTTCGCGTCCTGCAGGCGGTGCACCGCGTCCCATCCGCCCGTCACGAGCAGCGTGTCGCCGGCTCGCAGGCGCTGGTCGCCGAAGCCGCTGTCGGCCGCGTGCCCCGCGTGGCGCACCCCGAGCACCGTGAGGTCGTGCTCCGTGCGGAACCGCAGGTCGCGCACGGAGCGGCCGACCGCGACCGAGTCGGGCGCGACCATCACCTCCGCCATGCCGACCTGCCGCGAGTACGACTCGAAGAAGTCGCCGGGCAGCTCGACCTCCTCGAGGTACAGCCGATCGAGCTCGTCGGCCCTCGGGGCGATGTCGAGCACGAGGGTGTCCCCGCGGGCGACGGTCGCGTCACCGGCCGTGGCGAGGCTCGTGCCGCGCAGGAAGCGACGCCGCTCGAGCGCGAGCACGGAACTCGGCGCATCGTCGAACACGATGCCCGAGAGCGGAACGCCGATGAGCGGCGAGGCGCCACCCACGAGATAGCGTCCGGTGCGCCGGTCGACCCCGTAGTCGCCCACGAGATTGGCGAATGTGCGACGCGTGGCGGCGAGGTCGCCCGGCTGGTCGTCGCCCAGCATGCGCCGCGCGAGCAGCATGTAGCCGATGCCGAGGGCCAGGATGACGAGGCCGAAGGGCGTGACGCTGAAGAAGTCGAACCCCTCGTTGCCGTGGCGCTGCAGCTCGGCGTCGACCACGAGGTTCGGCGCGGTCGCGATGAGCGTGAGCATGCCCGAGATGAGGCCCGCGAAGCTGAGCGGCATCATCAGTTGACGCGGGGACATGCCGGTGCGCGACGCGATGCTGAGTACAACCGGGATGAAGATCGCGACGACCCCGGTCGAGCTCATGACCGCGCCGAGCAGCGCGACCGACAGCATGAGCAGCACGATGAGCCTGGTCGCGCTCGCGCCCGCACGGTCGGCGAGCCAGTCGCCCAGCCGGTACGTCACGCCCGTGCGCGAGAGCCCCTCGCCCACCACGAACAGCGCCGCGATGAGGATGACATTCGGGTCGGCGAACCCGGCGAGCGTCTCGGGAACGGTCAGCACGCCCGTGATCGGCAGCGCGACCACGACGAGCACCGCGACGACGTCCATGCGGGGGCGCCCGATGGCGAACAGCACGACCGCGGCGGCGAGCAGCGCGAGCACGAGCAGCAGTTCACCGTTCACGTGCAGCACTCCCCCGCGGCATCCGTCGTCTGCAGCAGACTATCGGGAGACGACGAACGCCCCCGCGACCACAGTCGTGAGGGCGTTCAGGTGGCTCCTCCACTTGGACTCGAACCAAGAACCTATCGGTTAACAGCCGATTGCTCTGCCAATTGAGCTATGGAGGATCGCGCGAGGGCCTCAGCTACTTTAGCAAACGCGGGCCCGCGTTCCCAATCGGGGCCACCCCCGCCCGTCAGGCGTTCGCGTCGTCGAGCAACTCCTCCGGGATGTCGCGGAAGTACGCCTCGGAGAGGCGCTTGACGTAGGGGTGGATGGGGTCGTCGAGCACCTCCTCCAGGGTGCCGAGCGCGACCATCTCGCCGTGGTCGAGCACGGCGATGCGGTCGGCGATGCGATCGAGCACCGCGAGGTCGTGGCTCACGACGAGCGCGGAGAACGCGCGCTCGCGCTGGATCTCGCCGATGAGGTCGACGACGGCGTCGCGCACGGTCACGTCGATGCCCGCGGTCGGGTCGTCGGCGATCAGCAGTGTCGGCTCGAGGATGAGCGAGCGCGCGAGCGCGACGCGCTGCCGCTGGCCGCTCGACAGCTCGTACGGGAACTTCGGCATCATGTCGAGCGGGAGGCGCACGGCATCGACCATGGCGGCCACCTTGGCGGTCAGCGCGCGCCGCGAGTAGCGCTGGTCGCGCAGCAGCACGGGCTCGCCCACGATCTCGGCGACCGTGCGATCGGGCGTCAGCCGCGATGCGCCGTCCTGGGCGAGGTGCCCGACGTCGAACGCGAGCTCGACGGCCTTGCGCCGACCGAGGCCGCGCATGCGGTAGCCGAGCACGGTCGCCTCGCCCCCGGTGATGACGGGCGACGCGCGGTGGGCGTCGTGCAGGTGGTCGCCCGCGAGCACGTTCGCCACCGTGGACTTGCCCGATCCGGCCGCGCCGAGCAGGCCGACGACCTCGCCGGGCGCGACGTCGAGCGTGAACCCGCGCACCGCCACGAAGGCGGGGCTCGCACCGTGCGGCGGATACTCGATGGTCAGGTCGCTCGCGCTGATGGGGTATCCGTGTGCTGCTCCGTGGGTCACGTCACCACCTTCTCCCAGTTCCCTGCGAATCGCCATGTGCAACGCCCGCAGAACCGGACGATCGGGTCATGATCGCGCTCACGGCACGGCCAGGGCGCCGTAGCGGAACGTCAGCGACGCGTCGAGCGTCTGCTCGAGGCCGGTCACGTCGGTGCCCGCGACGACGGTCTGCGCCCCCTGCAGCACCGGCAGCGAGGGCAGGTCGTCGGCCACGAGCTCCTGGATCTCCTCGATCAGCGAGATCCGCTCGTCGGCGTCGGCCTCGGTGGCCTGGGCGATGATGAGGTCGGTCACCTCGTCGTTCTCGTAGTGGTTCGCGAGGTAGCCGTCGGGCAGGAAGAACGGCGTCAGGTAGTTGTCGGCGTCCGGGTAGTCGGGGAACCAGCCGAGCTGGTACGCCGGGTACGCGTCGGCGATGCGCTGCTCGCTGAACTCCTCCCACGGGGCGCCCTCGAGCGTCACCGCGAACAGGCCGTCCGCCTCGAGCTGCTCGGTGATGGCGGCGAACTCGGCCTCCGAATCGGGTCCGTAGCGATCGGTCACGTACTGGAGGTCGAGGGCGACCGGGGTCTGGACGCCGGCGTCCTCGAGGCGTGCCGCCGCGGCATCCGCATCGGGCCCGCCGGAACCATCGCCGTACCGCTCGAGCAGCGACTCGGTCGCGCCCGGCAGCCCGGTCGGCACGAACGACTGCAGCGGGGTGAACGTGCCGAGGTAGATGTCCTCCGAGAGGGCCGTGCGGTCGATCAGGTCGGCGACCGCCCGGCGCACCGCGAGCGCCTGCTCCTCGTCGGCGTCCTCCGTCTCGGCACCGAACGGCATGGTGGCGAGGTTGAACACGATGAAGCGGATCTCGCCACCGGGACCGTCGACGACCTGCACCGCATCGCTCTCGCGCAGCTCCGCGATGTCGGTCGGCGACAGCGTGCGGTGCGCGACGTCGACGTCGCCCTCCTCGACGTGCAGGCGCAGCTCGGAGGCGTCGTCGTAGTACGTGACCTCCACCACCTCGGTCGCGGCGGGCCCGAGCAGGCCTGCGTAGTCGGGGTTCGCCCGGTAGGCGACCTGCTCGTCGGGCAGGAACTCCTCGATGACGTACTGGCCGGCGAACGGCTGCCCGTCGACGATCTCGGCGTCGGGCGTGACCGCGTCGGCGGCGAACACGTCCTCGTCGACGATCGGCCCGACCGGGCTCGACAGGATGAACGGGAAGATCTGGTCGTCCTCGGTGAGCAGCTCGAACACGACGGTGAGGTCGTCGGGCGCCTCGACCCCGGCGAGGTTGTAGAGCAGCGACGACGGGCCGTCGGGGTCGGCGATGGCGAGCTGCCGGTCGAAGGTGAACTTCACGTCCGACGAGGTCAGTGCGTTGCCGTTGGCGAACTCGAGCCCCTCCTGCAGCGTCACCGTGTACTCGGTCGGCGAGGTGAACTCGGCCGACTCTGCGATGTCGGGCTCGACCTCCGAGCTGCCGTACGGCGAGCTCAGCAGGAACGGGTAGACCTGGCTCATCACCTGGAACGAGCCGTTGTCGTACGACCCGGCCGGGTCGATGCTCGTCACCCGCTCGGTCGTGCCGATCGTGATCGTCGCGTCGCCCTCGGCGTCGTCGACCTCGCCCGCGGTGCAGCCCGCGAGCACGAGCACGGCGACGGACCCCGCCGCGATGGCACCGCCGCGGCGTGCGACTGCGGTGGCACGGGACATGTGCACTCGCCTCCCCCTGCGTGCGGAGGGCGCGACCGATCGGTCGCACGAACGTTCCCCCTGTCGCTACCCTAGCCAGTCGGCCGCGGGCAGGCGTCCAGCGGGCTCTCAGGGGCGGGCGGATGCTCCTCGGCCGGCGCACCCGCCGGGGCTCAGTCCTGCCGAAGCGACCGCCGGTCGGCCTCGACGGCCACGAGGGCGCGCTGCACCGACGCGTAGGCGTCGCGGTCCGCGGCATCCGTGCGCTGCAGGCGGCCCAGCAGCTCGGCCTTCTGGCGCAGCAGCTCGCGATCGACGAGCGAGGTGACGACGCCGCTCACGTAGGCCGCGAGTTCGCGCTCGCTGCGCTCGGGAATGGGCGCGACGGCCAGCTGGTGCACGAGGCCGGCGAACGTGGGTGGCACCTCGGTGACCACGCGGGCGACGAGCTCGCGGGTGCCGCCCGAGGCGAAGGCCGCCGAGACGCCGTCGCGTACGACCGCGAGGGCCTGGTTGCCGAACCGGCAGTCGACGGCCTGGCGCAGCAGCTGCTCGCCCACCTGGTCGGGGTGCTGCAGCAGGGCCTGCAGCGCGTCGCGCTCGAGGCGGGTGGCGGGGTCGGGCGGCAGGTCGGCGATCGAATAGGGGCGCTCGGCGGGGGCGACGGATGCCTCGGGCTCGCCCTGCGCACCGCCGCGCGACTCGCGGCCGGGCGCCTGCCGCGCTCCCCCGCCGCGGCCCGCGGCCTGCACCGCGCGCTGCACCTCGCCGAGGTCCGTGCCGAGCATGCGGGCGAGCTCGCGCGCGTAGCCGGGCCGGAGCGACGGGTCGCGGATCTCGGCGACGACCGGTGCGGCCGCGCGCAGCGCGGCCACCCGGCCCTCGACCGTCTCGAGGTCGTACTGGTCGAGCGTGTGGCGGATCACGAACTCGAACATCGGCGTCTTGCGCTCGATGAGCCCCCGCACGGCGCCGTCGCCCCGCTGGATGCGCAGGTCGCACGGGTCGAGTCCCTCGGGAGCGACCGCGACGAACGTCTGCGCGGCGAAGCGCTTCTCCTCGCCGAAGGCGCGCATCGCGGCCTTCTGCCCCGCGGCATCCGGATCGAACGTGAAGATCACCTCGCCGAGCCCGCTGTCGTCGCCCAGCACGCGCCGCAGCACGGTGATGTGGTCGGGGCCGAACGCGGTGCCGCAGGTCGCGACCGCGGTCGTGACGCCCGCGAGGTGGCAGGCCATGACGTCGGTGTAGCCCTCGACGACGACCACGCGCCGCCCGCGCGAGATGTCGCGCTTGGCGAGGTCGAGCCCGTAGAGCACCTGCGCCTTGTGGTACACGGGCGTCTCGGGCGTGTTGAGGTACTTGGGCCCCTTGTCGTCGTCGAGCAGGCGGCGTGCGCCGAACCCGACCGTCTGCCCGGTGATGTCACGGATCGGCCAGACCAGTCGTCCGCGGAACCGGTCGTAGTGGCCCCGGTCGCCGCTGGAGACGAGGCCCGCGGCCGCGATCTCGTCGTCGCGGAAGCCCTTGCCGCGCAGGTGCTTCAGCAGTGCGTCCCAGCTCTTCGGCGCGTAGCCCACGCCGAAGCGGCGCGCGGCCTCGGCGTCGAACCCGCGCTGGCCGAGGAACTTCCGGCCCGGGTCGGCGTCGGGGGCGCCGAGCCGCTCGACGAAGAACTCGGCCGCCGCCTGGTTCGCCGCGAGCAGTCGGGCGCGGTTGCCGTGCTCCTCGGCGCGGCCGCCGTCCTCGTAGTGCAGCTCGTAGGCGATGCGGCCCGCGAGCCGCTCGACGGCCTCGGTGAACGTGACGTGGTCCATCTTCTGGAGGAACGTGTACACGTCGCCCGACTCGCCGCAGCCGAAGCAGTGGTAGTAGCCGAGCTGGGGCCGCACGTGGAAGCTCGGGCTGCGCTCGTCGTGGAACGGGCAGAGGCCCTTCATCGAGCCCACGCCCGCCGACTTCAGGCTCACGTGCTCGCCCACGATGTCGGCGATGTTCGTGCGGGCCTTCACTTCCTCGACATCGCTCTGTCGAATGCGGCCCGCCATGGAGTCGATCCTAGCCAGCGCGGCGGGCCCGGAGGCCGCCGACGTGGCACGCGCCCGCCATCACGCCTGTGGAGGAGCCGACCCGCGCTGCACGAGTCGCTCGTACCAGGCGAGAGCCGACTGGTCGGTGAGGCTCGCGACCTGGTCGACGATGACGCGCTTGCGTGCCGCGTCATCGGCGGCGGCGCGCCAGTCGGCCGCGAAGCCGACGTCGAGGTGCCGGTCGCCGGTGGCGAGCAGCAGGTCGGCGAGGTCGGCGAGGATGCGGCGCTGCTGGGCGTACACGGGCTGCCGGGCGTTCGTGGCCATCACGAACGTCGCGACGATGCCCTTCATGACGGCGATCTCGGCGCGGATCTCGCGCGGCACCACGACGTCGGCGTCGAAGCGGATGAGGCTCGCCATGGGGAACGCCGCGCGCGTGGCATCCGTCGCCACGTTCGCGAACCGGCCGATCACCTGGCTGGCGAAGTTCTTCAGCCGACCCTGCTCGACACGGGACCCCGACCACTCGTGGGGCCAGAGCTCCATGGCCGACAGCCGGTCGAATGCGGCCGCCAGGTCGTCGGCGGAGACCGAACCGCCGACCCAGTCGCCCATCGACGCGATCAGCGACTCGTGGTCGCCGCGCGCGTTCAGCGCGGCCACGTCGATGAAGCCGTTCACGATGGCGTCCTCGAAGTCGTGCACCGAGTAGGCGATGTCGTCGGAGAGGTCCATCACCTGCGCCTCGATGCACAGCCGCCGCTCCGGCGCGCCGCGGCGCATCCACTCGAACACGTCGGCGTCGTCGGCGTAGAACCCGAACTTCTGCCGGCCGCTCGGGTCGGCCACCGAGCTCGACGCGGCCCACGGGTACTTGCAGCTCGCGTCGAGGCTCGCGCGCGTGAGGTTGAGCCCGAACGGCTGCCCGTCGTCACCGAACACCTTGGGCTCGAGGCGGGTGAGGATGCGCAGCGTCTGCGCATTGCCCTCGAACCCGCCGACGTCGGAAGCCCACTCGTTGAGGCCGTGCTCGCCGTTGTGGCCGAACGGAGGGTGCCCGAGGTCGTGCGCGAGGCACGCCGTGTCGACGACGTCGGGCGAGAGCCCGAGGCTCGCACCGAGCTCGCGGCCGACCTGCGCGACCTCGAGCGAGTGCGTGAGGCGGTTGCGGGCGAAGTCGAGGCCGAGCGTGGGGCTCAGCACCTGCGTCTTCGCGGCCAGGCGCCGCAGCGAGCTCGAGTGCAGCAAGCGGGCGCGGTCGCGCTCGAAGTCGCCCCGGCGGCTGTACTGCTCCTCCGGATGGCGCCGTTCGGTGTCGGCGTCGTCGTACCCGCCGAAGAGTCGATCGCGCACGCCTACCCGCCGCTCGTGTCGAGTTCGGCGTCGACGAGGCGCGCCCGGTCGTCGCCGACCAGCTCGCGCGACTCGAGCCAGCCATCGGGCAGTGCGGGGCGCTTGGGCGTGCCGGCGCGGCCGCGCGGCCCCTCGGCGCCCTCGCCCGGGTACGGCGTATCGGCATCGAGCGTGCCGAGCAGCTCGTCGAGCTGGGCGAGCGACTCGACGGTCGCGAGCTTCGCCCGCAGCTCGCCGCCCACCGGGTAGCCCTTGAAGTACCAGGCGACGTGCTTGCGGATGTCGCGGCAACCCCGCTCCTCCGACTCGAAGAACTCCGCGAGCAGCTCCGCGTGGCGGCGGAACGCCGTGGCCACCTCACCGAGCGTGGGCTCGGCCTTGCGGTGCCCGCCGCGGAACGCCGAGGCCAGGTCGCCGAAGAGCCACGGCCGTCCGAGGCATCCGCGCCCCACCACGACCCCGTCGCAGCCGGTCTCGTCGACCATGCGCAGCGCGTCGTCGGCCGACCAGATGTCGCCGTTGCCGAGCACCGGCACGCTCGTGACGGTCTCCTTGAGCTTCGTGATCGCCGACCAGTCGGCCTGACCGCTGTAGAACTCGCTCGCCGTGCGGGCGTGCAGGGCGACGGATGCCACGCCGGCACCCTCCGCGATGCGCCCGGCCTCCAGGTAGGTGAGGTGGTCGCCGTCGATGCCCTTGCGCATCTTGATCGTGAGCGGCACGTCGCCCGCGGCACGGGTCGCGCCCTCGATGATCGCGCGGAACAGGTCGGTCTTCCACGGCAGCGCCGCGCCGCCGCCCTTGCGCGTGACCTTCGGCACGGGGCAGCCGAAGTTCAGGTCGATGTGGTCTGCGCGGTCTTCGGCGACCAGCATCGTGACGGCCTCGGCGACGGTCTTCGGGTCGACGCCGTACAGCTGGATCGACCGCGGCGTCTCCGACTCGTGGTGGCGAATCAGGCGCATCGACTCGGGCGTGCGCTCGACGAGCGCGCGGCTCGTGATCATCTCGCTCACGTACAGGCCCGCGCCGTACTCGCGGCAGAGGCGGCGGAACGCCGTGTTCGTGATGCCCGCCATCGGCGCGAGCACGACGGGCACCTCGAGCTCGATCGGGCCGATCGAGAGCGGGCGTGCGGGGGTGGTGATCGTTGGCATCGACTCCGATTCTCCCAGACGACGCGGGCGTTCCGGTCCGGTGCGGGTCGGCGGCGCGTAGGATTCGGGCAGATCGAGTGCGGGGAGGACGCGGATGCCACGATTCGAGGGACTCGCGGGAGTCGAGCGCGTGCGCGCCGACGCCGCCGAGCGCGGGCTCGAGATCGACGTGATCGAGCGGCCCGCGGCGCGCAGCCTCGAGGAGGCGGCCGAGCTGCTCGGCATCACGCCGGGCGACATCGTGAAGTCGCTCGTCGTCAAGCGCAGCGACGACACCTACGTCTTCGCGCTCGTGCCGGGTGGGCGGAAGATCTCCTGGCCGAAGCTGCGGACGCTGCTCGGCGTGAACAAGCTGCGCCTGCCCGAGGCGTCGCTCGCGCTCGCCGCGACCGGCTACGAACGCGGCACCATCACGCCGCTCGGGTCGCACACGGAATGGCCGGTGGTCGTCGACGAGGCCGTCGTGGGGCGCCGGGTCTCGATGGGGGCGGGCGAGCACGGCCGCAGCCTGTTCGTCGAGGCCGACGCGCTCATCGCGGCGCTCGACGCGACCGTCGCCGACATCAGCGAGCCGGAGTGAGGCCGCTCACGCGCGCGGCCCGCACGCGGATGCGGAGATGTCGGCCGACACGCCGGTGAGCGGATGCCGCCTGCGGAGTGTCGCGGAGAATCTCCGCATCCGCGAACACGGGATCAGGAGTCGGCGGGCTCTGTTCCGGGGACGAGGCAGGCGTCGCCCTCGCACGAGGCGGCGGACGGGTCGCCGGTCAGCATCGCGAACGGCGCCGATGCGGCGGGAGCCGTCTGACCAGGGGCATCCGTCAGCTCAGGGGCATCCGTCGCCTGCTCCGTGCTCACGCGACCGCCTCGCGCTCGCCGGCGACCTGGGTAAGCGCCTGGCTGAAGAGCTCGGCCGGCTGCGCCCCGGAGACGCCGTACTTGCCATCGATGACGAAGAAGGGCACGCCCTGGATGCCGTAGGCCGCGGCCTGAGCGATGTCGGCCTGCACTGCGGCGGCGTAGCGGCCCGAGTCGAGCGCCTCGCGCGCGGCATCCGCATCGAGGCCGACCTCGGCCCCCAGCGCGACGAGCTCGTCGATACGGCCGACGTGACGACCGTCGACGAAGTACGCCTTGAGCAGCCGCTCCTTGAGCTCGAGCTGCAGGCCCTGGTCCTTCGCGAAGTGCAGCAGCTCGTGGGCCTTCAGCGTCTTCGTGTGCTGCAGCGCCTCGTAGTCGTACTCGAGTCCGGCGTTCGCGGCGATACCCACGACGCGGTCGATCATGCCCTGCACCTGCTCGACCGGCAGCCGCTTGTGGCCGGCGAGGAAGTCGGCGGCGCTGCCCTCGAAGTCGACCGGCGTGTCGGGCGAGAGCTCGTACGAGTGGTACTCGATCTCCACCTCGGGCGCCTCGTCACCGAGCGCGGCGATGCCCGCCTCGAGGTGGCGCTTGCCGATGTAGCACCACGGGCACGCGATGTCGGACCAGATGTCGATCTTGATGGGGGAACTCACGCTGAGGGCCAACCGATGCCACGGGCGATCCATTCCCGCGCATCCATCGCGCCGACCCCGCGGCCGCGCTACTTCGCGTCGGGCGTGTCGACCGCCCCGCCGAAGCGGCGGTTGCGCGTCGCGTAGAGCTCGATCGCCTGCCAGAGGTCGACCCGCGAGAAGTCGGGCCAGAGCGTGTCGAGGAACACCATCTCGGCGTACGCCGACTGCCAGAGCAGGAAGTTCGAGGTGCGCTGCTCCCCCGACGAGCGCACGAACAGGTCGACGTCGGGCATGTCGGGCACGTAGAGCCGCTTGGCGATGAGCTTCTCGCTCACGGCAGACGGGCGGATGCGGCCTGCCGCAACGTCGTCGGCGATCGATCGGACTGCGTCGACGAGCTCGTTGCGCCCGCCGTAGTTCACGCACATCGTGAACTGGAGCCCCGTGTTGCCGGCGGTCAGGCGCTCGGCGTACTGCAACTCGTCGATCACCGACTTCCAAAGCCGCGGCTTCCGCCCCGCCCAGCGGATCGAGACGTTCCACTCGTTGAGCTGGTCGCGGCGGCGGTGCAGCACGTCGCGGTTGTAGCCCATGAGGAAGCGCACCTCATCGGGCGAGCGCTTCCAGTTCTCGGTCGAGAACGCGTAGACCGAGAGGTGCTTCACGCCCGCCTGGATCGCGCCGGCGACCACGTCGAGCAGCACCTCCTCCCCCGCCTTGTGCCCCTCGATGCGGGTGAGGCCCTGCCGGTTCGCCCAGCGACCGTTGCCATCCATGACGATCGCCACGTGCTCGGGCACGGCGCCCTTCGGGAACGCCGGCGGCTTGAGCCCGGTCCAGTCGATCGGGCGGTACGGCACCGCGTCCTTGTGGGTGTACGGCTTGGGACTCACGTGTGCTCCGGTTCGCGGCTGACGTGCGGCAGCGAGCGCAGGCCGCGCTCGAGGTGCCACTGGGTGTACGCGGCGACGATGCCGCTGGCCTGTGATCGCAGGCGCTCGCCGGCCGCGTCCGCGTGCGCCCAGTCGCCCTCGAGCAGGGCGCCGAGCAGCGCAATCGTGTCGGCGTTGAGGCGCGGGGCGCCCGGAGGGGCGTCGTCGTCGCAGACCACGCCGCCGACCTGCACGACGACGGCGGTGTGCGGGCCGGGGCGCCCGCAGCGGGCGCAGTCGGCGAAGCTCGGCGCCCAGCCCGCGATCGACAGCGCGCGCAGCAGGTACGAGTCGAGGGTGGCGGATGCCCCGTGCTCGCGCCGCGACAGCGAGCGCAGCGCGCCGACCAGCAGGAGGTACTGCGGCGTCGATGCCTCCGCCTCGCTCAGGCGGTCGGCCGTCTCGACCATGGCGTTCGCGGCGGTGTAGCTGGCGTAGTCGGCCGCGATCGGCGCACCGTAGGCACCGAGCGATTCGGCCTGCGTGATGACGTCGAGCGTGCGCCCCTCGTAGAACTGCAGGTCGGCGACCATGAACGGCTCGAGCCGCGACCCGAACTTCGAGGCGGTGCGGCGCACGCCGCGGGCGACCGCGCGCACCTTGCCGTGGCGCCGGGTCAGCAGCGTCACGATGCGGTCGGCCTCGCCCAGCTTGTGGGTGCGGAGGACGACCCCCTCATCTCGATAGACGGGCACCACTCCAGTATCGCCGCTGCCGGCGTCATCGGGGCGCGGCCGGGCGGCCCGTCGGGCGCGCGCTGCCGCGCCCCGGGGGCATCCGCTCGCCCGGCCCCGTGGGGCCGACCGCTCAGACCAGCGCGGGCTCCTCGACCGCCGCCTCGGCGACGCTCGTGCGCAGCGCGCGGTTGACCGCCGAGACGACCGCCTTGAGCGACGCCGTCGAGATGTCGCCGTCGATGCCCACGCCCCACAGGGTGCGGCCGTCGACCTGCGCCTCCACGTACGCCGCCGCGAGCGCGTCGCCGCCAGCCGACAGCGCGTGCTCCGCGTAGTCGAGCACCTTCACCTCGACGCCCTCGGAACCGAGCACCGAGAGGAACGCGGCGACCGGTCCGTTGCCCGAACCGTCGGCGTCGACCCGCTCGTCGCCGTCGCGCAGGCCCACGCGCACGCGCACCTCGCCCGACAGGTCGGACTCGCTGCGCATCGAGAGCAGCTCGTAGCGGCCCCACTTGTCGTCGGGGCGCTCCTGCGGCGCAGGCAGGTACTCGTCGGTGAAGATCGACCAGATCTCCTCGCTCGTGACCTCGCCGCCCTCGGCGTCGGTCTTGGCCTGCACGACGCCCGAGAACTCGATCTGCAGGCGGCGCGGCAGCTCGAGCGCGTGGTCGGTCTTCAGCAGGTACGCGACGCCGCCCTTGCCCGACTGCGAGTTGACGCGGATCACGGCCTCGTAGTTGCGGCCGATGTCCTTCGGGTCGACCGGCAGGTACGGCACGGCCCAGTGCAGGTCGCCGGCCCCGACGCCCACCTCGGCCGCGTGCGCGTCCATGGCCTCGAAGCCCTTCTTGATCGCGTCCTGGTGCGAACCCGAGAACGCGGTGTAGACGAGGTCGCCGGCCCACGGGCTGCGCTCGTGCACGGCCAGCTGGTTGCAGTACTCGGCCGTGCGCTTGATCGCGTCCATGTCGGAGAAGTCGATCTGCGGGTCGATGCCCTGCGTGAACAGGTTCATGCCCAGCGCCACCAGGTCGACGTTGCCGGTGCGCTCGCCGTTGCCGAAGAGGCATCCCTCGATGCGGTCCGCCCCGGCCATGTACCCCAGCTCGGCCGCCGCGACGGCCGTGCCGCGGTCGTTGTGCGGGTGCAGCGACAGGATCACGTGCTCCCGGAACGCCAGATTGCGGCTCATCCACTCGATCGAGTCGGCGTACACGTTGGGCGTGGCCATCTCGACGGTCGCCGGCAGGTTGATGATGACGTTGCGCTCGGCCGTCGGCTCGAACACCTCGAGCACCTGGTTGCACACGTCGACGGCGAACTCGAGCTCCGTGCCGGTGTAGCTCTCGGGCGAGTACTCGTAGTAGACCGTGGTGCCGGGCACCGTGGCCTCCATCTCACGGCACTTGCGCGCGCCGGCGAGCGCGATGTCGATGATGCCCTGCTGGTCGGTGCGGAACACGACCTCGCGCTGCAGCACGCTGGTCGAGTTGTACAGGTGCACGATCGCCTGCTTCGCACCGCGAATCGACTCGTAGGTGCGCTCGATGAGGTGATCGCGCGCCTGCGTCAGCACCTGGATGGTGACGTCGTCGGGAATGGCGCCTTCCTCGATGAGGCTGCGCACGAAGTCGAAGTCGGTCTGGCTCGCGCTCGGGAACCCGACCTCGATCTCCTTGTAGCCCATGCGCACCAGCAGGTCGAACATGATGCGCTTGCGCTCGGGGCTCATCGGATCGATGAGGGCCTGGTTGCCGTCGCGCAGGTCGACCGCGCACCAGCGCGGCGCCTTCTCGATGCGCTTGGCCGGCCAGGTGCGGTCGGGCAGGTCGACGCGGATCTGCTCGTGGAACGGACGGTACCGGTGCACGGGCATCGCGGTGGGCTTCTGGTTGTGCTGCATTGCTGGATTCTCGCTTCTCGCTGGTGGGGTGTCAGCCGACGACGAACTCCGCGACGAGGGAGGCCTGAGAACTAGGACTCGTCGCGGCAGCTAAGGAGAAGCAGGCCAGAGCACACGGATCAAGGTTATCACCAGCCGTGCGGGCGGTGTCCAGAGCGAGCGGATGCCCCTGAGCCGGCGCCGCCCCGCGGCATCCGATCAGAAGCCCAGGCGCCCGAGCTGCTTCGGGTCGCGCTGCCAGTCCTTCGCGACCTTCACGTGCAGGGCGAGGAACACCCGCCGCCCGAGCAGCGGCTCGATCTGCGCGCGTGCCGTGGCGCCGACCGCCTTCAGCCGCGAGCCGCCCTTGCCGATGATGATGCCCTTCTGGCTCTCGCGCTCGACGTAGAGGTTCGCGTACACCTCGATGAGCGAGCCGTCCTCGCGCTCGATCATGTCGTCCACCGTCACGGCGATCGAGTGCGGCAGCTCGTCGGAGACGCCCTCGAGCGCGGCCTCGCGCACGTACTCGGCGATGCGCTCGACGGTCTCCTCGTCGGTGAGCGCGTCGGCCGGGTAGAGCGGCTGCGGCGACTCGGGCAGCATCGCGATGAGCTCGTCGACGAGCACGTCGAGCTGCTCGCCCTTCGGCGCCGAGACCGGCACGATGAGCTCCCACTCGCGCAGCTCCGACACGGCGAGCAGCTGCTCGGCGACCTTCGCCTTCGACGTGGCATCCGTCTTCGTCACGATCGCGACCTTGCGGGCGCGCGGGTAGTCGTCGAGCTGCTCGTTGATGAACCGGTCACCCGGGCCGATGGCCTCGTTCGCCGGGAAGCACATGGCGATCACGTCGACGTCGCCGAGCGTCTCCTGCACGAGCGAGTTGAGGCGCTCGCCGAGCAGGGTGCGCGGGCGGTGCACCCCGGGGGTGTCGACCAGGATGAGCTGGCCGTGGTCGCGGTGCACGATGCCGCGGATCGCACGGCGGGTCGTCTGGGGCTTCGAACTCGTGATGGCGACCTTCTCGCCGACCAGCGCGTTCGTGAGCGTGGACTTGCCCACGTTCGGCCGGCCCACGATCGAGACGAATCCCGCCCGGTAGCCGGGCTCCTCGGTGTCAGCCACGTGCACTCCTCCGTTCGTCGTCGGCGCCGTCGAACGCGCTCTGCGCGTCGATGAGCGCCTGGTCGCGCCAGGCGATCACGGTGCTGAGGCGCTTGCGCCGCCCCTCGGTGCGGTCGGCGACCATGACCAGGCCGCTGAGGGTCGCCTGCTCGCCGAGCACCGGCAACCGTCCGAGCACCTTGGCGAACAGGCCGCCGACCGAGTCGACGTCCTCGTCGTCGAGCTCGATGCCGAACAGGTCGCCGAACTCGTCGACCGGCAGGCGCGCGCTCACGCGGTACCGGCCGTCGTCGAGCTCCTCGACCTCGACGACCTCGCGATCGTACTCGTCGGAGATGTCGCCCACGAGCTCCTCGATGAGGTCCTCCATGGTCACGAGGCCCGCGATGCCGCCGTACTCGTCGACGATCATCGCCAGGTGGTTCGACTCGACCTGCATCTGGCGCAGCAGGGCATCCGCCTTCATCGACTCGGGCACGAACGCGGCCGGGCGCGCGATCTCGGCGATCTCGAGCTCGTCGGCGTCGAGCGGCCGCTCGAAGCCGAGGCGCGAGAGGTCCCGCAGGTAGAGCACGCCGACCACGTCGTCGACGTCGTCGCGGATCACGGGGATGCGCGAGACGCCGGTCTTGTGGAACAGCGCCATCGCCTGGGTGAGGTGCGCGTCGGCCTCGATCGTGATCATGTCGGTGCGCGGGATCATGATGGCGCGCACCACGGTCTCGTTGAACTCGAAGATCGAGTGGATGAGCTCGCGGTCGTCCTCCTCGAGCACGGCGTGCTCGGCGGCCTCGTCGACCATGCTGAGCAGCTGCTCCTCGGAGTCGACGCCGCCGAGGCGCGTGCGGCCCGGGGTCACGACGTTGCCGAGCCACACGAGCCCGTCGGCCAGCGGGCCGAGCAGCACGCGAGCGCCGCGCACGACCGGCGCGGCGAGCCGCAGCACGGCGTCGGCGTGCGCACGCCCGACGCTGCGCGGGCTCACCCCGACCAGCACGAACGACACGGCCGACATGAGCAGCGCGGCGAAGAGCAGCACGAGCCAGATGTTGTCGAGCACGCTCGCGAACGCGAGCGTCACGAGCACGGCCGCCGCCATCTCGGCCGTGATGCGCAGGAAGTTCAGCGCGTTCAGGTGCGGGCCGGTGTCGTGCGCGATGGCGAGCAGCGCGCGCTTGGCGCGGGCGTGCTCGGCGAGGTCGGCGAGGTCGGCGCGCGAGGTCGAGGTGATCGCGGAGTCGACCGCGGCCAGCAGGCCGCCGAAGGCGACGAGCACGAATGCGGCGCCGCCGAGAAGCCAGGGTTCCATGCTCAGCGTCGCCGTTCCTGCATCGCAAAGCCGACGAGGATGTCGCGCTGGATGCCGAACATCTCCTTCTCCTCCGCGGGCTCGGCGTGGTCGAATCCGAGCAGGTGCAGCAGTCCGTGGGCCGTGAGCAGCTGCAGCTCGTCGAGCAGCCCGTGGCCGGCGCCCTGCGCCTGTGCGGCGGCGACCTGGGGGCACAGCACGATGTCGCCGAGCAGGCCGGGCGGCGCCATGGCGTCCTCGGTGCCCGGTCGCAGCTCGTCCATCGGGAAGCTGAGCACGTCGGTCGGGCCGGGCTCGTCCATCCACTGCACGTGCAGCTGCTCCATGGCGCCCTCGTCGACGAGCACGATCGCGAGCTCGGCATCGGCGTGCACGTGCAGCGCGTCGAGCGCGTACACCGCGAGCCGCTGCAGCGCCTCCTCGTCGACCTCGATGCCCGACTCGTTGTTGATCTCGATGCTCACGAGGTGCTCCTCCGCGGGGGCAGGTGGTCGCGCGGCCCGGACTGGCCGCGGCGCCGGTCGGCGCGGTTGGCGAACTCGCGGGCCTGCTCGCGCTCGAAGCGCTGCGCCTGCTTCGTCTGGTCGTACTCGGTGTAGGCGTCGACGATGCGGCCGACGAGCGTGTGGCGCACCACGTCGTCGCTCGTGAGGTTCGCGAAGTGGATGTCGTCGATGTCGCCGAGGATGCGCGTGACGAGCCGCAGGCCGCTCGCGCCGCCCGGCAGGTCGATCTGGGTCACGTCGCCGGTGACGACCATGCGCGAGCCGAAGCCGAGGCGGGTGAGGAACATCTTCATCTGCTCGGGCGTGGTGTTCTGCGCCTCGTCGAGCACGACGAACGAGTCGTTCAGGGTGCGGCCGCGCATGTACGCGAGCGGCGCGACCTCCACCGTGCCGGATGCGAGGAGCTTCGGCACGAGCTCGGGGTCCATCATCTCGTTCAGCGCGTCGTACAGCGGTCGCAGGTACGGGTCGATCTTGTCGGTGAGCGTGCCGGGCAGGAACCCGAGCCGCTCCCCCGCCTCCACGGCCGGTCGGGTCAGGATGATGCGATTGACCTCCTTGCGCTGCAGCGCCTGCACGGCCTTGGCCATGGCGAGGTAGGTCTTGCCGGTGCCGGCGGGGCCGATGCCGAACACGATCGTGTGGTCGTCGATCGCGTCGACGTAGGCGCGCTGGCCGGCGGTCTTCGGGCGGATGGTCTTGCCGCGGCTCGAGACGATCACCTGGCCGAGCAGCTCGGCCGGGCTCGACGCGGGGTCGGCGTCGAGCATGCGCGCCGACGTGCGCACCTCGGTGGGCGTGAGCTCCTGCCCGTTCCGCACGAGCTCCAGCAGTTCGAGCACGAGTCGCCGCACGGCCTCGACGCCGTCGGCCGGGCCGCGCAGCGCGATCTCGTTGCCGCGCACGTGGACCTCGACGTCGGGGTACTCGTGCTCGATGCTCGTCAGCAGCCGGTCCTGCGGGCCGAGCAGGCGCACCATGGCGACGCCGTCGACCGCCAGCCGCGCCTCCGCGGGGCCCGACGCGTCGAGCGACGACGTGCGTTCCTCGTCGTCAGCCGGCAAGGCTGCCCTCCTCGAGGCCGCCGGCGAGCACGTGCGCGTGCACGTGGAAGACGGTCTGGCCCGCGTTCGCGCCGTTGTTGAACACGAGGCGGAAGTCGCCGTCGGCGAGTTCGGCGGCGACGCCGCGGGCGACCTCGACGAGCTCGGCGAGCAGGGCGGGGTCGGATGCCGCGAGCTCGACCACGTCGCGGTAGTCCTGCGTCTTCGGGGTCACCACGACGTGCACGGGCGCCTTGGGCGCGATGTCGCGGAAGGCGATGATGCGGTCGGTCTCGGCGACCACGTCGGCCGGGATCTCGCGTGCGGCGATGCGTGAGAAGACGGTCGGTTCGGCGTCGTTCGGCATGCGCCCCATCCTACGCGCGGCCGCTCACCAGCGACCGAGCCGCGCGCTCAGCAGCGCGACGGCCGCCGGGCCGGCCGTGGAGGTTCGCAGCACGTTGCCGCCCATGCGCACGAGCAGGGCGCCGGATGCCTCGAGCCGGTCGAGCTCCTCGGGCGCGATGCCTCCCTCGGGGCCGACGACGATCGCCACGTCACCCGCGTCGCCCAGGTCGGCGTCGACGAGCCGGTCGTCGGCCGTCGGCTCGAGCACGAGCGTGCGCCGCGTGCCCGCGTGGGAAGCGACATCCGCCGTCGAGACCAACTCGCGCACCTCGGGCAGCCAGGCCCGGATCGACTGCTTCGACGCCTCGCGGGCGATGCTCTCCCAGCGTTCGCGGCCCTTCCTCGCCTTCTGCGCGTCCCAGCGCGAGACCGAGCGGGCGGCCGACCACGGTTCGACCGCGTCGACGCCGAGCTCGGTCGCGGCCTGCACGGCGCGTTCGTCCCGGTCGCCCTTCGCGAGCGCCTGCACGAGCACGAGGCCGCGCTCGGGGCGCGGGGCCCGCTCGACCCGGGCCACCTCGATCGCCAGCTCGCGCGGGGCGGTGCGCAGCACCTCGCCGGTCGCGACCGTTCCGCGACCGTCGCCGATCGAGATGACCTCGCCCACCCGCACCCGGTTGACCGTGACGGCGTGGCGTGCCTCGTCGCCGGTGAGGGCCAGTTCCGCCCCCGGCGCGGCATCCGCCCCGAGGTCCTCGCGCAGGAACAGGCTGGCCATGTCAGCCGAGGAAGCGGTCCCGGAGCTTGGCGAAGAGCCCCTGCTGGAAGTGCGTGAGGGAGGGTGCGGGCTGCTTGCGGGCCGAGGCGAACTGCTCGACGAGCTGCCGCTCCTTGTGCCCCAGCTTCGTGGGCGTGACGACCTGGATGCCGATGCGCAGGTCGCCGCGGCCCGATCCGCGCAGGCGCGTGATCCCGCGGTCCTTCACCGTGACGACCTCGCCGCTCTGCAGGCCGGGCTTCAGCTCGACCTCGACGTCGCCGTCGAGCGCCTTGATGGTCGCCTCGGTGCCGAGGATCGCATCGGTCATCTGCACCTCGAGGGTGCACAGCAGGTCGTCGCCGTTGCGGCTGAACACGTCGTGGTTGCGCACCTTGACCTCGAGGAAGAGGTCGCCGTTCGGGCCACCGGCCGGGCCGGCCTCGCCGCTGCCCGGCATCTGCAGGCGCAGTCCGGTCTCCACGCCGGCGGGGATGTCGACCGCGACCGTGCGCCGTGCGCGCACGCGGCCCTGCCCCTGGCAGGTGGTGCACGGCGTGGCGATGACGGTGCCGTAGCCGCGGCAGGTGCCGCAGGGGCTCGACGTCATCACGTTGCCGAGGAGCGAGCGCACCGAGCGCTGCACGCTGCCGGTGCCGTGGCAGATGTCGCAGGTGACCGGCGCGGTGCCCGGCTGGCAGCAGCTGCCGCGGCAGGTCTCGCACGTGACGGCCGTGTCGACCTCGATGTCGCGGTGGGTGCCGAACACGACCTCGTCGAGGTCGACCTCCACGCGCAGCAGGGCGTCCTGCCCGCGCTCGCGGCGCGACCGCGGCCCGCGCGACTGCTGTCCGCCGCCGAAGAACGTCTCGAAGATGTCGCCGAACCCGCCGAAGCCCTGCTGGCCGCCGAAGCCCTGCTGCCCGCCCATGTCGTACTGCTGGCGCTGCCTGGGGTCGCTCAGCACGTCGTAGGCGTGCGTGACCTCCTTGAAGCGCTCGGACGCGTCGGCGCCCGGGTTCACGTCCGGGTGCAGCTCACGGGCGAGTCGCCGGTAGGCCTTCTTGATCTCCTCGGCGCTCGCGTCGCGCGAGACGCCCAGGACTTCGTAGTGATCTGCCACCGAGGGTGGTTCCTTTCGTCGGTCGCGGCAGCCGGGCTGGCCGGTTGCCGGGTCAGTCGTTCCCGAGCATGCGCGTCACGTACCGCGCGACGGCGCGGACCGCCGCCATGTTGCTCGAGTAGTCCATGCGGGTCGGGCCGAGCACGCCGAGGCGCGAGATCTCCCGGCCCGGCGCCGTGAAGTCGCTCGCGACCACCGAGGTCTCGCCGAGCCCGAACGGCGCGTTCTCGCGCCCGATCGAGACGGCCACGCCGTGCGGGTCGCCGGCCATCTCGCCGAAGAGCTTCAGCAGCACGACCTGCTCCTCGATCGCCTCGATGACGTCGAGGATGCTGCCGGCGAAGTCCTGCTCGGTGCGCACCAGGTTCGCGGCCCCGGCGACGACGAGGCGGTCGTGCCGCTGCGCGCGCGCCTGCTCGGCGAACGTGCCCGCCACCGTGCGCAGCAGTTTCGCGAGCGCCGGTGCACCCGGGTCGTCGATGCCCGCGAGGCGTTCCGCCGCGTCGCCGAGCGGCATGCCGCCGACGGCGACGTTCAGCCGCGCCCGCGCGTCGGCGAGGTCGGCCTCCTCGACCTCCTGCTCGGCGTCGACCACGCGCTGCTCGACGTGGCCGGCGTCGGTGATGAGCACGCACAGCACCCGCGTGCCGCCGACCGGCACGAGCTCGACGTGGCGCACCTTGGCGCTGCCGAACGACGGGTACTGCACGACGGCGAGCTGGTTGGTGAGCTGCGCGAGCAGGCGCACGGTGCGCGCGAGCAGCTCGTCGAGGTCGCCCGCCTCGCCGAGGAAGGTCTCGATCGCGTGCCGCTGCGCCGGGCTCAGCGGGCGGAACTCGCCGAGCCGGTCGACGAAGACGCGGTACCCCTTGTCGGTGGGGATGCGACCGGAGGAGGTGTGCGGAGCCGCGATCAGCTCCTCCTCCTCGAGCAGCGCCATGTCGTTGCGGATGGTCGCCGCCGAGACGCCGAACGAGTGGCGCTCGACGATCGACTTCGACCCCACCGGCTCGCGGCTGGACACGTAGTCGTGCACGATCGCCCGCAGCACCGCGAGGCTGCGCTCCGAGACCATCCGCGCTCCTCCCGTTCCGCTCACCCTTAGCACTCCGTCAAGTCGAGTGCCAATACTACCCCGCGCCGGACCGGGGCAGGCATTGCCGCGCGGCACCGGCCGCCACTAGCGTGATCGGAGGCATCCCCCAGCGGCCCCCGGGTCGTGCTGCCGACGCATCCCGCTCAGGAACCACTCGACACCGAAAGGCATGTCCGCCATGACCGACCAGCAGCCCGCCGACCCGAACGCGCAGCAGCCCCAGCAGCCCCAGCCCGCCGCACCGAGCCCGCTCTCCCAGTCGGAGGACATCCAGTGGGCGTCGTTCGCGCACCTCGGCGGCATCCTCGGCTTCCTGCCGTCGCTGATCATCTGGCTGATCTTCAAGGACCGCGGCCCCTTCACCAACACCGAGGCGAAGGAGGCGCTGAACTTCCAGATCACCATGGTCGGCGCGTCCATCGCGCTGTGGATCCTCACCACCATCCTGATCACGATCTCGTGGGGCCTGCTCTCCCCGCTGGCGCTCTTCAACTATGCGCCGTGGGTCGTCAGCGTGATCTTCTCGATCATCGCGTTCACGAAGGTCAAGGACGGCAACCACTACCGCTACCCGTTCGCCATCCGCCTCATCAAGTAGTCGGCCGCGCCGCGCCGGAGCGCACCCTGTCGCCCGGCGCGGCGCTGTGCCAGCATTGACGAACGACCCGTACCGCAGAGGAGCATGCATGTCCGAGACCACCCCTCCGCCCCCGCCCGAGGAGCCCGCAGCCGGTGCGGCCCAGCCCCTGAGCCCCGCCGACCAGCGGCTCTGGGCGACGCTGATCCACATCGGCGGCATCTTCTTCGGATTCATCCCCGCGCTCATCGGCTACCTGGTGCTGCGCGACAAGGGCCAGTTCGTGCGCGACCACACCGCGACGGCGCTGAACTTCCAGATCACCATGACGATCGCGGCCATCATCGGCTCGATCCTCATCATCGTGGTCGTCGGCATCCTGATCGTGATCGCGGTCTACGTGCTGATCATCGTGTTCAGCATCATCGCCGCGGTCGCCGCCAACAAGGGCCAGCCGTACAAGTACCCGCTGTCGATCAAGTTCGTCAGCTGAGTCGCCCGAGCGCACTCAGGCGTCGGTGATCCGGCGCACCACGGCATCCGCCAGCAGCCGCCCTCGCACGGTGAGCACCAGCTCACCGGCGAGGGCGGCTCTCGCGTCCACGAGCTCGTCGGCGATGAGCCCGGCGACTTCCTCGCGGCCCGCTGCGGCGAGGCTGTCGACCCGGATGCCCTCCGCGATGCGCGACCGCAGCAGCACCCGCTCGGTCTCGCGCGCGTTATCGTCGAGCACCTCCCGGCCGGCGGCCGGCGAGACCCGGCGCGAGATGCGCTCGGCGTACGCCGCCGGGTGCTTCACGTTCCACCAGCGCACCCCGCCGACGTGGCTGTGCGCGCCGGGACCGACCCCCCACCAGTCGTCGCCGCGCCAGTAGCCGAGGTTGTGACGCGATCGATGGGCGGCATCCGTCGCCCAGTTGCTCACCTCGTACCAGGCGTACCCGGCCGCCGACAGCCGCTCCTCGGCGAGCTCGTACATGTCGGCCTGCGTGTCGTCGGAGACCTCGCCGACCTCGCCGCGACGGATCTGCCGGGCGAGCTTCGTGCCCGCCTCGACGATGAGCGCGTAGGCGCTCACGTGGTCGGGCGACTCCGCGATGACCGCGTCGAGGCTCCGCTCCCAGTCGCCCAGCGACTCCCCCGGCGTGCCGTAGATGAGGTCGAGGCTCACGTCGAGCCCGGCCTCGCGCGCCCAGCGCACCACGCGCGGCACGTTCGCCGGGTCGTGCGTGCGCTCGAGGGTCGCGAGCACGTGCGGCACGACCGACTGCATGCCGAACGACACGCGCGTGAACCCGCCCTCGCGAAGGCGTTCGAGGTACGCCGCATCGACCGAATCGGGATTGGCCTCGGTCGTGATCTCGGCGTCGGGGGCGAGCCCGTGCGCGCGGCGCACCGCGTCGAGCATCGCGACGAGGTCGTCGGCCGGCAGCATCGTGGGCGTGCCGCCGCCGAAGAAGACGGTCGCGGCTGGGCGGGCGGGCACGCCCGAGGCGTCGAGCACGCGAGCGGATGCCTCGAGCTCCTCGATCGCCTGGCCCGCGTAGTCCGTGCGGCGCGCCCCGCGCAGCTCGTCGGCGGTGTAGGTGTTGAAGTCGCAGTAGCCGCAGCGCACGCGGCAGAACGGCACGTGCACGTAGACGCCGAACGCGCGGGCGGTCGCACCCGCGGCGGCCGAATCCGGCAGGAGCCCGTCCTCCGGTGCCGGTTCGCCGACCGGCAGTGCGCCGGCCACGGGTCTAGACCGCCCCGGCCGGGTGCAGCGCGACGAGTTCCTCGCGCACGATCTGCTTGCGCTGGCGTCGCACGAACGGCGCGAACACCTGCGCCCAGCGACCCGCGGGGCGATGGAACGCGCGGATCGTGAGCCACACCGAATCGTCCTCGCGGTGCTCGATGACGAACGACTCCTCGCCGCTCATGGGCGCGCCCGACACCGTGCCGTACGCGAAGCCGACGCGATCGGGCTCGTCGACGACGTAGACGACCAGCATCTCGGCGCGGAACCTGGGCAGCCCGCGCCGACGTGTGATGGTCGCGGTCATGCCCGACGCGACGAACGGCGTGCCGTCGGGCGCGAACCGCTGCTCGCCCCGATCGGCGGGCTGCTGCTCGAGCGGGGTGCCCTCCTCGTCGAACAGGATGCCGAGGTACTGCTCCCCGGTGCCCTCCCGCACGTCGTCGACCTGCAGGTGCGCGCCGCGCTGGACGCCCCACGTCATGAGCGCCTCGGCGGACCGGTCGAACCGCTCCCGCCCACTGCCGAGCTTGATGCGGTGCTCGGCCGGCTTGAACCCCGCAGGCGGGTAGCGCATCAGGTCGGGGTCGGTCGTGGCCCCGATCGCCCCGTAGTCGACCGACTGCTCGGTGAAGCTCTGACGTCGCATCCGCCTACTTCTTGCTCGACTCGGTCTCGCCCGAGAGCGCGGCGATGAACGCCTCCTGGGGCACCTCCACGCGACCGACCATCTTCATGCGCTTCTTGCCCTCCTTCTGCTTCTCGAGCAGCTTGCGCTTGCGGGAGATGTCGCCGCCGTAGCACTTGGCGAGCACGTCCTTGCGGATGGCGCGGATGTTCTCGCGGGCGATGATGCGCGCGCCGATGGCCGCCTGGATCGGCACCTCGAACTGCTGCCGCGGGATGAGTTCGCGGAGGCGCCCGGTCATGAGCGTGCCGTAGGCGTACGCCTTGTCGCGGTGCACGATGGCGCTGAACGCGTCGACCTGGTCGCCCTGCAGCAGGATGTCGACCTTCACGAGGTCTGCCGCCTGGTCGCCCATGGGCTCGTAGTCGAGGCTCGCGTAGCCGGCGGTCTTCGACTTCAGCTGGTCGAAGAAGTCGAAGACGATCTCGCCGAGCGGCATGCTGTAGCGCAGCTCCACGCGGTCCTCCCCGAGGTACTCCATGCCGAGCAGGTTGCCGCGGCGGCTCTGGCAGAGCTCCATGATCGTGCCGACGTAGTCCTTCGGCGCGAGGATCGCGGCGCGCACCACGGGCTCGCGCACCTCGGCGACCTTCACGCCGGTCGGGAACTCGCTCGGGTTCGTGACCTCCATGTTGCGGCCGTCCTCGGTGGTGACCTCGTAGACCACCGACGGTGCGGTGGCGATGAGGTCGAGGCCGAACTCGCGGCGCAGGCGCTCGGAGATGATCTCGAGGTGGAGGAGGCCGAGGAACCCGCAGCGGAACCCGAAGCCCAGTGCGACGGAGGTCTCGGGCTCGTACACCAGCGCGGCATCCGACAGCTTCAGCTTGTCGAGGGCCTCGCGCAGCTCGGGGTAGTCGCTGCCGTCGAGGGGGTAGAGCCCCGAGAACACCATCGGCTTGGGGTCGGTGTAGCCGGGCAGCGGGTCGGATGCCGCCTTGGCGGCCGTGGTCACGGTGTCGCCGACGCGCGACTGGCGCACGTCCTTCACGCCCGTGATGAGGTAGCCGACCTCGCCGACCCCGAGGCCCTTCGAGGGCTTCGGCTCCGGCGCGCTCACACCGATCTCGAGCAGCTCGTGGGTCGCCTTGGTCGACATCATCTGGATGCGCTCGCGCGGCGAGAGCCGGCCGTCGATCATGCGGATGTAGGTGACGACGCCTCGGTAGGCGTCGTACACGGAGTCGAAGATCATCGCGCGGGCGGGCGCATCGGCGTCGCCGACGGGCGCGGGCATGAGCTCGACGACGCGGTCGAGCAGCTCCTCGACGCCCTCGCCGGTCTTGCCCGAGACGCGCAGCACGTCGTCGGGCGACCCGCCGATGAGGTCGGCGAGTTCGCGCGCGTACTTGTCGGGCTCGGCCGCGGGCAGGTCGATCTTGTTCAGCACCGGGATGATCGTGAGGTCGTTCTCGAGCGCCAGGTAGAGGTTCGCGAGCGTCTGCGCCTCGATGCCCTGCGCGGCGTCGACGAGCAGGATCGCGCCCTCGCACGCGGCGAGCGATCGGGACACCTCGTAGGTGAAGTCGACGTGGCCGGGGGTGTCGATCATGTTCAGCGCGTAGGCGTCGCCGTCGACCTCCCACGGCATGCGCACGGCCTGGCTCTTGATGGTGATGCCGCGCTCGCGCTCGATGTCCATGCGGTCGAGGTACTGCGCGCGCATGTCGCGGTCGCTGACCACGCCCGTGATCTGCAGCATGCGGTCGGCGAGGGTCGACTTGCCGTGGTCGATGTGCGCGATGATGCAGAAGTTGCGGATGCGCGCCGGATCGGTGGCAGCAGGCGTCGGAGGGTGTACGGCTCGAGGGGACATCGTGCTCGATTCTCCCATGCTGGGGCGGCGCGCCGACACGCGTCCGGCATTGGCGTCTCGCAGGCGGTGCTGGTATCGTTGCCTGTTGGCTTGCGTGTGGGTCCCACCCCGCACGAATCGCCGCGAGGTGCCCTCCCACCGAACGGCTCCATCCGATCGACACAACGAAAGCGAACCTACGTGGCAAACATCAAGTCGCAGATCAAGCGCAACAAGACCAACCAGAAGGCGCACGAGCGCAACAAGGCCGTGAAGAGCTCGGTGAAGACCGCCGTGCGCCAGGCGCGCGAGGCGATCGCCTCGGGCGACAAGGAGAAGGCCGTCGAGGCCGTGCAGGTCGCGAGCCGCAAGCTCGACAAGGCCGCCGGCAAGGGCGTCATCCACAAGAACCAGGCCGCGAACCGCAAGTCGGCCATCGCGAAGCAGGCCGCCGCGCTCTAGGTCGCGCCGCAGCATTCGAGACGGGGTCCCGCCGCACGGCGGGGCCCCGTTTCGCGTCCGCGTGGGGTGCGTGCGCGGGTCAGTGGGTGCGCGCGCCGGTCACGGCGCTCATGACGACGAGCGGATGCCCCGGCGGGCCCGAGCGGATGCCACTCAGCGACCGCGTCGCGCGATGACGCCGACGAGCTGCTCGAGCGCGAACACGGGGTCGCGGCCCGCGCCCTTCACGTTCGCGTCCGCAGTCGCGAGCGCCTGGATCGCGACGCCGAGCCCCTCGTCGTCCCACCCCGACAGGTCGCGCCGGGCGCGGTCGACCTGCCACGGCGCGAGGCCGAGCTCCTTCGCGAGCTGACCCGAGTTGCCGCGCGTGCCGGACACCTTCGCCATCGTGCGCAGCTTCACGGCGACGGCCGCGACCATGGGCACCGGGTCGGCGCCCGACTGCAACGCCTGGCGCAGCGCGCGCAGGGCCTCGCCGTGGCGCCCGGCGATCGCCTGGTCGGCGACGACGAACGCGGTGGTCTCGACCCGGCCGCCGTAGTAGCGCGCGACGGTCTGCTCGGTGATCTCGCCCGCCTCGTCGGCCATGAGCTGGCGGCACGCGGCGGCGAGCTCGGCGAGGTCGTCGGCGAACGCGGAGACGAGCGCGCGCACGGCACCGGGCGTGGCATGCCGCTTCTCGGCGCGGAACTCCAGCGCGGCGAACTCGTACCGGTCGGAGTCGCGCTTGATCTCGGCGCAGACGATCTCGATGCCGCCGCCCGCGCCGCCGCGGATCGCCTCGAGGAGCTTGCGCGCCCGGGCGCCGCCGGCGTGCCGCAGCACGACGGTCGTGTCGTCGGCGGGTGCCTCGAGGTACTCGAGCGCATCGGCGAGGAAGTCGTCGCTGCACTTCTCGACCGCCTCGACCCGGATGAGCCGCGGTTCGCCGAACAGCGACGGGCTCGCGAGCGTGAGCAGTTCGCCGCGACTGGCGGATGCGGCGTCGACGTCGGTCACCTCGAGCGACGCGTCGGCGGCCCGGAGATCGTCGCGCAGTCGCCGCATCGCGCGGTCGGCGAGGAAGCCCTCGGACCCGGTCACGAGCACGACGGGCGCGGGGCGCATCTCGTGCCAGTCGAGCTGCGGAATCGCGACCTTCGCCTTGGCGGTTCGTGCCGGTCGGGCGGTGCGGGCCACGCGATTCCTCCTCGTCGCGACCCGCCGTTCGGGTCGGCGCCGAGTCTACCGGCGCCCGCCCACGCCGGCGGTGCACCGGTCGACGTCGCCGTCGCGTCTCGTTCGACCCAGATCACCGGCGCGCCATCGCGCTGGGCGACGAGCACCAGGCCCGATTCGTCGGTGCGCACCGGCACGCCGCCCCCGGCGCGCACGAGGTCGAGGGCGCGGTCGGTGGGATGCCCGTAGCCGTTGTCCGCTCCCACGCTGACGAGCCCCACGCGAGCGCCGAGCTGCTCGTACACTCCGACGTGCTGTTCGGCCGAGCCGTGGTGCGCGACCTTCACGACGTCGGCCCGCCCGAGCCCGTTCGCGGCCATCGCCCGCTGCGCGTCCTCGCCGAGGTCGCCGAGGAACGCGGTGCGCAACCCGCCGGCGTCGACGAGCATCGCGACGCTCGCGTCGTTGCCGCCGGTCGCGCCCGACCGCGGCCAGCGCACGTTCCAGCGGATGTCTCCGGCGGAACCCGTGTCGCCGACCGAGACGCGCGCGACCTCGGTGCCGGCCAGCGGTGCGAGCGCGGCCGCCTCGCGTGGATCGTCCGCGTCGGCGACGACGACGAGCCCGACCCGGCCGGCGAGGGCCTCGGTCGCACCGACGTGGTCGGCGTCGAAGTGCGAGAGCACCAGCACGTCGACGTGGTGGACGCCGAGCGCCCCGAGGCATCCGCTCAGTGCCCGCCGATCGGGACCGGTGTCGACCAGCATGGTCGCGCCGCCCGCCCGCACGAGCACGGCGTCGCCCTGCCCCACGTCGCAGGCGGCGAGCACCCAGTCGGACGGGCGGTCCGCCGTGCGCAACGCGTCGGCGGCCCAGCCCCAGCCGGCCCATGCACCCACGAGCACCACGAGGGCGGACGCCGCGACGCCGCGCAGGCGCCGCCGGCCGCCCAGCCAGAGGGACACGATCGCGAGCACGCCTGCGGCGACCAGCACCACCCCGAGCGGGCCCGCGGGCACACCTGCGGACGCGCCGGGCATCCCGGCGGTCGTGCGCGCGAGTGCGGCGATCCAGCCGGCCGGCAGCCACGCGATCCAGAGCAGCGCGTGCGCGACTCCGGGCAGCACCGGCAGCACCAGGCACGCGAGCAGGCCCACGACCGTGGCGACGGGAGCCGCCGGCGCGGCGAGGAGGTTCGCGGCGACGCCGAACACCGGCACGGCGGGTTCGAGCAACGTGAGCACCGGCTGGCACGCGAGCTGCGCGGCGATCGACAGCGCGAGCGCCTCCGCGAGCGGCACGGGCATGACGCGGCCGAGCCTGCGCGCGATCGGCGGCGCGAGCACGAGGAGCCCGGCGGTCGCGAGCACCGAGAGGGCGAACCCCGCATCGCGCGCGAACCACGGGTCGAACGCCAGCAGCCCCACGACCGCCACCGAGAGCGCCGGCACGCCTCCCCCGCCGCGTCCGAGCGCGAGCGCGACCAGCACGACTCCGGCCATGGTGGCAGCACGGACGACGCTCGCCTCTGGCGTCACGATCGCGACGAACCCCAGCAGCGCCGCACCGCCGACCGCCACGCGCGTACGGCGGCCGAGCCCGGCGAGCGACGCCGCCGCGAGCCCCGCAGCCGTGACGATCGCGCAGTTCGCGCCCGACACCGCCGTCAGGTGACTCAGCGAGCTGTCCTTCATGGCCGCGTCGAGGTCGTCGCCGACCGCCGTGGTGTCGCCGACCGCGAGGCCGGGCACGAGCGCGCCGCCGTCGCCGGGCAGCGCCTCGGCCGCCGCGGCGAAGCCCGCACCGAGCCCGCCCGCCCACGCGGACCACGCCGGCAGGTGCACGACCTCCGGCGGGTCCGCGGCACGCACGAGCAGCACGGCGCGATCCCCCGATTCCGCCGGCCGCGCCGACGCGACCTCGATCCGGACGCGTGCACCGAACACCGGCGTCGGGTCGGCCGCGGGCACGGTCACGCGGACGGCGACATCGAGCCCGGTGATCGCGGCGCCGTCTCCGGCCGGATGCACCGCCAGAACCGTCGCCGGGAACCGCAGCTGCGCCTCGCCGTCGAATCCGGGGAACGCCGCGTCCGCGCGTCCGTCGACGCGCAGCTCCCACGCCGCACCGGGTGTCGTCTCGAGCGGAACCGATCGGCGACCCTCGGCGACCCCGATCGCCGCTGCGACGAGACCCACCACGGCCGCACCGACCGCGATCGCACCGAGCGCGCCAATGCCGGTCGACCGCCCGACGCCTCGCGCACGGCGCACCGCGACGACCAGCACCGCGACGGCGGCCGCCCACGACGCGCCGGCGACCCACCACGCCACGTCGGGCACGCCGACCAGCACGAGCGTGGCGATCCACCCTGCGGCCGCCGGCAGCGCGAGGCGCAGGTCGACTTCCGCACGCACCTCGATCACGGAACGACCAGGTCGCGCAGCCGACCGAGCGTGACCTCGCCGATGCCGGCGACCTCGCGCAGCTGCTCGACGTCGCTGAACCCGCCGTTCGCCGTGCGCCAGTCGATGATGCGCTGCGCGAGCGCCGGGCCGATGCCGGGCAGCGTCTCGAGCGTCGCCGCGTCGGCCGTGCCGAGCCGCACCCGACCGTCTCCCGAGACGCCCGGTGCCACGGCGCCCGCCGCCGGCTCCTCCCCCACGACCGGCACGACGAGCTGCTCGCCGTCGGCGACCGGCCGCGCCAGGTTCACCGCGTCGGCGGCCGCATCCTCGGCGAGCCCGCCGGCGGCCGCGATCGCGTCGACGACGCGCGCGCCCTGCGCGAGCTGCACGAGTCCCGGCTGCCGCACCGCCCCGGCCACGTGCACAAGCAGCACCGACTCCTCGAGCACGACCGCCGCGTCCGTCGGCGACGCCGAGGCCTCGACGGGCACCTCGACCGTGCCGCCACCGCCCGACCAGGCCGAGAGCAGCGCGGCGCCCCCGAGCGAGCCCAGGAACAGCACCACCGCCGCACCCACGCCGATGCGCAGGCGCGGCCGACGCGCGCTCGGGGCGAGGTCGGCACCGGGGTCGTCGGGAGCGGGCTCGGGCACGCTCGCACGCTAGGCGCGCACGCGCGCCCGCCCGGGGGCATCCGTCGCCCCACCCGCCTCAGCCAAACGGCGGGACGGTGTGGAGGAGCGACCCGCGCGTCAGCGCCTGGTGGCGATGTTCACGAGCTTCGGCGCGCGCACGATCACGTTGGCGATCTCGCGGTCGCCGACCGAGCGCTGCACCGCCGCCGAGGCGCGGGCGAGCTGCTCGAGCTCGTCGGTCGAGACCTTCGGCGAGACCTCGAGACGGTCGCGCACCTTGCCGTCGACCTGCACGACCGTGGTGACCGACTCCTCGACGAGCAGCGTCGGGTCGGCCTTGCGCCACTGCGCGAGCGCGACCGTCGGCTCGTAGCCGAGGCGCTCCCACATGTCCTCCGCCGTGTACGGGGCGAACAGGTTCAGCGCCATCGCCGTGACCTCGGCGGCCTCGCGGACCGCCGCGTCGCCCGCACCGGGGCCCGAGTCGATGGCCTTGCGGGTCGCGTTCACGAGCTCCATGAGGCGGGCCACGACCACGTTGAACTTGAAGGCCTCGACCAGCCCCGGGGCATCCGCCAGGAACCGGTGCGTGACGCGGCGCAGGGCGACGTCGCCGCCCTTCCACTCGACATCGGTCGGCGAGGAGACCTCGCCCGAGATGCGCCAGGCGCGCGCGAGGAACTTCGCCGACCCCACGGGCGAGACGTCGGCCCAGTCGATGTCGTCCTCGGGCGGGCCCGCGAACGCGAGCGTGACGCGCAGCGCGTCGGTGCCGTGGGCGCGCAGCTCGCCGGCGAACTCGACCAGGTTGCCCTTCGACTTCGACATCTTCGAGCCGTCCATGATCACCATGCCCTGGTTGAGCAGCGACGTGAACGGCTCGGTGAAGCTCAGGTAGCCGAGGTCGAACAGCACCTTGGTGACGAATCGGGCGTACAGCAGGTGCAGGATGGCGTGCTCGACGCCGCCGACGTACTGGTCGACCGGCGCCCACTTCTCCGCCTCGGCGGGGTCGAACGCGCGCGTCGGGTCGTCGGCGTTCAGGTACCGCAGGTAGTACCACGAGCTGTCGACGAACGTGTCCATGGTGTCGGAGTCGCGGCGGGCGTCGCCGCCGCACTTCGGGCAGGCCACGTTCGCCCAGTCGTCCGCCCCGCCGAGCGGGCTCGTGCCCTTCGGGCGCAGGTCGAGGCCCTCGGCATCGGGCAGGCGCACGGGCAGCTGGTCCTCGGGCACCGGCACCTCGCCGCACTCGGCGCAGTGGATGATCGGGATGGGCGTGCCCCAGTAGCGCTGGCGCGAGATGAGCCAGTCGCGCAGGCGGTAGTTCTTCGAGGCCCGCCCCGTGCCGCGCTCGGCCAGCAGGTCGATCGCCTTGCGGATCGCGTTGCGCTTGCTCAGCCCGTCGAGCGGGCCCGAGTTGATCATGCGGCCGTCGCCCGTGAGCGCCTCGCCCGTGTCGGCCGGGTTCTCCGACGGCGCCTCGTCGGGCAGCATCGGCACGCCGTGCTCGTCGAGCGGGATGACCGGGATCGCCCCGGTGATCGGCGCGTTCGTGTCGACGACCACGCGCACCGGCAGGTCGAAGGCACGCGCGAAGTCGAGGTCGCGCTGGTCGTGCGCGGGCACGGCCATGATCGCGCCGTGGCCGTAGTCGGCCAGCACGTAGTCGGCCGCCCAGATCGGCAGGCGCTCGCCGTTGACCGGGTTGATCGCGTAGCGGTCGAGGAACACGCCGGTCTTCGGGCGCTCGGCGCTCAGGCGGTCGATCTCGGTCTCGGACTGCACCTGGTGCAGGTACGTCCCGAAGCGCTCCTGCACCTCGGGGCCCGCACCGGCCGCCAGCTCGGCGGCCAGCGGCGAGTCGGGCGCGACGACCATGAAGGTCGCGCCGAAGAGCGTGTCGGGGCGCGTGGTGAAGACGCTGATGCGCTCCTCGCGGCCCTCGATCTCGAACTCGACGTCGGCACCGGTCGAGCGGCCGATCCAGTTGCGCTGCATGGCCAGCACCTTCGACGGCCAGCGGCCCTCGAGCTGGTTCAGGTCGTCGAGCAGGCGGTCGGCGTAGTCGGTGACGCGGAAGTACCACTGGGTCAGCGACTTCTTGGTGACCTCGAACCCGCAGCGCTCGCAGTGCCCGTCGATGACCTGCTCGTTCGCGAGCACCGTCTGGTCGTTGGGGCACCAGTTGACCTGGCCCTCCTTGCGGTACGCGATGCCCTGCTCGTACAGCTTCAGGAACAGCCACTGGTTCCACGTGTAGTACTCGGGGTCGCTCGTGTGCAGCTCGCGCGACCAGTCGAACGAGGGCGCGTAGGTGCGGAAGCTCGCCTTCTGCTGGGCGATGTTGTCGTAGGTCCACCCCTTGGGGTCCACGCCGCGCTTGATCGCGGCGTTCTCGGCGGGCAGGCCGAACGAGTCCCAGCCGATGGGGTGCAGCACGTCGAAACCCTGCTGGCGCCAGTAGCGCGCCACGATGTCGCCGTAGCCGAAGGCCTCGGCGTGGCCCATGTGCAGGTCGCCCGACGGGTACGGGAACATGTCGAGCACGTACTTGCGCGGGCGCGTGTCGCCGGGGCGGCCGGCGCGGAACGGATCGAGCGCCTCCCAGCGCGGCAGCCACTTGTCCTGGAGGGCGGCGAAGTCGTACTGGTCCGCGTCGCCGGACTGGGGCGTGGTGTCGTGCTCGTGTGCCACGTGACTCTCATTCATGGGGGGATACGCAGTGGGGATCGCGGGCACGCCGAAGCGTCGGATCCGAGCCACCAGCCTACCCACTCCGCGCGGGAGCGCCGCCCCCCTCAGCGGTCGTCGGCCACCACGCCCAGCACCGCCAGCAGCGCTCGGGCCTTCAGCCGGGTCTCCTCGACCTCCTCGGCCGGGTGGGAGAGCGCCGTGATGCCCCCGCCGGTGCCGATCGACACTCCGTCTGCGGCGACCACGATCGTGCGGATCACCATGGCGAGGTCGGCACTGCCATCGATGCCGATGCGGCCGAACGCGCCCGAGTAGACACCCCGCTGCCCGCCCTCGAGCCCGTGCAGGATCCGCATCGCGCTCTCCTTCGGCGCTCCCGTCATCGACCCCGCCGGGAAGGCCGCGCGCACGGCGTCGAGGGCGGTGAGCGGATGCCGCAGGCGAGCCGTGACCGTCGACACCAACTGGTGCACGTGCGGGTACTGCTCCACCGCGAGCAGGCTGGTCACCGCGACGCCGCCGACCTCCGCGACCCGGGCGAGGTCGTTGCGCATGAGGTCGACGATCATCAGGTTCTCCGCCCGCTCCTTCTCACTCGCCAGCAGCTCGTCACGCAGCTCCGCGTCGCGCACCGGGTCGGCCCCGCGCGGGCGCGTGCCCTTCATGGGCTTCGTCGACACCGTGCCGTCGGTGCCGACCTCCAGGAACTGCTCGGGCGACGCGCTGAGCAGCGCGACCTCCGCGAGCCGCAGGAACGCCCCGTGGTGGCTCGGGCTCGACCGGCGCAGGCGCAGGTACGCGGCCACCGGGTCGACCTCGACGTCGACCTCGATGCGGTTGGTGAGGCACAGCTGATAGGCGTCGCCTCGCGCGATGGCGGCCTGGCACGCGGCGATCATGCGCTCGTACGCGTCCGCGGCGTGCCGCCAGCGCACGGTGGGGGGCGCGGATGCCTCCGGCAGCGTCGGGCCCGCGACCGGGTCGTCTCCCGTGCCCGGCGCCGTCTCGGGCAGCGCGCTGATCGCCGCCGCGGTCGCGCGCGCCCACGTCTCCCCCGGCTCCGTGCCGCTCGCCGCGCGCTCGCCCGGGGCATCCGCCCGCTCGAGCCACTCGAGCTGCACCCGGCGCGCGCCGTGGTCGAACACCACCGCGCGGTCGGCGAACACGAAGGCCGCCTCGGGCACGGTCGTCGGGGCGGCGGGCAGCCCGAGGGTGCGGGCGCCGAACTCGTACCCGAACCAGCCGATCCAGCCGATCGGACTCGGGGCGCCCCGGTGCTCGCGACCGTCCGCAGCGCCCTCCGCGAGCGGCTCGCGCAGCAGCGCGTACACGTCGTCGGGCGAGGCCTCGCACGTCGCCGTGACGGCACGGTCACCGGGCGCGGCGATCGCGAGGATGCTGCGCCCCTCCGCAGCATCCGGGCCCGCATCGAGCCACACGACCCGCTCGGCAGTCGCGCCCAGCGCCAGGAACACGCGCTCGGGGTCGCGCCATCCGGGCAGGACGAGGCTCCGGATCTGCGACGGCATCCCCTCAGCGTACGACGCGGACGCAGGCGCTGCCGACCGCTCCGACGCGCGAGGTCAGGTGGCGGCGGGGACGCGCCCGTCGGCGCAGACGACCGTGCGGTCGACGAGCGACGGGTCGACGCGATCATGCGAGATCAGGATGACCGTGCGACCGTCGGCGCCCGCCGCGAGGAGGTCGGCGAGCAGCGCGTCGGCGCGCTCCTGGTCGACGTTCGCGGTCGGCTCGTCGAGCACGAGCACCGGGAAGTCGGCGAGCATCGCCCGCGCGAGCGCGATGCGCTGCGCCTGCCCGCCCGACACGAGCGCGCCGCGCTCGCCCACCGACGCGTCGAGCCCGCCGCGCTCGCGCACCCAGTCGCCGAGGCCGACCCGGTCGAGCACGGCGAGCAGTGCGTCGTCGTCGGCGTCGTCGCGCGCGAACAGCAGGTTCTGGCGGATGTCGGTGTCGAACAGCCACGGCCGCTGCTCGCAGAGCCCGATGCGCTCGCGCAGGCGATCGGCGTCGACCTCCGATGCCTCCACGCCGTCGACCCGGAACGACCCCTCGTACGCGAGGAACCCGACGAGCACGTGCGCGAGCGTCGTCTTGCCGGCGCCGCTCGGGCCGCGCACCAGCACCCGCTCGCCCGGCCGCACGACGAGGTCGACGCCCCCGAGCGCGTGACTCGCGCCGACGCCCGCGAGGTCCGGCCACGAGGCGCGCACGTCGCGCAGCTCGAGCAGCGGCGGACCGTCGGTCCCGGCCGGCAGCTGCTGCGGCGCGGCGACGGGCGTCGGCAGGCCCGCCGGCAGGTCCTCCGGCACCGCGCCGTCGACCCGCTCGGCGCTCCGCCGCACCGTCCGCCAGGTCGCCCAGGCGACCGGCACGACGCCCGCGACCTCGAGGATCGCGAGCGGCACGAGCACGACGATCGCGAACTCGGGCCCGCCGAGCGCACCGGCGGCGAGCGGGCCGGCGGCCGCCTGCATGGCACCGAGCACTGCGGCACCGGCCGTGATCGCGACCGCCGCCCCGGCGAGGCCCGACCCGACGGCCGCCCGCACGCGTGCCCGCCGGAGCCGGGCGTCGACGTCGGCGACGCGCGCGAGCGACGCGCCCTCCGCGTCGTACGCGACGAGCGTCGGCAGCCCCTGCACGTGCGCGAGCACGGCGTCGGCGAGCGAGCCGCGCAGCGGGGCGATGCGACGCTCGGCGCGCACCGAGAGCACGCCCTGCCCCAGGGTCGCGACCAGCAGGCCGAGCACGAGCACGAGCGCGACGACGAGCGCCGCCCCCGGCGCGAGCCAGGCGATGCCCGCCAGCGCGAGCACGATCGCGATCACGGCGCCGGCGACCGGCTGCACCACGCGGAGCGGCAGGTCCTGCAGTTCGTCGACGTCGTCGGTGAACCGCGCGAGCAGGTCGCCGCGTCGGGTGGCGGCGAGTCCGTCGGGCGCGAGCGGCACGATGCGCCGCACCATGCCGACCCGCAGGTCCGCGAGCTGCCGGAACGCGGCGTCGTGCCCGGTGAGGCGCTCGAGGTAGCGGAACAGGCCCCGGCCGATCGCGAACGCGCGCACGCCCACGACGCCGAGCGAGAGGAACAGGATGGGCGGCTGCTCGGCCGCGCGAGCGATCAGCCAGGCGGATGCCGCGAGGAGCGCGATCGTCGACCCGGCCGAGAGCGCGCCGAGCAGCACGGGCAGCGCGAAACGCCGCGCGGGCGGCATCGCGAGGCGCAGCGACCGGTTCCGTTCAGCCGACATGCGTCACCGCCTCGATGCGCACCACGCGGTCTGCGGCCTCGAGCACGGCCGGGCGGTGGCTCACGACGAGCACGGCGCGTCCCTCCCGGGCGAGCCCGCGCAGGGTGTGCACGAGCACCGCCTCGCGCTCCGGGTCCGTCGCAGCAGTGGGCTCGTCGAGCAGCAGGAGCGGCAGGTCACGCACCCGCAGGCGGTGCAGCGCCCGGGCGATGGCCACGCGATCGGTCTGCCCGCCCGACAGTCCCTCGCCGCGGGCGCCGATCGGCTGCTCGGGGGCGACGTCGTCACTCGCGGCATCGCGCAGCGCCCGACGCACCGCCTCGGGGTGCGGCTCGGGCTCACCCAGCGCCACGTTCTCCGCGACCGTGCCGGGCAGCAGCACGGCCTCCTGGCCCGCCCACGCGAGCCGGTCGCGACGCGACGCGGCGTCGGAACGGCCGTCGACGGTGATCGCCCCCTCGTGCGGCACGAACCCGAGCACGGCACCCAGCACCGACGACTTGCCGGCGCCGCTGGGCCCGCCGAGGGCGACGAGTTCCCCCCGGCGCAGCACGAGGTCGAGGCCGTGCACCGCCGCTCGTCCGTCGTAGGCGATCGACACGCCCCGGAGGTCGAGCACGACGTCGTCGTCCGACGGGGCGCCCGGGTCGGCGGGCCGGCTCACGGCGGCATCCGCCCCGTCCTCGTCCGGCGCGTCGATGAGCGCGAGCACGTTCCGCGCGGCCGTGATGCCCTCGGCCGATGCGTGGAACTGCGCGCCGACGTTGCGCACGGGCAGGAAGACCTCGGGCGCGAGCAGCAGCACGAACAGGCCGGCGGCGAACGCGACGGTGCCGTCGACGAGCCGGAGGCCGATCGAGACCGCCACGAGCGCGACCGACAGGCTCGCCGCGAGCTCGAGCACGAACGAGCTGAGGAACGTCACGCGCAGCACGCGCATCGTGCGCACGCGGTAGTCGTCGGTGTCGGCGCGGATGCGCGCCTCCTGGCGATGCTGGCGACCGTGCACGATGAGCGTCGACAGGCCGCCGACCAGCTCGAGGAACTGACGCGACAGGTGCGTGAGCGCCGCCCACTGGCGCTCCTGCACCGCGCGCGTGACCAGTCCGATGAGCACCATGAACACGGGCACCAGCGGCAGCACGATCACGAGGATGAGCCCCGAGAGCGGGTCGGCGACGAGCACCGCGAGCACCAGCGTCGGCACGACCACGACGGTCGCGACCAGCTGCGGCAGGAACCGGCCGAAGTACGGCTGCAGCGCGTCGAGCCCGCCGCCGACCGCGACCGCGGTGTCGACCGTCGAGTCGATCCGACGCCCGGGCGACCGCCCGAGCGCGCGCAGGGCCGCCACGCGCAGCTCGGACGCGACGGCTGCGGCGCCGATCGTGCCCGCGGCATCCCACCCCCACGCCACCAGCGCGCGCACCACGACCGCGGCGGCGAACCACGCCGTCCAGGTCGACAGCGACGCGAGCGACGCACCGTCGATGAGGCCGACCACGAGCGACTGGAGGCTCCACGCGAAGGCGAGGATCGCCAGCGCCTGCGCGCCGGCGAGCACGGCGCCGACGAGCAGGTACCAGCGCGCAGAGCGGGCGTGGCGCAGGAGTGCGGGATCGAGCGGACGCACCGTCAGTGCGCGGCGGCGGGGATGTGCTCGCGGGTGAGCCGCTTGCGGAAGATCCAGTACGTCCAGCCCTGGTACGCGAGCACGAGCGGGAGGAAGATCAGCGCGGTCCAGCTCATGATCGTGAGCGTGTAGTCGCTGCTCGAGGCGTTGGCGATCGTCAGGCTGTTCGCCGGGTCGTTGCTGGCGGGCATGACGTCGGGGAACAGCGCACTGAACAGCGCGAGCACCGCCGTTCCGATGGTCACGGCCATGAGGCCGAACGACCAGCCCTCCGCACCGCGCGCGTTCATGAGCCACGAGCCGATCAGGCAGAGCGCGGCGACGGCCGCGAAGCCCCAGAACCAGGCTCCGCCGAAGGCGAGGCCGGTCCAGACCAGGAAGCTCGCCGCGACCACGATCGTGATGAGCCCGGAGCGCACCGCCAGCTTGCGCGCGCGAACGCGGATGTCGCCGTCGGTCTTGAGCGAGACGAACACGACGCCGTGCGTGAAGAACAGCAGCAGCGTCGTGAGGCCGCCGAGCAGCGCGTACGGGTTCAGCAGGTCGATCAGCGTGCCGGTGTAGTTGTGGCCCTCGTCGAGCGGCACGCCCTGCACGATGTTCGCGAACGCGACGCCCCAGAGCAGCGCCGGCACCGCCGACCCGACGATGATCATCCAGTCGAAGCGCTTCTTCCACTCCGCCTCGGGCCGCTGGTGCCGGTACTCGAACGACACGCCGCGCGCGATGAGCGCGAGCAGGATGAGCAGCAGGGCGAGGTAGAACCCGCTGAACAGCGTCGCGTACCACTCGGGGAACGCGGCGAACAGCGCCGCGCCCGCGACGATCACCCAGGTCTCGTTGAGGTCCCAGACCGGGCCGATCGTGTTGATGAGCACGCGGCGGTCGGTGTCGTCCTTGCTGAGGAACGGCAGCGACATGCCGACGCCGAAGTCGAAGCCGTCGAGCACGAAGTAGCCGACGAACAGCGCGGCGACGATCCAGAACCAGAGCGTTGCGAGATCCATGATCGCCTCCTAGTAGACCGTGGTGGTCGGCTTCACGACACCCGTCTCGGGGTCGGGTTCGTCGAGCTTCGGCGGCCCCTTGCGGATCGCGCGGATGATCAGGCCGAACTCGACCACCGCGAGCGCACCGTAGACCAGCGTGAACGCGACCAGCGAGATGAGCACGTCGAGGCCCGTCACGTTCGGCGACACCGCCGACTCGGTGGGCAGCAGGCTGAACACGATCCACGGTTGCCGGCCCATCTCGGTGAAGACCCAGCCGACGCTCATCGCCGCGAGCGACAGCGGGAACGACCAGATGGCCACGTTCCACACCCACTTCTGCTTCGGCAGCCGGTCGCCGCGGGTGAGCCACAGGCCGACGACCGCGACGAGCGTGTGGGCCATGCCGAGGCCGATCATCCAGCGGAACGACCAGTACGTGATCCAGATGATGGGCGTGTAGTCGCCAGCGCCCCACAGCTCGACGTACTCGGCGTTCAGGTCGTTGATGCCCTCGACGCAGCCGTCGAGCGTGTGGGTCGACAGCAGCGCGAGCAGGTACGGCACGCGCAGCGACCAGATCTCCTCGGAGCCGTCGGGCGTGCCGATGGAGAACAGCGAGAAGGAGGCATCCGCCCCGCAGGCCGTGTCGTACAGCGCCTCGGCGGTGGCCATCTTCATCGGCTGGGTCTGGGTCATGGCGATCGAGAGCTGGTCGCCGAAGAAGAACGTGGCGGCCATGGCGACGACCATCATCCAGAGGCCGAGCTTCAGCGCGGGGCGCATCGCGTCGACGAACTGACGGCGCTTCAGGTGCCAGGCGGCCGCCGCGATGATGAGGCCCGCGGTGACCATGAAGCTGCCCGCGATGGTGTGCGGGAAGGCCGCGAGCGCGACCGGGTTCGTGAGCACCTCGCCGATGGAGACGAGCTCCGCGCGGCCCGCCTCGGCGTTCATCTCGTAGCCGACCGGGTTCTGCATGAACGCGTTCGCGGCGATGATGAAGTACGCCGAGAGGACGGTGCCGACCGCGGTCGCCCAGATCGTGGCGAGGTGGAGGCCCCGTGGCAGCTTGTCCCACCCGAAGATCCAGAGGCCGATGAAGGTCGCTTCGAGGAAGAACGCGAGCAGTCCCTCGAGCGCGAGCGGGGCGCCGAACACGTCGCCGACGAAGCGCGAGTACTCCGACCAGTTCATGCCGAACTGGAACTCCTGCACGATGCCGGTGACGACCCCCATCGCGAAGTTGATGAGGAACAGGGTGCCGAAGAACTTCGTCAGCTGCAGGTACACGACCTTGTCGGTGCGCACCCACGCGGTCTGGAAGATCGCCACCGTGGTCGCCATGCCGATGGTGATCGGCACGAAGAGGAAGTGGTAGACGGTCGTCAGTCCGAACTGCCAGCGGGCGAGCAGCAGCGGATCCAGCAGTTCGTTCACGAGCCCTCCCGGCCGATCGTCGGATCACGTCCTCGCGTTACTCTACGCAGCGTAGAGCATATGCCGGAAAGCCGGTACCCTTGATGCATGGCGAGTCTGGGCGAGTTGGAGGCCGCGGTCATGCGCGCCCTCTGGGCGGCCGACGGGCCGCTGCCCGCGCGCGAGCTGATCGCGCAGCTCTCCCGTCCGGCGACGCAGGCGACGGATGCCGGTGCCGCGACGCCCGCGCGCACCCCGGCCCTCACCACGGTGCTGACCGTGCTGTCGCGCCTCGAGTCGAAGGGCATGGTGGCCTCCGACCGCTCGGTGCGCCCGCGACGCTACCGGCCGACGGGCACGCCGGCCGACCACACGGCCGAGCTCATGCGGGAGCTGCTCGACGAGGCATCCGACCGCGAAGCCGCCCTCGCGCGATTCGTGGGAACCGTCGACCCGCGCGAGGCCGACACCCTGCGTCGCCTGCTCGGCTGACCACGCCCATGCTCCTCGTCGCACTCGTGGGCGCGATCGCGCTCGCGCTCGCCTGGCCCGTGCCGCTCGTGCTCGAACGCGCACGCTGGACCCTCCGCGCACCCGCGCTCGCACTGCTGCTCTGGCAGGCGATCGCCCTCGGCGGGGGCATCGCCATGATCGGCTCGCTGCTCGGGCTCGCGCTGCTGCCGTTCCCGGGCGGGCTCGCCGAGGCGGTCCCCGTGCTCGCCGCGCACCTGTGGTCGGGTCCGCTGCCCGCCGCGGTCGGCGTCGTGCACATCGCCGCGCTCGCGGCAGCCGGCATCCTCTCGGCCCTCCTGCTGCTGACCTTGGCCGCCACCGCCGTGCAGGTCGAGCGCGACCGTCGACGGCACGTCTCGCTCGTGGCCATGCTGGGACGCGCCGACCCGCAGCGCCCCAACACGGTGGTGCTCGACCATCCCGTGCCGGTCGCCTACTGCCTGCCCGGCGTGACGACGGTCACCGTGCTCTCGGAGGGGCTGATCGAGACGCTGCCCCCGCGCGAGCTCGACGCCGTGCTCGCGCACGAGTCGACGCACCTGCGTCAGTACCACCATCTCGTGCTGCTCGCCTTCCGCGCCTGGAATCGCGCCCTGCCGTGGTTCCCCATCGCCAACCGCGCCGAGCGCTCCGTCTCGCGCCTCGTCGAGCTGCTGGCCGACGACCGTGCCGTGCGCGAGGTCGACCAGGAGGTGCTCGCCTCGGCGGTCGAGCGCATCGGGTCGGCGTGGGGTGCCGCCGAGGCGTCCGGCACCGCCGCCGGTCGGGCCGTCGTCGACCGTGCGATGCTCGAGCTCCGTCGTGCGCGCCTGACAGCGCCCGCGAGGCCGCTCCCCCCGGCGGCGAACGCCGGCGTGATCGCCCTGTCGGCCGCCATCGTCGCGTTCCCCGTCTTCTCTGTGCTGACATTCATGTCCGGCACGTAGCCTGCGTCACGTGAACGAGCTGCTCGACGCCGTGCTCGACGCGGTCGCGTCGGTGGACCCGGTGCTGCGCACCCTGCTCGCGGGTGTCGCCATCATGCTCGAGACCTCCGTGCTCATCGGCCTCGTCGTACCCGGCGACACCATCGTGATCGTCGCCAGCACGGGCGTCGAGGACGCCGTGCAGTTCGTCGCGCTCGCGATCGCCGTGATCCTGGGTGCCCTCGCGGGCGAGAGCATCGGCTTCGCGATCGGGCGCTGGTTCGGTCCGCACCTGCGCGCGAGCCGCGTCGGCCGCTGGATCGGCGAGGCCAACTGGGTCCGCGCGCAGAACTACCTCGGCAGCCGCGGCGGCATCGCCGTGTTCCTCTCCCGCTTCCTGCCGGTGCTGCATTCGCTCATCCCGCTCACGGTCGGCATGAGCACCATGTCGTACCGCCGCTTCACGGCGTGGACCACGCCGGCGTGCATCATCTGGGCGTTCGCCTACGTCGGTGTCGGCTCGGCGGCAGCAGAGGGGTACCGCGCGCTGTCGGCGGAACTGCACTGGGCCGGGTACCTCTTCGTCGCCGCGATCGTGGTGTTCCTGCTCGTGATCCTCGCCGTGAAGCGTGTGCTGCACCGCCTCGAGGCGCGGCACATGCACGCGCGCGAGGTCGAGGAGCCCGCGGCACCGGGCACGGCCGCCGCAGACGCAGACGCGGACGCCGAGCCGGGAACGGCGACGGGGCCGGACACCGGGCACTCGTCCCCGGCGTCCGGCCCCGTGCGGCCGCGCGACCTCGCCTAGACGAGACCCTGCTCGGCCAGCCAGTCGGCGGCGATGTCGCTCGCGGAGCGCTGCTCGTCGACGCTCTCGGAGTTGAGCTCGACCAGCGCCTCCGCGGTGAGCGCGGCGCTCACCGCGTTGATGACGTCGGCCACCTCGGCGTCGACGCGGTCGCTCACGACCGGCACGACGTTCGAGGCGAGGAACAGGCCCTCCGGGTCCTCGAGCGTCACGAGGTCGCTCGTGGCGATCGCGGGGTTGGCGCTGAAGATGTTCACGAGCTGCACGTCGTCGTCCTGCAGCGCCTTGATGGTGAGCGGCCCGCCGCTGTCCTCGATGGCCGTGAAGCCCACCTCGACGCCGTAGACGTCCGCGAGGCCGTCGGGGCCGTAGGGGCGCGTCTCGAGCTCGGAGTTGCCGCCGAGGGTGAGCGCCTCGGGCACGTCGGCCAGGTCGGCGAGGCTCGTCACGCCGTACTCGTCGGAGAACGCCTGCGTGACGTTGTACGAGTCCTGGTCGGTCGCGGGCGCCTGGTCGAGCACGCTGAGCCCCTCGGGCAGGGCGCCGGTGAGCTCGGCGTAGACGTCGTCGCTCGTGGTCGCCGTGGTGTCGGGCGCGTAGTACTGCAGCAGGTTGCCCGTGTACTCGGGGAACACGTCGATCGCACCCGACTCGATCTCCGGGATGTAGACCTCGCGCTGCCCGATGCGGAACTCGCGCTCGACCTCGAAGCCGTTGGCCTCGAGCGCCTGCGCGTAGAGCTCGGCGATGATCTCGTTCGAGTAGTAGTCCTGCGAGCCGACGACGAGGGGTCCGGATGCCTCGCCGGAGGTGTCTCCCCCGTCGACCGAATCGCTCGTGCCGCAGCCCGCGAGTGCGACGACGGCTCCGACGGCGACGGCCGAGAGTGCGACGCGGCCCCTTCCGGTGTACTGCATCAGTGGTGCTTCCCTTCGGTTGCGGACGACCCCGCGGGTGCGGGGCTGCCGGTGGTCGCGGGCCGCCGGGTCGGTCGGCCGCGGGTCGTACCGGATCGGGACGCCCGCACGCCGGCGGGGACCACGATCCGCTGGAGGATCGCGAAGAGCCCGTCGAGGACGAGCGCGAGCGCGATCACGAGGATGGAGGCCGCGAGCATGAGCGTGTAGTCGCCCGTCTTCAGCCCCAGGAACAGGATGCCGCCGAGGCCGCCGGCCCCCACGTACGCGGCGAGGGTGGCCGTCGCGACGACCTGGAGCACCGCCGAGCGCACGCCGCCGATGAGCGTGGGCAGCCCGATCGGGGTCTCGACGCCGAGGATGATCTGCCGTTCGGTCATGCCCATGCCGCGCGCGGCATCCACGGTGCGGCGGTCGACCGACTCGATCGCCGAGTACGTGCCGGCGAGCACCGAGGGCACGGCGAGCACGACGAGCGCGACCGCGGGGCCGGCGACGCCGATGCCGAGCCACAGCGCGACGAGGGTGAGCACGCCGAGCGAGGGCAGCGCGCGCAGCCCGCCGGAGAGCGCCACCACGACCTCGCGACCGCGGCCGGTGTGGCCGACGATCATGCCGAGCGGGATGCCGATGCCGCACGCGATCGCGACGACGCCGAAGGTGATGAGCAGGTGCTGGAGCAGCAGCACGCCGATGCCGTCCGGCCCATCCCAGTTGGCGGGGTCGAGCAGCCAGGCGAACGCGTCGGCGAAGAGGTTCATGCCGTCGCCTCCTCGCGCTCGTCGCTGCGGGTGGCGGATGCCGCCGCGCCGGCGCGCGTCCACGGCATGGCGAGCCGCCCCGCGACGACGAGCAAGCCGTCGATCGCGAAGGCGAGCAGCATCGTGGCGATGATGCCGGCCCAGATCTCGGCCTGGATGCCGCGCTGGAACCCGTCGGTGAAGAGGCTGCCGAGGCTCTGCACGCCGATCACGGCGCCGACCGTGACGAGGCTCACGGTGCTGACCGCCACGACGCGCAGGCCCGCGAGCAGTACCGGCCCCGCCAGCGGGAGGTCGATCTGCCAGAAGCGGCCCCATCCCGAGTAGCCAACGCCGGTGGCCGCCTGGCGGACGTCGCGGTCGACGCCGCCGAACCCGTCGGCCACGGAGCGCACCATGAGCGCGATGCCGTAGAGGGTGAGGGCGATGATGACGTTGAGCTCGCTGCGTCGCGAGGTGCCGAGGATGGCCGGGAGCGCGACGAAGAGCGGCAGCGACGGGATGGCGTAGATGAGCCCGATCACGCTGAGCAGCACGCCGCGCGACCACTCGTAGCGCCACGCGACCCACCCGATCGGCACGCTCAGCACGAACGCGAGCACGATCGGCGGCACCGCGAGCCGCAGGTGCACGAGCGCGAGTTCCCCGATCAGGTCGAGGTTGTCGACGATCCAGCTCACGGAGTGAGCACTCCCGCCGGCCGGCCGTCGGCGTCGACGACCACGCGCCGGCCGTCGACCTCGGTCACGGTCAGCTCGCGCTTGCCCCGGTCGGCGCCGACGAAGCCCGACACGAAGTCGTCGGCGGGGTGGGCCAGGATCTCCGCCGGCGAGCCGCTCTGCACGATCTCGCCGCCGGTCTTCAGGATGATCACCTGGTCGCCGAGCAGGAAGGCCTCGTCGATGTCGTGCGTGACGAACACCACGGTCTTGCCCAGGTCGCGCTGCAGCCGCAGCAGCTCCTGCTGGAGCTCGGCCCGCACGATCGGGTCCACGGCGCCGAACGGCTCGTCCATGAGCAGGATGTTGGGATCGACGGCGAGCCCGCGCGCGACGCCGACGCGCTGCTGCTGGCCACCCGAGAGCTGGCCGGGGTACCGGTCGGCGAGGCTGCGGTCCAGCCCGACCGTGTCGAGCAGCTCGAGCGCGTGCGCCCGCGCCTCGCGCTTGGGCGTGCCCCGCAGCAGGGGCACGGTGGCCACGTTGTCGATCACCTTCCGGTGCGGCAGCAGGCCGGAGTTCTGCATGACGTAGCCGATGCCGCGCCGCAGGCGCACGGGGTCGACGCCCGCGACGTCCTCGCCGTCGATAAGCACCGCGCCCGATGTCGGGTCGACCATGCGGTTGATCATGCGCAGCAGCGTGGTCTTGCCGGAGCCCGACGAGCCGACGAACACGGTCGTGCGGTGCGGTGGGATCACGATGTCGACGTCGGCGACTGCCAACGTGCCGTCGTCGAACCGCTTGGACACGCCTCGGAACTCGATCACGATCTCGGCCCTCCCCCGGAACGCATCTCGCCCGGCCGTCGTACTACCTGAACACCATTCGGAGCGGCACGCAAGAACGGATGCACCCGGCACGCGTCCTGTCTGTCACCCTATGGAGCGCCGCCCACACCGGACGGAGCAGCGGATTACGAAGCAGTGACGATACGGATGCCCCCGAGCGGACGTCGTCAGGCGACCGAGGTCGTCTCCCGCACCTCGTTCAAGCCGATCGCGTCGGCGAGGTATTCCCGGAGGATCGACAGGCACTCCCCGATGTACCACTCGTCGCCCGCCGGGTCGGCCGCGAACGCGCGCGCGAGCAGCGCGTCGGCGACCTCGATCGCGACGTCGAAGCGCCGGCGCAGCGCGCTGTCGCCGGCGACGCCGAAGTGCTCGCGCACGAATGCCGCGAGGTCGTCGGCGAACACGGCGGCGAGCAGGCCGTCCTCGCCGATCGCGCGATCGCGCTCGACGACGCGCACCACGCGGAAGCCCGGTTCCTCGCGGTAGCAGGCGACCGCGGCGAGCACGCTGCGCTCGACCACGTGCCACGGGTCGGTCAACTCGCGGTCGGCGATGTCGGCGGCGAGCCGCTCGCGGAATCGTCGCACGCACCGCTCGCGGAGCGCACGGAGCACGGCGAGCCGGTCGGGGAAGTAGCGGTAGACGGTGCCGATCGACGCGCCCGAGCGCTCGGCGACCTGGGCGGTCGTGATGAGGTCCGGCCCGATGTCGTCGACGATCTCGGCCGCGGTGTCGAGCAGCGAGTCGAGGCGCTGCGTCGCCCGCTGCTGTGCGGGGGTCACCCGGATCGCCGTGGACGCTCCGTTCGATCCTCGGAGCAGGTCGCCTGTCGGCACGGTACCTCCTGACATAGACGCCCACTCTACCCCCCGTTTGCGGGATAGCGGCGAAGCTGACCACAGGCCGACCCGTGTCGCGATGCCGGCGTGCGAGACTGGATGAATGCGCACGCCCGACCACCCCGCGCCCGACGCGGTGCGCGTCCATCGGGCGGCGCGCATCGAGGACTGGTTCCACGGCATCCGCGAGCGCTCGGCCCGCCGCCGCGGGCACGTGCCGACCATCGTCCCCTACGCGGGGTACGGCTCGGTCGACTGGGTGCGCATCCTCTGCCGGGTGCTGCTGAGCAAGCCCGCCGGCTCGCGCGGCAGCGCGCGCACCCGCGCCCGACGCGAGCAGGGCATCCGCGGCTGGCGCAGCTTCACGAGCGTCCCGGTCGGCGACGTGGCCGTGCGCATCCGCATCGGCGGCCAGGAGCTGGAGGTCGTGGCCGACCGCGGCGGCGTGGTCGACGCGAAGGTGCCCGTCTCCCTGCCGCCGGGCCGGCACGAGGCGGTCCTCTCCACCGACGGCGGGGTCGACCAGCACGCCCCGATCGACGTCATCGCGCCGGGCACGAAGCTCGGCATCATCTCCGACGTCGACGACACCGTGATGGTCACCGCGCTCCCCCGTCCGCTGCTCGCGGCGTGGAACACGTTCGTGCTCGACGAGCACGCGCGCATGCCCACCCCGGGCATGGCGGTGCTGCTGGAGCGCCTCTCCCGCGCCCACCCCGACGCGCCGGTCATCTACCTGAGCACCGGCGCGTGGAACGTCGCACCGACGCTCACGCGCTTCCTCTCGCGCAACCTGTACCCGGCGGGCACGCTCCTGCTCACCGACTGGGGCCCCACGCACGACCGGCTGTTCCGCAGCGGCCGCATCCACAAGGAGGACAACCTGCGCCGCCTGGCGCAGGAGTTCCCCGACATGCGCTGGGTGCTGATCGGCGACGACGGCCAGCACGACGAGTCGATCTACGGCGAGTTCGCGGCGGAGCATCCCGAGAACGTCGAGGCGATCGCCATCCGACAGCTCTCGGCGGGCGAGGCCGTGCTCGCGGGCGGGCGCTCGCGCGCCGAACTCCACGGCGTCAGCGCCCCCTGGATCTCGGCGAACGACGGCGCGACGCTCCTGAAGCGCATGGAGGAGCTCGGCCTGCTCTGACCCGGCCGGTGCGACGAGGGGCGAGCGGATGCCCCGGGGCGAGCCTCCGCCGTCAGCGCGCGGCGCGCAGCCGGGCGAGGCCGCGGTTCACGGATGCCGCCCACAGCGGGCCGCGGTAGATGAACGCGGTGTACCCCTGCACGAGGTCGGCCCCCGCGTCGAGGCGCTCCTGCACGTCCTCCGCCGTGTCGACGCCGCCGACGGAGATCACGCACAGCTCGGGCGGCACCGCGGCGCGGATGAGTCGCAGCACCTCGAGCGACCGGGCTGCGAGCGGCGCCCCGGAGAGGCCGCCGGCCCCGGCCGCCTCGACGACGGTCCGGGAGGTGCGCAGGCCCTCGCGCGAGATCGTCGTGTTCGTGGCGATGATGCCGGCGAGCCCCGCGTCGACCGCGAGCCGCGCGATGCGCTCGACCTGCTCGTCGGTGAGGTCGGGGGCGATCTTCACGAGCAGCGGGGTGTCGCCCGCCTCGTCGCGCACGGCCGCGAGCAGCGGCTCGAGCGACTCGAGCTCCTGCAGCCCGCGCAGGCCCGGCGTGTTCGGCGAGCTGACGTTGACGACCAGGTAGTCGGCGAGCGGTGCGAGCACCCTGGCGCTCCGCCGGTAGTCGCCGGTCGCGTCCTCCACGGCGGTCACGCGGCTCTTGCCGATGTTGACGCCGAGCACCGGCCCGCGACCGGGCCTGCGGCGCAGCCGCGCGATGCGCAGCGCAGCGGCATCCGCCCCGCCGTTGTTGAACCCCATGCGGTTGATCACGGCCCGGTCGGGGATCAGCCGGAACAGCCGCGGCGTCGGGTTGCCGGGCTGGGCGTGCGCGGTGAGCGTGCCGACCTCGACGTGGCCGAACCCCAGCTGCCCGAGGCCCGCGATGCCGAGCCCGTCCTTGTCGAACCCGGCGGCGAGGCCGAACGGCGACGGGAACGTGCGCCCGAGCGCCTGCACCCGCAGCTCCGGGGCCGGCCGCGTGAAGCGCGCGACCACGCGGCCGAGGCCGAGCCACGGCAGGCGCCGGATCACGCCGAAGGCGAGGTGGTGCGCCCGCTCGGGGTCGATGCGTCGGAGGACCAGGGAGAAGAGGATGCGATACATGCCTCGGAAAGGCTACCGGAGCGTGGGCGTCACTCCGCGGAGCGTGCGGGCAGGCGGCCGTGCTCGGCGCGCAGCTGCGCGATCGCCTCCTCGAAGTCGTCGAGCGACTCGAACGCCTGGTAGACGCTCGCGAAGCGCAGGTACGCCACCTCGTCGAGGTCGCGCAGCGGCGCGAGGATCGCCAGGCCGATGTCGTTCGCCTCGATCTGCGAGGCGCCCGTCTGTCGGATCGTCTCCTCGACCTTCTGCGCGAGCACCGCAAGGTCGGACTCGGTCACCGGCCGGCCCTGGCACGCCTTCTTCACGCCCGTGACGACCTTGTCGCGGCTGAACGGCTCGACGACGCCCGAGCGCTTGATGACCACGAGGCTCGCGGTCTCGGTGGTGCTGAACCGCCGGCCGCAGTTGGGGCACTGGCGGCGACGGCGGATCGAGAGCCCGTCGTCGGTGGTGCGGGAGTCGATCACGCGCGAATCGGGGTGACGGCAGAACGGGCAGTACATGGTTGCTCCAGTCTACGAGCGCGTCAGCCGCCGAAGCGGGCGCGCACGGCCTCGGCGTGGGCCGGCAGCTGCTCGTCGAGCGCGAGCGCGTCGATGCCCGCCGCGACGGCCGAGAGGCCGCGCTCGTCGTAGCGCACGACCTGCTGCGGGCGCAGGAACGTCGCCGCCGACAGGCCCGCGCTGAACCGGGCGTGCCCGCCCGTGGGGAGCACGTGGTTCGAGCCCGCCGAGTAGTCGCCGAGGCTCACCGGCGAGTACGGGCCGATGAAGATCGCCCCGGCGTTCTCGATCAGCGCGAGCACCGCGTCGGGGTCGCCGACCTGTATCTCGAGGTGCTCGGGCCCGAAGGCGTTCGCGAACGCCGCCGCCTGCGCGAGGTCGTCGACGAGCACGGTCGCGGACTGCTCGCCCGTGAGCGAGGCGCGCACGCGCTCGGCGTGGCGCGTCGCGCCCTGCCGCACCGCGAGCCGCTCGCCGACGCGCGCCGCGAGGCCGTCGTCGTCGGTGACGAGCACCGCGGCAGCGAGTTCATCATGCTCGGCCTGGCTCACGAGGTCGGCCGCGACGAGGTCGGGGTCGGCGCTGCCGTCGGCGATGACCAGGATGTCGGTGGGGCCCGCCTCGGCGTCGATGCCGACCACGCCGCGCACGACGCGCTTGCCAGCGGCGACGAACCGGTTGCCGGGCCCGGTGACGACCTGCACCGGTTCGAGACCCGCGTCGGGCACGCCGTGCGCGAAGGCGCCGATCGCGCCGGCGCCGCCCATGGCGTAGACCTCGTCGACGCCGAGCAGCGCGGCGATGCCGAGGATGGTGGGGTGCACCCGCCCGCCGTGGTCAGGCTGCGGGGGCGACGCGATGGCGATCGACCCGACGCCCGCGACCTGCGCGGGCACCACGTTCATGATGACGCTCGACGGGTAGACCGCCTTGCCGCCGGGCACGTAGAGCCCGACGCGGCCGACCGGCTGCCAGCGCTGCTCGACGACCGCGCCCTCCCCGAGCTCGGTGCGACCGGGCGGCGGCACCTGCGCGGCGCTCGCCTCCCGCACTCGGCGGATGGACTCGCGCGCCGCGTCGGCGACGGCCGGGTCGAGGGCGGCGAGCGCGTCGTCGAGGTGCGCACGCGGCACGCGGAGCTGCCCGGGGCGCACGCCGTCGAAGCCCTCGGACTGGTCGAGCAGGGCGTCCGCGCCGCGGGTGCGCACGTCGGCGATGAGCTCCGCGGCGATCGCCTCGGCGGCCGAGACGTCGCTGCGCGACCGGGGCACGAGGGCGAGCAGTTCGGCGGCGGTAGGCTGGGCCCCGCGGAGGTCGATCGTCTGCATCATGGCCCGGCCAGCCTACCGCCAGCACCGAAACGAACGGACATCCGTGAGCGCCTCCCCCGACGACCTCGACGCGTTCCGCCAGGCCTTCCGGCGCCACGCCGCGGGCGTCGCGATCGTGACCGTGCAGGGCCCCGACGGCGCACCGGAGGCGTTCACCGCGACCTCGGTCGCCTCGCTGTCGGCGGTGCCGCCACTGGCGACCTTCAACATGGCGCGGTCGGCGTCCGTCTGGCCGGCCGTCGCGACGGCCGGGCACGCGGTCGTGCACATGCTCGGCGCCCGCAACCGCGCCCTCGCGGAGCGCATGGCGGGGCCGCGCGAGTCGCGGTTCGACGGCGTCGCGTGGCGAGCGGGGCCCGGCGGCGCGCCCGTGCTCGCGGGCGCGACCGCGTGGATGGGCGGTCGCATCCTGGAGCGCTTCGAGGTGCACGAGAGCGCACTGGTCGTGCTGCGCGTCGACCGGGGCGAGATCGGCGAGGCGGATGCCCCGCTGCTGTACCACGAGCGCAGCTACCGCGCGCCGGGCGACGTGGTCTGAGCCGCCGGGGCGCCGGTCGCGCCGACCGCACCCACCGAGCGGTCAGACCAGGCAGTTCGGGCCGAGCAGGCTCTTGAGCTCGCCGTAGAGGTCGGGGGTGACGCGCACCGGGAACGGCAGCTCGAACACGCGCGCGGTGCCGCCCTTCACGAGCTTCAGGTGCACCTCGGTACTGCCGGAGTGGCGGCCGAGGACCTCGCCGAGCGCCGTGACGGTGTCGGTCGTGGCGCGCTGGTCGGGCAGCGAGATGACCACGGGCCCCGACTCGTCCTCCTGCCCGAGCTCGGGCAGCACGATGCTGTACGCGTGCAGGTTCATGCCGTCGTCGCGCATGCTCACCCGGCCGCGCACGACCGCGATCCGGTCGGCCTGCAGGTCGGGCGAGAACTCCTGGTACGCCTTGCCCATGAACATCACGGTGAGCTCGCCCGAGAAGTCCTCGACCTGGATCATGCCGTACTGGTTGCCGCTCGAGCGCGCGACGCGATGCTGCACGCTCGTCACGAGACCGGCGATCGTCGCGGTGTCGCCGTCCTGCGTGGCATCCGACGACACCAGGTCGGTGATGGTGGTCGACGCGTGCTTCGCGAGCGGCACCTCGAGCCCTGCGAGCGGGTGGTCGGAGACGTACAGCCCGAGCATCTCGCGCTCGAAGGCGAGCTTGTCGCGCTTGGTCCACTCCGGGCGTTCCGGCACCTGCGCGACGGGCGCGCGCTCGTCCTCCTCGAACAGGCTGTCGAAGTCGAAGCCCACGTCGCCGTTGGCCTCGGCCCGCTTGTCCTTCACCGCCGACTCCACCGCCGACTCGTGGATCTCGACGAGCGCGCGCCGGGTGTGCCCGAGCGAGTCGAACGCCCCGGCCTTCGCGAGCGACTCGACCGTGCGCTTGTTCGCGACCGGGATCGGCACCTTCTTCAGGAAGTCGTGGAACGACTCGAACCGGCCCTGCGCCTCGCGCGCCCCGCGGATCGCCTCGACGACGTTGAAGCCCACGTTGCGCACGGCGCCCAGGCCGAAGCGGATGTCCTCGCCGACGGCCGCGAAGAAGCCGATTGACTCGTTCACGTCGGGCGGCAGCACCTTGATGCCCATGCGCCGGCACTCGTTGAGGTACATCGCGAGCTTGTCGCGCGCATCGCCGACGCTCGTCAGCAGCGCCGCCATGTACTCGGCCGGGTAGTGCGCCTTCAGGTACGCGGTCCAGTAGCTGAGCACGCCGTAGGCGGCCGAGTGCGCCTTGTTGAAGGCGTAGTCGGAGAACGGCAGCAGGATGTCCCACAGCGTCTTCACCGCGGCATCCGAGTAGCCGTTGCCCTTCATGCCCGCCTCGAAGCCCGCGTACTGCTTGTCGAGCTCGGACTTCTTCTTCTTGCCCATCGCACGGCGCAGGATGTCGGCCTGGCCGAGGCTGAACCCGGCGACCTTCTGCGCGATCGCCATCACCTGCTCCTGGTAGATGATGAGGCCGTAGCTCGTGTCGAGGATGTCCTTCAGCGGCTCGGCGAGCTCGGGATGGATCGGCGTGATCTCCTGCTGGCCGTTCTTGCGCAGCGCGTAGTTCGTGTGCGAGTTCGCGCCCATCGGGCCGGGGCGGTACAGCGCGATGACCGCGGAGATGTCCTCGAAGTTGTCGGGCTTCATGAGGCGCAGCAGCGACCGCATCGGCCCGCCGTCGAGCTGGAACACGCCGAGCGTGTCGCCGCGGCCCAGCAGCTCGTACGCCTCGCGGTCGTCGAGCGCCAGGTCTTCCAGCACCGGGCGGAAGCCGCGGTTGGCCTCGATGTTGTCGAGCGCGTCGTCGATGATGGTGAGGTTGCGCAGCCCCAGGAAGTCCATCTTGATGAGGCCGAGCGACTCGCACGCCGGGTAGTCGAACTGCGTGACGATCTGGCCGTCCTGCTCGCGCTTCATGATCGGGATGATGTCGATCAGCGGCTCGCTCGACATGATCACGCCGGCCGCGTGCACACCCCACTGGCGCTTCAGGTTCTCGAGCCCGACGGCCGTGTCGAAGACGGTCTTCGCCTCCGGGTCGGTCTCGATGAGGGCGCGGATGTCGCCGGCCTCCTTGTACCGCGGGTGGTCGCGGTCGAAGATGCCCGACAGCGGGATGTCCTTGCCCATGACCGCGGGCGGCATCGCCTTGGTGAGCTTCTCCCCCATGCCGAACGGGAAGCCGAGCACGCGCGACGAGTCCTTGAGCGCCTGCTTCGCCTTGATGGTGCCGTAAGTGACGATCTGCGCGACGCGCTCGTCGCCGTACTTGTCGGTGACGTACTTGATGACCTCGCCGCGACGACGCTCGTCGAAGTCCACGTCGAAGTCGGGCATCGAGACGCGGTCGGGGTTGAGGAAGCGCTCGAAGATGAGCCCGTGCTGGAGCGGGTCGAGGTCGGTGATCTTCATCGCGTACGCGGCCATCGAGCCGGCGCCCGAGCCTCGGCCGGGGCCGACGCGGATGCCGTTGTCCTTCGACCAGTTGATGAAGTCGGCGACGACGAGGAAGTAGCCGGGGAAGCCCATCTGCGTGATGACGCCGACCTCGTAGTCCGCCTGCTTCCGCACGGCGTCGGGGATGCCCGACGGGTAGCGCTCGTGCAGGCCCTTCTCGACCTCCTTGACGAACCAGCTCTCCTCGTTCTCCCCCTCGGGCACTGGGAAGCGCGGCATGTAGTTCGCGCTCGTGTTGAACGCCACGTCGCAGCGCTCGGCGATGAGCAGCGTGTTGTCGCACGCCTCGGGGTACTGGTCCCACGTGCGGCGCATCTCGGCGGCCGTGCGCAGGTAGAAGTCGTCGGCGTCGAACTTGAAGCGGTTCGGGTCGTCGAGCGTCGACCCCGACTGCACGCAGAGCAGCGCCGCGTGGCTCTTCGCGTCGTGCGCGTGCGTGTAGTGCAGGTCGTTGGTCGCGACGAGCGGCAGGTCGAGCTCCCTCGCGAGCCGGATCAGGTCGCCCTGGATGCGGCGCTCGATGCCCAGGCCGTGGTCCATCACCTCGCAGAAGAAGTTGTCCTTGCCGAAGATGTCGCGGAAGTCCGCCGCGGCCTGCACGGCCTCGTCGTACTGGCCGAGCCGGAGCCGGGTCTGCACCTCGCCCGACGGGCAGCCGGTGGTCGCGATGAGGCCCGTCCCGTACGTCTCGAGCAGCTCGCGGTCCATGCGCGGCTTGAAGTAGTACCCCTCGATCGACGCGAGCGAGTTCAGTCGGAACAGGTTGTGCATGCCCGCCGTGTTCTCGGCGAGCAGCGTCATGTGCGTGTACGCGCCGGCGCCCGACACGTCGTCGCCGCCGCCGTTGCCCCAGCGCACGCGGGTCTTGTCGCCGCGTGCGGTGCCCGGCGTGAGGTACGCCTCGGTGCCGATGATCGGCTTGATGCCGACATCCGTCGCCTGCTTCCAGAAGTCGTAGGCGCCGAACACGTTGCCGTGGTCGGTCATCGCGATGGCGGGCTGGCCCTGCTCCTTCGCCGCGGCGACCAGCTCCCCCACCCGGGCCGCCCCGTCGAGCATCGAGTACTCGGTGTGGACGTGGAGGTGGACGAAGCCATCGTCGGTCACGGCGCTCCCGGAGGGGTCTGAGGTGCGAGTGGGGGTACCAGACTAATCGTGCCGCACGACATCGAGCGCGCGGGCGAGGTCGGCCGGATAGTCGGATCGGAAGGTGACCCACTCGCCGTTCGCCGGGTGCGCGAACGACAGCTCGACCGCGTGCAGCCACTGCCGCTCGAGGCCGAGACGGGCGCTCAGCGTCGGGTCCGCGCCGTACATGGCGTCGCCGGTGCACGGATGCCGCTGGGCGGCCATGTGCACGCGGATCTGGTGCGTGCGGCCCGTCTCCAGGTGCACCTCGACGAGCGATGCGTACGGGAACGCCTCGATCGTCTCGTAGTGCGTGACCGCGTGCTTGCCGGCCGCGGTGACCGCGAACTTCCAGTCGGACCTCGGGTGCCGGCCGATCGGCGCGTCGATCGTGCCGCGCAGCGGATCGGGCAGGCCCTGCACGAGCGCGTGGTACACCTTGTCGACCTCGCGGTCGTGGAACGCGCGCTTCAGCGCGGTGTACGCGCCCTCCGACTTCGCGACGACCATGAGGCCGGACGTGCCGGCGTCGAGGCGGTGCACGACGCCCTGGCGCTCGGGCGCGCCCGACGTCGAGATGCGGAAGCCGGCCGCGGCGAGGGCGCCCACCACGGTCGGGCCCTCCCAGCCGAGCGACGGATGCGCCGCGACCCCCGCGGGCTTGTCGACCACGACGATCTCGTCGTCGTCGTGCACGATGCCGAGGTCGGGCACCGCGATCGGCTCGACCGTGGGCGCCCGCGGCGGCTCCCACGACACCTCGAGCATCGCCCCGCCGCGCAGGCGGTCGGACTTGCCCGCCTCGGCGCCGTCGAGCCGCACGCCGCCCGCGGACGCGATGTCGGCCGCGAGGGTGCGCGAAAAGCCGAGCAGCTTCGCCAGGCCCGCATCGACGCGGACGCCGTCGAGGCCGTCGGGCACCGGCAGCATCCGATGCTCCATGTCAGCCCTCGCGCGTGCCGGCTGCGCTCACCCGGGGTCCGGCTGCCTCCGGGCCCTCCGGCTCGGTGGTCTCCTCCGAGGCCTCGGGGCGGTCGACCGCGGTCTCCGGGTCGCCCGACTCCGCATCGGGCGCGTCCTTCCGCGGCGGCGCCTGCCGCTCGCCGTCGAGGCCGACGCCACGGATGGTCAGGATGAGGAACAGCACCATGCTCGACACCACGGCGATGTCGGCGATGTTGTAGATCGCCGGCAGCATCCACGGCGTCGAGATGAAGTCGATCACGTGCCCGACGCCGAAGCCCGGCTCGCGGATGAGGCGGTCGGTCAGGTTGCCGAGCACACCGCCCAGCAGCAGTCCGAACACCACGGCCCAGGCGAGCGAGCGGATGCGGCCGGCGAACCAGATGATGAAGGTCAGCACGCCCGCCGCGAGGATCGTGAAGACCCACGTCATGCCGCTCGCGATCGAGAACGCCGCACCGGGATTGCGGACGAACTGCCACTGCAGCACCTCGCCCAGCACCGGCACGATCTCACCCTCGGTGAGGTTCGTGACGACGAGCTGCTTCGTCAAGAAGTCGAGGCCGTAGATCGTCGCGGCGATCGCGACGAGCAGGACCAGCGCACTGAGTCGGACCCGCGCGGTGCGCCGAGCGTCAGCCGCCAAAGGCCTGGTACGTCGGAGCCTGCGGCGGTGCGTCGACCGCGCCCGCAGCACTCATGGGCGCGTAACCGCCCTGCTGCGGAGCGCCCGGGCTGACCGGGGCGGCCTGATCGAGGTCGCGCAGCTGGCCCTCGATGTACGACTTGAGCTTCTGGCGGTAGTCGCGCTCGAACGAACGGAGCTCGTCGACGCGCTTCTCGATCGCCGCGCGCTCCTGGTCGAGCTTGCCGATCTGGGCGCGCTGCTTCGCCTCGGCCTCGGCGACGACGCGCGCGGCGGTCGCGTGGCCCTCGGCGATGAGCGCGTCGCGCTTCTCGATGCCCTCGCGCACGTGCTCCTCGTGGAGGCGGCGGGCGAGCTGGAGCAGGTTGGTCGTGCTGGTCTGCTCGTCGACCTCGGAGACCGGGGCGGGCGCGGCCGGGACGGCGACCGTCGGCGGCTGCGGAGTGGGCTCGGCGTACGCGGGCGCCGGCGCAGCGGCGGGGGCCGGTGCGGGGGCGGGCGCGGGCTGCTGGGAGGCCTTCTGCTCGGCCTGCGCGAGCCGCTGGCGCAGCTCGTCGTTCTCCTGGTTCAGACGGCGCAGCTCGACGACGACCTCGTCGAGGAAATCGTCGACCTCATCCTGATCGTAGCCCTCGCGGAACTTCGTCGCCTGGAACCGCTTGTTGACCACGTCTTCGGGAGTTAGCGCCATGGCGTTCCAACCTCACAATGCTCGATCTGTCTGATCACGTTCAGCTAACGGTAGCAAACGGTGCGCGGACCGCGCGGCCCGTATCAGGCTCGCGCGTCACGGTTCGCAGCACATCGTCAGGCGAGCCGCGAGATGCCGCCGACGATCCACAGCAGCACGATCACGACGAGCATGGCGATGCTCCAGCCGAAGTCGAATGCGACCTGGCCCACCCGCAGCGGCGGCACGATGCGCCGGAAGAACTTCACCGGCGGGTCGGTGACCGTGTACACGGCCTCGACCACGACGAGCCACCCGCCCTGCGGGCGCCACGATCGGTTGAAGGTGCGCACGAGGTCGAGGACGAAGCGCGCCCACATCGTGAAGAAGTAGATGAGCAGGACGTAGTACAGGAGGGTCGCGATGAACGCGATGGCACCCACGGCCGATCAGGCGTGGCTGAAGAACGACGCCTCGACGTCGCTCTCGACCTCGCTGCTCTCCCCGGAGACCACGACGTGGGCGGGCGAGAGCAGGAACACCTTGTTCGTCACGCGCTCGATCTTGCCATGGAGGCCCTGCGAGAGGCCACTCGCGAAGTCGATGAGACGGCGTGCGTCGCCGTCCGACATCTGGGAGAGGTTGATGATGACCGGCACGCCGTCGCGGAACGACTCGGCGATCACCTGGGCGTCGCGGTACTGCCGGGGGTGCACGGTGAGGATCTCGTTCATGTCCGCCTGCTGTGAGCTCGGGGTGGGTGCCGCGGTGGGCTTCCGCAGCGGGGTCACTGGGGCGCCGCCGCCCTTGGGTGCCGGGGCGGCCTGCGCCACCGGAGCAGGCTGCGGCGCGGCCGCGGGGGCCTCCTGCTCGAGCTCCTCATCGGCGAGGCCGAGGTAGACCATCGTCTTCCGAAGCGGGTTCGACATCGCAACCTCCGTGTGTCGTCGTCTCTTCGAGGTTAAGCGGCCTGCGGCCGATTTCCCGTGATTGCCGTGCCGATGCGTAGGTGTGTCGCGCCCGCGTGCACGGCCTCGCGGAAGTCCCCGGACATGCCGATGGACAGGTCGCGCGCGTCGGGCGCGACCTGCGCGACGAGCAGGTCGGATGCCTCGCGCACGCGCGCGAACGCACGGGCCGGCTCCTCCCCGAGCGGCGCGACGGCCATGAGCCCGCGCAGCCGGAGCCCGGACGCCGCCTCGGCGGCCTCGGCGACGCGGAGCACGTCGTCGCCCACCGCGCCGCCGCGCCCCGGGTCATCGGTCAGGTTGACCTGCACGAAGCAGTCGACGGATGCCTCGTCGGAGGCGAGCACGTCGACCAGCTCGACGCGGTCGACCGAGTGGATCGCGGAGGCGTACGCCCGCACCTGCCGGGCCTTCTTGCGCTGGAGCTGGCCGACGAAGTGCCAGCGGAGGCCGAGCGGCTCGAGCTCGCGCGCCTTCGCCTGCGCCTCCTGGTGCCGGTTCTCCCCCACGTCGTGCACGCCGAGCCCGGCCAGCTCGCGTACGAGCGACACCGGCTGGAACTTGGTGACGACGATCGTGGTGATCGCATCGGGGTCGCGACCGGCCTCGCGCGCGGCATCCGCCACCTGCGCCTGCACCGACGCGAGCCGGCCGGCGAGCGTGGGCTCGCTCATCGCGCGCCCGCCTGCGGACTCACTTGAGGAAGTCGGGGATGTCGAGGTCGTCGGGCTGCTCGTCGAACGCCGGGTCGCCCACGATCGCGTCGGCCGTCGCGGTCGGCTGCTCGGCGGTCGACCAGGACGCGCTCTCGACGAGCTCCTCGATCGAGATCTCGGTCTCGGTCGTCGCCGCCGCCGCATCGCCCGCACCGATCGCCGCGCCGCCGAATGCGCCCGCCTCGAGCTCGTCGCGGATCGGCGACGGCTCGCCGCCGTCGAACCCGGCCGCGATCACGGTCACGCGCACCTCGTCGCCGAGCGTGTCGTCGATGACGGCGCCGAAGATGATGTTCGCCTCCGGGTGCACGGCCTCCTGGACCAGACGGGCCGCGTCGTTGATCTCGAAGATGCCGAGGTTCGAACCGCCCTGGATCGACAGCAGCACGCCGTGCGCGCCGTCGATCGAGGCTTCGAGCAGCGGTGACGCCACGGCCAGCTCGGCCGCCTTGATCGCGCGATCCGCGCCCCGCGACGACCCGATGCCCATGAGCGCGGAGCCCGCGCCCTGCATGACCGACTTGACGTCGGCGAAGTCCAGGTTGATGAGTCCGGGCGTGGTGATCAGGTCGGTGATGCCCTGGACACCGGCGAGGAGCACCTGGTCGGCCGTGGCGAACGCCTCGAGCATCGAGATGCCGCGGTCGCTGATCTCCAGGAGCCGGTCGTTCGGCACCACGATGAGGGTGTCGACCTCGTTTTTCAGGGTCGCGACACCCTGCTCGGCCTGGGTCTGGCGGCGCTTGCCCTCGAAGCTGAACGGCTTCGTGACGACACCGATCGTGAGGGCGCCGATCGACTTGGCGATGCGCGCCACGACCGGGGCGCCTCCGGTGCCGGTGCCGCCGCCCTCACCCGCGGTCACGAAGACCATGTCGGCGCCCGCGAGCGCCTCCTCGATCTCCTCCGCGTGGTCCTCCGCGGCGCGTCGGCCGACCTCGGGGTCGGCGCCCGCGCCGAGTCCGCGCGTGAGGTCCCGCCCGACATCGAGCTTGACGTCGGCGTCGCTCATGAGCAGCGCCTGGGCGTCGGTGTTGATCGCGATGAACTCGACCCCGCGCAGGCCGAGCTCGATCATGCGGTTCACCGCGTTCACGCCACCGCCGCCGATGCCGACGACCTTGATGACTGCGAGGTAGTTCTGGTTTGTCGACACTGTCCGGCCCTCCGTGCGTCACTCTCAAGTCTCAACCTCAGGTGTAAGGTTAAAGTTTTGCCGAGTATGCAATTTCCCTGACCTCGACGGTAGGCGCGCCCATGCCCGATCGGCGCACGACGCGCCGCGTGTCGCGATCCGCGTCAGCCCACGACCGCGCTGCGCGGCGACGACACGTCGTAGCGCGAGACCGTCGACGGCGGCGCGGCCTCGACCAGCGCCTCGAGCACCGCCGCCTTGAGCACGGACTCCTCCGCGCTGCCCCACACCACGCTCGCTCCCCCGGCGAGCTCCAGCCGCACGTCGTCGGCCGTCGTCGCCGACGCCGACAGCACGCTCGAGCGCAGCTCGTCGGGCAGCGACCGGATCACCGCGCTCGCCGACCGGAACCCGTCGCCGGCGAGGCCGCCCTCCGCGTCGACGAGCGGAAGCCCCTCCGGGCGCACCGGCTGCTCCTCGAGCACGATGCCGGCGCCGTCCACCACGCGGAACCCGCCGCCGCCCGCGACCACCGCGATCGGCGTGCGTTCGACGAGCCGCACCACGAGCGTGCCGGGCGGCCGCCGCTCGATCGCCCAGGTCTGGATCGCCGAGAACTCCGCGAGCGCCTCGCCGACCGCCCGATCGTCGACGAGCGGAAGCGGGGTGCCGCGCTGCGCGTCGAGCGCGACCTGCACCTCGTCGGCCGTGACCCGCTCGCCCGCACCCTGGACCACGATCTCCTGCACCGCCATGAGCGGCGAGTACGCAGCGGCGGTGAGCCCGCCCACGACGAGCAGCACGCTGCCGATGCCGACCGCCCACGCGATGCGCCGGTTGCGCTGCCGCTTGGTGAACCGGCGCATCTCGGCACGCTCGTAGCGCCGGCGCCGGCGGGTCGCGCGGCGCACCTCGCGTTTCGCGCGCCATCCCGCGAGGCGACCTCCGCCGGCGGCAGACTCGGCGGTCGTCGGCTCGGCGTCGATCGTCGCGGCGAACCGCGACGGCTCGTGGTCTGGGGGCTCGGCGTCGTCGGTCGTCGTCCCGCCGGGTCGCACGATCGGGATGGGTTCGGTGAGCTGTGCGTCGGCGGGCGCCGGTGCCGACGAGGACGACGGCGGGTCTGCTGCTGCGGGCGGCACCCGCGACGGCACCCGCGAGGGCGCGGGCGGAGTCCGCGTCGGGGCGGCCGGGCGCGCGGCCTCCGTGCGCACCTCGCCGCTCGCGGGAGCATCCGCCTCGCCCGCCTCGGCACCGCGTGCGGCCGGGCTGGCCCCGGGACGCGCGCGCCCCCGGCCGTCGAAGCCCTGCGGACGCCTCACGCCCGGAGCATCCTCAGCCCCGCTCCCGCTCGAGCGAGCCGAGCAGCTGGGGCACGATGCGGTACACGTCGCCGCAGCCGAGCGTGATGACGTAGTCGCCCTCGCGCGCGATGCGCGCCGTGTGGTCGGCCGCCGCCTGCCAGTCGGCGATGAACGACACCTTGGACGGGTCGTTGAACCGGTCGGCGACGAGCTGGCCGGTCACGCCGGGCTCCGGGTCCTCGCGCGCGCCGTACACGTCGAGCACGATCGTCTCGTCGGCCAGCGTCTCGAGCACCTCGGCGAACTCGCCCGCGAACAGCCGGGTCCGGCTGTACAGGTGCGGCTGGTGCACGGCGATGATGCGCCCCTCGCCGACGACCGTGCGCGCGCCGGAGAGCGCGGCCGCCACCTCGGTCGGGTGGTGGGCGTAGTCGTCGAACACGCTCACGCCGCCCACGGTGCCGTGCAGCTCGAACCGGCGGCCCGTGCCGCCGAACTCCGAGATCTCCGCGAGCGTCTCCGCCGGCGGGAAGCCGAGGCCCACGAGCACCGCGAAGGCGCCCGCCGCATTGATGGCGTTGTGCACGCCCGGCACCGCGAGCCGGGTGCGGTACGTCGCGCCCTCGTGGTCGATCGCGAACGACACCGGCCCGTCGGTCTCGATCGAGTGCACGCGCACGTCGGCCGAGTCCGCCTCGCCGAAGGTCAGCACGCGACGATGCGAGAGCCGGTCCTTCACGCGCAGCGCGCCCGGGTCGTCGGCCGAGATGGCGACCAGCTCGCGCGCGCGGTCGGCGAACGTCACGAACGCGTCCTCGAACGCCTCGAACGAGCCGTAGTGGTCGAGGTGGTCGGGGTCGACGTTCGTGACGAGCGCGACCGAGGTGTCGTAGAGCAGGAACGAGCCGTCGGACTCGTCGGCCTCGACCACGAACCACTCCCCCGACCCGCGCGCCGAGCTCGTGCCGAGGGCCTGGATGACGCCGCCGTTGACGAAGCTCGGGTCCTGTCCGAGGCCGATCAGGCCCGTGATGATCATGCCGGTCGACGTCGTCTTGCCGTGCGCGCCCGCGACCGAGACGAGCCGCTGCGAGCGGATGAGCCAGGCGAGCGCCTGCGAGCGGTGCAGCACCGGGATGCCGTGCTCGAGCGCGTACCGGTACTCGGGGTTGTCCTGCCAGAGCGCGCCGGTCACGACTACCGTGTCGGCGTCGCCGACGTGCGCGGCGTCGTGGCCGATCGACACGGTCGCACCGAGCTCGCGCAGCGTGCGGACCGTGTCGGAGTCGCGCACGTCCGACCCGGTCACCCGGTGGCCCGCGCCCAGGAACAACCGCGCGATGCCGCTCATGCCCGCGCCGCCGATGCCGACGAAGTGGACGGCGCCGATGGACTCGGGCATCTCGATGGAGGTGTCGGGCTTGATCGTCACGTGGGCTGGGCTCTCTCTGATGGTCGGGTCGACGCCGTGGCGTCCGTGGTCAAGGCTACGCGCGTCAGGCGCGTCGGTGCGTTCCCGCGCCGAGTGCCTCGTCGACGAGCGCGACCATGCGGTCGGTGCCGTCGATGACCCCGGCGGATGCCGCCTGCCCGGCCATGGCCGCGACGCTCGCGCCGTCCGCCAGCAACGGCACCACGTTCGCGTCGACCCAGCTCGGCACGAAGTCGGCGTCGTCGACGAGGATGCCGCCACCCGCCTCGACCACGCCCGCCGCGTTGAAGCGCTGCTCGCCGTTGCCCACGGGATACGGCACGTACACGGCGGGGATGCCGAGCGCGGCCAGCTCGCTCACCGTCGCCGCGCCCGCGCGCGAGAGTGCGAAGTCGGCGATCGCGAGCGCGAGGTCCATGCGGTCGCAGTAGTCGATCATCCGGTAGCCGTCGAGGCCCGGGTCGGTCACCTCGGACGACCGGCCCGTGATGTGCAGCACCTGCCATCCCGTGGCGCGCAGCGCGAGCGCCGACCCCGCGACCGTGGCGTTCAGCCGACGGGCGCCGAGCGAGCCGCCGGTCGCGAGCAGTACGGGTCGGCCGGCGTCGAGTCCGAAGAACTCGGCGGCCTCCGCGCGCGCGGCGGCACGGTCCATCCGCTCGATCTCGCTGCGCAGCGGCATGCCGACGAAGCGTGCACCGCGCAGCGGCGTGCCCTCGAACGCGACGCCGACCGTCGCCGCGAACCGGCTGCCGAGCCGGTTCGCGAGCCCGGGCTTCGCGTTCGCCTCGTGCAGGGCGACCGGCACCTTCTCGGCGCGGGCGGCCAGGTAGGCGGGCGTCGCGACGTACCCGCCGAAGCCCACCACGACGTCGACGCCGTGCTCGCGGATGAGCTCGCGAACGGTGCGGATGCTGCGCCGGAACGTCGACGGGAACGCGATCGCCGCACGGTTCGGCCGGCGCGGGAAGGGCACCTTCGGGATGGTGAGCAGCTCGTAGCCGCGCGCCGGCACGAGGCGTGCCTCGAGCCCCTCTGCGGTGCCGAGCACGAGCACGCGGGCGTCGGGCTCGCGTTCGCGCAGCCGGTCGGCGACGGCGAGCAGCGGGTTCACGTGGCCGGCGGTGCCACCGCCGGCGAGGAGGTACGTGGTCATCGCGCGGTCGCCCGCTTCCGTGCCCGGGCCGGGACGGGCGCGGACTCGCGCGCGACCGAGAGCACGACGCCGATGCCGACCAGCGTGGTCAGCAGGGCCGTGCCGCCGGAGGACACGAGCGGGAGGGGGACGCCGAGGACGGGGAAGACACCGAGCACGACACCGATATTGACACACGCCTGACCGATCACCCAGACGAGCATCGCGGCCGTCACGGTGCGTCCGAACATCGTCGGCGCCTGCCGCATGATGCGGGCGAACGCGATCGCGAGCACGACCAGCAGGCCGAGCACGACGACGGCGCCGATGAGGCCGAGCTCCTCGCCGATGATCGCGAAGATGAAGTCGTTGTCTGCCGCAGGGAGCCACGACCACTTCGCGGTGGAGTTGCCGAGGCCGACGCCGAAGACCCCGCCGTTGGCGAGGGCGAAGGTGCCGTGCTCGGTCTGCCAGCACGAATTGATGTAGTCGTCGCAGGTGTGGCTGAGGAACGCGCCGATGCGCTGCATCCGGTTCTCGCTGGTCACGGCCGCGAGGGCGAACGCGCCCGCGCCGAGCAGCACCGGCACGACGAGCAGCCGAAGCCGCACCCCGATGAGGAACAGGGTGCCCAGCAGCATCCCGCCCATGATCATGACCGTGCCGAGGTCGCCGCCGAGGAGCACCAGGCCGATCGCGCCGCCGCCGATCAGCAGGATCGGCAGCACGCCGCGGCCGAACTCGCCGAGCACCGGCTCCTTGCGCGTGGTCATGAGCCCCAGCCAGAGCACGAGCGCGAGCTTGATGGCCTCCGAGGGCTGGAACTGGAACCCGCCGAGGTTCAGCCAGTTCGTGTTGCCGCCGACCGTCACGCCCATGGGCGTCGCGACCACCAGCACCTGGAGCCCGCACGCGATCGCGAGGGCGGGCCAGGCGACCGCCATCCAGAACCGCTGCGGCAGGCGGCTCACCACCAGCATGAGCGGGATCCCGACCAGCACGAACACGCCCTGGCGCATGAACTCGCCGAAGAAGCCCTCGTCGGCGATATACGAGTCGACCGTCGACGACGACAGCACCATGACGAGGCCGAACACGACCAGGAAGATCGTCGTGCCGAGCAGGGTGAAGTAGTTCGCCGACTCGGCGCGGAACATGCGCCCGAGCCGGATGCGGGCCGCGGAGATGCCGCCGGGGCGGTCCTCAGCCGGGGAGTCCGGGCGCGCGTGGGGCGGAGCCGTCATCCGCCTCACCTCCCAGGTACTCGCGCACGGCGCCGGCGAAGCGGCGTCCCCGGTCGGCGTAATCGGTGAACTGGTCCATCGACGCCGCCGCCGGTGCGAGGAGCACCGTGTCCCCCGCCCGTGCGAGGCCGGCGGCCGACTCGACCGCGCGACGCATCACGTCACCAGTGTCGGCGGTGACGACCTCGACGACCTCGAGCCCGGGGGCGTGTCGCGCGAACGCCGCGACGAGGGCGGCGCGATCGACGCCGATCACGACGGCCGCGCGCAGCCGGTCGACGTGGCCCGCGACGAGCGCGTCGATGTCGACGCCCTTCAGCAGGCCGCCGACGATCCACACCACCGACGGGTAGGCGGCGAGCGACGCCTGCGCCGCGTGCGGGTTGGTCGCCTTCGAGTCGTCGACCCACGCGATGCCGTCGGCCGCGGCGACCCGCTCGATGCGGTGGGCGTCGAGGCGGAAGGTCGCGAGCGCGTCGTGCACGGTCGCGGGCGGCACGCCCACCGACCGGGCGAGCGCGGCCGCGGCGAGGATGTTGGCCACGACGTGCGGGGCCGCGAGCCCCGCCTGCGCGAGCTCGTCGAGCGTGGTCAGCTCGAGCGCGGTGTTGCGACGGTCGTCGAGGAACGCGCGGTCGCACAGCACGCCCTCGGCGATGCCGAAGTCGCTCGGACCCGGCACGCCCAGGTCGAACCCGATCGCGCGCGCCCCCTCCTCGACCTCGGCGTCGCGCACCATCTGCTCCGTCGCGGCATCCGACTTGTTGTACACGCACGCCACGCGCACGTGCTCGTACACCTTCGCCTTCGCCGCACGGTAGGCCTCGGCGGAGCCGTGCCAGTCGAGGTGATCGTCCGCGATGTTCAGGCAGACGGATGACACGGGGTGCAGCGCGCCCGGACCGTCGAGCGGCAGGTGGTGCAGCTGGTAGCTCGACAGCTCGACCACGAGCACGTCGAACCCGCCCGGGTCGCGCACCGCGTCGAGCACGGGCACGCCGATGTTGCCGCACGGGGCCGCACGCAGCCCGTGGGCCGCGAGCATCGTCGCGGCGAGCTGCGTCGTGGTCGTCTTGCCGTTGGTGCCCGTGACGAGGATCCACTCGGCGGCCGGTTCGACCTTGTCGCGCACCCGCCAGGCCAGCTCGATGTCGCCCCACACCGCGACCCGCTCGGTCGCGGCCCACTCGAGCATCGGGTGGTCGGGGTGGAACCCGGGCGAGGCGATCACGAGCTCGGGGTCGAATGCCACGACCTCCTCGGGCACGGCATCGAGCGGATGCTGCAGCAGGCGCGCGCCGATCACCTCGAGCACGCGCACGCGGTCGTCGTCGACCGCGGGCGCCACCACGAGCACCTCGGCGCCGAGCTCGGCGAGCGTGTCGGCGGCGGCGAAGCCCGTGACGCCCGCGCCCAGCACGACCGTGCGCAGGCCCGACCAGTCGGAACGCCAGCTCGTGAGAGCGTCGAGCCGCGAGGCATCCGTCATCAGTTGGCGAGCCACTCGAGGTAGAAGGAGCCGACGCCCGCGGCGACCAGGAGGCCGGCGATGATCCAGAACCGCACCACGATCGTCACCTCGGCCCAGCCCTTCAGCTCGAAGTGGTGGTGGATGGGACTCATCAGGAAGATGCGCTTGCCGCGGGTGAGCTTGAAGTACGCCCGCTGCACGATGACCGAGCCGGTCTCGATGACGAAGAGGCCGCCGATGAGGATGAGCAGCAGCTCGGTGCGGCTGACCACCGCGAGGGCGGCCAGGGCGCCGCCGAGCGCGAGCGAACCCGTGTCGCCCATGATGATCTTCGCCGGGTTGGTGTTCCACCAGAGGAAGCCGAGCACGGCGCCGACGATCGCGGTCGCGACGATCGCGATGTCGAGCGGATCGCGCACCTCGTAGCAGCGGTACCCGTCGCTCGGGTTCAGGTTCTCGGAGAAGCAGGACTGGTTGAACTGCCAGAAGCCGATGATCACGAACGAGCCGATCGCGAGGATCGAGGCGCCCGAGGCGAGCCCGTCGAGCCCGTCGGTGACGTTCACCGCGTTGGACGCGGCGGCCGTCAGCAGCGTGATCCAGAGCACGTAGAGGATGACGCCGACGATCGTGCCGAACACCATGAAGTCGAGCGGCAGGTCTCGGATGAACGAGATGCTCGTGGAGGCGGGCGTCTCCCCCTGCGCGTTCGGGAAGCCGAGGGCGAGCAGCGCGAACACCGCGGCGACGATCACCTGGCCGGCGATCTTCGCCCAGCCGCCGAGGCCGAGGCTCTGCTTCTTGCGGGTCTTCAGGAAGTCGTCGACGAAGCCGACGATGCCGAGGCCCACCATCATCAGCAGCACGAGCAGGCCCGATGCGGTCGGCAGCTCGTTGAAGACGAGCGTCGCCGTGAAGTACCCGAACAACGTGCCCAGGATGAAGACGATGCCGCCCATGGTGGGCGTGCCGCGCTTGACGTGGTGGCTCTTCGGCCCGTCGTCGCGGATGAACTGGCCCCAGTTCAGCTTCGTGAACAGCCGGATGAACAGCGGCGTGAGGAACAGTGTGAAGGAGAGCGACAGCGCTCCTGCGGTCAACAGTGTTCTCACGCGAACCATTCTCCCAATCGGTCGCCGAGGTGGCGGAGACCCGCCGAGTTCGACGATTTCACCAGCACCGTGTCGCCGGGACCGGCGGTCTTCGCGACGAGGTCGAACGCCTCGTCCTGCGTCTCGACGAACGCGCTCTCGCCGTCCCACGACCCCTCGTTGATCGCCGTGATGTGCAGGCGCCTCGCACCCGCGCCCACCACGACGAGCTGCGAGATGCCGAGACGAACGGCCTGCAGGCCGATGCGGTCGTGCTCCTCGCCCGAGAACTCGCCGAGCTCGCTCATCTCGCCGAGCACCGCGATCGTGCGGCCGCCCGACCGCCCGAGCTGCGCGAGCGTCTTGAGGGCCGCGGCCATCGAGTCCGGGCTCGCGTTGTACGCGTCGTTGATCACCGTGATGCCGTCGCGACCGCCCATGAGCTGCATGCGCCACCGCTCGGCGAGCGTGACCTGCTCGAGACGGGCGACGGTGTCGTCGAGCGCGACGCCGAGCTCGGTCGCGACCGCGATCGCCGCGAGCGCGTTCATGACGTGGTGCTCGCCGAGCACGCGGAAGCGCACGTCGGCGCTGCCGATCCCCGCCACCTCGACGCGGAAGTCGGTGCCGCCCGCGTGGGCGACCACGTCGGTGGCGCGCACGTCGGCGTCCGCTCCGAACCCGAACCCGAACCGCACGATGCGCGCGCTCGTGCGGTCGGCCATGCCGGCCACGCGCGGGTCGTCGGCGTTCAGCACCGCGACGCCGTCCTCGGCGAGGGCCTCGACCATCTCGCCCTTGGCGCGCACGGTCTGCTCGATGCCGCCGAACTCACCCGCGTGGGCGAGGCCGACCTTCAGCACCACGCCGATGTCGGGGCGGGCCATGCGGGTCAGCCGCGCGATGTGGCCGACGCCCGAGGCGCCCATCTCGGCGACGAGGTACTTCGTCGAGGCGGTGAGCTCGAGCATGGTGACCGGTGCGCCGACCTCGTTGTTGTACGAGCCGCGCGGCGCGACCGTCTCGCCCTCGGGCGACAGGATGGCGCGCAGCAGGTTCTTGGTCGTCGTCTTGCCGTTCGAGCCGGTGATGCCGACCACGCGCAGGGCGCCGCCCGCGCGGACGCGGCGCACCACCTCGGTCGCGAGCGCACCGAGGCCGACCACGGCGTCGTCGACGACCACCTGGGGCACGTCGAGCTCCAGCGGACGCTCCACGATGAGCAGCGCGGCGCCCGCGGCGACCGCGTCGGGAGCGAACACGTGCCCGTCGGTCACCTCGCCGGGCTTGCAGACGAAGACGTCGCCGGGGCCGACCTCACGGGAGTCGGTGTGCACGGCACCGTCGACCACCCGCTCGCCGTGCGCGGCGTCGACGAGTCGCCCGTCGACGGCGCGCGCGACCTCATCGATCGTCAGGGCGATCATCGTCCTGCTTTCTCACCAGTGCGCTGGCAGTTCGGGCGCTTCGGCGCCGGAGGGAATCGTCCGAGATGTCTTCAGCACCTGGCTCATGACCTCCTGGAAGACGGGAGCCGAGGCGGCGGACGAGTTCATCTTAACGGGATCCATGATGCTCACCGAAACGACGTACTCGGGGTCGTCGGCGGGCGCGAATCCCGACACGGAGACCAGGTAGCCGCTCTGGTATCCGCCGTTCCCGTCGGGCACCTGGGCGGTGCCCGTCTTCGCCGCGACGCGGTACCCGGGCACGTTCCAGCGGTCGGCCAGCCAACCGTCGCGGTACACCTGCTCGAGCATGAGCGAGGTGTCCGCCGCGGCCTGCTCGGAGATGACGCGGGTCCCCTCCTCGACCTCCCGCTCGACGGGCTCGCCGTCGGCCCGGAGGCATCCGTCGACCAGCGTCACGGGCATGCGCACGCCGCCGTTCGCGATCGTCTGGTAGACGCTCGCGATCTGGATCGCCGTCGTGGTGAGGCCCTGGCCGAACATGGTCGTGTACTTGGTCTGGTTGTCCCAGTCGCGCCAGTCGTGCAGGATGCCGGGGTCCTCGGCGAGGAACCCGACCTCGGTGCGCTGGCCGATGCCGAACGCCTCCATGTACGAGAAGCGCTCGGAGTCGGAGAGCCGCTCGCCGAAGAGCGACATGCCGGTGTTCGACGAGTCGACGAGCACGCCCGAGAGGGTCATCCGCTCGTCCTCGTGGAAGTGGCTGTCGTTGATGTTCGCGCCGTTCGCGGGCAGGTAGCGGTACGGCGCCACGACGCCGGGCTCGTCCTCCCCCGCGTCGACGACCGCCGCGGCCGTGAGCGTCTTGAACGTCGAGCCCGGCTCGAACGATGCCGTGAAGGCGCGCGAGCCGCGGTCGATCGACTCGGTCGCCGCCGGGTCGTTCGGGTCGACCGTCGGCACGTCGGCGACCGCCAGCAGCCGGCCCGTCTCGACCTCCATGACCGTCACGGTCGCCCACTGCGCCCCGGTCGCCGCGACCTGCTCGGCTGCGACGCGCTGCACGAACCACTGCAGGTCGGAGTCGATCGTCAGCTGCAGGTCGCCGCCGTCCTTCGCCTCCTCGAGCACCACCGTGCTGTCGGGGATGGGCGTGTAGTCGCCCGCACCGTAGAGGTACTGCTCGAGTCCGTCCTGACCGGCCAGGCATGCGTCCTCGCTCAGCTCGAGCCCCGCGAGGGCGTCGCCGTCGTCACCCGTGAAGCCGATCAGGTTGCCCGCGACCGAGCCGTTGGGGTAGGTGCGACTCGGATGCCGCCACGGCACGACCCACGGGATGTCGAGCGCCTCGACCGCCTCGTACGTCCCCACGTCCACCAGCTTCGACACGTACGCGAAGTCGGAGTCCGGATCCTCCGCGAGGGCGGACTCGATGATGCCGAGCACCTGGTCGCCGGTGAGTCCGACCACCTCGCCGAGCTCCGCCGCGGTCTGCTCCAGCGGCACCTCGACGACCTCGCCGTCGACCTCGCGCTCGAGGGGACCCGCCTTCGCCTTGGACGGCGACAGCGCGATGTCCCACCGCATGACGCTGTCGGCCAGCACCACGCCGTTCGCGTCGACGATGTCGCCGCGCGCGCCGTACACCGTGCGCGGCGCGGAGCGCAGGTCCTCGGCCTGCTCGCTGAGCGAGGCGGCGCGCACGACCTGGATGTCGACCAGGCGGGTCACGAAGACCGAGATGAGCCCGAGCAGCACCGCGGCGAAGACGAGGGTGCGACGGGAACGCGAGCGGCTCGTGGTCACGGGTGCGGTCCTTCCGTGCGCGTCCGGTCAGTGGGTGCTGGGTGTGGGCAGTCCGTCCTCGAACGACGGTACGTCGGGCTCCGCCTCCCCCGCGGTCGCCGCGCCGGAGGCACCCCGGTCGGTCACCGGCGCCGGGGCCGAGCCCGACGGCGTCTCCGGGGCAGCGGCCTGCTCCTCGGTGACGAGCGGCACGCCGGAGATGAGCGTGTTCGGCACCAGCACGGCCGATGCGCCCGCGGGCGCCGCGGCGGCGGGCACCGGCTCGCCGAGCACCGCGCCGTCGGAGAGGCGCAGGTAGACGGGGTCCGCGGTCTGCACCATGCCGAGCGACTCGGCGTTCGCCGCGAGGAACTGGGGCGACTCGACCCGGTCGAGCTCCTCGGCGACCTGCTGGTGGGTACGCGAGAGCTCGGTCTGCTCCGCCTGGAGCGCGTCGATCTCGTACGCGCCGTGCGTGACCGCGACGCTCAGCAGCAGCTGTGCGGCGACGATCAGCGCGGCGCCGCTGATCGCGACGACGGCGTAGACCAGGCGCGGCCGGGACCGGCCGGGCGCCGGCTCGGGAGCCGGCCGCAGCCGCGGGTTCGGCCGCGCGTCCGGCCGTTCGGCCGGTCTCGCGCGCCCCAGGATCTGTGCGCTCATTCGGTGTTCCCCCTCGTGCGTTCCACCGCGCGCAGCCGGACGGGCTTGGCGCGCGGGTTCGATTCCTGCTCGGCCGGGCTCGCGAGCTCGGCTCCCCTCGTGAGCAGACGGAATCTCGGCTGGTGCTCGGGCAGCTCCATCGGGAGCCCGGGCGGTGCGGTCGACGTGGTCGCGGCCTGCAGCGCCCGCTTGACGATGCGGTCCTCGAGCGACTGGTACGCGAGCACGACCATGCGCCCGCCCACCGCGAGCGCCTCGAGCCCGGCCGGCACGGCGTGCTCGAGCACCGACAGCTCCGCGTTGACCTCGATGCGCAGGGCCTGGAAGACCCGCTTCGCCGGGTGGCCCGCGCGCTGGACGGCGGCCGGCGTGGCATCCGACAGGATCTCGACCAGCCGCCCCGAGCGGGTGATCGGCTCCTGGGCACGCGCCCGGACGATCGCCCGCGCGTAGCGTGCGGCGAGCTTCTCCTCGCCGTACTCGTGGAAGATGCGGCGCAGGTCGGCCTCGCCGTACTCGGCCAGCACCTCCTCGGCGGTGATGCCCGTCGACGCGTCCATGCGCATGTCGAGCGGGGCGTCCTTCGCGTAGGCGAAGCCGCGCTCGGCGCGGTCGAGCTGCAGCGACGAGACCCCGAGGTCGAACAGGATGCCGTCGACGGCGGGGAACCCCTCGCCGTCGATCGCGTCGAGGATGCCGTCGTAGATCGTGTGCACGGGGCGCAGGCGGTCGCCGAACCGGGCGAGGCGCTCGGAGGCGATGCCGAGCGCGTCGGTGTCGCGGTCGAGGCCGATCACCGTGAGCTCGGGGAACCGCTCGAGCAGCGCCTCGGTGTGCCCGCCCATGCCGAGCGTGGCGTCGACGAGCACCGCACCGGGGCGCGCGATCGCGGGCTCGAGCAGCTCGATGCAGCGCTCGAGCATGACGGGGGTGTGGATGCGTGACAGGTCGTCCATGATGTTCGCGGGCCGACCCCGGGTCCCGATTCCCATCCGGGTCGTCCTGGTGCGGGGAAGTGCACCAGGCTGATCCGGCTGGGGATCGGGAGCCGGGCTCAGAAGAGCCCCGGGATCACCTCCTCCGCCGTGTTCGCGAAGACCGCCTCCTGCTCGGAGAGATACGTCTGCCAGGCGCCGGCGTCCCAGATCTCGACGCGACTGCCGGCGCCGATGACGGCGAGGTCGCGCTCGAGCCCCGCGTACTGGCGCAGCGGGGAGGGGATCGTGACGCGGTGCTGCTTGTCGGGGGTCTCGGCGCTGGCCCCGGACAGGAAGACGCGCATGTAGTCGCGGGCCTGCTTGCTGGTCACGGGCGCCTGCCGGATCGTGTCGTGGATCGTCTCGAACTCGCGTGCGCTGAACACGTACACGCAGTGCTCCTGGCCGCGGGTCATCACCAGTCCGTTGGCGAGCTCGTCGCGGAACTTGGCGGGCAGGATGATGCGCCCCTTGTCGTCGAGCTTCGGCTCGTGCGTACCGAGGAACACTGCATCACCCCCATTCCTCCGGCCGGAACCAGGTGGCTCCACTTTACTCCACTTTCCACCACAATCAACGGAAGCTGAGCCCTTTTCAGGGTCCACACGTGCAAACACCCCCGCGATCATTGGGATCACGGGGGTGGAGGGAAATGGAGCGAAGTGCAGCTTCCGGATGCCTCGTGCAGGCGCCGGGCGCACGCGTCAACGGGCCGGGAGCGGCGTCAGACCTCCCGGAGACGCGAACGAGGGCCGACCCATGGCGGATCGACCCTCGGTGGAGCGGAGTGGAGTTCGGCTAGTCGCGGTCCTCCTGGCGGCGGTCCCAGCGCTGGTTCATGCGGTCCATGAACCCGGCGTTGCCGGAGGACCGCGTGGAACGCTGGCCGTCGGCCAGGTCGGAGAGCTCCTCGACGGAGACCTTCCTCGACGGCGAGATCGCGAGGAGCACGCCGGTGAACATCAGCGCGAACCCGATGATGCCGATGAACAGCAGCTGCGTCGCGACACCGGCGATGAGCGCACCCACGCCGGCGACACCCAGCAGCACGCCGAGCACCACGGATCGATAGTTGGGTCGGCCACGTCGCCCACCCACCGTCGCCACGAAGTCGGCATCGTTGCGATAGAGGCTGCGCTCCATCTCCTCCAGGAGGCGCTGCTCCTGCTCTGAAAGCGGCATCTCATTCCCTTCAGCCTCGGGATCGACGCATCGTATCCCGATTCTAGCGCCGCCACGCGCAAGTAGGCTAGGCGCGTGCCGGAAAGCTCCCATCTCGTCGACCTGGTGCACGCCCGGATCGACGAGTTCCTCACCGAACGCCACTCCATTCTCGTCTCGATCAGTCCCGACCTCGATCCGATCGCGACGTTCTCCCGGCGGTTTCTCAGCGGCGGCAAGCGCTTCCGTGCCCTGTTCTGCTACTGGGGCTGGCAGGCCGTGCACGGCCGCTCCGACGGGTTCGACCCGTTCGGCTCGGTCGACGACGGCGACGCGGACCCGGCAGGCGTGGTCTCGGTGGCGGCTGCGCTGGAATGCTTCCACGCCGCGGCGCTCGTGCACGACGACATCATCGACCACTCCGACACCCGCCGAGGCGCCCCGAGCGCGCACCGGGAGTTCGGCGCACTGCACCGCGACGCGGGCTGGGACGGCGACGCGGACGCGTTCGGCGAGGCGACCGCCATCCTGGCCGGCGACCTCCTGCTCGGCTGGGCGGACGACCTCATCCAGGCCGGCACGGCCGTCGCAGGCGACCCCGCGCACGCGGCCGCGGCGCGCAGCGAGTTCCAGCGCATGCGCGCCGAGGTGACCGCCGGGCAGTACCTCGACATCCTCGAGGAGCAGGCCTGGCGCAGCCAGCCGGAGTCGCAGCTGCGTGCGCGCGCGGAACGCGTGATCGTCTACAAGTCCGCCCGCTACAGCATCGAGGCGCCGCTCCGCATCGGTGCCGCGCTCGCCGGCGCCGACCCCGCGCAACTCGCGGCGCTGAGCGCGTTCGGGCTGCCCCTCGGCATCGCGTACCAGCTGCGCGACGACCTGCTCGGCGTCTACGGCGACCCGGCGACGACCGGCAAGCCGAGCGGGGACGACCTGCGCGAGGGCAAGCGCACCGTGCTCGTCGCCGTGGCCCGCGAACGGCTCGCCCCCGGCCAGCGACGGCTGCTCGACGAGCTCCTCGGCGACCCCGGGCTCGACGCAGCGCAGATCACGATGCTGCAGCAGACGCTCCGCGACTGCGGCGCCGTCGACGAGGTCGAGGAGCTCATCACGGCGCGAGTGGCGGAGGCCGTCGACGCGCTCGAGGGCGCACCGCTCAGCCGCGCGGCGCGCACCGAGCTCACGGCACTCGCCGAGACGGTCGCCCGCCGGGACAGCTGAGTTCGCTCAGGCCAGCGCCTGCGCGACCCGGCGCACCTCGGTCTTGCGACCGTTGCGGAGCGCATCGATCGGCGTGGTCTGCAGGCTGTCGTCGACGGAGACGAGCCACTCGACCGCCTCGTCGTCGCTGAAGCCCGCGTCACCCAGCACGATCACGGTGCCGCGCAGCTCGTGCACGGGCTCGCCGTCGCGCAGGAACGAGTCGGGCACCTTGAGCACGCCGTCGACGCGTCGGGCCACGAGCTGGCGATCGTCGATGAGCCGGCGCACCCGGCTCGGCGTGACGCCGAGCATCTCCACGAGATCCGGAACGGTCAGCCAGGTGGTCGCCTCGAGGGCCTCCTCAGTCACGTCTCCAGCGTGCCACGCTCCGGGACGCCGCGCACCCCGTTGCGCGGGATTCCGCGACGCGCCCGGTCGTGCGTCGCTCGCGGGCGGCGGATCTGGAAGCCTTGGCCACGTCAGCCGATCGGGGGGTTGGGATGACGGGGAACGAGCGCCACGGGGGCACCGGCGCCGACGCGCGCGCGGAGCACGGCGGCCACGCGCACGGACGGCACGAGGCGCCCGACACCCATCCGATGCTGCGGACGCTGGCCACGCTGCCGACCGCCGTGATCGGCACCGTCGCGGGCGCGTTCCGCTTCGGCGCCCACCCGGGCGGCGGCCCCCACGGGCGCCATGCCCGTCGGCGACCGGACGGGCCCGCGGACGGCCCCGCGACCGTCGACGCCGCAGCGCGCGGCGACCACGCCCGCCGCGGGGCGGGCGTCCGGTACACCGTGGTCGACGGCGACACCGCCTCCACCATCGCCGCACGGTTCGGCATCCCGACCGCATCGCTGCTCGCCACGAACCGGCTCGGCTGGTCGAGCCCCCTCGCTCCCGGCCGCGAGCTCGTGCTCGACGTGCCGGAGGACGGCGCCCACCGCGCGGACCACGCGCACGACACGGGCATCCGCCACTGCACCGTCGCCGAGGGCGATTCGCTCGAGGACGTCGCGTACCGCAACGGCGTCGACCTCGACGCCCTCCTCCGCATCAACGGGCTGCACCGACGCAGCCTCGTCGCCGGCGGCCAGTCGCTCGTACTGCCGGGATCGGTCGGCGCCCCGGCCGCGTAGCGGTCACGATGGCGTCTCGATGACGGGCGCGGGCGGTGTTTCGGTCCGGCGCCCGCCCCGCGGATTCGTACACTCGTACGGTGACCACCATGCCCGCGGACCCCATGGTCGGCCGTCTCGTCGACGGCCGCTACCAGGTGCGCTCGCGCATCGCGCGCGGCGGCATGGCCACGGTCTACCTCGCGACCGACCTGCGGCTCGAACGACGGGTCGCGATCAAGATCATGCACGGCCACCTGGCCGACGACAACACGTTCAAGACGCGTTTCGTGCAGGAGGCGCGCTCGGCAGCACGGCTGTCGCACCCCAACGTCGTGAACGTCTACGACCAGGGGCAGGACTCCGACATGGCGTACCTCGTCATGGAGTACCTCCCCGGCATCACCCTGCGCGACCTGCTCAAGGACTACACCAAGCTCACCCCCGAGCAGTCGGTCGACATCATGGACGCCGTGCTCTCCGGCCTCGCCTCCGCGCACAAGGCCGGCATCGTGCACCGCGACCTCAAGCCCGAGAACGTGCTGCTCGCCGACGACGGGCGCATCAAGCTCGGCGACTTCGGCCTCGCGCGCGCCGCGAGCGCGAACACCTCGACGGGCCAGGCGCTGCTCGGCACCATCGCCTACCTCTCCCCCGAGCTCGTCACGCGGGGCGTCGCCGACGCGCGCAGCGACATCTACGCAGTCGGCATCATGCTCTACGAGATGCTCACCGGCGAACAGCCCTACGTCGGCGAGGCGCCGATGCAGATCGCCTACCAGCACGCCAACGACACGGTGCCCACCCCGAGCTCGAAGCAACCGTCGGTGCCCGCCGAGCTCGACGAGCTCGTGCTCTGGGCCACCGCACGCGACCCCGAGGAGCGCCCGGCGGATGCCCGCGCGATGCTCGAGCAGCTGCGCGCGATCGAGCCGGTCGTCCGCGGCACCGGCCCGGCCACCGGGCAGGCCACCGCGGTGATCCCCGACGGCGCCGGAACCGGCGTGGGCGACTCCACCGCCGCGACCACCGTGCTCGGCGAACGGCGCGCCGCCGTCGCCGCGCCGAGGAAGCAGCCCGCCGCGACCGGCATCGCCGCCCTCGAGGACCAGACGCGTCGGCGGAAGCGCCGCGGGTACTGGCTGTTCGCGCTGGTGCTGCTGCTCGCGGGTCTCGCGGGCGGCACCGGCTGGTACTTCGGCAGCGGTCCCGGCGCGCTCACGACCGTGCCGACCGTCAGCGGCCTCTCCCCCGAAGCCGCCGCGGCCGCGCTCGCCGACGCCGGATTCGAGTCGGCGCTCGGCGAGCAGCACGATCCCGAGATCGAGGAGGGACTCGTCTCGGGCACCGACCCCGAGGGCGGCACCGAGGCGCGGCGCGGCGGCACCGTGCAGATCCTCGTCTCGCTGGGTCCGCGGATCCTCGCGGTGCCCGACGTCACCGGCATGCAGGAGGACGACGCCCGAGACGCGCTCGCCGACTTCGACGTCGCCGAGGAGACCGACGTCCGCTACTCCGACGTCGACCGCGGCGGCGTGATCGCCGTGCTGGACGCCGACGGCAAGCGGGTCGGCGCCGAGTACCCCGAGCAGGGGGCCCTCTCACTCGTCGTCTCCGCGGGCAGCATCCCCTCGGTCGTCGGCACCCCGTCGGCGGAGGCCGAGCAACGGCTGGCGGATGCCGGCCTCGACGTGTCGTTCGCCGAGCCCCAGTTCAGCAACGACGTCGCCGCCGACCTCGTGCTGTCGGCCGCCACCAGCACCGACCCGGTGCGTCCGGGCGACCCGATCGTGCTGACCGTGTCGAAGGGGCCGGACCTGGTGCCGCTGCCCGACGTGGTCGGCGAGAACCTGGCCGACGCGATCGACACGCTCGAGGCCGCCGGGTTCGACGTGCAGTACAGCTTCCCCGAGGCGTTCGTCGGGCTCGCGACCGTGAAGTCGATGAGCCCCGGCGGCGGCACCGAGCAGATCCGCAACTCGACGGTCACGCTGGTGGCGACGCTCGAACTCTGAGCCGACGAGCGGATGCCGCGTGCCGGCGTCGCCGGGGAGGCATCCGCTCTCCCGGCGACCCGTGATCAGCGCGCGAGCTCCTCCGCCACCAGGAAGGCCAGCTCGAGCGACTGCATGTGGTTCAGGCGCGGGTCGCAGAGCGACTCGTAGCGCGTCGCGAGGGTCTCCTCGTCGATGTGCTCCGAGCCGCCGAGGCACTCGGTGACGTCGTCGCCCGTGAGCTCGACGTGGATGCCGCCCGGGTACGTGCCGGCGTCGCGGTGCGCCTCGAAGAAGCCCTTCACCTCGTCGACGACGTCGTCGAAGCGACGCGTCTTGTAGCCGGTGGGCGTGGTGAGCCCGTTGCCGTGCATCGGGTCGGTGACCCAGAGCGGGTTCGCGTCGGCGGCCTTGATGGCCTCGAGCAGCGGCGGCAGCGCCTCGCGGATGCGGCCCGCGCCCATGCGCGTGATGAACGTGAGCCGCCCCGGTTCGCGCTCGGGGTCGAGCTTCTCGATGAGTGCGAGCATGTCGTCGGGCGTCGTGGTCGGCCCGAGCTTCACGCCGATCGGGTTGCGCACGCGCGACAGGAAGTCGACGTGCGCGCCGTCGAGGTCGCGGGTCCGCTCGCCGATCCAGAGGAAGTGCGCCGACGTGTCGTACGGCAGTCCCGTGCGGGAGTCGATGCGGGTCATCGGGCGCTCGTAGTCCATCAGCAGGCCCTCGTGCCCCGTGAAGAACTCGGTGCGCTTGAGCTCGTCGAAGTCGGCGCCGCACGCGTCCATGAATCGCACGGCGCGGTCGATCTCCTTCGCGAGGGTCTCGTAGCGGGCGTTCGCGGGGTTCGCCGCGAAGCCCTTGTTCCAGGCGTGCACCTGACGCAGGTCGGCGAATCCGCCCTGGGTGAACGCGCGGATGAGGTTCAGCGTCGAGGCGGCGGTGTGGTAGCCGCGCAGCAGTCGCGACGGGTCGGCCGCGCGCGACTCGGGGGTGAAGTCGTAGCCGTTGACGATGTCGCCGCGGTACGCCGGGAGCGTCACGTCGCCGCGCGTCTCGGTGTCCTTCGAGCGCGGCTTGGCGAACTGGCCGGCCATGCGACCCATCTTCACCACCGGCATCGATGCGCCGTAGGTGAGGACGACCGCCATCTGCAGCACGGTCTTGACGCGGTTGCGGATCTGGTCGGCGGTGGCGCCCGCGAAGGTCTCCGCGCAGTCGCCTCCCTGCAGCAGGAACGCCTCGCCCCGCGCGGCGGCCGCGAGCTTGTCACGCAGGCGGTCGACCTCGCCCGCGAACACGAGCGGGGGCAGCGTCGCGAGCTCCGCCGACGCGGCCGCGACCGCCTCCGGGTCGCCCCACTCGGGCTGCTGCTTGATCGGGAGCGCGCGCCACGCGTCGAGTCCGGCGATGACGGAGTCAGCGGGCTGCACGACGGGTTCGACGACCTGGGTCACGGCACTTCCTGGGTGGTGCGGGCGCGGGAACGCGCGGGTGGACGATGAGCGCCGCCGCTCCGGGCGACTGGACGAGCCTACCGCGTCGGAGCGGCGCGCTTCTCCTTGACCGAGCTCGCATAGACGTCGACGTACTCCTGGCCGCTCAGCTCGCGGAGGCGGTACACGAGCTCGTCGGTCACGGAGCGGAGCACGAAGCGGTCGGACTCGAGCCCTTCGAAGCGGCTGAAGTCGAGCGGCTCCCCGATCACGACGCCGATGCGCCGCACCTTCGGCAGGCGCGTGCCGATCGGCATCACCTCGTCGGTGCCGATCATCGCGACCGGCACCACCGGCACACCGGACTCGAGCACCATGCGGGCGACGCCGGTGCGACCGCGGTACAGCCGGGCGTCGGGGCTCCGCGTGCCCTCGGGGTAGATGCCGAGCAGCTCACCGCGTCCGAGCACGCGCAGGCCCGTGTTGAGGGATGCCTCCGAGGCCTTGCCGCCCGACCGGTCGATCGGCAGCTGGCCCGTGGCCTGGAAGAACAGGCGCGTGAGCCAGCCCTTGATGCCCCGGCCCGTGAAGTACTCGCTCTTGGCGAGGAAGACGACGTTCCGGTCGACGACCAGCGGCAGGAAGATCGAGTCGATGAACGACAGGTGGTTGCTGGCGAGGATCGCACCGCCCGACTTGGGCACGTTCTCGAGGCCGATCACCCAGGGGCGGAAGATGCCGAGGACGAGGGGCCCCACGACGATGTGCTTCATGATCCAGTAGAACACCGTCACCCCTTCCCGTCGGCCCGCATCAGCATACCGATCAGCCGCGCCGCTGGAACCACACGCGCGCGAGGTCGGCGGCCCCGACCACGCCGGCGTCGTTGACCAGCTCGGCGATCGCGAACTCGGGCTCGGGGTGGTAGCCCTGCGCCGGGAGGTGCTCGACGAAGGCCCGGCGCACCGGCTCGAGCAGGCGCTCGCCCGCCGCGGACACGCCACCACCGAACACGAACAGCTGCGGGTCGAGCACCGCTGCGAGGCTCGCGCAGCCCTGGCCGATCCACCCGCCGAGCTGGCGCAGCGCCGCGTTCGCACCGGGGTCGCCCTCGGCGATCAGGTCGCCGACGCCGCGCCCGTCGAGCCTGCCGCGCTCGGCGCGCACGCGCGCGAGCCCGAGGCCGATGCCGCCGCCGTCGGCGATCTCGCCGGCCATGCGCATGAGTGCGCGACCGGAACCGTACTGCTCGAGGCATCCGCGCTGCCCGCACCCGCAGGGCAGGCCGCCGGGCACGAGCCGCATGTGGCCGAGCTCGGCGCCCGCGCCGAACCCGCCGCGGAAGAGCGTGTCGCTCGCGACGATCGCACCGCCCACGCCGGTGCCGATGGTGAGCATGCACATGTCGCTCACAAGGCGCCCCGCGCCGAAGCGGAACTCCGCCCAGCCGGCGGCGTTGGCGTCGTTCTCGATCACGACGGGAAGCGATACGCGCGCCTCGAGCTTCTCCCGGAAGGGCTCGTTGCGCCAGTCGATGTTCGGCGCGTAGTAGACGACCGACTGCGACGCGTCGATGAAGCCGGCGGCGGCGACGCCCACCGCGACCGGGTCCGTGCCGTCCGCGAGCTCACGGATCATCGCGACGACCGCGTCCTCGAGGCCCGCGACGTCGCCGGCGGGTGTCGGGACGCGCGACTGGCGCACCATCGCGCCGAGCTCGTCGACCACCGCCCCGGCGATCTTGGTGCCCCCGATGTCGATGCCGATCGCGTGCACGCTGGCAGCCTTTCGCCGGTTGTGGATTGAGCGCAGGTCCCGACCGAACCCGGGGGACGCTGAACTAGAGTGTAGTTAATGAACTCTGCCGAGCGACGTCGGCCCGAATGACGGGACGACCCGCCCCCACCGGTGCCGAAGGAGCTACCGTGATCCAATTCGATTCGCCCGCCCTCGTGCCCGCCGATCCCGAGGCAAACGCCACCGACCTGCTGGTCGACCGGGTCGCGGCGAGCCCCGACGCGGTGCTGTTCTCGCTGCCGAACGGCGACTCGTGGTCTCCCGTGACGACGCGGGAGTTCTACGACCAGGTCGTCGCCCTCGCGAAGGGCTTCGTCGCTGCGGGCATCGAGCCCGGCGACAAGGTCGGCCTCATGTGCAAGACCCGCTACGAGTGGACCCTCATCGACTTCGCCATGTGGTTCGCCGGCGGCGTGCTCGTCCCCGTCTACGAGACGAGCTCGCCCAGCCAGGTCAAGTGGAACCTCGGCGACTCGGGGGCGGTCGCCGCGATCCTCGAGACGCCCGACCACTTCGCGCGCTTCGACGAGGTGCACCCCGAGCTCCCCGACATCCGCTCGGTGTGGCAGATCGACCTCGGCGACCTCGACAAGCTCGTCGCGAGCGGCTCCGAGGTGCCCGATGAGGAGATCGAGCGCCGCCGGAAGATCGCGGTCGGCTCCGACATCGCCACGCTGATCTACACGTCGGGGTCGACGGGCAAGCCCAAGGGCTGCGTGCTCACCCACGCGAACTTCGTCGAGCTCTCCCGCAACGCCGCGGTCGCGCTCAAGGAGGTCGTGATGGACCCGAACGGAGCGTCGACCGTGCTGTTCATCACGACCGCGCACGTGTTCGCCCGCTTCATCGCGGTGCTCTGCGTGCATGCGGGCGTACGCGTCGGCCACCAGCCCGACACGAAGCAGCTGCTGCCCGCGCTCGGGTCGTTCAAGCCGACCTTCCTGCTCGCCGTGCCGCGCGTGTTCGAGAAGGTCTACAACGTCTCCGAGCAGAAGGCCGAGAGCGGCGGCAAGGGCAAGATCTTCCGCGCCGCCGCCGACGCCGCGGTCGCGTACTCGAAGGCCGGCGAGGCGGGCTCGGTGCCGCTCGGCCTGCGGCTGAAGTTCGCCGTGCTCGACCGCCTCGTGCTGAGCAAGCTGCGCGCGGCGATGGGCGGCAACGTCCGCTACGCCGTCTCGGGGTCGGCTCCGCTCGGCCCGCGCCTCGGCCACTTCTACCACGCGCTCGGCATCACCATCCTCGAGGGCTACGGCCTCACCGAGACCACCGCGCCGGCCACGGTGAACCTCGCCGAGAAGTCGAAGATCGGCACGGTCGGCCCGGCGCTCCCGGGAGTCTCGGTGCGGCTCGCCGACGACGGCGAGATCCAGGTCAAGGGCATCAACGTATTCCGGGAGTACTGGAAGAACCCCGAGGCCACCGCCGAGACGTTCGACGGCGACTGGTTCAAGACGGGCGACATCGGCTCGCTCGACGACGACGGCTTCCTCACGATCACGGGTCGCAAGAAGGAGATCATCGTGACCGCGGGCGGCAAGAACGTCGCACCGGCCGCGCTCGAGGACCCGATCCGCGCCAACCCGCTGATCGGCCAGGTCGTCGTGGTCGGCGACCAGAAGCCGTTCATCTCGGCGCTCGTGACGCTCGACCCCGAGATGCTCCCCGTGTGGCTCAACAACCACGGCGAGGACGCCGGCATGAGCCTCGAGGACGCCAGCACCAACCCGGCCGTCCTGGCCGAGGTGCAGCGCTCGATCGACCAGGCCAACGAGGGTGTCTCGCGCGCCGAGTCGATTCGCAAGTTCGTGATCCTCCCGACGGAGTTCACCGAGGACAGCGGGCACCTCACGCCGAAGCTCAGCATCAAGCGCAACGTGATCGTCGCCGACTTCGCCGACGAGATCGAGCGGATGTACCTGACGACGGCGCCCATGACCGAGGGCCACTCGATCGCGGGCTGACCGGGACGAGGCGTGCGGATGCCCGGAGCCGATCGGTTCCGGGCATCCGTCGTCTCAGCCGGCGATCGCCCGCTGCGGCGACCGGCCGGCGAACGCGGTCAGAACCAGTCGGACTCGCGCACCTCGCGCATCGCGATGCGCCGCTCGGGCTTCTCGAGGCGGTCGAGGTAGAGGATGCCGTCGAGGTGGTCGGTCTCGTGCTGCAGCGCCTGGGCGAGCAGCCCCTCCCCCTCGATCTCGATCGTCGACCCGTCGAGGTCGATGCCGCGGACCCGGGCGAACGGATGCCGCGGGGTGGGGTGCCACAGGCCGGGCACCGACAGGCAGCCCTCGCCCAACGGCTCGACCTCGCCGCGCACCTCGACCAGCTCCGGGTTGAGCACGTACCCGACCTCGCCGTCCACGTTGTAGCTGAACGCGCGCAGGTTCACGCCGATCTGCGGCGCGGCGACACCGGCGCGACCGGGGACGCGCACGCTGTCGAGCAGGTCGGCGACGAGCGCGCGGACGCCGTCGTCGATCGTCTCGATCGGGGCGGAGGCGGACTTGAGGACGGGGTCGCCGAAGAGGCGGATGGATCGTTCCGGCACCGGGTCAGCGTACCCGCTCTTCGGGGATGCCCTCGACGACGAGCGCGGCCAGCTCGCGCGCGGCCTCGCGCGTGATCGGCCGCAGCTGGTCCCAGTGCACGACCGAGCCGGCCGCGAGCTGCGGGTCGTACGGGATGCGCACGATCTCGCGGACGCGCGACTGGAAGTGCGCCTCGATCTCGTCGACCTTCACCAGGTGGGTGCCCTGCGTCGCGAGGTTGATCGCGACGACCGCGTTCTTCACGAGGTCGCCGAACCCGTTCGACTCGAGCCAGGTGAGCGTCTCGGAGGCGAGGCGCGCCTCGTCGACGCTGCCGCCCGACACGATGACGATCGCGTCGGCGCGCTGCAGCGTCGCACGCATGACCGAGTGCACGATGCCCGTGCCGCAGTCGGTCAGCACCATCGAGTAGTAGCGCGCGGCGAGGTTCGCGACCACGTTGTAGTCGTTGTCGTCGAACGCCTCGGACAGGTTCGGGTCGGTGTCGGACGCGAGGATGTCCAGGCGCGTGCCGTCGCGGGAGACGAAGCGCGAGAAGTCGGTGTAGCCGCCGATGGTCGACGCCTTGCCGACGACGTCGCGCACGGTCTCGCGCGTCTGCCGGTCGACGCGCTCGGCGAGCGTGCCGCGGTCGGGGTTCGCGTCGATGGCGATCACGCGGTCCTCGCGGGCGTTCGCGAGGGCCATGCCCAGCAGCGTCGTGACGGTCGTCTTCCCGACGCCGCCCTTGCGTGTCAGCACCGGCACGAAGCGCGCACCGCCGACGAACCGGCGCTGGATGCGCGCGTTCATCGCCTTGTGTGCGCGCACCTTGGCGGAGTCGCCGAGGTTGATCGTGTGGAACGACGCCTCGTAGAGGAATCGGTTCAGGCCGCCCTGCGGTGCCGGTCGACCGGCACGGTGCGTGTCGATGAGGCGGTCGGGCGTGAGCGAGTCGGAGGTCTCGGGCACGTCCGCCGGGGCGGCCGGCTCGAGCTCGGCGGGTTCGTCGGCGTCGAGCTGGGCGACGGCGGCGCGTTCCCGCTCCCGCTCGCGCCGTTCGTCCGCGGCGAGGAGGGCGCGGTACGGCGAGGACTCGCGGGTTCCGAGGCGTCGGGCGCTCTCCGCCGAGGAGAGCGGGATCGACTGGGTCGGCGTCGCACGCCCCTCGAGCTCGCCGGGGTTGACCGCGACGTCGTCGATGGCGACTGCCGCCTCGTCCTCGGGGATCTCGCGCACCGGCGCGGGCGGCAGGTCGACCTGGATCGTCAGCCGCTCGGGCAGGCGCGAGGAGTGCGCGCCGGTGCGCGCGGACGCGCCGCCCCGGTGGTCTGCGCCCACCCCGCTGCGTTCCGTCTCGGTGTCGTTCCGATCGTCGGCCACCAGTCCCCCTCTCGTCGCCGTGGTTCTCGGGCCAGCCTATCGCGGCCGCACGACCACGATGAGGTCGCCCGCCTCGACCTGCTGGGTGCGCGGGATGGCCAGCCGCTCGACCACGCCCGCCACGGGCGAGGTGATCGCGGCCTCCATCTTCATCGCCTCGATCGAGGCGACGGCCTGTCCCGGAGCAATCTCGGCGCCCTCCTCGACCTGCAGGGTCACGACGCCCGAGAAGGGCGCAGCGACGTGGCCGGGCTGCGAGGCATCCGCCTTCTCCGCCGCACGCGACTCGACCGTGATGCTGCGGTCGCGCACGAACACCGGGCGGAGCTGGCCGTTGAGCGTGGTCATGACGGTGCGCATGCCCTTCTCGTCGACCTCGCCGATGGCCTCGAGGCCGGCGTAGAGGCGCACGCCCCGTTCCATCTCGATGACGTGCTCGCTGCCGGGCTGGAGACCGTACAGGTAGTCGAGCGTGTCGACGACCGAGAGGTCGCCGAACAACTCGCGGATCTGCTCGAACTGACGCGTCGGCGCCGGGAACAGCAGCTGGTTGAGCATGGCCCGTCGCTCCGTGCCGCCCGCGTCGAGCGCCGCCGACTCCTCGGCCGTGAGCTCCGCGACCCCGACGCGGACGTCGCGCCCGGCGAGCACCTTCGAGCGGAACGGCTCCGGCCATCCGCCCGGCAGGTCGCCCAGCTCGCCCGCCATGAACCCGACGACCGAGTCGGGGATGTCGTAGCGCTCCGGGTGCTCCTCGAAGTCGGCCGGGTCGGCCTTGACCGCCGCCAGGTGCAGCGCCAGGTCGCCGACGACCTTCGACGACGGCGTCACCTTCGGCACCCGGCCGAGGATCGCGTTCGCCGCGGCGTACATGTCCTCGATGAGCTCGAAGTCGTCGGCGAGGCCGAGCGCGATGGCCTGCTGGCGCAGGTTCGAGAGCTGCCCGCCCGGGATCTCGTGGCGGTAGACGCGGCCCGTGGGCCCGGGCAGGCCGGACTCGAAGGGCGAGTAGACGCGGCGCACGGCCTCCCAGTACGGCTCGAGGTCGGAGATCGCCTCGAGCGAGATGCCGGTGTCGCGCTCGGTGTGCGCGAGGGCGGCGACGAGCGCCGAGGCCGACGGCTGGCTGGTCGTGCCGGCCATGGGCGCGCTCGCGACGTCGACCGCGTCGGCGCCCGCGCGGCTGGCGGCGAGGAGGGTGGCGAGCTGGCCGCCCGCGGTGTCGTGGGTGTGCACGTGCACCGGCAGGTCGAAGCGCTCGCGCAGCGCCGACACCAGGCGCTCGGCCGCCGCCGGACGCAGCAGGCCCGCCATGTCCTTGATCGCGAGCACGTGCGCGCCCGCCTCGACGATCTCGTCGGCGAGGCGCAGGTAGTAGTCGAGCGTGTAGAGCGACTCGGCCGGGTCGAGCAGGTCGGCCGTGTAGCAGACGGCCACCTCGGCGACCGAACCGCCCGTGGCGAGCACCGCGTCGATCGCCGGGCGCATCTGGGAGACGTCGTTGAGGGCGTCGAAGATGCGGAAGATGTCGACGCCGGTCGCCGCCGCCTCGTGCACGAACGCATCGGTCACGGCGGTCGGGTACGGCGTGTAGCCGACGGTGTTCCGTCCGCGCAGCAGCATCTGGATCGCGACGTTCGGCAGCGCCTCGCGCAGTGCGGCGAGCCGCTCCCACGGGTCCTCGCCGAGGAAGCGCAGCGCGACGTCGTAGGTCGCGCCGCCCCACGCCTCGACCGACAGCAGCTCGGGCGTCATGCGCGCCACGTAGGGCGCGACCGCGACGAGGTCCTTGGTGCGCACGCGCGTCGCGAGCAGCGACTGGTGCGCGTCGCGGAACGTCGTCTCGGTCACCGCGAGCGCCGTCTGCGCGCGCAGCGCCGAGGCGAACCCGGCCGGGCCGAGCTCGAGCAGGCGCTGCCGCGATCCCGCGACCGGCTCCTGCGCGAGGTCGAGCGGCGGGAGCTTCTCGGCCGGCGCGACGGCGGTCGGCGCCGCTCCGTTCGGCTGGTTCACCGTCACGTCGGCGAGCCAGTTCATGATCTTCGTGCCGCGGTCCTTCGACTGGCGGCCGCGCAGCAGCTGGGGCCGCTCGTCGATGAACGAGGTGCTGAGGTCGCCCGCGACGAACGACGGGTCGTCGAGCACGGCCTGGAGGAAGGGGATGTTCGTGGAGACGCCGCGGATGCGGAACTCGGCGAGGGCGCGCTTCGCACGCGCGACCGCGGCCGGGTAGTCGCGCCCGCGGCAGCTGAGCTTCGCGAGCATCGAGTCGAAGTGCGGGCTGATCTGCGCGCCCGGGTTGATGGTGCCGCCGTCGAGGCGGATTCCCGCGCCGCCGGGCGAGCGGTAGGTCGTGATCTTGCCGGTGTCGGGGCGGAACCCGGCCGTCGGGTCCTCGGTCGTGATGCGGCACTGGAGCGCCGCGCCACGCAGGCGGATCGTGTCCTGCATGAGGCCGAGCTGCGCGAGCCGCTCGCCCGACGCGATGCGCATCTGCGAGACGACGAGGTCGACGTCGGTGACCTCCTCGGTCACGGTGTGCTCGACCTGGATGCGCGGGTTCATCTCGATGAACACGTGCTGGCCGGCCCGCTCGCCCGCGGTGTCGAGCAGGAACTCGACGGTGCCCGCGTTGACGTACCCGATCGACTTCGCGAACGCGATGGCGTCGGCGTAGAGCTTCTGCCGGATCTCGTCGGACAGGTTCGGCGCGGGCGCGATCTCGATGACCTTCTGGTGCCGGCGCTGCACCGAGCAGTCGCGCTCGAAGAGGTGCACGGTCTCGCCGTCGGCATCCGCCAGCACCTGCACCTCGATGTGGCGCGGCCGCAGCACGGCCTGCTCGATGAACATGGTCGGGTCGCCGAACGCGCTGTCGGCCTCGCGCATGGCCTCCTCGAGGGCCGGGCGGAGCTCGTCGGCCGTGTCGACCCGGCGCATGCCGCGTCCGCCGCCGCCGGCGACCGCCTTGGCGAAGACCGGGAACCCGATCTCCTCGGCGCCGGCGACGAGCTCGTCCACGTCGGTCGACGGTGCCGTCGACGCGAGCACCGGCACGCCGGCGGCGATCGCGTGCTCCTTGGCGGTGACCTTGTTGCCGGCCATCTCGAGCACCGAGCGGCCGGGGCCGATGAAGGTGATGCCGGCGTCCTCCGCAGCCTGCGCCAGCTCGGGGTTCTCGGAGAGGAATCCGTACCCCGGGTAGATGGCGTCGGCACCCGCCTCGACCGCGACGCGGATGATCTCGGACACGTCGAGGTAGGCGCGCACGGGGTGGCCGGGTTCGCCGATCTGGTAGGCCTCGTCCGCCTTCAGGCGGTGCAGCGAGTTGCGGTCCTCGTAGGGGAAGACGGCGACGGTCTTCGCCCCCAGCTCGTAGGCCGCCCGGAACGCCCGAATGGCGATCTCTCCGCGATTGGCCACCAAGATCTTCGTGAACATGCACGCCTTTCGACCGGGGTCCGCGACACAGCGAACGTTTAGGTTCTCGAACCGTCCTAACGGTAACGTATCGGTCGTGCACGTACTCAGCGTCAGCTCCCTGAAGGGGGGCGTGGGAAAGACCACGGTGACGCTGGGCCTCGCCTCTGCGGCCTTCGCCCGAGGCGTCAGCACTCTGGTCGTCGACCTCGACCCGCAGTCGGATGTCTCGACCGGCATGGACATCCAGGTGAGCGGCCACCTCAACGTCGCCGACGTGCTCGCCTCTCCCAAGGAGAAGATCGTTCGCTCGGCCATCGCGCCGAGCGGCTGGGCGAAGTCGAACCCGGCGTCGACGATCGACGTCATGATCGGCAGCCCGTCGGCGATCAACTTCGACGGCCCGCATCCCTCGATCCGCGACATCTGGAAGCTCGAGGAGGCGCTGGCGAACGTCGAGCGCGACTACGACCTCGTGCTCATCGACTGCGCTCCGTCGCTGAACGCCCTCACGCGCACCGCCTGGGCGGCGAGCGACCGTGTGGGCGTGGTCACCGAGCCCGGCCTCTTCTCGGTCGCGGCCGCGGACCGCGCGCTCCGCGCGGTCGAGGAGATACGCCGCGGCCTCTCCCCCCGCCTGCAGCCGCTCGGCATCATCGTGAACCGCACGCGCGTGCAGTCCCTCGAGCACCAGTTCCGCATCAAGGAGCTGCGCGACATGTTCGGCCCGCTGGTGCTCTCGCCGCAGCTGCCCGAGCGCACGTCGCTGCAGCAGGCGCAGGGAGCGGCCAAGCCGCTGCACATGTGGCCGGGCGAGAGCGCCGAGGAGATGGCCGCGCACTTCGACCAGCTGCTCGACCGGGTGCTGCGCACCGCGCGCATCGGCGACTACGCCGAATTGCCCCGCTCCTAGCGGACGCGTTCGGCCAGCCGTGCCGCGGGCGCGGTGACGGCGAGCGGATGCCCCGGGGCGGCGCCCCTCAGGAGATGCGCCGCTCGCGCGTCGCGCGGCGCGCCGCGAGTTCGTCCATCGCGTCGGCCGGGCTCGTGTCGAGGTCGACGAGCGTCGTCTCGACCTCGCGCAGCACCTTGCCGACGGCGATGCCGAACACGCCCTGGCCGCGGCTGACGAGGTCGATCACCTCGTCGTCGGACGTGCAGAGGTAGACGCTCGCGCCGTCGCTCATGAGCGTGGTCTGGGCGAGGTCGTGCACGCCGGCCTCGCGGAGCTGCTGCACCGCGGTGCGGATCTGCTGCAGCGAGATGCCCGTGTCGAGGAGCCGCTTGACGAGCTTCAGCACGAGGATGTCGCGGAAGCCGTAGAGACGCTGCGTGCCCGAGCCCGCCGCACCGCGCACGGTCGGCTGCACGAGCTCGGTGCGCGCCCAGTAGTCGAGCTGGCGGTAGCTGATGCCCGCCGCGCGTGCCGCCACCGCACCGCGGTAGCCGCCTTCGTCCTCGAGGTCGGGCATGCCGTCGGTGAAGAGCAGTCCGAGATCGTAGCGCGCCTCGTCGCCCCGGCTGAGTTCGCTCATACGACCGCCCCTCGTTCCTCTGCCGCGCGCCGCTCGGGCGCATCGTCCACGCTACCCATCGCCCGTGGGCCGATCAATCACATCGGGCCGAACGTCTCGGCGTGTCGCGGCGATCAGCGGTACTGCCGGACGATCGCCGCCCGGATGAGGCTCGTGCGCACCGACTCGAGGTGGCCGGCGATCTCGAGTGCGCGCTCCGCGGCGCCCGCGCGGCTGGACGCGGCACCGCGGCGGTGGATCGGCTCGACCGCATTCTGGATCAGCACGGTCTCACGCTCGGCGGCCGACCGGAGGCCGCGCAGGTGGCGCGGCTCGATGCCGACCGTTCGCAGCTCGGCGAGGCACCGCAGCACCACGAGCGCCTCCTCGCCGTACGTCGACGCGGCGGGCAGCAGCGACGCGGCCACGGCCTCGTCGAGCAGGGCGTGGTCGGCGTCGGCCTCGCGCACGAGTTCGTCTCGGCCGAGCCGGCGCGACCGGTCGAGGATGGTCGGCAGCGACTCGGGCACCGGCAGCTGCGGGTTGCGCCCGGCGTCCTGGTCGTCGAGGTAGGTGCGGATGACCTTGAGCGGCAGGTAGTGGTCGCGCTGCATCGACAGGATGAGCGTGATGCGCGCGACGTCGTCCTCGCAGAACTTGCGGTAGCCCGACTCCGCCCGCGCGGGCGTGATGAGGCCCTGCTCCTCGAGGAAGCGCAGCTTGGACGGCGTCAGATCGGGGAACTCGGGCGTCAGGCGCGCGAGCACCTGGCCGATGCCCAGGAGGGCGTCGCCGTCCGTGCGGGTGGATGCGGCGGACCGCGGCACTACTGGCTCGCCACGGGCGCCAGGTCGAGTCGCGAGGCGTAGAAGGTGAGCCGGTACTTGCCGACCTGCACCTCGGCGCCGTCGCTCAGGAGGGCGGTCTCGATACGGACGCCGTCGAAGTACGTGCCGTTCAGCGAACCGAGGTCCTTGACCTCGAACGCGGTGCGGTGGCGCAGGAACTCGGCGTGCTTGCGCGAGACCGTCACGTCGTCGAGGAAGATGTCGGCGTCGGGGTGCCGGCCGACGGTGGTGACGTCGGCGTCGAGGAGGAACCGCGCACCGGAGTTCGGGCCGCGTCGCACGATGAGCAGGGCGGAACCCGACGGCAGCGCCGCGATCGCCTCCTGCTCCTCCGCCGAGACGGCGGCGTCGAGCTGCGTCAGCTGCGCGGCCGCCTCACGGCTGAAGCCGATGGTCGAGTCGACACCCTCGGGTGCGGTCGCTGCGGAGTCACCGGGCGTCGGTGCACCGGGTTCGGTCATGTCACTGTCGGCCACGTCTAACCTCCCTGGTCTTCCAGCGTATCGGATCCGCGGACGTCGGACACCCGCGGAATGCGGATGACCCGACGCGTCTCGAGCGCGTAGATCGCTCCCGCCCACCAGTAGAGGAACGCGCCCCACAGCGTGATCGCCCAGCCGACCGGTGCGCTGACTGCATTCACCGCGGGGAATGCGATGCCGAGCAGGATCACCGGCAGCCCGAAGAAGAGGGCGAAGGTCGCGACCTTGCCGAGCAGGTGCACGGGCAGGGGCCCGTACCCGTGGTTGGCGAGCACGATGCCGAGCAGCACGATGCCGACGTCGCGCGCGACGATCACGGCGACGATCCACCACGGCACGAGGTCGCGGAATGCGAGGCCGAGCAGTGCGGCGAAGATGTAGAGCCGGTCCGCGGCCGGGTCGAGCAGTTGGCCCAGGCGGGTGACCTGGCCGAGACGGCGCGCGAGATAGCCGTCGAGCAGGTCCGTCAGGCTCGCGACGACGAGCACGACGAGTGCCGCGATGTCCATGCCGGCGACGATGAGGCCGAGGAACACCGGGACGAGTGCCAGTCGGAGCATGCTCAGGACGTTGGGTATCGTCCACACCCGCGACGCGTCCACAGGCTCGCCCTCCCCAGCCACGGCCCGAGTCTATCGACCGTACGATTTTCGTCATGGACCCCCTGTTCGCGTGTCCACGGCAGGCTCCGCGGTCGAACCTCGGGCGGTCAGTGCGCGTCGTGGCCGATCCGCTCGCGCAGGCCGGGCCAGGCGGCGGCGAACGCCGGGTGCAGTGCGAGGGAGTCGACGCGGTCGACGGGCACCCACGCGAGCTCGAGGCTCTCCGCGTCGCCGATGACGGGCTCGACCGGCCGGGTCGCCTCGGCCACGACGGTCGTGTACGACCAGAATCCGAGGTCGACGACCGAGGTGAATCGCACGCGAACGGATGCCCCGGGCACGCCCGCTTCCTCCCCCGCCTCGCGCACGGCGGCATCGACGGGTCCCTCGCCCTCGTGGCGCGCACCGCCCGGGATGCCCCAGGTGCCCCCGTGATGGCTCCACTCCGCGCGGTGCTGGAGCAGCACGCCGCGAGCCGGGTCGTGCAGCAGCAGCCCGGCCGCGCCGTAGCGCCCCCAGAACCGGGTGCCGTCGGGTCCGTAGACCCAGGCATCGCCACTGCGTCCGCTCACCCCTCCAGCCTGCCGCATTCAGGCGCCGCCCGGCGCCTCCGTCCGTTGCTCCCGGCTCGGCCGGGTCAGCAGGGCCGCGTCGTACAGGTCGGACATGCGGTCGAGGAATCCCGCGACCGCACGCTGCTCCGCCGGCGCGAGCGCGCTCGCGATCTCGAGCATCTCGCGGTGCATCCGGCCCAGCGTCTCGCGGATGCGCGCGTGGGCGCCCGGCCGCGACCTGAGCAGTTGCACCCGTCGATCGACCGGGTGCGGCGTGCGCGAGAGGTAGCCGGTCTTCACGAGGCGCCCGACCAGTTTCGTGGTCGCCGCCGTGCTGACATCGAGCGCCCGGGCGAGCTCGGCGCTCGAGAGCTCGCGGTGCTCCTGCTCGGCCCGGATGACCATGCGGAGCGCCCGGAGGTCGGTCTCGTTCATGTCCATGTCGTCGCGGGTGCGTCGCTGCATGCCGCCCTCGGCGTCGCGGTAGCGTCGGAGCGCACGCAGGACCTCGAGGCCCCCCGCCTCGCCGTCGCCGGAGGGCTCGTACCAGTACGAGTCCGCGTCCGATCCGGGTGTTCCCTGCGTCACGAAGCACATGCTAGCGTGAATATCGCTAACTCGGTTAGCGATAAATCCTGTGAGGGAGGATCGGGCACATGAAGCTGCATGACACGGTCGACGACGAGGTCGTCCTGCTGGACGAGGCCGGCGAGCCGATCGGCACCGCACTCAAGTCCGCCGCCCACGGCCCGGACACGGCACTGCACCTCGCCTTCTCCTGCCACCTGCGAAACCCGATCGGCGAAGTGCTCGTGACGCGTCGCGCGCTCACGAAGAAGACCTGGCCGGGGGTCTGGACCAACTCGTTCTGCGGCCATCCCAAGCCCTCCGAGCCGCTTCTCGCAGCGGTGCGCCGCCGCGCCGAGTTCGAGCTCGGCCTCGAACTCACGTCGATCGAACTCGCGCTGCCGCTGTTCCGCTACCGGGCGATCGACGCCTCGGGCACGGTCGAGAACGAGGTGTGCCCCGTCTACCTCGCCACCACCGACGGCGAGCCCGACCCGAACCCGCGCGAGGTCGCGGAGTACCGTTGGGTCGAGCCGTCGGCGCTGGCAGCCGGCGTCGCGGCGACGCCGTGGGCGTTCAGCCCGTGGCTCGTGATGCAGGCCCGAGAACTGGAACTGTACGGTGACTGACCCGACCCTGCCGACCGACCCGCTCGAGGCCGACCTTCGCGGGTTCTTCGCCGAGTCGCGATCGCGGGCCGAGCGTCTCGGCACGCACTACCGAGCACTCTGGGACGCGCTCGAGCTCGCCGCGTCCGGCGGCAAGCGCCTCCGGCCGCGCCTCGTGCAGCTCGCCCACGACGGGCTCGGCGGGTCCGATCCGATCGCGGCCCGACGGGTCGGCCTCGCGTTCGAGCTGCTGCACACCGCCTTCGTCATCCACGACGACGTCATCGACGGCGACACCACCCGTCGGGGCATGCCCAACGTCGCCGGCACGTTCCGCGAGCGCGGGCGCGAGCACGGCGCCGACGACGCACGTGCGGCCCTGTGGGGCGAGACCGCCGCGCTGCTCGCGGGCGACCTCGCCCTCTCGGCCGCGCATCGGCTCATCGCCGAGCTCGACATGCCGGCGACGCGCCGAATGCAGGTGCTCGACCTGCTCGACCACGCGGTGTTCGTCTCGGCCGCCGGCGAGCTCGCCGATGTCACCAACACCGAGGCGGAGCACCTCGGCATCGACGACGTGATCGCGACGCTCGAGCAGAAGACGGCCGTCTACACGTTCCAGGCGCCGCTGCAGGCCGGCGCGATGCTGGCCGGCGCGGACGAGCGCGCGGTCGCCGCGCTCGGCCGGTTCGGCCGGCTCGCCGGAATCGCGTTCCAGCTCGCCGACGACGTGCTCGGCGTGTTCGGCGATGAGGGCACGACCGGCAAGAGCACCCTCAGCGACCTGCGCGAGGGCAAGCAGACGACGCTGATCGCGCATGCGACCGGCACGGGCGAGTGGCCCGTGATCTCGCCGTTGCTCGGCAAGGCCGACCTCGACGAAGCGGAGGCCGCATCGGTGCGGCGCGCGCTCGTGCAGGCCGGTTCGCTCGACCAGACCAACCGCATCGCGCGCGAGCACGTGACGCTCGCCCTGCACGAGCTCGACACGGCGTCGGTGCCGACCGCCATGCGCGACGAGCTCGCCGCACTCGCCCGCTCCGCGGTGGAGCGGATGCGATGAGCCGAGACGACTCCCCCGGCACATCGCTCGACCGCTACGACGAGACGGCTGAGGCCAGCGCCTCGGTCGTGATCGGCCGCTACTCGACGTCGTTCGGCGCAGCAGCGCGCCTGCTGGAGCCGACGTGCCGACGTCGCATCCGCGTGATCTATGCCCTCGTCCGCATCGCCGACGAGGTGGTCGACGGCTCGGCGGCCGAGGCGGGCCTGTCGGTGGACGACCAGCGTGCCGCCCTCGATGCACTCGAGGCGGAGACCGATCGGGCGATGCGGACCGGCTACAGCACGAACGTGGTCGTGCACGCGTTCGCGCGCACCGCACGGGCGACCGGCATCGACGCATCGCTGACGGCCCCGTTCTTCGCGTCGATGCGACGCGACCTCGACCCGTCCCCGTTCACCCCGGCGGAGGTCGTGACGTACATCTACGGGTCCGCGGAGGTCGTCGGCCTGATGTGCCTCCGGGCGTTCCTGGCCGACGAGGACGTCGACGACGCGCGGCGTGCGCGCCTCGAGGACGGTGCCCGGCACCTGGGCGCGGCATTCCAGAAGGTCAACTTCCTGCGCGACCTCGCGGTCGACTGGCGCGACCTCGGCCGGAACTACTTCCCCGGCGTCGATCCGGAGGCGCTGACCGAGACGGAGAAGCACGCCATCCTCGACGACATCGACGCTGATCTCGCGATCTCCGGCCGTTCCGTCGCCGAGCTGCCGGTGCGGGCGCGTGCGGCGGTCGCGGCGGCGCAGGAGCTCTTCGCGCGGCTCGCCGCGAAGCTGCGCGCCACGCCCGCCGACGAGTTGCTCCGCGCGCGGGTGCGGGTGCCCGACGCCGAGAAGTTCGCCATCGCGGTGCGCGCCGCGGTGACGCGAGGAGGCTCACGATGACCGGTCGACGCGCCGTCGTGGTCGGCGGCGGCATCGCGGGGCTCGCGACGGCGGCGCTGCTCGCGCGCGACGGGCACGACGTCACCCTGCTCGAGGCGCGCGACGAGCTGGGCGGCCGCGCAGGCTCGTGGGAGCGCGACGGGTTCCGGTTCGACACCGGCCCGTCGTGGTACCTCATGCCCGAGGTCTTCGAGCACTTCTTCCGGCTGTTCGGGGAGTCGATCGACGATCACCTCGACCTCGTGCGTCTCGACCCCGGCTACCGGGTGTTCGCCGACGGCTACGACGAGCCGCTCGACATCGCGGCCGACCGGGCGTCGAACGTCGCGCTGTTCGACTCGGTCGAGCCGGGGGCCGGGCGACGGCTCGAGCGCTACCTCGACTCGGCCCGAGAGACGTACGGCCTCGCGCTCGAGCGCTTCCTCTACACGAACTTCGACTCGCTCGGCCCGTTCGCCGACCGCGCGGTGCTGGCCCGCACACCGACCCTCGCGCGGCTGCTCACGCGGTCGCTCGACGCGCACGCCGCCCGTACCGTGACCGATCGGCGCCTGCGCCAGGTGCTCGGCTACCCCGCAGTGTTCCTCGGCGGCTCGCCGTACGAGGTGCCGGCGATGTACCACCTCATGAGCCACCTCGACCTCGAACAGGGCGTGCAGTACCCGATGGGCGGGTTCCGCGCGCTCATCGACGCGGTCGCGGGCGTCGCCCGTCGGGCGGGCGTGCGCGTGCGCACGGGCGCTCCGGTCACCGGCATCCGCGTGGCCGACGACGGATCGGCTGCGGGCGTGACGGTGACGGATGCCTCGGGCGCGACCGAGCACCTCGACGCGGACCTCGTGGTGTCGGCGGCGGACCTGCATCACACCGAGACCGAGCTCGTTCCCGAGCGCTTCCGCTCACTGCCGGAGCCGGCGTGGGAGCGGCGCGATCCCGGACCGGGGGCGATCCTGGCGCTGCTCGGCGTGCGTGGCGAGCTGCCCGGGCTCACCCACCACAACCTCGTGTTCACCGACGACTGGCCCGCGAACTTCGACGCCGTGTTCGGCCGCTCGCCGCGCGTACCGAAGCCGGCCTCGTTCTACGCGTGCATGCCGAGCGCGACCGATCGGCACGTCGCCCCGTCGGGCGACAGCAACCTGTTCGTGCTCATCCCCGTGCCCGCCGACACCGGCCTGGGGCACGGCGGCGTCGACGGCGCCGGCGCGCCCGCCGTCGAGGCGGCCGCCGACGTCGCGATCGCACGATTGGCGGAGGCCGCCGGGGCACCCGATCTCGCCGAGCGCATCGTCGTGCGCCGCACGATCGCTCCGGCCGACTTCGCACGCGACCTGCACGCGTGGCGGGGCGGCGCGCTCGGCCCGGGCCATGTGCTGCGACAGAGCGCGATGTTCCGCGGCTCGACGAGGTCGCGGAAGGTGCGGGGCCTCTACTACGCGGGCGGCACGACCGTGCCCGGCGTCGGCCTGCCGATGTGCCTCATCAGCGCGGAACTGGTCGCGAAGCGCCTCCGAGGCGACCGCAGCGCGTCGCCGCTGCCCGAGCCGGCGGCGGAGCGCGTGTGATCGGGTTCGCGTACCTCGGCGCACTCGTGCTGTCGCTCGGGGCGATGTGCGCGATCGACGCGCGCTTCCGGCTCGTGTTCTGGCACGCCCCGTGGCGGGCGGCAGCGGTGATCGGCATCGGCGTCGCCGCGTTCCTGGTCTGGGACCTCGGGGGCATCGCACTCGGCGTCTTCTTCCGCGGCGAGACGGAGTTCATGACCGGCATCCTGTTGGCGCCCGAACTGCCCGTGGAGGAAGTGCTCTTCCTCACCTTCCTCTGCTACCTCACGCTCGTGCTGGTGCGGGGCACGAGCCGGTTCCTCGACCGCGAGCGGAGCGCCGCGTGACCTACCTCCTCCTGTGCATCCCGTTCCTCGCGGTCGCCGCGGGGCTCGCGGCGTGGGCGTTCGCGCGCCTGCCCCGCCCGCGCGGGAGGGCGGTGGCGGCGGTGGGCATCGCCGCCGCCGTGCTGCTCGTGCTCACCGCGGTGTTCGACTCGATCATGATCGGCGTCGGCCTCGTCGCGTACGATCCCGCGCTGCGGTCGGGCGTCACGATCGGCCTCGCGCCGATCGAGGACTTCGCCTACACGGTCGTCGCGGTGCTGGCGCTGCCCGCGCTCTGGGTGCTGCTGCCCGGGCGACGGGTCGGCAGGCGCACGACCGACCCCGCGACGCGCCGGGAGGCACGATGACCGCGACCCGCTCCACGCCGCTCGCGATGCGGCTGCTCGTGGCATCCCGCCCCGTCAGCTGGGTCAACACGGCGTTCCCGTTCGGCGCCGCGTACGTGCTCACCACGGGGGCCGTCGACGCGCTCTTCGTCGTGGGCAGCCTGTTCTTCCTCGTGCCGTACAACCTGCTGATGTACGGCGTGAACGACGTGTTCGACTACGAGTCCGACCTGCGCAACCCGCGCAAGGGCGGCGCCGAGGGCGCGCTGCTGCCGCCCGAGACGCATCGGGCCGTGCTCGCGTGGTGCACGGTCGTGACGGTGCCGTTCGTCGTCGCCATGGTGGTGCTGGGCGGCACGGATGCCCCGTGGTCGTGGCTCGTGCTCGCGTTGAGCCTGTTCGCGGTGCTCGCCTACTCGATGCCCCCGCTGCGCTTCAAGGAGCGGCCGGTGCTCGACTCGATCACCTCGAGCACGCACTTCGTGAGCCCGGCCGTCTACGGCCTGGCGGTCGCGGGTGCGACGTTCACGCCGCAGCTGCTCGCACTGCTCGCGGCGTTCTTCCTGTGGGGCATGGCGAGCCACGCGTTCGGCGCGGTGCAGGACGTGGTGCCCGACCGCGAGGCCGACATCGCGTCGATCGCGACCGTGTTCGGCGCCCGCGCGACCGTGCGCATCGCGATCGGGATGTGGCTCGCCGCGGGCGTGCTGATGCTCCTCACGGCGTGGCCGGGCCCGCTGGCGGCGATCCTCGCGGTGCCGTACGTGCTCGCCGCATGGCCGTACCGGTCGGTCGCGGACGACGACTCCGGGCGCTCCAACCGCGGCTGGCGGATGTTCCTGTGGCTCAACTACGCGAGCGGGTTCGCGGTGACCATGCTCCTGATCGCCTGGGCGTTCGTGCGCGTAGGCTGAGGCGCATGCCCGATCCCGCGAGCGTGCGCGTCGACGCCTGGCTCTGGGCGGTGCGCCAGTACAAGACCCGCTCGGAGGCGACCGCGGCCTGCCGCGCCGGCCACGTGCGCGTGAACGGAGAGCGCGCAAAGGCCGCGCAGCCGGTGCGCCCCGGCGACGAGCTGCGGGTGCGGGTGCGCGGGTTCGAGCGCCACCTGGTCGTGCGGCGCACGATCGCCAAGCGCGTCGGCGCATCCGTCGCGGCCGAGGCGCTCGAGGACCGCACGCCCCCGCCGCCACCGCGCGAGGCGGTGCCGCAGGTGCCCGTGCGCGATCGCGGCGCGGGGCGTCCGACCAAGCGCGAGCGACGCGACCTCGACCGCCTGCGCGGTCGCTGAGGGCCGCGGCGCCCCGAGGCATCCGCCCGGCCCTCGACCCGGCCGCGGTCGTGGCAGACTGCCGACATGGCGACGACGCGCATCCTCTTCATCGGCGGCACCGGAGTGATCTCGAGGGCGGTGGTGGAACGCTGCCTCGACCTCGGGCACGAGGTGACGGTGCTGAACCGGGGCAGCACGACGCTGCGCCCGGTTCCCGACCACGTCGAGTCGCTGACGGCCGACGTGCGCGACGAGGACGCGGTCGACGCGGCGCTCGGCACGCGTGAGTTCGACGTCGTCGCCGACTTCCTCTCGTTCACGCCCGACCACGTCGGCGGCTGGGTCGACCGTTTCGCGGGCCGCACCGGGCAGTACCTCTTCGTCAGCTCGGCCTCGGCGTACCAGACACCGCCGGAGCGGCTGCCGGTCACCGAGTCGACGCCCCTGCGCAACCCGTTCTGGCAGTACTCGCGCGACAAGATCGCGTGCGAGGACCTCCTCGTCGAGGCGTACCGCGACCGCGACTTCCCCGCGACGATCGTGCGCCCGTCGCACACGTACGACCGCACGATGCTGCCGACCATCGGGCACTGGACCGACATCGCGCGGATGCGCGCGGGCAAGCCGGTCATCGTGCACGGCGACGGCACGAGCCTGTGGACCATCACGCACGCCCGCGACGTCGCGGTCGGCATCGCGGGGATCCTCGGGCACCACGCGGCCGTCGGCGAGGCGTTCCACGCGACCGGCGACGAGGCGCCGACGTGGAACCAGATCTACGGCTGGCTCGCCGACGCGGCGGGCGTCGAGCCGCGACTCGTGCACGTCGCGTCGGAGACCATCGCGGCGGAGCATCCGGCCACCGGCCCCGGACTGCTGGGCGACAAGTCGCACTCCATGGTGTTCGACAACGAGAAGCTGCGCGCGCTCGTGCCGGGCTTCGGCAACACGATCCGCTACCAGGAGGGCGCGCGCGAGGTGATCGAGTTCCACGACGCGCACCCCGAGCTGCAGCGCGTCGACGAGGAGCTCGATCGGGTGTTCGACCGCCTCGCGGAGCGCGCCGGTTCGGCCGCACCGGCCTGACACCCCGCACGCCGACGTAGGCTGGATGCCGTGGAACGAGAATTCGCCTGGGAGCCCGACGCCGAGCGCTACACCCTGCGCCTCGACGGGCAGCTCGCGAGCGTGATCGACACGCACACCCTGGGCGACGCGATCTCGTTCTCGCGCGTGTTCACGTCTCCGCCGTTCCGCGGCAATGGGTACGCCGCCGAGATCGTCGCGTGGGCGACCGACCACGTCGAGCAGACCACCGACCTGCGCATCGTGCCCACGTGCTGGTACGCGGCGTCGTGGTTCGACCAGCACCCCGGGCGCAGCGGGCTACTGGCCCGCCGCGCCGGCTGAGCCCGCCGCGTCGCCCGCTCCGTTCGCGTCGTTCGCATTCGCCGAGCGCGCGTCCGCGTGCGCGGCCGACCCGATGAGCCGGTGCACGAAGCCGAGCTTGCCGACGACCCGCTCGGGGATGACGAACGGGTACAGGTCGCGCTTGCCGAGCGACCGGTTGACCTGGTTCAGCGCGAGCGCGAGCGGCTGCCAGTCGGCGAGGATGCCCCGCATCGTGGCATCCGACGGGGCCAGAGACGGATGCGACACGAGGTCGCTCGCCTCCGGGAACCGCGTTCCCGGTCCGCTCATCGACAACCCGAACGCCGCCGCCGACTGCAGCGTGTCGGTGATGTGCAGGTAGTGCGCGAAGGTCTCGGCGAAGTCCTCCCACGGGTGCGTGGTCGCGTACCGGGAGATGTACTCGCTGCCCCAGTCGTCGCGTCCGCCGGTGCCGTAGTGCGAGTCGAGCGCCTGCGCGTAGTCGACCCGCTCGTCGCCGAACTCGGTGCGGAACGCCTCGAGCTCGGTGTCGGATGCCGCGACGAGCACCTGCCAGTAGTAGTGCCCGATCTCGTGCCGGAAGTGGCCCAGCATCGTGCGGTACGCCTCGCCGAGCGACACGCGCAGCGCCTCGCGGTGCGAGTCCTCCGACTCGGACAGGTCGATCGTGATGACGCCGTTCAGGTGGCCGATCATGACCTGGCGGTCGTCGGTCGACGCGTCGAGGTCGAACGCGAGCCCGCCGTCGGGCTGGTCGCGGTGGCTCGTGATCGGCAGGCCGAGCTCGTCGAGCTGGAAGAGCAGCCAGCGCTTGGCGTGCGTGGTGTCGACGAGCCAGCCGAAGCGCTCGGCGTCGTCCTCCCCCGGCTGGTGGCGGGTGAGCCGGCAGGAGTAGCACTCCGCGCGTTCGAGCGCCTCGGGCGCGAGCCAGTTGCAGCCCCAGTTCTCGTTGCGGCACCGTCGCCAGGTCCCCGTGTCGTCGCGGAACCTGCCGTCGTCGCCGAGCATCACCATCTCGCGGAGGTGGCGTGCGTACGCGAGATCGGCCCCGCATTCGAGGCAGGTCGGGCTGTCGAAGTAGACGATGTGACCGCAGTGCGGGCACGCGAAGATGCGCACGTGCTCACGGTACCGCGCAGTCCGCTGCGGTGGCACCCGGTGCGCGCACGGCGCGTCGGCGGCAGACTGGTCGCATGATCGCCGGGTACACGGCCGCGCAGGTGCGCGCCGCTGAGCGTCCCCATCTCGAGGCGGGCGAGCCGCTCATGCAGCGGGCGGCCGCCGCGCTCGCGCGGGTGGTGTCGGATGCCGCGGGCCGGGGCCGGTCGGATGAGGGACCGGCGGTCGTGCTGCTCGTCGGTTCGGGCGACAACGGGGGCGACGCCCTGTTCGCGGGCGCGGAGCTCCTGCGCAGCGGAGCATCCGTCGCGGTCGTGCCGGTCGGTTCGCGCATACACGAGGAGGGCCTCGGCGCTGCGCTGGCGGCGGGAGCGGTGCGGATGGATCCGGACGACCCCGACCTGCGCACGACGCTCGAGGCGGCCGACGTGATCGTCGACGGCGTCCTCGGCACCGGCAGCGGCGCCTCGCCTGCGCTGCGCGAACCGGCCCGGGCCATCGTGCAGCTCGCGCGGGACGTGCTCGAGCGGCCGGACCCGCCCCGGGTGGTCGCGACCGACCTGCCGAGCGGCATCCACCCCGACACCGGCGAGGTGCCCGACCAGGTGGTGCTCCCGGCCGACGTGACCGTGACGTTCGGCGCGTGCAAGGCCGGGCTGCTCCGCGCCCCGGCGTCGCGCTACGCGGGCGAGGTATTGGTGGTCGACATCGGCATCGGCGACGCGCTTGCGGGGGTCGAGCCCGAGCTCGTGCTGCCCGACTGATCGGGCGACGGATGGATCAGTACCAGCCGCGCGCCTCGGAACTGGCCCAGGCGCCGCACGGCGTGCCGTACACGCTCGCGATGTAGCCGAGGCCCCAGCGGATCTGCGTGGTCGCGTTGGTCTGCCAGTCGGCGCCGGCGGTCGCCATCTTGCTGCCCGGAAGCGACTGCGGGATGCCGGTGGCGCCGCTCGAGGCGTTCACGGCCTGGTAGTTCCAGCCCGACTCGCGGGTCCAGAGCGAGTCGAGGCACTGGAACTGCGCGTCGCCCCAGCCGTACTGGGAGGCGGCGAGCTCGCGGGCGGTCGCCTTCGCGCCGGCCGGGGTGTTCGCGGCAGCGAGCGCGGCGGCCTTCGCGGCCGCGGCGCGCTCCGCGGCGACCTTGCGGGCGTGCGCCTCGACGGCCTCCTCGGTGGAGCTCACGTGCGCCTGGGTCTCGCGGGTCAGCTCGGCCACCTCGCCGACCTCGAGCACCTCGTAGTCGCCGAGCGACGCGACCGACGCGGCGAGCTCGTCGGCGTCGACCTTGCCCTCGGCGTCGGCGAGGAGTTCCTCGGCGACCGTGATGGTCGCGCGTGCGTCGGAGTGCACCCGGGCCTCGGCGATCGCGTCGTAGGCGCCCAGCTGGTCGGCGTCGAGTCCGCGCGAGTCGGTCTGGGCACGCGTATCGGCCCGGGCCTGCTCGCGTGCGGCGGCGTCGATGCTCACGGCGAGGCCGGCGCCCAGGACGGCGGCGACGAGCCCGCCCGCGAGGAGGCGGGTGCGGAGCGTGCGCCGACGGGTCGAGGGGGTCGGGTCGGGCTGGCGGTGGCGGGGGGAACTGGTGGTGATCTGCTGCATACGTGACGAACGCCCGGGGGGTATCGACGTCCCGGGCGAAGTCGCCAGTCTGCACGGTCAGTCTGGGCGGAACCTCCGCTGCGCCTGAACGAGTGGTGTGCGCGCCGGTCGTGCGCGCTGCGGTGCGCTACTCGGTGGAGCGTGCGCGGCTCGGCTGCACCCGCGTCGGCTCGCCGGGCATCTTGGGGAACTCGGGTGGGAACGGCAGCTCGCCGAGTCCGTCGTCGAGGTCGCGGGCCCACCACTCGAGCAGGGTGCCGATGCCGGCCGCGTGCTCGTGCATGTCGGCCCACGGGTCGCCGATGTCGCGCAGGCGCTCGGGCACGGTGCGCACGGTGAACGCGCCGGGGTCGACGCCCTCGAGTTCGTCCCACTCGACCGGGCACGACACGGTCGCACTCGGCAGCGCGCGCGGGCTGTATGCGCCCGCCATGGTGCGGTCGCGGTTGGCCTGGTTGAAGTCGAGGAAGACCCGTTCGCCGCGCTCCTCCTTCCACCACGCGGTCGTCACCTGCTCGGGCATGCGCCGCTCGAGCTCGCGCGAGACCGCGATCACGGCGTGCCGCACGTCGAGGAACTCGTGCTCGGCGCGGATGGGGGCGAACACGTGGATGCCGCGGTTGCCGGATGTCTTGGCGAACGCGGTGAGGCCGGCCTCGGCGAGCACGTCGCGCAGGGCCAGGGCGACCGGCACGGCGTCGTCGAAGTCGGTGCCCGGCTGCGGGTCGAGGTCGATGCGCAGCTGATCGGGGTCGTCGCTCTGCTCTGCGCGCGACGCCCACGGGTGGAACACCACGGTGTTCATCTGGGCCGCCCAGACGGCGGCGGCCGGTTCGTCGATCACGAGCTGCGGATGCGACCTGCCGCTCGGGTACGTGACCGGCACCGCCCGCACGTAGTCGGGCGCCCCGCGCGGCGGGTTCTTGGAGAAGAACTGCTCGCCGTCGATGCCGCCGGGGAAGCGCTGCAGCGAGACCGGACGGTCGCCGTTCGCCGCGACGAACGGCGTGCCCACCTCGACGATGTAGTGCGCGAGGTCGAGCTTCGTGATGCCCGGCTCGGGCCAGATCACCCGGTCGGGACTCGAGACCCGAACCTGGCGCTCACCCGACGGCCCGGGAACCTCGACGATCACCGCATCCTTGCCCACGCGCGCCAGCATAGCCGCGCCCACCCACGCCCATCGGCTGACATCCAGCAGACACCCAGCGGAGCCACACCCCTCCCCCGGTCCACGCGGATACGCTGGGCGGGGAGGTGGTCGACCTGAGGATCATCAGCTACAACCTGCGCAAGCACGCGGCGATCGGCGAGCTCACCGAGCTCGCCGTCTCGAACGACGTCGACGTGATGTGCCTGCAGGAGTGCGACACCGACGACCTGGCCGACTCGGTCGCCCACCTGCGACTCATCGACGCGACCAGCACCAACCGACTCGGACTCGCGCTCTACGCCCGGGCCGACCGCTACACGGTGCAGGACACGAAGATGTTCAGCATGCACCGCTCGCTCCACGACCGCGTGCTCTCCCCCGCGCACGAGCGCCTGCTCGCCGCGCGCCTGCACGACGAGGCGGTCGGCCACGACGTGCTCGTGGGCTCGTTCCACGCGGCCCCGCTGACCGCGTCGAATCGCCTGCGCCGCAAGCAGATCACCGCCGCCCACGAGGGCATGCGCTCGCTCGGCCACGACGTGCCGGCCGTCATGGTCGGCGACTTCAACTACCCGTGGTTCGTCAACGGGCTCGAGCGGCACGTCAACGCGACCGGCTACGACCTGCTGCGCAGCACGGAGCCGACGTACTTCCGCTACCGGTTCTTCTCGGGCTACTTCGACTTCGTCACCTCGACGGGCGTGCAGATCGACCGGGTGGACGTGCTGCCCGCCGGGGCATCCGACCACCGCCCCATCCGTCTCGCGGCCCACGCGCACCAGCACGCGACCTGACGCCGGGTCGCCGGCTCAGGACTCGAGCGGCTCGATCAGGGATGCGTCGGAGGGGTCCGCCGTGCGCGAGTTGTTGACCCTGCGGTCGACCTCGTGCGAGGCGATCGTCTCGGCGACCCGGTCGGAGACCTCGCCGAGCAGGTCGACCATCGCACGCCGGCCGTCGTCGTCGAGCGGCGTCGCGTCGAGCCACTCGTCGTACCGGTCGGGCAGGAGGAACGCGGGCATGCGGTCGTGCACCTCGCCCGAGGCGTCCTTCGCCGCGCGGGTGATGATCGCAGTCGACACCTGCCACTCGTCGTCGACCTTGCGCGCGGTCGCGATGCCCGCGGCGGCGAGCAGTCCGTCGCCGTGCAGGAAGTGCGCCTGCTTGTCTCCCGGCTTCCCGGTCCACTCGTAGTAGCCCCGCATCGGCACGATGCAGCGCGACGAAGCGAACGCGCCCTTCCAGAGCCCGTTCGTCGCAACAGTCTCGATGCGCGCGTTGAACTGCGGACGCTTCGCCTCGCGCAGGAACGACGGGTGGAAGTCCCAGATCGCCGGCCCGACCGTGCGGCGCACCTCGCCCGTCGAGCGGTCCTGCCGCTCGCGGATGATGGGCACGACGTCGGTCGGCGCGATCGAGTACGAGATGTCCCAGTCGCGGAAGTCGTTGCCGTCGAGCACGAACGCCTCGATCAGGTCGTTGGTTTCGTCGTCCATGGCGAATCGTCCGCACATGCCACCAGTCTGCACCCGGCCGCCGACACCGCGGAGACGTCACGCGGTTGCAACACCCGTGCGATAGCGTCGCGCGGAGCGGTGCTCCCCCGGTGCATCCGACCATCGCCACCGAGCTCCCGGAGTGCCCACCCGATGCGACGCCTCAGCCTCCAACTCGTCGGCGTCATCGCCGCGACCGCCGTGCTGGCGGGCGCGCTGCTCGCCTGGGCACTGCTGACGCCCGGCTATCGCGGCCCCGACGAGCCCCAGCACGTCTCGACCGTGCTGCGCCTCGCGACCGGCGGCGGCTACCCCGACCCGGTGTCCACCGAACTCGACGACGGCGTGCGCGGCTCGTACGCCTCGCTCGGCTTCCCGAGCGCATCGACCATCTTCGACAACGGCCGCCCCGTCGGCGCGAACGAAGCCACGACACTGCCGTCGACGAGCGAGCTGCGCGCGGCGGGCGAACCGGAGGCCGACGAGGGCATGCTCGACCAGATGACGCAGCACCCGCCCGCCTACTCGGCGTACCTGACCGCGTGGATCGCCGTCTTCGACCTCGACCACGCTCCGGTGAACACCATGCTGCTCGTGCTGCGGCTCGCGTCGGCGCTGCTGCTCCTGCCCGTTCCGTGGCTGATCGCAGCGACCGTGCGCGCACTCGGCCTCGCGCCGACCGCGCAGGTCGTCGGGGCCTTCCTGCCCGCCGCCTGGATCCAGTTCGTGCACATCGGCGCACTCGTGAACAACGGCACGCTGCTCGCCCTCGCGTCGAGCGTCTACCTCTGGCTGCTCGTGCGCGTACTCGGCGGCGACCTCCGACGGCGCACGGCGATCGGCGTGGGCGCGGCACTCAGCGTCGCGCTCCTCACGAAGGGGTTCGCGCTCGCACTCGTGCCGCTGGGCCCGATCGCGTACCTCGTGGCGGTGCGCAGGCACGGGCGGGGCGCGTGGGTCGGCATGGCCGTCGCGGCCGCGATCGCCCTCGTGGGCGGCGCGTGGTGGGTGCGGAACCTCGTGGTGTTCGGCACCGTGCAGCCGACCGGATCCAGCGGACGCCCCTCACCCGCGATCGAGTTCGACGCGCTGCTGGAGTGGCTGCCGCAGTTCCTCCGCGCGCTGTCGGGCTCGATGTGGATGAACCTCGGCTGGCTGGAGACCCCGATCGTGCCCGCCGCCGTCCACATCGCCGCGAGCGTCGTCGTGCTCGCCGCGCTCGCGTTCGGATCGTGGCGGCTCCGACGGGATGCGGCGGTGCTCGTGATCCTGCACGGCGCGTGGATCCTGCCGCTGTGCGTGTTCGCGCTCGGCAGCGCGCGGAACTACCTGTATGCGGGCAACATCGTCGCCGCCCAGGGCCGCTACCTGCAGATGTCGGTGGTCGCCCTCGCGGTGCTGCTCGCCGCGGCGCTGGCACGGCCGCGGTGGTTCGCCGTCGTCGCCCCCGTGGCCGCGACGATCGCCGCGACCGCGGGGCTCGCGTACGGGCTCCGCCACTTCTGGAACCCGGCCACGCTCGCCACCGCGGCGAGCTGGTGGCCGGGCGGTCCGGCGCTGCTCGTGGCGTCCGCCGCCCTGATCGTCACGGGGCTGGTGCTCGGCCTGTTCGTCGGCGCGGGGATCGCGCGGGGCGCCCGACTCGAGCCGGTCGCGCCCGCGCCCGTGCGCACCTGAGCTCAGGCGTCGGTGGCCGCTGCCGCCGCACCGGGCCGGCGCACGGGCTGCAGCCGGAACAGGCGCACGACCCGGCCCGACTCGCGCTCGTAGCCGCGGTAGCCGGGCCACTGGCGCTCGATGCGCGCCCAGACGGCGTCGCGCTCGTCGTCGCCGATGAGGGTCGCCCGCACGGGCATGCGGCGCCCGCGGACGTCGATGGCCGCGTCGGGATGCGCGAGAACGTTCGACGTCCACGCCGGGTGTCGGCCGCGCGCGAAGTTGCTGCCGGCGACGATGGCCCGCCCGTGCCCGTCGGGGCAGTACATGAGCACGGTCTCGCGCGGCAGTCCCGAGCGGGCTCCGGTCGTGTGCAGCACGAGCGACGGCACGAGCAGCGCGCTCACCTGGACGCGACCGCCGGTCACCCGCGCGATGGCACGCTCGAGCGGCGGCAGCAGGGTGGGCGCCCAGCGTCGGAACAGGCGCGTGCGGGTGAGCGGCGCGACGAGGGTGCGCACGGTGTCGCGGACGATCGGCATGACCGAGAGCGTAGCGCCGCCGGAGACGCCGAACGGCCCGGCGGAAACTCCGTCGGGCCGTTCGAGGTGGGGTTCGGTCAGTACCAGCCGACCGCCACCGAGTGGTTCCACGCGCCGCAGGGGGTGCCGTAGCGGCCGGCGATGTAGCCGAGGCCCCAGCGGATCTGCGTCGATGCGCTGGTCGCCCAGTCGGCACCCGCGGTGGCCATCTTGCTGCCGGGCAGCGCCTGCGGGATGCCGTAGGCACCGCTGTAGGGGTTCTGGGCGTAGACGTTCCAGCCCGACTCCTTGTTCCAGAGGCTGACGAGGCAGCCGAACTGGTCGTCGCCCCAGCCGTATGACGAGCGCATCATGTCGCGGGCGATCGCCTGGGCACCGCTCGGGTTGGCGGGTGCGGTCGGCGTGGCGGGGGCCGGCGCCGGCGCCGGTGCGGCGGCCGCCGCCTCGGCGGCTGCGGCCTCCTCCGCGGCCTTGCGGGCGGCCTCGGCCTCGGCGGCCTTGCGGGCCTCCTCCTCGGCCTTGCGCTTCTTCTCCGCCTCGACGGCCTTCTTCGTCTCGGAGGTCACCGTGTCGGCGTGCTCGGTCGCCTGGTCGACGAGCAGGAAGACGCGCTCGGGGGCGAGCAGCTCGTAGTGCTCGAGGTGCGAGACGGTGGTCTCGAGGTCGGACGAGTCCGCGTAGCCGTCGGCCTTCTCGATCGCCTCCTTGGCGACCGTGATGGTGGCCTCGGCGTCGAGGTTCGCACGCGAGGCGAGCACGGCGTCGTAGGCCGGCTGCTGGTCGGCCGACAGGCCGACGGCGTTCGACATCCAGGTCGTCGCGGCGATGCGCGCCTGCTGCTCGGCGACGACGCCCTGCGCCATGAAGCCGGTGCCGGTCATCGCACCCGCGGCGACCAGGGCGGTCGCGCCGATCAGGAGGCGGCGGTTGCGCGGCGACGAGGCGCGACGGGAGCCGGTTCCGTCGGTCGACTCGGCGGGCGTTGCGGGGGAACTGGTCTGGTTCTGCATACTGTCTTCGCTTCGGGAAACCTCATGAATGCACAGTGCACTCGGTTTCGGTTTGGTAACGATTGGGGTATTCAGGCGTACAAGTCGGGGACTCTGCCAGCCGAATCTGGGAGAAACCTCAATTTTGAGACGATTCAAGGACGGATTCGGCGTTCCGAGGCATCCGTCGCCCGCCGCGATCGGCATCGTCGCGCGGAACACTGGGGATGTCGGTCGGGCGCTGCGAGAATGCCGACATGGCTGCGGAAACCTCCTCGATCGCCCCCATGCTCGCCAAGTCGGTCGAACGCGTGCCCGACGCCGACGCGATCGACGGCGGCTACTCGTACGAGCCGAAGTGGGACGGCTTCCGCGGCATCGTGCGCGTCTCGGGCGGCGAGGTCGAGATCGGCAGCCGCGGCTCGAAGCCCCTGACGCGGTACTTCCCCGAGCTCGTCGAGGCGTTCGCGCGCGAACTGCCCGACCCGTGCGTGGTCGACGGCGAGATCGTCGTCCGCTCGGGGCCGGCCGGCGACGAGCGGCTCGACTGGGAGGCCCTCGGCCAGCGCATCCACCCCGCCGACAGCCGGGTCCGGAAGCTCGCCGCCGAGACGCCCGCCTCGTTCGTCGCGTTCGACCTGCTCGAGCTCGGCGGCGAGTCGCTCGTCGACCTGCCGTTCCGCGAGCGACGCGCCCGCCTCGAGCAGGCGCTCGGCGAGGCTCCCCCGCCCGTGCACGTCACGCGCGTCACCACCGACGCCGCGCTCGCGCGCACCTGGCTCGAGCGGTTCGAGGGCGCCGGGCTCGACGGCGTGATCGCGAAGCCGCTCGAGGGTGCCTACCTGCCGAACAAGCGCGCGATGCTGAAGATCAAGCACAAGCGCACGGCCGACGTCGTGCTCGTCGGCTACCGCGTGCACAAGTCGGGCTCCGGCGTCGGCTCGCTGCTGCTCGGCCTCTACGACGACACTGGCGAGCTGCGCATGGTCGGCGGCTCGTCGGCGTTCACCGACAAGCGGCGCCAGGAGCTCATCGACGAGCTCGAGCCGCTCGTCGTGCGCGAGGACGACGGCGAGGTCGCCGACGCCGCGACCGACCGCAGCCGGTTCTCGTCGGGCAAGGACACCTCGTTCGTGCCGCTGCGCCCCGAGCGCGTGCTCGAGGTCGGCTACGACCAGATGGAGGGGTGGCGCTTCCGCCACACCGTGCGCTTCCTGCGCTGGCGGCCCGACCGCGACGCCGAGTCGTGCCGGTTCGAGCAGCTCGAGGTGCCCGCGGCCTACGACCTCAGCGCGGTGCTCGAGCGCTGAGCCGGGCGCGGCCGCGAGGCATCCGTCGCCCCTGTACTGACAGGCGGGCGGATGCCCCGGTCAGGCCGACAGCGACGCGTAGCGCTTCTCCGCGCGAGCGCGTGCCTTCGCGGCCTCGACCTCGCGGTCCTTGGGCGGCGCGTTCGTGACGAGGTCGTCGAGCAGGTGGCGCGTGGCGTGCGCGATCTCGGCGACGGCGCGGTCGAACGCCTCCTGGTTGGCCTTGGACGGCTTGGTCGAGCCGCTCACCTTGCGCACGTACTGGAGCGCGGCGGCGGTCACCTCGTCGTCGGTGGCGGCGGGCTCGAAGTTGTGGAGCTGGTGGATGTTCCGGCACATGCTGCGAGGCTACGCCGCGACCGGGCGGGTGTGAACCGGCGGCGGTCAGGCGTCCGCCGGCGCCGCACCATCTGCCGGCTCGCAGATCACGAGCGGGATGTCGCGGTTCGTGCGCTTCCGGTAGTGCTCGTAGCCCGGGTAGGCCGCCGCGACGGTGGGCCAGAGCTCGGCCTTCTCCGCGGGCGTCGCCGTGCGGGCTCGGTACGGGCGGGTCCAGTGCCGGGTGGTCAGTTCGACGTTCGGGTCGGCGACGAGGTTCAGGTACCAGGCCGGATGCCGGTCGGATCCGCCGCGCGAGGCGACGACCACGTACCGGCCGTCGTCGTGGATCGGGGCGGTCAGCAGGGCCGAGCGCCGCTGTCCGGTGCGGCGACCCGTCGTGTGCAGTTCGACAGTCTCCATGCTGCCGATGCGCCAGCCGAGCAGGCCGCCGGTGAGGCGGATGGTGCCGCGGTGCAGCCCCGTCATGAGACGCAGGAGCGTGTCGCCGTACATGCCGTCCTTGGCCATGGCTCCAGCCTACGAGGACCGCCGGCCCGATCGGCGACGGCCCGAGGATCGACGGCGTCGGCGGGCGGGCGTAGCCTGCGGGCATCCGCTCATCACCCTCGGAGGATGCATGACCCGATACGTCATCGACGCCGGCGCGGCGATCCGGCTCGCGGGCGAGGACCTGTCGTCCGCCCCCGCGCACGAGCTGCTCGCGCCGACGCTCCTGCGCTCGCAGACCCTGTCGATGCTGCACGAGGCGGTGCACCGCGGCGAGCTGCGCTCGGGGGCCGCGCTCGACCGGCTCGGGCGCATCAAGCGCATGCCGATCCGGCTGCTCGGCGACGCGGTGCTGCGCAAGCGCGCGTGGGAGCTGGCGGACGCGCTGGGCTGGGCGTCGACCTACGACGCGGAGTACCTCGCGCTGACCCAGCTGCAGGCGGACGCGTTCGTCACGACCGATCGCCGGCTGGCGGAGCGGGCGCGCGGCACGGTGGAGGTGGCGGCGTTCGAGGTGCTGCTCGGGTAGCCGATGGGCGGGCGGACGGCCCAGGGGCATCCGCTCAGCCGTCGCAGTTCGCGAGGTCGGTCTCGGCGAGCGGTTCCCCCTCGGGGATGATGTAGGCGACCCAGAGCACGGTGTCCTCGGAGCGCTCGTTGCGGCCCTCGTGCACGTAGCCCGGGCCCTCGATGATCGACTCCCCCTCGACGTAGACGCGCACGCCGTCGGGGTGGGTCGGGGCGTAGTGGGTGAGCTCGCCCTCCTCGACCACCGCGACGAGGTATCCGTGGTGGCAGTGCTCGCCCGTCGTCGCGCCGGGGGCGATGCGCACCCGGCTGAACGTGACGCCGACGCTCGGGTCGCCACTGACCTGGATCTGCACGGGGGCGTCCTGCGCCCCCTCGGCCACCGGGGTCGCCTCCACGGGCGCGTCGCTCGCGACCGGGGAGGCCATCGCCGACGGCGGGACGTCGGTCTCGACCGCGCAGCCCGTGACGCCGAGCAGCAGCGCGCCGGCTGCGACGGCGATGAGTATGGTGCGGACGCTCCCCCGGGTCCCCATGTCGGCACCGTAGCGCGACGGCCGCGGCCCTCGCCACCGTGCAGTCCCGCAGGCGGTCGTGGAGGCGGCACTTTTCAGGAGCCAGCGGCGGGTGGGCTGCGGATGCCTGCGCTGGGCGGGCGCGTAGTGGTCGATCTGTGCGTATGAACGCGGATTCGTGCAGCAGTCCGCCACTCGCGACCGTGCGGCTCCTGAAAAGTGCCGCCTCACCCGGCGCGCGTCAGCGGAAGCCGCGGCGGGCGCGCTGGCCGAACGCGTCGAGCGCGGCGAGCACGTCGGGCGCGGCCCAGCGCCGGTAGCGCGCTCCCCCGCCGGCCTGCACGAGCACCCCGGCCTCCACCAGCCGGTCGATCGACGTCTGCGCGGCGACCTCGCTCACCGCGAGCTCGGCGGCGACCAGCTTGGTCTGCACGACCGGCTGGCGCAGCAGCAGGTCCTTCAGGCGGTGGGCCGAGGAGTCGGCGCGAGCGCGCACGGCGTCGTCCCAGTGCGCGCGAGCCGAACGCAGGTCGCCGATGAGGCGCCGGCCGTTCGCGACCGCGAGGAACGAGGCATCCGCCATCAGGTCGACGATCGGCTCGAGCCGGCCCTCGCGGTAGGCGCACAGCGCGTCGTAGTACCCCTGCAGGTCGCCGAGCAGGCCCGCCGACACGGGCACGGTGACGTGCCGGGTGACGCGGCCCGCGCGCAGCATCCCCTGCACGAGGGCACGACCGGTGCGCCCGTTGCCGTCGGGGAACGGGTGGATCGTCTCGAACTGGGCGTGCGCGATCGCGGTCTGCACGAGCACCGGCAGGTCGGTGCGCCGGGCGAACGCCATGACGTCGCCCATCAGCGCGGGCACATGCTCGGCGTGCGGTGGCACGAACTCGGCCGTGTGCGGGGCGATCGATCCGCCGCCGATCCAGACCTGGCGCTCGCGCCAGCCGCCGGTGATGCCCGCCTGGCTCTCGCCGAGCAGCGCGCGGTGCATCTCGATCACGGCGTGGGTGTCGAGCCGGTCGGACAGGTCGACGGCCGCCCGCATGGCCTGCGCGTTCGCCACGACCAGGCGGGCATTGGGCGAATCGGATGCCCCGAGCTCGGCGAGTGCCACCTGGCGCGCGCTCGCGGTGATGTGCTCGACCTCCGAACTCGAGGCGCTCTCGGAGCGCAGCAGGATCGCCGAGAACGGTGCCGCGACCGCGCCGAACTCGGCGTCGAAGCGGGTCAGCTCGTTGCTGGCGTCGTCGGCCGCCGCGAGGCTGCGGCCGGGCAGGTCGGGCGTGAGATCCGTGATGCGAGGCACGACCGCGGCACGGTACGGGCCACGGGAGCGGGCGAGTTCGCGGCGCGAGGCGATCTCGCCGCCGTCGCGCTGCCACGGCCGCTCCTCGTACCCGATCGCGGGCCAGGCCCGCCTTTCCGTTGCCATGCGGCGATCTTACCAAAGGATAGGTGTCTATCCCTTGGTCAAGATACGATCGACTCACACTTCCGAGAGGAGCCGTGAGTGGAACGGTTCGACACCATCGTCGTCGGTGCGGGCGTGGCCGGCCTGACCGCCGCCCGCCTGCTCACCCGGGCGGGGAGCACCGTCGTGGTGCTCGAGGCCCGCGACCGCGTCGGCGGCCGTGTCTGGACCGACCGCTCCGGCGGCCACGCGACCGACCTCGGCGCCTCCTGGATCCACGGCGTCACCGACGAGCCCGTCGCCGATGCGGTCACCGCGTTCGGCATGCGCACCGCCGAGTTCACCGTGGGCAGCTACCAGCCCGACAGCCGCCCCATCGCGTACTACGGCCCGGACGGCCGGCGGTTGACGGATGCGGCGGCGCGGGCGTTCGCCGATGACATCCGGTCGGTCGACACCGCCCTGCTCGCGACCATCGAGGCGTCAGCGCCGAACGACTCGTACCGCGACGTGACCGAGGCCGCGATCGCCCGCCAGGGCTGGGACGCCGACCGCGCCCAGCGCGTGCGCGAGTTCATGGAGCATCGCAGCGAGGAGCAGTACGGCGCCTGGATCGAGGACCTCGCCGCGCACGGCCTGGACGACGACGTCATCGAGGGCGACGAGGTCGTCTTCCCCGACGGGTACGACGAGCTGCCCGCCCGCCTCGCCGAGGGCCTCGACGTGCGGCTCGGCGCTGTCGTGCGCCGGGTTGCGTGGTCGCCCGACGGCGTCGAGGTCGAGACGACGGATGCCACCCTGGCGGCCGCGACCGCGGTCGTGACCGTGCCGGTCGGCGTGCTGCAGTCGCCGGAGTTCGTGATCGAACCCGCGCTGCCCGAGCCGGTCGCGGGCGCGCTCGGCCGGTTCGCGATGAACGCGTTCGAGAAGGTCTTCCTCGAGTTCCCGGAGCGGTTCTGGGACGACGGCGTCTACGCCATCCGCCAGCAGGGCCCCGAGAGCCGCTGGTGGCACTCCTGGTATGACCTCTCCCCCGCGCACGGCACGCCGACGCTGCTGACCTTCGCCGCCGGCCCCGCCGCTCGGGCCATCCGCTCCTGGAGCGACGACGAGGTCGCCGACTCGGTGCTCGCCCAGCTCCGGCGCCACTACGGCGAGCGCGTGCCGGCACCCACTCGCGTGACCGTCACCTCGTGGCAGGACGACCCGTTCGCCCACGGCTCCTACGCCTACATGACCCTCGGCTCGACCACCGCCGACCACGACGACCTCGCCACACCGATCGGCGGCGTCCTCCACCTCGCCGGCGAGGCCACCTGGACCGACGACCCTGCGACCGTCCCCGCCGCGATGCGCTCGGGCCATAGGGCGGCCGAGCGGATCCTCGGCCGCGAACTCCCGATCGAGGGGCTCTGGGCCGGCGACTGACTAGCGACCCAGGTTCAGCGGCAGGTCGAACCTCGCGAACAGGTCGGGGGCGAGGAACGACGTGATCTCGGTGATCCGGTCGCCGTCGACGCCGACGCCGAGCACGTTGATCGACCACGCCTCGAAGCGCCCGCCGGGCTCGGCCCGGAGGTACATGGCGACCGCGGGGCATCCGTTCGCCTCGATCGCCACGGAGCGCCAGTCGCCGCAACGGGCCATGGGCACCGCCGCCGCGAACTCGGCCACCGTGCGTGCGCCGCGATACCACTCGGCGAGGGGCGGCATCGCCCAGGTCACGTCGTCGGCGAGCAGCGAGGTGAAGAGGTCGACATCGCCGCGCTCGAGGGCCTCGGCGAACCGAGCCGCCTGACGGGTGTGCGCGGCCGTGTCCACGGACTCGCCCGCACTGCGTTCCGGCGCCCGCGAGGCGAGCACGCGCCGAGCCCGGGCGAGGGCCGAGTTGACGGATGCCACCGAGGTGTCGAGCATCTCCGCGATCTCCGCCGCGCTGAAGCCGAGCACCTCGAACAGCAGGAGCGCGGCCCGCTGGTTGCCTGAGAGGTGCTGCAGCGCCGCGACGAACGCGAGTCGTACGTCAAGGCGCTCATCGAACGCACCCTCGGGGTCGGGCAGCGGAGTCAGCCACGCGACATCGTCCCGCGGTGCCGCCTCGAGGCGCAGGGACTCGGCGGCCGGGCCGAGGTCCATCGGAAGCGCACGGCGTGCGCGGGCGGCCGACGCGTCGAGGCACACGCGCGTGGAGATCGTGTACAGCCACGACCGCACCGCGGCGGCGTCGCGCACCCGGGCGATGCCGCGCCATGCGCGGAGCAGGGCGTCCTGCAGCGCGTCGTCGGCGTCGTGCACCGACCCGAGCATGCGGTAGCAGTGCGCGTGCAGTTCACTGCGGAGCGGTTCGACCAGACGAGCGAAGGCCCGCTCGTTGCCGGCCCGCGCGGCCGCGAGGTCGGACTCGCGAACGGCAGCCGGGTCGGCCCGGGCGATCGTGTCGGAGGAACCTCGCATCATCGCGACGATTCTCGCAGACCCGGCCGGTCTCATAGGGTGACGGCGACCGCCGTCGTACGCACGATGCCGTTCCGGAGGCATCCGATCGATCGGAGACCACATGACCGACCTGCCCCAGCCGCTCGACCACACGTTCACCGCCCCCATCGGCGTCGAGGTGAAGGGCGAGACGTGGGCGTGCGTCGAGATGCCCGGTTCGGCGGAGTTCTTCGGCACCGGCAAGGCGGTGCGGGTGGATGCGACGGTCGACGACGTTCCGGTGCCGAACGTCGGCTTCATGGTCACCGGGCGCGGCGGGCACATGCTCTCGCTCAACGCGAAGCTGCGCAAACGCCTGGGCAAGGACATTGGCGATACCGTCACCGTGCACCTCGAGCGCCGGCTGAGCTGAGCCCGTCGACGGGGGAGCTGCCCAGTCGTCAGTCGGTCGCGCCGATGAGGCGGCGGAGGCTCGCGCGCAGCGCGTCGAGCGTGGCCTCGTCGCCGATGCGCTCGGTCAGCTCCGCCTGGAGCACCCGGGCGGCCTCGACGCCCTCGGTGCAGAACGACACCCCGCGCTCGGTGAGCCGCACGACCTGCGCGCGCCCATCGGTCGGGTCGGGAGTGAGCGTGAGGTAGCCGAGCGCCTCGAGTTCGTGAACGAGCTGGCCCACCGCCTGCCGTGAGATCTCGGTGCGGCTCGCGACCACCGTGATGCGCGTGCCCTCCCGGTCGACGGCACCGAACACCGGCAGGTGCCGCATCGCGACGCGCTCGTGCCCGCGTTCGGCCATGAGGGCCAGGAACCGCTCGTTGGCGACCCGCAGCGCCTCGCGCAGCAGATGACCGACGTCCTCCGACGCCGCACGCCGGAACTCCTCGACCTCTGGGGAATACACGACGCCCTCCCGTCGGTTGCGCAAGCTAGTTGCGAAAGTAGGTTTCGCAACTCATCGCCCGCAGATCTGAGGAGAGAGTCTATGCCCCGCACCCGAACCGCGCTCACCGTCGGCACCGTACTTCCCGCGCCCGCCCTGACGCAGGCCGACGGCACCGCGACCACGATCGCCGAGCTCCTCGACGGCCACCCCGGCGTCATCCACTTCATGCGCACGTCGACCTGCCCCGCGTGTCTGTCGGTCGGCAAGCAGCTCGCGAGCCTGCACCGCAACGGCGACCTCGGCGACGCGCGGGTCGTCTTCCTCACGCCGGGGGACGGTACGGATGCCGCCCAGGCCGCCTCTCGCCTCGACGACACGGTGCGGGTGGCCGCAGTGGGCGCGAACCACGCCGTGTTCGGCCTGCGGCGCTCGGGACAGTTCCAGGAGAGCGCCACGGCGGTCGTCGACGCGGACGGCACCGTGATCCAGGTCACGACCGCCGCGATGCCCGCGAAGAGCTTCGACCGCGCCGCGACCGTGGACGCGATCGCGCAGCTCGCGACCCGCTAGTCGCCCGTCGCGGTGGGTCGGCGCCTCAGTCGGCCCCCGCGAGGTCGGGTGCCGGGATCGCCACGGGCGCCGCGAGCCCGAGGAACGCGACGATCTCGTGTCCGCCGGGGTTCGTCTGGATCGGCACCTCGAGCCAGTTGTTCGCCACCCACACGTTGCCCGACTGGTCGACCGCGGCGCCGGTATTGCGTACGAGCCCGTCGAAGTAGAAGCCGGTGAGGTCGGGCGAGATGGGGTCGCCCGTGCCGATGCCGGGCGGGCAGCTCGAGGCATCCGCCCCGCAGAATGCCGAGAGGCGCTTGCCGGCGAAGTTGGCGACCCACACGTTGCCGTCGCCGTCGGTCGTGATGCCCCACGGCAGCGTCGTGCCGCCGCCCTGGTACTGGGTGACGGCGCTGCCGTCGGGCGCGATCATCGCGACCGAGCCGAGGTACGGGTCGGGGCCGACGCCCATGTACACGCCCTGCGCGTCGAACTCGGAGTCGAGCACGCCGCCGAGGAAGATCTCGTCGTCACCCGTGCGCGGGGCGGTCGGGCACGGCAGCTCGACGAGGTACGAGTTCGCCGCCCAGACGTTGCCGACGCCGTCGGTGGCGAGGCCCATCGGGTTGGCGAACGCGGGGTCCGCACCGGGCGAGCCCGGAAGCAGATTGCCGTCGTAGTCGAACATCTGCACCGACGAGCTCACCATGCCCGACGCGAAGACGGCGGAGCCGTTGTCGACGACGTCGAACGCCTGCTCGAGCTGCGTCTCGGAGTACGGGATCGCGCGCGCCTGCGAGCGGTCGCCGCCCGGGTACAGCGTGAGGGTGCCGGAGTGGCAGTTCGCGAACCACACGGAGCGATGGGAGTCGATCTCCATGCCCTGCGGCCAGTCGAGTTCGCCCTCGTCGAACCCGTCGTCGCCCGACAGTGCGACGCCCTCCGGCGTGAACAGCGATGCCGTGTCGTGCGGAGGCTGCCGCTTCTTCGTGCAGAACGGCTCCGGCGCCGAGAACCCGAAGTTCGACACCCACACGTTGCCGGTGCGCTCGTCGAGCTCGATGCCGTAGCCGGCGCCCGACAGCCCACCGCCCGTGTACTTCTCGAACTCTCCAGTCGGCGAGAAGCGGAACAGCGCGTCGGAACCGCAGGCCGGTGCCTTCGGCTGCGGCCGGTACTGGTAGTTGTTGTTGACCCAGAGGTTGCCTTCGTGGTCGATCGCGAAGTTGCCGGGCCCGTCGAGCGAGCGCCCGTCGCCGTCGAAGCGCACCGCGAGGGTCCACGCGACCGGCGGCACGTCGAGCACGGCGGGGTCGCGACCCGCGAGCGGCACGAGCGTCGAGAGCTCGAACAGCCGCAGCGGGTCGGCCACGCCGGGGTTCCGGGCGATCTCGGCGAGGGCACGGAACACATCGGTCGGCACCGCGGGGTCGTCGGCCTCCCCGCCGATGTCGATGATCGTGGCGCAGGTGCCGAGCGGATGCGGCCCGGGCGCGCCGAACGGATCGACGACGCACGACGCGAGCGCGGCCGTGATCGAGCCGAACGCGGCGAGCGTCGACGTCTCGTCGCCGTTGGGACGCTCGGCCAGCGCGTCAGCCACCGCGCCCGTCTCGGGGTCGGCGAGGTTCGCCGCCATGCCTGCGGCGTTGCGCAGGCCGGGCGCTGCGCCGTCGATGCCCGAGTCGCTGACGAACTGCGCCATCGCCCACGCCGTCGCGACGGTGGTTCGCTCGTTGAGCACCACCTCTTGGCCGGGCAGCCCCGGGTACGCGGCGGCGAGCACGGCCGTCGGCGCGGCCGGGTGGGCGGCGTCGGCCGGCGCGCGGGCGACGAGCGAGAGGATCCCGTCGTCGGGCACGGGCACCTCGATGTCGAGGGCGAATCCGCCCGCGGCATCCGCTGCCGTCGTCGCGTCCGTTCCCGAGCCGGTGACGGATGCCTCGAGCTGCCAACCGTCCCATCCGCCCGGCATGCCGCCGGCGGCGACCGTCTGGAGCGTGCCTCGCACCTCCGTTCCGGCGGCTCGGGCGTCTGGCGCGGGGCCCGCGAGCAGGGCTCCCCCGATCAGTGCGACGGCAGCGGCGACGGCGACGTGCTTCGTGTGCATCGGACTCTCCCCCAAGCCTTCGGCAACGCGCCACAAGCTACTGCGGTCGCGGTGGGGCCGCAAGGGCGGAGGCGTCGTGCGAGGCCCGCCAGTCGTCGACCGGGACTCGAAACTCGTCAGGCCGCGGAACGGTTCACGCGCCGGTCATCGCAAGGCAGTCAGCGTTGAAGACCCGCCGCGTCGACGCCGGGTACCTCGCGAGCCACGCCGCCGGTCGAATCGGCCGCTCTGTCAGGTTGCCGCCGCAGTTCGGGCAGGTGAAGTCGAGGCGTCGTGTGCAGTCACCGCACCACGTGCACTCGATCGTGCAGATGAACACGTTCGCGTCATCGGTCGCGAGGTCGCGATCGCAGCACTCGCAGTTCGGTCGGAGCTCCAGCATGCGCGCACGCTACCAACCCGTCCTGCCCTCCCAACAGACGAGATCGACCCAGGAACGAGTGGATTCCTGCCATCGGCTCCGTACCGCACCTCGATGATCCGGATCGGACCGCCGGGGGGCGCTGGCGCCACGCCCGAATCCGAGAGAGTGTGGCCTCTATGCAGCGCACCGTCACGAGCACGCTCGTCCTCGATGTCACCGAGCCCGCACGCCTCGTCTTCTCGGTCGCTGCCGCCCAGAAGCACGAACCGACCAGCGAGCAGTTCTCCGCTCGCCTGGACGGAACCGACCTGCCGGTGACCGAACTCGTGGACGTCCATGGAACGCGCCTGCACGAGGTGCGCCCCGATGCCGGAGAACTCGTCATCGACTACGCGGCGACGATCGACGGACCGCGGCAGCCGCTGGACGCTGCGGAGACCGACCTGCTGACCTACCTGCGCCCCAGTCGCTACGCCGAGTCCGACGAGCTCGCGGCGACCGCCGCGGCGGAGTTCGGCGGGGTCGAGGGCGCCGAGCAGCTGCTCACGGCGGTGTCGTCGTGGGTCGGCACGCGCCTGATCTACGTGCCGGGCTCGTCGTCGCCGACGGACGGGGCGGCCGCCACGCTGCTCAGCCGACGGGGCGTCTGCCGCGACTACGCGCACCTCTGCATCGCGCTGCTGCGGGCACGCGGGGTGCCCGCCCGCCTGGTCGCGGTGTACGCACCCGGCCTCAGCCCGATGGACTTCCACGCGGTCGCCGAGGCCTGGGTCGACGGAGCCTGGCGAGTGGTCGATGCGACCACGCTCGCGCCCCGTTCCACGCTGGTCAGGATCGCCACCGGGCGGGATGCCGCGGATACCGCGTTCCTCAACATCATCTCCGGTCGGGCCGACCTGGTGAGTTCCGAGGTCGGCGCCGTCGCGGACGAGCTCACGGACGACGACCTCGACGAGCTCGCCTCGATCGTCTGAGCGGGCGGCGCACGCGGGTCCCGCGAGAACGACGAAGCCCCGGCGAGAAATTGCTTCTCACCGGGGCTTTTGCCACGGTCGGGCTGACAGGATTTGAACCTGCGACCCCTTGACCCCCAGTCAAGTGCGCTACCAAGCTGCGCCACAGCCCGTGGACAACCTGACCATCATAACGGAGCGCGGGCCCCGCGAACGAATCGGCACGGCAGCCGCGTCAGCGCAGTCCTGCGTCGCGCATCGCGCGGCGAGCTGCAGGGGTTCGCTCGACGTGCGTGCGAGCCGGCGTCACCCGATCGAGCGCCGGAATCGGCGGCGCGCACGACCGAGTTCCTCGACCGCCGGTCCCAGCTCGGCCAGGTGCTCCGCGGCGCGCGATTCGGCCTCCACCGCCAGCTGCTCGTACCCGGACGCGGTCTCGCCGTGGTGCGCCGCATGCGCGCCGGCCCGCCGCACGAATCGGGCGAGCACGAGTTCGTCGCGGTGGTCGCCGAGCACGTCGTGGATGCGCTCCCCCGCCGCCCCGAGCTCGCGGGCCGCGTCGCCGAGCACCTCGGCGGGCGGCGTCGACACGGCCTCGGCCGCGTAGCGGAGTCGGCGCGCGGCCTTGCGGGCCCGGTGGAGCTGCCCCAGCGAGTCGTCGGCCGCCTCCGCCCGGCGCACGGCACGGCGCGCCTCCCGGGCGAGCACGCGGCCGACCTCGGGCGCCGCCGCGGTGGACGCGCCGGCCACGACGGGCGGGTCGGCGCAGAAGGCCTCGAGCTCTGCCGCCCGCGCCTCGGGTCGCGCACCCTCCATCAGCTCGACGAGCCGCGTGTGCGTCGACCGGTACTCGGCCCACGTCTCGTCGACGAGTCGTGCGCGCATCGCGGGCGTCGCCGCGTCGAACCCGTCGAGGGCGTCCTCGGCGAACCGCGCCCGCACCTCGAGGTCGCGCACGACGCCGAGCTCCGAGCCGAACTCGCGGTACGCGCGCCGCACGTGCTCGACGCGCGCCCGATCGAACAGCGGCCGGTACGCGGCGAGCACGCTCCGCAGCCGACGGACATGCGTGCGCAGCTGGTGCACCGCATCGGGCTCGTCGGCCCGCGCGGCCGGCTCGAGTTCGCGGATGCGCGCCGCGATCGCCCCGATGGCCGCCAACACTGCGTCGCCGGCCCGCACCGGTGCATCCGCCCCCATCACCTCAGGCTAGCGACGGGAGGAGTCGAGCGAACGGCGACCCAGCGGCATCCGCCCCGAATCGGAACGCTACGACCGCTGGCGCTTCTCGCGCACGCGCATGTTCGTGATGATCGGCGTGCCCGCGAAGCCGTACACCTCGCGCAGGCGCCGCTGGATGAATCGGCGGTAGCCCGGGTCGAGGAACCCGGTCGTGAACAGCACGAACGTCGGCGGGCGGGTGGCCGCCTGGGTGCCGAACAGGATGCGCGGCTGCTTGCCGCCGCGGAGCGGGTGCGGGTGCTCCTGCACGAGCTCGGTGAGGAAGGCGTTGAACTTGCCCGTCGGGATGCGCGTGTCCCACGACTCGAGGGCGGTCTCGAGGGCGGGCACGAGCTTCTCGAGGTGGCGGCCGGTGCGCGCCGACAGGTTGACGCGCGGCGCCCATGCCACGTGGTGCAGGTCCTGCTCGATCTCGCGCTCGAGGTACCGGCGGCGGTCGTCGTCCAGCAGGTCCCACTTGTTGAACGCGAGCACGAGCGCGCGGCCCGACTCGAGCACCAGGTCGATGATGCGCACGTCCTGCTCGCTGATCGGCTCGGTCACGTCGAGCATCACGACCGCGACCTCGGCCTTCTCGAGCGCGGCCTGGGTGCGCAGCGACGCGTAGAAGTCGGCGCCCTGCTGCAGGTGCACGCGGCGACGGATGCCCGCGGTGTCGACGAACCGCCAGACCTTGCCGCCGAGCTCGATCTGCTCGTCGACCGGGTCGCGCGTGGTGCCGGCGAGGTCGTTGACGACCACCCGCTCCTCGCGCGCGGCCTTGTTCAGCAGGCTCGACTTGCCGACGTTCGGACGACCGACGATGGCCACGCGGCGCGGACCGCCGACCTCCTGCTTCGCGACCGCAGACTCCTGCGGCAGCACGCGGAAGACCTCCTCCAGCAGGTCCGCCACGCCGCGCCCGTGCAGCGCCGACACCGGGTGCGGCTCGCCGAGGCCGAGGTTCCACAGCACGGCGGCCTCGGGCTCCTGGCGGAGGTCGTCGACCTTGTTCGCAACGAGGGAGACCGGCTTCTTCGACTGGCGGAGCAGCCGCACGACGTGCTCGTCGGTCGCGGTGGCGCCGACGGTCGCGTCGACCACGAACAGCACGACGTCGCACAGCTCGATCGCGACCTCCGCCTGGGCGGCCACGGATGCGTCGATACCGCGCGCGTCGGGCTCCCACCCGCCCGTGTCGACGAGCGTGAAGCGACGGTCGAGCCACTCCCCCTTGTACGACACGCGGTCGCGCGTGACGCCAGGGGTGTCCTCGACGACGGCCTCACGGCGACCCAGGATGCGGTTCACGAGCGCCGACTTGCCGACGTTCGGGCGGCCCACGATCGCGATGACCGGCAGCGCGGGCAGGAACCGCACCGCGTCCTCGTCGAGGTCGCCGACCTCGAGCACCTCGAGGTCCTCGTCGTCGAGCTCGTATTCGTCGAGGCCGGTGCGCAACACGGCCGCACGCTGGTCGGCGAGGTCGTCGTCGACCTCGGCGAGGCGCTCGACCAGGTCGTCCTCGACGCCCTCGTACTCGTCGTCGGGTTCGCTCATCGTGCTGCTCCCTGCTCGGTTGCCGCGTCGGCAGAATTGCGGTCGGATGCCTCGCCGGCGCGCAGTGTCCGCCCACCGACGCGGTCGATCACGTCGATGACGGCGTCGACGCTCTGGTCGAAGTCGAGATGGGTCGTGTCGACGGTCGTCACCCCGGGCGCGGCGGTCATGAAGTCGACGACCTGCGCGTCGGCGCGGTCGCGGCGGCGGAGCTGCTCGCCGGCGCCGTCGGCCGAGTCGCCGACCAGCTCGGCGGTGCGGCGCGCGATGCGCACCTCCTCGTCGGCGGTGAGCAGGATGCGCACGGGCGCGTCGGGCGCCACCACGGTCGTGATGTCGCGGCCCTCGATCACGATGCCCGCCTGGGGGGCATCCGCTGCGATGACCCGGAAGCGCGCGATGAGCTCGCGTCGCACCTCGGGCACGCGCGCGATCGCGCTCACGACCGCGGAGATGCGCGGCTCGCGGATCGCGGCCGTCACGTCGACGTCGCCGACGTGCACGATCGCCCCGGTGTTGTCGGTGCCGAGGTCGAGCGCGAATGCCGGCAGGTGCGCGACCACCGCGCCCGCGTCCTCGGGGTCGAGGCCGGCGTCGAGCACGCTCCACGCGAGCGCGCGGTACGCCGCGCCCGTGTCGAGGATGCCGAAGCCGAGCCGGCGGGCGACCGCCTTGCTCACGCTCGACTTGCCGCTGCCCGCGGGTCCGTCGATCGCCACGACCATGGTCTGGTGCTGCATCATCCCGCAATCCGCCAGCCGCGCTGGCTCAGTTCCTCGGTGAGCGACTCGACCGCCTCGGGCACGATCGCCAGCTCGGCGAGGCCCACGGGCGCGCCGGGCGAGTGCTCCATGCGGAAGTCCTCGATGTTCACGCCGATGTCGCCGACGTCCTGGAAGAGCTGTGCGAGCTGCCCGGGGCGGTCGTCGACCATGACGATCACGGGCGTGAAGCGCAGGTCGACGCCGTGCTTGCCGGGCAGGCGACCGACGCCGGTGTTGCCGCCGAGCAGCTCCTCCGCGATGCGGCGACGTGCCCCGGGGGCGTCGACGTCGCCGAGCGCGTCGATGAAGCGGTCGAGGTCGTCGCGGTAGGCGGTGAGGATGTCGCGGACGGGCGCCGCGTTCGCACCGAGGATCTGCACCCACAGCTCGGGGTCGCTCGCTGCGACGCGCGTCACGTCGCGCAGGCCCTGCCCCGCGAGGTTCAGCGCCGACGGGGCACCGTCGACCAGTCGCCGGGCCATCAGGCTCGACACGACCTGCGGCACGTGCGAGATGAGCGCGACGGCGCCGTCGTGCTGCTCGGGCGTCATCTCGACGAGGGTCGCGCCGAGGTCGAGGATCAGGTCGTCGATCACCGCGCCGCGCTGGTACGAGATGCCGTCGTGCGCCGCGACCACCCACGGGCGGCCGACGAAGAGGTCGGCGCGGCCCGACATGGGGCCGCCGCGCTCGCGGCCGGCGAGCGGATGCGACCCGATGTAGCGCGACACGTCGGCGCCGCGCGCGGTGAGCTCGTCGAGCACACGCAGCTTCACGCTCGCGACGTCGGTGACGATCGCCTCGGGGTACGCGGCGAGCTCTGCCGCGACGACGTCGGCCGTGACATCCGGCGGCACGCAGACGACGATCAGCTGCGGCGCGTCACCCTCGGCGGCCGCTCGTCCCGCGCCGTAGTCGACGGCGATGCCGAGGTGCGTCGGCGACGCGTCGGCGAGGATCACGTCGATGCCGCGGGCGCGCAGGCCGAGGCCCACGCTCGACCCGAGCAGTCCGACCCCGACGACGCGCACCGGTCCGGTGAGGCGACTGTCGGCCACTGGTGATTCCCCTCTCAACCGCGCTCGTCGCTCCGTGCGATCGTGAGCAGGCGGCCGAGTTCAACCTTAGTCAACGCGCGCACCTCGCCCGACCGCAGGGTGCCGAGGTGCAGCGGCCCGAACTGCCGCCTGACCAGCTCGACGACCGGGTGCCCGACGGCCTCGAGCATGCGTCGCACGATGCGGTTGCGCCCCGAGTGGAGGGTGACCTCGACCATCGAGAACCCGCCGCCGCTGCCGGCCTGCAGCAGCTTCGCCGAGTCGACCGCAATGGGCCCGTCGTCGAGCTCGATGCCGCGCTCGAGCTTCGTGAGCACGTGCGGCTGCACGGTGCCCCGCACCTTGGCGATGTACGTCTTCTCGACGCCGAACGACGGGTGCGCGAGCACGTGAGCGAGCTCCCCGTCGTTGGTGAGCACGAGCAGCCCGCTCGTGTCGCCGTCGAGCCGCCCCACGTTGTAGACGCGCCCCGGCAGGTCCTTCGTGAACCGCCGCAGGTCGGGCCGGCCCTGCTCGTCCTTCATCGACGAGACCACTCCGCGCGGCTTGTTCAGCATGTAGTAGAGCTTGTCGGCGTCGAGCTGCACGGCGACCCCGTCGACCGCGACCTTCGCGACGGCCGGGTCGATGCGGGTGCCGAGTTCGGTGACGACGCGCCCGTCGACCGTGATGCGGCCCTCGACGATGTACTGCTCGACCACGCGGCGCGAGGCGACGCCCGCGGCCGCGAGCACCTTCTGCAGGCGCACGCCCTCGGGCGCGTCGCCGCCGCCTCCGGTGCGGTCAGCGGGCGTCATCGAACCCGTCCTGTCCGTCGTCGAGCAGCGGTGCGACCTTCGGCAGCTCGTCGAGCGAGTTCACGCCGAGGTGCACGAGCAACTGGTCGGTCGTGCCGTAAAGGATCGCGCCCGTCTCGGCGTCGGTCGACACCTCGGTGATGAGCCCGCGGCCGAGCAGGGTGCGCACGACCGAATCGACGTTCACTGCGCGGATCGACGCGACCTGCCCGCGCGAGATCGGCTGCTTGTACGCGATCACCGCCAGGGTCTCGAGCGCCGCCTGCGACAGCCGCGTCGGCGTCTGGGTGAGCACGAAGTCGGTCACCAGGTCGTCGTAGTCGCCGCGCACGTAGAAGCGCCAGCCGCCGCCCACCTCGCGCAGCTCGAAGCCGCGTCGGATGCCTCCCGCAGCCCCCTCGCTCCCCAAGCCGGTCTCACCGTCGTAGTCGGCGACGAGACGCGCGATCGACGCGCGCACCTCGCGCACCGGTCGCGCCACCGCCGTCGCGAGCTGCACGACCGTCTGCGGCTCGTCGGCGACGAACAGGATCGCCTCGAGCGCGCGGTCGAGGTCGAGCGCGCGACCGGCGAGGTCGATGCCGTGCTCGTCGCCGCCGTCGGCGCGCGGTGCGCCCGTGGCTTCCGTCTCGCCCGTGGCATCCGTGCCGGTCTCAGCGCTCGTGTCGGTCTCACTGCTCATAATCTGCTCCCAGACTTCCCAGCTGCTGCTCCGACCACTCCTCGGCGGTCCAGCGCAGGGTGAGTTCGCCGAGCGGCTCGAGCTGCTCGAAGGCGATGGCGGCATGGCGGTACAGCTCCAGCACCGCTAGGAATCGTGCGACGACCACGCCCTTGCGATCGACGCCCGCGACCAGCTCGCGGAACGACACGGGCTCGCCGCGACGGAGGATCGAGACGACCTGCGCGGCCTGCTCCCGGATGCTCACGAGCGGCGCATGCAGGTGGTCGAGCCCCACGACCGGGATGATCCGGGGCGTCAGTGCGACGACCGCGAGCGCGGCGAAGTCGTCGGCCGAGAGCGTCCAGCGCAGCTCGGGCGGCGCCTGGCGGAACTTCTCCTCGAGCCGCACGGTGCGCGGGTGCCGGGCCGACTCGGTGGCGATCCGCTCCCCGAACCAGCCCGCCACCTGCTTGAACGCGCGGTACTGCAGCAGCCGGGCGAACAGCAGGTCGCGCGCCTCGAGCAGCGCCACGTCCTCCGCGTCGACGAGCTCGCCCTGCGGCAGGAGCCCGGCGATCTTCAGGTCGAGCAGCGTGGCCGCGACGACGAGGAACTCGCTCGCCCGATCGAGCTCGTCCTCGGCCTCGAGCTGCGCGAGGTACGCGATGAACTCGTCGGTCACCGCGCCGAGCGAGATCTCGGTGATGTCGAGCTCGCGCTTCGAGATGAGCGAGAGCAGCAGGTCGAAGGGGCCCTCGAAGTTGCTCAGCGCGACGCGGAAGCCGTCGCCGTCGGCCTCCGGCTCGGGTGCCGCCTCGATCGCTCCCCCGCCGGCCTCAGGCGACGGCGCCACGGAAGATCAGCTCCCTCGCGAGCTGGCGGTAGGCCTTCGCCGCCTGGTGCTCGGGTGCGAACTGCGTGATGGGGGCGGATGCCACCGAGGCATCCGGGAACTTCACTGTGCGCGTGATCACGGTCTCGAGCACCTGGTCGCCGAACGCCTCGACCACCCGCTCGAGCACCTCGCGCGAGTGCAGGGTGCGGGCGTCGTACATGGTGCCCAGGATGCCGTCGAGCGTGATCGCCGGGTTCAGCCGGTCGCGCACCTTCTCGATCGTCTCGATGAGCAGGGCCACCCCGCGCAGCGCGAAGTACTCGCACTCGAGCGGGATGACCACGCCGTGGCTCGCGGTCAGCGCGTTCACGGTGAGCAGGCCGAGCGACGGCTGGCAGTCGATGAGGATGACGTCGTAGTCGGGCGCGACGCGCCGCAGCACGCCCGCGAGGATCTGCTCGCGCGCGACCTCGTTGACGAGGTGCACCTCAGCGGCCGACAGGTCGATGTTCGCCGGGATCACGTCGAGGCCCTCGACGCTCGTGTGCTGGATCGCGTCCTTCGGCTCGTGCTGGCGCGTGAGCAGCAGGTCGTAGATCGTGGTGACGTCGTGCGTGCGCACGCCCAGGCCCGCGGAGAGCGCGCCCTGCGGGTCGAAGTCGATCGCGAGCACACGGCGGCCGTCGGCTGCGAGCGTGGCGCCCAGATTGATGGTGGTCGTCGTCTTACCGACCCCGCCCTTCTGGTTGCAGAGCGAGATGATGCGCGCCGGGCCGTGGCTGTCGAGCGGGGCGGGTTCGGGGAACTCCCTGGCCGGCCGACCGGTCGGGCCGAGTGCCGGGTCGAGCGTGGCGGTCCCGTCCAGTGGGTCGTTCTGGGATCCCGTCACGTGCATTCCTTCGAGTCGGATGTTCCGCATGTCCTGCCCGATTCTAGCGAGCGCGAGTCCCACGCCGGACTGCACACGCGGTCTCCCGCATCACACTCCCGACGCGCCGAGGCCGCGGAGCCGCGCAGCGACGATGGCGCGGTCCGAATCCGCGGCGATTCGAGGGTCTTCATCCACTGCGTGCAGGACGGCGTCGCGTTCGCCCGCGGAGAGCTTTCGCCAGGTCTGCTCCGCGAGGAGGAGCCCCTGGTACTGCTCGTTGCCGGTCCTCGAAGACGTCACCGCGTCCACGACGGTCGCACCGTCGGCGAGCGACTGGTCTCCGCGCATGAGGCCCAGCGCGATCATGCGGACGATGGGAGACCCGTCAGCGAAGATCTTCCGCACCTCCGCGGCGCGGAACTTCTCCTGCATCGCCAAGGCGCTCGCCAGGGCGACGATGCGGTCCTGGAGCAGCACCTTGAGCGGGCCGGTGCCCGAGCTCGTGCCCAGCTCCGATCTGACGAACGCGTACGCGGACACCATGCCCGAGATGTCGGCGCGGCCGAGCAACTGGGCGGCGCGCGGCGCCCCGAGCTCGCGGATCGTGACCTCCAGGCTGGTCGCTCCGATCTTGAGGCCGGTCAAGCGGTCGAAGAAGGCCGCCGCCAGGACCAGCGCGGTGCCGATCAGGCCGAACCCGATCGCGGTCGGCGCATCGAGTCCCGCCAGCCAGAGCAGCAGCATGGAGCCGACGAGCACCGCGCCGCCGAGCGCGAACATGGTGGCAACCGCGCCCCGAAGCATCCGACTCTCGCTGTTCACGCGTTCACTCTCCCATGTGCTGGTCCGGGGTCGGGCAGTCCGACCTGCGCCGCGATGTATCGCGTGAGCTCCGCCTCCGCCTCCTCGGGGAGCTTGCCTGACGGGAACACGCTGCCGTCCAGCATCGCGCCGATGTGGTCGCGTCGATCCTTGCTCGCCAACCGCCGGTCGCCCCGACTCCATGCGGCGAGCAAGAACCCGACGAGTGCGGGCAGGATGCCGGCGACGGTGCCGTTCGTGCGCCTGATGCCGGTGTCCACCTGCAACCGCGCCGAGTGGGCGCCCAGCGACAGCGGCGTCCCGTATCGACCCGGAATCGCCCGCACTTCCATCGATCGGAACGCGTCGATCATCAGTCGCGTCGGCTCCGGAAGGTAGATCCGCCCCCGCTGCGTCACGAAGTGATCAGGCCCCGGGCGCCAGAACTCGTCCACGAACCTCCGGCCATCGGGGTCGGAGTCGAGGAGCGACCATCGGAAGTCCCGGTGAACCAGCTCATCGAATGTCAGGGAGGCGTAGTGCCCCATGAGGGACCAGGTGTCGTCCTCATGCAGGAGATCGCCCAGCGCATCGGCGACCATGACGGACTCATCCTCGGGAAGCCACGACCGTCCGGGCGCCGAGGCCTCACGACCGAATGTCTCGAGGCCGGAGTCGGGACTCCATCGTGGGGGACCCTCGCCGCTGGGCTCGCCGGCCCCGGCGCCGGAGTCCGGACCCAAACCGCCCGCGACGTATGCTCGTCGGCAGAGCTCGACGACCTCGTCGAGATCGCGAAACGCGATCGGCACGCCGTCCGGCCCGTAGAAGCCCGCCTGGAACCCCGTTCGTGCCGCGCTCAGCGCGATCGACCTGCGGGCCACGGTCACCGGTCGGAAGTACGGCGCCCGGAGGTAGACCGTCCGTCCACGGCCGGCTTGAACGGAACCGTCGGTCGCGAACAGCAGTCCATCGGTAACCGCCCAGGAGTCGATGGTCCAACGTTCCGGCGACGACCGCTTCCAGCGCTCCGGCGCCGAGGGTCCCCACGCGTCGGGCTCCGAGAACCCCCAGCCCTCCGACTCCGAGGATCTCCAGCGTTCACGCATCGAAGGCGCCTTCCGGCGTCAGGCCCCAGCCATGGAGACGCCTTCGGGCATCCGCGCGACGCTCGACCCAGAGTAGCTCCGCACCGGTCAACGGCAAGCCCGCTGCCTCCTTGCTGCGGATCGTGGATTCGAGGCCGACATCGTCAGGGTGCTGCCGAATGGACTCCACGCCACTCGGCGCGAATCCGCTCGCCTCCGCGGCCGACCCGAACGGCGCCATCTGGACCTCGACGAACTCCTGGTCGTCGAGGAGCAGATCGGAGATGGTCCCCCTGGTCACGAGGCGCGGGCCGGTCCGTAGCCGCGTGAGGACCGTCATGATCGCCACGTCCATGCGCTCGGACCAGTCGCCCCGAAGCAGGTCGACCAACTCGGGCGAACTCAACAGGGGTTCGAACTCGATGTCGAAGGAGTCGCGATCGAACAGGCTCGTCTCGGGCGAGATCGAGTCGATCGCGAGCACCAGGCACCACTCGCCGTAGTAGCGGACGCCGTAGCCGCCCAGTGCGAGGGCGCCGAAGTAGCGGTCGGCGATGTCGAGGCGCTCATCGACCCGCACCCGACGATCCCAGTCGGCATCCACCTGTCCGAGTTCCTGTGGCGACGGCTGGCCGATCCGACGTTCGTACGCGTTCTGGTACCGCCCATCGGCGAGGAAGCCGATCAACGCAGACGTCGGTATGTTGACGACGACCCGCATCTCCGCCTCGAGAAGGCCACGCACGACTCGCTCGTTACCGTCGAGGAACGGATCGGCGGGACCGGACTCGAGCATGTCGCGGACACGATCGCGCCACGCGGACGGAGAGAAGTACACGGAGTCGAACTGCCACGAAGGGGAGGTCACGATTCATCCATCGGTCGGCGGAACGGCGGAAGTGCTACGGCTGATCCCGATGATCCCGACGGGCGGCCCGCGGTGTCAAGGGTCCGCTAGCGAGCGCGAGGGTGTGCGGCCGTGTACATATCCCGGAGTGTGTCGACCGTGACCAGCGTGTAGATCTGAGTCGTCGCTACGGACGAGTGGCCGAGCAGCTCCTGCACGACGCGCACGTCGGCACCGCCGGCGAGCAGGTGGGTCGCGAACGAGTGGCGCAGCGTGTGCGGCGAGATCTCGGCGCGGATGCCCGCGCGCTCGGCCGCCGCGCGGATCGCGAGCCACGCGCTCTGCCGCGACATGCGCGCCCCGCGAGGGCCGAGGAACAGCGCGGGCGTCGACCGGCCGCGAGCGGCGAAGTCGGGACGCACGCGCACGAGGTACGCGCCGAGCGCCTCGCGTGCGAAGCTGCCGACGGGCACGATGCGCTGCTTGCCGCCCTTGCCGAGGAGGCGCACGACCTCCGCGTCCTGCACGTCGTCGACGTTCAGCGCGACGGCCTCCGAGACGCGCGCGCCGGTCGCGTACAGCAGTTCGAGCAGCGCGCGGTCGCGTAACGCGACCGGGTCGTCGCCGCCGGTGGCGTCGAGCAGCGCCTGCACCTCCTCGACCGAGATCGCCTTCGGCAGGCGCGAGGCGAGCTTCGGCGGCCGCACGTCCGCCGTCGGGTCGGTCGCGGCGCGGCCCTCCTCGACGAGGAAGCGGTGCAGGCCGCGCACCGACGACAGGATGCGGGCGACCGACGAGGCGGCCATCGGATGCTCCGGGTCCGCGCGCAGCGAGGCGACGAAGTCCACGACGTCCTGTTCGGTGACGGATGCCGCGTCGTCGACGCCGCGCGCGGCGAGCCACGCCCCGTAGCGGTCGAGGTCGCGCCGGTACGCCGCGACGGTGTTGCCCGACAGCCCCCGCTCGATGGTGAGGTGGCGCAGGTACGGCTCGACCGCGCTCGGGCTCATCCGGTGCGGCGTCCCAGCTTGGGGTGCGCGGGCCACGGGGCATCCGCGGGCGCCAGCGTCGACCACCCGGCCGCGCGTGAGGCCTGCGCCGCGAGCGCGGCGATCACGACCGCCGCGTTCTGCACGCGCCGAGCGAGCACGGCGTCGACGAGCTCGTCGAGCGGCACCCACCGCGCCTCCATGTCGGCCTCCTCGGCCTCTCGGGGGAAGGGCTGGGCCGTGGCGCGCAGGCCGCGCGCGAGGTAGATGCGGATGGCCTCGTTGCTGCCGCCGGGCGTGTTCCAGAACTCGGTGAGCACCGACCACTCGTCGGCCTCAAGGTCGGCCTCCTCGGCGAGCTCGCGCTGGGCGGCCGCGAGCGGGGGCTCGCCGTCGACGTCGAGGAGCCCCGCCGGGATCTCCCAGTCGCGCGTGCGCACCGGGTGGCGGTACTGCTGGATGAGGAATGCGCGGTCGTCGTCGTCGAGCGCGAGCACCGCGACGGCTCCCGTGTGGTCGACGTAGTCGCGCACGATGCGGCCGTCGCCGTACTCGACCGTGTCGCGGCGGAGGTCCCAGACGCGGCCCTCGAAGACCCGCGTGCTCTCCACCGGCTCGATCGGCGCGTACTCGTCGGCGAGCGGCCCGGGAGTCTGCTCCGTGCCGGAGCCCGTCACCTGGTCAGGCATCCGAGTTGTCGAAGAGCAGGCTCGCACGGCGGCGCTCGAGGGCGGCCGCCACGAGCCCGCGGAACAGCGGGTGCGCGTCGTTCGGGCGGCTGCGCAGCTCGGGGTGCGCCTGCGTGCCGATGTAGAACGGGTGCACCTCGCGCGGCAGCTCGACGAACTCGACCAGGTGTCGGTCGGGGCTCGTGCCCGAGAAGACGAGGCCTGCGTCGGCGATCTGCTCGCGGTAGCCGTTGTTCACCTCGTAGCGGTGGCGGTGGCGCTCGGAGACGAGCTCCGAGTCGTAGAGCTCGGCCGCGAGCGATCCCTCGGCGAGGGCCGCCGGGTAGAGCCCGAGCCGCATCGTGCCGCCCATGTCGCCCTCGGCGATGATCTCGACCTGCTCCTCCATGGTCGCGATGACCGGGAACTGCGTGTCGGGGTCGAACTCCGACGACGAGGCGCCGTCGAGGCCGGCGACGTTGCGGGCGTACTCGATGACCATGCACTGCAGGCCGAGGCAGAGGCCGAGCGCGGGGATGTGGTTGTCGCGCGCGAAGCGCAGCGCGCCGAGCTTGCCCTCGATGCCGCGCACGCCGAACCCGCCGGGCACGCAGATGCCGTCGAGCTCGGACAGGTGGCGCGCGGCGCCCTCCTGCGTCTCGCACTCGTCGGAGGGGATCCAGCGCAGGTTGACCTTGGTCTTGCCCGCGAAGCCGCCGGCGCGGAGCGCCTCGGTCACCGACAGGTAGGCGTCGGGCAGGTCGATGTACTTGCCGACCAGGCCGATCGTGACCTCGTGCTTGGGCTCGTGCACGGCCTCGAGCAGGCCGGCCCAGCCGCTCCAGTCGACGTCGCGGGTCTGGAGGCCGAGCGAGTCGATGATGTACTGGTCGAGACCCTGGTCGTGCAGCATCGTGGGGATGTCGTAGATGCTCGGCACGTCGACCGCGTTCACGACGGCCTGCTCGTCGACGTCGCACATGAGCGCGATCTTGCGCTTGTTCGCGTCGGTGACGGGGCGGTCGCTGCGCAGCACGAGCGCGTCGGGCTGGATGCCGATCGAGCGGAGCGTCGCCACGGAGTGCTGCGTGGGCTTCGTCTTCTGCTCGCCCGAGGCGCCCATGTAGGGCACGAGCGAGACGTGCACGAAGAACGCGTTGCCGCGGCCGAGTTCGTGGCGCACCTGGCGGGCCGACTCGATGAACGGCTGCGACTCGATGTCGCCGACGGTGCCGCCGATCTCGGTGATGATCACGTCGGGCTTGGGGGTCTCGGATGCCTGCAGCCGCATCCGCCGCTTGATCTCGTCGGTGATGTGCGGGATGACCTGCACGGTGTCGCCGAGGTACTCGCCACGGCGCTCCTTGGCGATGACGGTCGAGTAGATCTGGCCGGTGGTGACGTTCGCCGCCTGGCTCAGGTTGATGTCGAGGAAGCGCTCGTAGTGGCCGATGTCGAGGTCGGTCTCGGCGCCGTCGTCGGTCACGAACACCTCGCCGTGCTGGAACGGGTTCATCGTTCCCGGGTCGACGTTGAGGTAGGGGTCGAGCTTCTGCATGACGACGCGCAGGCCCCGCGCGGTCAGGAGGTTGCCGAGGCTGGCGGCCGTGAGGCCCTTGCCCAATGAAGAAACGACACCACCGGTCACGAAGATGTGCTTGGTCGTGTCGTTCGAGGATTCCGCGCTGTCAATATCCGCCACGGGCTTCCATCCTATCAGCAGAGTGGGCGAGGGAGAGCAGCTCGCGAGCGTGCGCGAGGCCGGAGTCGGAGTCGGCGAGGCCGGACAGCAGGCGGGCCATCTCGGCGGCGCGCTCGTCGCCGTCGAGCTGCTGGACGCTCGAGGCCGTGACCCGGCCGTCGGATCCCTTGGCGACGCGCAGGTGGTTGGTGGCGAACGCGGCGACCTGCGCGAGGTGCGTCACGACGATCACCTGGGAGGTCTCGGCCAGCCGCGCGAGCCGCCGCCCGATCTCGATGGCCGCGGCGCCGCCGACACCCGCGTCGACCTCGTCGAACACGAACGTGGGCACCGGGTCGGTCGCGGCGACCACCACCTCGATCGCGAGCATGACGCGCGAGAGCTCGCCACCGGATGCCCCCTTCGACACCGGCCTCGCGGGCGCGCCCGCGTGCGGTGCGAGCAGGATCGCCACGCTGTCGCGCCCGTGCGTCGTGAGCTCGCCCGAGTCGTCGACCTGCACCTCGAGGCGCGCGTCGGGCATGGCGAGCGCGGCGAGCTCGGCGGTCACGCGCCGGGCGAGCTCGGTGCCGGCCTCGCGGCGGATGCCCGAGATGCGCGTCGCGAGCTCGTCGACCGTCGCGGCATCCGCCTCGACCTGCTCGGCGAGCTGCACGATGCGCTCGTCGTCGCCGTCGAGCTCGAGCAGGCGGAGTCCCCCGCGGTCGGCGTAGGCGATCACGTCGTCGAGGGTCGGCCCGAAGCGGCGCTCGAGGTCGGTGAGCAGCGCCCGGCGCTCCTGGATGAGCTCGAGCTCCCGGCTGCCGTCGGCGTCGAGGCCGGCCAGGTAGCCGGAGAGGTCGGCGACCGCGTCGGAGAGGATGAAACCGGCGGATGCGAGTGCCTCGGCGATCGGCGCGAGCTGCGCGTCGTGCTCGGCGACGCGCTCGAGGGCACGACGTGCGCCGTCGACCAGCACGACCGCGTCGGGCACGTCGTCGACCGCGTCGGACGAGAGCATCTCGCGGGCCTGCTCCCCCGCGAGCCGCAGCTCCTCGAGGTTCGTGAGCCGGTCGGCGCGCTCGGCGAGCTCGCGGCCCTCCCCCGCGACCGGCTCGGCGGCGGCGATCTCGTCCATCGCGGCGCGGAGCTCCTCGGCCTCGCGGGCGCGCTCCTCGTGCGCCGCGACCAGCTCCGCGTGCTCGGCCGCGGCCGCCCGCCAACGCTGGAACGCCTCGCGGTACTCGGCGAGCACCGGCTGCAGCGCGTCGCCCGCGAACCGGTCGAGCGCGTCGCGCTGTGCGACCGCCGAGCGCAGGCGCACCTGGTCGGACTGCCCGTGCACGACGACGAGCGACTCGCCCAGGTCGGCGAGCACGCCGACCGGCGCGCTGCGCCCGCCCACGACCGCACGACTCCGCCCCTCGGCGGAGACCGATCGGCCGAGCAGCAGCTCGCCGTCGTCGACGTCTCCGCCGGCGTCGCGTGCGCGCTCGGCCACCGAACCGTCGTCGGCGACGAGCCAGCGCCCCTCGACCCACGCGCGCTCCGCGCCCTGGCGCACCGTTCCCGCGTCGGCGCGCGAGCCGAGCAGCAGCCCGAGCGCGGAGACGACCATGGTCTTGCCCGCACCGGTCTCGCCGGTCACCGCCGTGAACCCCGGGCCGACGGGCAGCGTCGCCTCCGCGATCACGCCCAGGTCGCGGATGGACAGTTCCTCAATCACGCGTACCGGGCCCTCTCCACCCCGCGACGGGGAGTCGGAACTTGTTGACGAGCCGGTCGGTGAACGGCGCCTCGTGCAGGCGCGCGAGGCGCACGGGCGTGTCCGACCGCCGCACGATGACGCGAGCGCCGGGCGGCAGGTCGTGCATGCGCCGCCCGTCGCACCAGAGCACGCCCGAGGCGTTCGTGCGGTCGAGCACCTCGACGGCGAGCGACGACTCGGGCCCCACCACGAGCGGCCGCGCGAACAGCGCGTGCGCGCTGAGCGGCACGAGCAGCATCGCCTCGACCGCCGGCCACACCACGGGGCCGCCGGCGGAGAACGCGTACGCGGTCGAACCTGTCGGCGTGGAGACGACCACCCCGTCGCATCCGAATGACGACAGCGGCCGCCGGTCGACCTCGATCACGACCTCGAGCAGCCGCTCGCGCTCGGCCTTCTCGACGGTGACCTCGTTGAGCGCCCAGCTCTCCCAGACCACGTCCATGCCGTGCTTCACCCGCACCGCGAGCGCCATGCGCTCCTCGACCTCGTAGTCGCGGGCGAGCGCCCGGGTGACCGTGTACCCGAGGTCGTCGCGCTCCGACTCGGCGAGGAAGCCCACGTGCCCGAGGTTCACGCCGAGGAGCGGGGCGGAGTGACCGCGCACCATCTCGGCGGCGCGCAGGATGGTGCCGTCGCCGCCCAGGACGATGACGAGCTCGATGTCGGCGAGCGACACGTCGGCCTCGAGGCGCTGCGCGTTGCCGTTCATGTCGGGGTCGAACACGTGCAGGTCGTCCCACTGCTCGTCGGCGATCACGGGGATCGCACCCGCCGCGGACAGCTGCCGGCACACCTCCGAGGTGGCCTCCAGCGAGTCGCGGCGTCCGGTGTGCGAGACGACCAGGAAGTGCCGCGCTTCGCTCACGCCCGACCGCCCTTCGTCTCCGCCGTCACGAGTTCCCTCCATTGTGACGGATCGCTCCCGCCGTCGGCACGCAACCACGCGAGCAGCTCGATGTTGCCGTGCGTGCCCTGCACTGGGGAGGACACGACCCCGGCCGTGCCGAGCCCGAGGCCCGCCGCCGCCTCGAGCACGTCCATCACCGCATCGGCGCGCAGCGCGTCGTCGCGCACCACGCCGGCCTTCACCCCCGTGCGGCCCACCTCGAACTGCGGCTTCACGAGCAGCACGAAGTCGGCGGCGTCGGCCGCGGTGGCGCGGAGCGCCGGCAGCACGGTGCGCAGCGAGATGAACGAGAGGTCGGCGGTCACGAGCGACGGCCGCTCGGCGACGCCGGACAGCTCGGCGAGCACGTCGGGCGCGAGGTCGCGCACGTTGCATCCCTCGACCAGCACCAGCCCCGGCGCGTCGCGCAGGTCGGGTGCGAGCTGGTCGTGCCCGACGTCGACCGCGATGACCGTGCCGGCACCCCGCTCGAGCAGCACCTGGCTGAATCCGCCCGTCGACGCGCCGGCGTCGAGCACGGTGCGCCCGGTCGGGTCGACGTCGAACGCGTCGAGCGCCGTCACGAGCTTCCATGCCGCCCGGCTGACGTAGTGGTCGGATGCCTCGACGACGATGTCCGCGCCCGCCGCGACGCGCGTCGAGGCCTTGCGCACGACGCGCCCGTCGACGGCGACGTCACCAGCGGCGATGAGTTGCGCCGCATGCGTGCGCGATCGCGCGAGCCCGCGTGCGGCGAGCGTCGCGTCGAGCCGGCCGTCGTCGGGGGTCAGTCGGCCGCCTCCGGGTCGGCGCCCTCGAGCTGGGCGCGCAGCTCGCCGTGCAGCTGCTCGAACGCCGTGGCGCGCTGCTCGAGCGGCAGTTCCTCGATGGCGGCCAGGCGTTCGGCCAGCCGGGTCGCGTCGTCGGCGTGCGGAGCGGCGGACGCCTCGGGGGCATCGTGCTCCGGGTCGGCGTCCACTGGGCTGGCCTCCACTGGGCCGGCGTCCTCGGGCGGTGCGTCACTCACGCAACCACGCTATCGCGTGACCGCGGACGCCGGGCCCGTCAGGCGTAGAGCCGCTCGGGCACGTCGAGCCCGTGGATCGGCGTGGCGCTCTCCCAGATCGCCCGGCTCGCCGCGCGCAGCAGGTCGAGCGGGTCGTCGCCGTCTCGCACGACCGTGACGCGGCGCCCGTCGATGCGCACGGCCGCGCGGCCGACGGTCACGGTGCCGTCGCGGCGCGTGGTCGTCTCCGGGTACGGCTCGTGCAGCCCGCGCAGGTCGGCGAGCACGTAGTCGGGACGCATGTCGGGCGTCGCCGCGAGCACCTGCTTCGCCCGGTCGATGCCCGTGAGCACGAGGGCGGAGCGCATCCCCGTGCGATTGGCGCCGAGAATGTCGGTGTCCAGCCGGTCGCCGATCATGAGCGGAGCGGATGCCCCGAACCGATCCGTCGCCTCGAGGAAGATCGGCGTCTCGGGCTTGCCCGCCACCTGCGGCAGGATGCCGACCGCGGTGTGCACCGCGGAGACCAGCGTGCCGTTGCCCGGCGCGATGCCGCGCGCGACCGGAATCGTCCAGTCGGTGTTCGTGGCGATCCACGGGATGCCGCCGCGCTCGGCCGCGTCCTGGATCGCGAACGCCGCCTCGGCGAGCTGCGCCCAGCCGACGTCGGGCGCGAAGCCCTGCACGACCGCGGCGGGCGCGTCCTCGGCGGAACGCGTCGGCACGTAGCCGGCCCGCTCGAGCTCGATCACGATGCCCTCGCCGCCGACGACGAGCACGGATGCCCCGGGCTCGACCGCCCGCGTCAGCAGGCGCATCGCCGCCTGCGGCGAGGTCACCACGTGCTCGGGCGCGACGTCGAGGCCGAGCTCCGACAGGTGGCGGGCGACGGTCGCGTCACTGCGCGAGGCGTTGTTCGTGATGTACCCGACGGGCACGGATGCCGCGGCCAGCCGGAGGCTCTCCACGGCGTGCGGCAGCGCGTCCGCCCCGGCGTACACCACGCCGTCGAGGTCGGCGAGCACTGCATCTGCCCCGTCGAGCGGGGTCGCGGGCTCAGTCTTCGGGCGTCGCAGCGGCGTCATCGTCGGCTTCCGCAGACTCGGCGGGCTCGGCAGACTCGGCAGACTCGGCAGACTCGGCGGGCTCAGCCGCGGGCTCCGCCACGGGAGCCGCGGGAACTTCCACGGGCTCCTCCTCGGCCATCTCGAACACCGTGACGGTCTCGTTGCCGGCGGATGCCGCATCGAGCGCCGCCTCGGCCCGCGCCGATCGCTCGCGCCACTCGGCTGCGGCGGCGTCGCGCCCGAGTTCCTCGAGCACCTCCGCGTACGCGTCGAAGAGGGCAGGGCTCCAGCTGAACGCACGATCGGGGTCGAGCTGCGGGATCTCGAGCTCCGAGAGCGCGTCCTCGGCCTGGCCGAGGTCGAGCCGTGCGCCCGACATGGCGATCGCGAGGCCGACCTGCACGACGGTGTCGAGCGACGAGCGGTCGACCGAGCGGCCGAGCTCGAGCGCCTTCTCCGGGCGGCCGACGCCCCGCTCGCTGTCGACCATGAGCGGCAGTTGGTCGTCTCGTCCGGAGATGCGTCGATACGTGCGCAGCTCGCGGAGCGCGAGCGCGAAGTCGCCGGTCGCATAGGCCGTGATGGCGAGCGACTCGCGGACGACCGCGACGCGGCCCGCACGGTGCGCCGCCTCGAGGGCGTGCTCGTGCGCGCGTGCCGGGTCGTCGTCGAGCAGCCGGGACGCGGCGACCAGGTGCTTCGCGACCTGCTCGGCGTTCTCCTTGCTGAGCGTCTTCAGCTCCGCGCGCGCGGCGCGGTCGAGCTCGCGCGGGTCGATCGACGGGTCGAGCTCGGGCACGTAGCGCCGCGGCGTCGACTCGCGCTCCTCGCGCGGCGCGCGCTGCGGACCGCGACCGGCGACACGACCCTGTCCCTGGCGGCCTCCGCGCTTGCCGCCGTCGCGGTCGTAGCGGGCCGTCTGCGGCCCGCGACCCGAACGGTCCGGACGACCGGAACGGTCGGGACGACCTGCGCGATCCGTGCGATCGGGACGGCCTGCGCGATCGGGACGGCCTCCCCGATCCGAAGAGGACCGCCGGTCGCCATCGTACTCACGCGGCTGACGCGGACGATCGCCGTCGCGACGCGGCTTCCGGTCGCCGTAGGGCGTACGATCACCGCCGGACGACTTGCGGTCGCGATCGCCGCCAGACGACTTCCGGTCACCGCTGTAGGGCTTGCGCTCCGAGCTACGACCCGAGCCGCCCTTCGCCGAGCCGCCCTTCGCGCCGCCGCCCGAACGCGCAGGCTTCCGGTCGCCGCTGCGGGCGCCGCTCCGGGACGAGTTCCGTCGCTCGCCGCTGCCGGACGTGCCGGCTCGATCCGGAGCCTGCTCCGGACGCTTCTTGCGCTCGTCGTCCACGATGTTCCTGTCGTCTGTGCTGTTGTCGTTGTCCACCGTACTGCGGGAGATGCCTCGCGGGTGGGTGCTTAAATGCGAGATGGCCACCCGTCATCGGGTGGCCATCTCGGAAGGTATGTCCGGCGGTGTCCTACTCTCCCACAGGGTGGCCCCTGCAGTACCATCGGCGCTGCGAGTCTTAGCTTCC
>CAJXGN010000005.1 GCA_913053875.1 uncultured Agromyces sp. | reverse complement strand
TGTACACGGTTGTATCGGTCTGGCTCGGCACCCACTGGATCGAAATCACCTTCGTCGCCTGCATGGGCGCCGTCATCGGTGCCGGTTGCATCGCCAGTGCCGAACAGATCGAATATGGACGGCTGATGGAGCGCTCGCGCCAGCTCGACCGGCGCATGGCGGCCGTTGCCGAGCGCGAGCGCATTGCCCGCGACCTCCACGACGTGCTCGGCCATACCCTCAACATGGTCACGCTGAAGGCCGACGTCGCGGTACGCCTCGTCGACCAGGACCCGGCGCGGGCGCGGCGTGAAATGGAAGAGATCCGCGATGCCGGGCGCCAGGCGCTGAAGGATGTACGCGAGACCGTGGCCGGCATGGCCTCGACCACCCTTGATGTCGAGCTCGCCGCCGCCCGCAGCGCGCTGGACAGTGCCGGCATCGTCCTGACGACCAGGGGTATTCCTCCGCAGATTGACGGCCATATGTCGAAGACGCTGGGCTTCTGCCTGCGCGAGGCGGTCACCAATATCATCCGCCATGCCGGCGCCCGCCACGCCATTATCGACTTCGCCGGCGGCGAGGACGAATTGGCGATTACGATCGAGGATGACGGTAGTGGCACGGTCCTCGCCGAAGGCTCCGGTCTCAACGGCATCCGCCAGCGGCTGCAGGCGATTGGCGGCCGGCTCGATACCGGCCTGTCGGCCGCTGGCGGCGTGCGTCTGGTGCTGACCGTGCCGGAAGGGAGCGCGGCATGATCCGGATCGTGCTCGCCGAGGACCAGGCGCTGCTGTGCGGGGCACTGGCGACGCTGCTGTCGCTGGAACAGGATATCGAGATCGTCGGCCAGGCCGCCGATGGCGAGGCTGCCTGGGCGCTGGTTACGGCGGAAAGGCCGGACGTGCTGGTCACCGACATCGAGATGCCGGGAATGAGCGGGATCGAGATTGCCGCTAAGATCCGCGCCGAAGACCTTCCTGTCCGGGTGCTGATCGTCACCACCTTTTCCAGGCCGGGTTACCTGCAGCGATCGCTGCAGGCCGGCGTCTCCGGCTATGTGCTGAAGGACACGCCGAGCGAGGAACTCGCCGGCGCCGTGCGCAAGGTCGCCGCCGGCGGCATTGCTGTCGATCCGGCGCTCGCCGGTGCTGCCTGGACCGCGCCGGATCCGCTCAGCGATCGCGAGCGCGAGATCCTGCGCCTTGCCGAGGCCGGCCGCATGAACAAGCAGATCGCCCATGAGCTCGGCCTGTCGCTCGGCACCGTGCGCAACTACATCGCCTCGGCGGCGCGCAAGCTCGGCGCCGTCAACCGCATCGAGGCGTTCCGCATCGCGCGTGAAAACGGCTGGCTCTAGTCCAGAGAGGGCAGCAACCGCCACATCACGTCGAGCACGGCGCCACCGAGCCGGGCACAGCGCTCCGGCGACCAGCCATAATCATGGTCGGGCGTTTCCATCGTGTCCTTGAACGGCATTTCCAGCGTCATCGCGAGGCAGCCAAAGGTCTTGGCGATGTAATTGGTGCAGATCGCCAGGTTGGCGCTGCCCGGTGCATCGACCGGATAGCCTTTTTCGGTCTGGAAATCTGGGCTGACCTCGGCATAGGTGTTGCGGAACAGGTCGAGCAGGGCCTGGTCCTTCTCGCTCCAGCCCTCGATGCCTTCGGCCCCGGCGATGAAATTATAGGGCAGGGCTTCGTCACCATGGACGTCGAGTGACAGGGCGACGCCGGTCTCTTTCATCTTGTTCAGGACATGGAATACTTCCGGGCTCTTCTCGAGGCTGGCCTTGTCCCACTCGCGGTTGAGATTAGTGCCGGCGGCATTGGTGCGCAAATGACCGCGGGCGGAGCCATCCGGGTTCATGTTCGGCACGGCGTAGATCACCGCCTTTTCAAGGAGCGCCCGGCTGGTCCCGTCCGTCTCGTCGAGCAGGCGCTCGACGAAGCCCTCCATGTACCATTCCGCCATCGGCTCGCCCGGATGCTGGCGTGCGAAGACCCAGAGTGCCTTCTTCCCGTCAGCCGCCTCGCCGACGACGTCGATGCCGGCGCGCTCGAGGATGAGGCGGAACCCGGCGCGCACCAGCTCCTGGTCGTCGACGATGAGCACGCGGAGCGCGTCGCCCGCGTCGCCCGTCACGCCCGCACCCCGGCCGGCAGCTCGGCGTGCACGCGCCAGCCCTGCGCGGCGGGGCCCGCCTCGACGGTGCCGCCGTACAGCGCGACGCGCTCGCGCATGCCGAGCAGGCCGTGACCGCCCCGGTCGATTCCGGTCGCAGCACCGGTGCCGTCGTCGGTGACCGTCACGGCGACCCCGTCGGCATCGGCGGTGATCGCGACGCTCGCCGAGCGCGCGGACGCGTGCCGGCGCACGTTCGTGAGCGCCTCCTGCACGACGCGGTAGACGGCCAGCCCCGGGCCCGCCGGGAGCCCGGCCACTCCGTCATCGATCGTGTAGGTCACCTCGATGCCGGCGGCTCGCGCCTGCGCGATGAGGTCGGGGATGCGGTCGATTCCCGGCACCGGCGCGAGCCCGGCATTTTCGTCTTCGCGCAGGAGCGCGACGACCCGGCGCACCTCGTCGAGCGAGTCGCTGCCGATGCTCCGGATCGTCTCGAGCGCGGACCGCACCGCGGCGGGATCGTCGTCGACGACCTGCGCGGCGGCACCCGCCTGCACGATCATCACGCTCATCGAGTGGCCGAGGATGTCGTGCAGCTCGCGCGCGATGCGCGAGCGCTCCTCCGCCACCGCCTCGAGCGCCGCACGGCGCGACTCGGCCTCGGAGCGTTCGGCGCGCACCGCGGCACGCACGGCCCGCGCCTCCGATCGCCGCACGCTGAGTGCGATGAGCAGCACCGCGAGCAGTATGCCCCAGTGGAAGAGGATCTCGCCCGGCTCTTGGAGGTACGGCACGGTGAGGTCGGCGACGACCACCGTGAGCACGACGCTGCCGCATACCGCGACGCCGACGCGCGGGGCGCCGAACCGCGCACCCGAGTAGAGGGCGAGATACATCGGCACGAGCTGGCCGAAGAAGATGATCTGCAGGTCGCCCGCCGTGGCGACCCCGAGCAGCACCCACGTCAGGGGCACCCCGACGAGGGCGATCGTCGCGGTGCGACGCAGGGCGAGCAGGGCGGCACCCACCACGATGCCCACGGTGCTGACCACCGGCGAACCGGTGCCCTGCACCGACACGAACGGCACCCAGACCTCCGCCAGGCCGGCCGTCGCGACGACGGCCGCGAGCACGATGTCGACCACGAGGTCGCGACGACGGGAACGCTCCACGATCGCAGGCTAGCGCTCGCGCATCCGCACCGGAATCAACCCGGGATGACATCTCCTGTCGACCGGGGCAGATCGGGTCGGCACGACGGTCGGATGCCCGTGACGCCGGCCCGGCCGTACCTTCCGAGCAGACGCCGCGGAACGGCCGCGGCACGCATCGAGGAGGACCCCATGTCCCGCACCGCACTCCCCGGCATCCGCCGCGCAACGGTCGCCGTCTCGCTCGTGGGCGGCATCACCCTGGGCGTCGTCGGCCTGCTGCTCCAGCCCGCGTTCGCCGACGACCCGAGCGAGTACGTGCGCGTGCTCGCCGACTCGCCGACCGCCGGTATCGCGCTCCAACTGTTCGCGTTCTCGCAGGTCTTCTGGGCGATCGGACTCATCGGCCTCGCGCACGCGGCGAGCCACCGCGCCCGCGTCACGAGCGTCATCGGCGCGGTGCTCGGAGGCCTCGGCGCGTTCGGCCACGCGGTCTTCGCAGGCGCGTCGCTCGTCGGCCTCGCCATGGCCGAGTACGCGGTCGCCGCCGGCGACCCCGAGGCCGCGCTCGCCGCCGCGGAGGCGACGCAGGGCGGCGCGTTCACCCCGTTCCTCGCCTGCGGCCTGCTGGGCACCGTGCTGGGTGTCGTGTTCGTCGCCATCGCGACGCTCCGCGCGCGCACCGCGCCGCTGTGGGTGCCGATCGCCATGTTCGGCTGGGTCGCCGTGGAGTTCGTGCTGTCGAACTTCCTGTCGGGCGAGTGGATGACCTACGCCTCCGGCGTGCTCGGCGTCATCGCCTTCGGCGGCGCAGCCGTGGCCATCTGGCGCGGCGGCCGCGGCCCCTGGACAACGGTGCGCGAGGCAGAGCTCGAGACGGCTCCCGACGCGACGCCCGTGCAGACGGCGACCGCCTGAGCCCCGCGAACGACGAGAGGGTCGGATGCCCGTGGCATCCGACCCTCTCTCATGCGAGGCGCTGCCGCCACCCTCGTGCCTTGGCCGACCACGCCTCCCCGAGTCGAACGCTGCGCGAGGTGATCGACGCGCGCCGTGCCGCTCGACACGCGCTTGCGAAGTACGCGGACCGCAACCCGAGGCTGTTCGGCTTCAATGCCACCCCATGGGAGAACTCACTTCAGGCGGACGTTGCGACGCGAGGCGAGACGCGATCGGCCAACGCCGGGCGCACCGTCGACCAGGAGATGACCCGGAACGCTTGGGTCGTCGGGGGCTGCTGCATGGATCTGTGACATCTGAGATCGCTTGCCCGGGTGGGCAGGCTGGAAGGATGTCTTCGTGCCCAAGCCCTATCCCCGTGAGTTCCGTGAGGACGTCGTCCGGGTCGCTCGGAACCGTGAGCATGGTGTGACGCTCGCGCAGGTCGCGCGTGACTTCGGGATCCATGAGATGACGTTGACGAAGTGGCTGCGCCAGGCCGATGTCGAAGACGGCGTGAAGCCGGGCGTGACGTCCGATCATGCGCGGGAGCTGCGTGAGCTCAAGCGCCGGAACCGGCTGCTCGAGCAGGAGAACGAGGTGCTGCGCCGTGCGGCGGCGTACCTGTCGCAAGCGCAGCTGCCGGGAAAAGGCTCTACCCGCTCGTAAGCGAGCTCGCCGCTGCCGACGCCCCGATCCGGGTGCCGGTGGCGGTGACGTGCCGGGTGCTCAAGCTCCACCGTCAGCACTACTACGCGTGGCTGGCCAAGCCGGTCACCGACGCCGAACTGGCCGAGGCGTTCCTGGCGAACGCGCTCTTCGACGCGCACCGCGACGATCCGGAGTTCGGGTACCGGTTCCTGCCCGACGAGGTCCGCGACGCCGGCTACCAGGTCAGCGAACGGACGGTGTGGAAGGTGTGCGCCGACAACGGCTGGTGGAGCGTGTTCGGCAAGAAGAAGCGCGGCCGGAAGACCAAACCGGGCGCGCCGGCACATGACGACCTCGTGCGGCGGCAGTTCCGCGCGGACGGGCCGAACCGGCTCTGGCTGACGGACCTGACCGAGCACCACACGAGCGAAGGCAAGCTGTACCTCTGCGCGATCAAGGACGTGTGGTCCAACCGGATCGTCGGGTACTCGATCAGCGACCGGATGGAATCACAGATCGTCGTCCACGCGCTCGAGTCCGCGATCGCCCGCCGCGGCGTCAAGGTGACCGGGTGCGTGCTGCACAGCGATCGCGGCGGGCAGTTCCGTTCACGGAAGCTGCAGCAGGCCCTGTTCCGCCACCGCATGACCGGGTCGATGGGACAGGTCGGCGCCGCCGGCGACAACGCTGCGATGGAGTCCTTCTTCAGCCTCCTGCAACGCAACGTCCTCGACCGGCAGAAATGGGCCACAAGAGAGCAGCTACGGATCGCGATCGTGACCTGGATCGAGCGGACCTACCACCGCCGTCGACGGCAACAACGACTCGGGCGACTCACCCCGATCGAGTTCGAGATAATCATGAGCCAGGCGCCCGCCCTGGCCGCCTAACCAACTGTCACAGAACCGTGCAGCAGCCCCTAACGGCGGGTAGAGGGCGCGCAGTAGCGGACACCCGCCGAGCAGTGCGTCACGCATCATCCTCGAAATGGCGGCTTCCAACGTTCACGTAGTAGACCCGTCGAGACAGGTCGCTTGGAGGTCCCGACAACGATCACGATGCATGGGATCATGACTCCGCCTCAGACGGTGGAGGACGCCAAGCCGATACAAGCTCGTCGAGCATCGCGGGATCGGAGCCAGGCCAGCGACTCTCAAGCGCTTGCCTCAGTCCCCCATCTTCCGATAGGTCAAGGGCGGTGCGGATGGTCCGTGTGGCTTCGTCAAAGTACTCATCATCGGGCGCACCAACGCTTGAGCCCATGTGTAGCGGGTCGTGGCGATACAGGATCTCGGCGTAGGCACTGTGCACGCCCTCCCACCACTGCCTGAGCTTGGCGTCAGTCATTTTCTTCACCCCCCAGCCTCAAGGATGTCGAAAATGTGCTGCTTGAAGTCTGGCCTGCCGTAGGTCGTTACCAGCTGTCCGTCGGGACGGAGGACCACGACGGCGTCATCTGCGATGTGCACGAAGTTCCCGCTGCCCTGCTCGAGAACGACCTTCGGGTTGGCGACCGTGTCGCGCAACGTCGAGGGCGAGACACCCCGGTTAATGGCCTGGTTCAGCCCGTGCGACGGGTTCTTGGCCCCGCGAAACCCCTGGATCCTGAGTCCTGGATTCTCAACGACCGTGCCCAGTCCGTACTTCTTGCCGACCAGACTCGTCGTTGTCTTTGCGGCCGAGCTAGTGCTCCCCCCACAGTTGTGCGTCAGGAGCGCGAATCCGCCGGCGCCCACGTAGTACGTGTGGTCGACCGCGACGGTGAGGTTGTGCACCGTCTGCGCCCGCCGCTCGTGCGCGACCGCGGTGATCTGCACCCACGTGCCCGCACTGGTCTGCAACCACTGCCCCGCCCGCAGCTGGCCGGCATCGACCCACACCCCGGCATCCGGCACCCAGAACGGATGCCCCGCAGTCGCGACCACACTCCCGGACTCCCCACCCGCGTCGGTCACGGTGACCGTGGCCAGGTCCTTCACCCCGTCACCGGTGATCAGCCGCACCACCTCACGCGGCGCCGACTCCCCCGTCACCGGATCCGACGCCAACACCCCGTCCCTGAGCCCGACCTCCTCTACCGGCACCTCAGAGCCGTCGCACCCGGTGACGGCACTCGCAGCGCCATTGTCGGCAACAGCCAGCATCGGGGCTGCCGGCAGCACCACCACCGCCACCACGACACCCGTCAGCGCACGGGCCACCCACCGACGCAGAACAAGCCGAGCGGATGCCACCCCCGCAGCCTCCCACGACCTCACCGCTGCACGATCGACCGCTCCACAGCCTCACCGGCAACGGGCGACAGATACCCGGAGCTGGCCGGCTACGAGGCATCCGACGGCCCCTACCGCCCCCGCCGCGCGAAGGTCATGCGCGCGGTCGTGCTCGTCGCACTCGCCGCCATGCTGCTGCCGCTCGTGCTCTCGGCGGTGTCGGTCGCCCGCTCGACCGCGGCCCGCGCCTGCTTCGTCTACGTCGAGACCTACGTGCCCGACGCCGCCGCCTCCCACGTGCGCTTCGACCTCTTCGAGGAGACCGGCGCCGGCTGGCAGTGCGACTGGATCACCACCAGCGGCGTCACCCACCACCTCGGCAACCTCGGGCTGATCCCGTCGGGCGCAGTCGTGCCGCCCGGGGTGCGGACCTGAGCGACTCTGCAGTGAACTGAAGTCAAATCCACGAACAAAGTCGACCGCCGATCCCACTCGAGCGGCTGAGACCGACTGGCGAGCAAGTGATCCGCGACTACTGCCCTGGTTTCGTCCACGTCATGATCTCGTCCCTCGCCATACCGCGGGATGGAAGGCGATCCCACCACCAATACCCCTCGCGTTGTGGAAGATCTGCGAAGGACCGCAGTACGCCGGCGTGGTCGGGTTCGCTGAATGAGAGGTAGTTCGCGTCCGCTGCAGCCAACTCAAGTTGGATTCGTGTAGCTACTTTTGATGGCACCCGCGCAATCCCTTCGGCAATAAAGTCACGGAGGATCAGCGCTGCGACTAAGTCGTGAGCACCCCACGCAATGTCGGACGGCGGTTTGCTCGCTTCGTCAACGAAGCGAGTCACATGCAACTTCCACGCCCGAAGTAGCTCGGCCATGCTCGACGAGCGACCATGTGACATGTCCACCATGACCTCTTCGAGATCGCTTGCCATGCGCTACCTGCCGACGTAGTAGGACGTGCTTCTCAGCGGAAGATCCTCGTTGACTATCACGCGGACTCCGTTGAACTCGACCCGAACCGAGTTCTGCCCATCGATCCGAACAGCTGTGCCGCGCTGAAGAGCCTCTCGGATCTCACCGTACGATGGCCGATTCGGGAGGTCCCCAGCGCCGACGTGCTGATACGTAAGCTGAGCTAGCTCATCAATATCGTAGTCCGCAGCCGCCCCATCGGGCTCGTAACCGCGAGCACCGCCAGCTTCTGACGCGTCTGGCCCATTCCGGTTCATTACTTCCATGCGGCTGTCGCCGTTGGCGTGCTGGGCGAGGCTGCTTGCACTAATACCGACCGTCGCGACCCCAGCGGTGACGAGCCCGGCTGAGGCTGTGATGGCGGCGACCCCGGGGATGCATCCAGCGCCCGCTGTCGCGAGGCAGCCACCTGCGCCGCCAAGGATCCCGGCGCCTCCTGCGTAGATCTCCCAGATCCCCAGAAGCAAGGTTGTGGTTTCGGCCGGATTGCGGAGCGCCGCGTTGCCGAATGATACGACCGCGTTGACCGTGTCCGCCGTCGCCTTCCAGACCTTGTCACCGACAAGTTCCGAGACTGTCGATGCGAGCTCCGGATTCCGTCGAGCGGTGTCCGCGAGCCTGTCGTCTCGCCACTGCCGGTAGAAGCGCTCCCGCCGCCGGACCCATCCGGCAGGAAGCGGGTCGCGTACAGCCCGTCCGGGTCGGCCCAGGTGTGGGGGTTGTTGTACCCGTACGCGTATCCGTTCCACTGCTGCGGGATCGCGGTGTCCAGGACAGGGTCGACGCTGATGAACCGCCCCAGGGCCTCGTCGTACTACCTGGCGCCGAGGAGGGTCAGTCCGGTGCTGGTGTCGCGGGTCTTGCCGAGGAACTGGGTATCCCCTGGCACCGTGCCCGTGGTCGAGGCGCCACGGGTCGCACCGAACGGGTCGGTGTACAGGCGTTGCACACTGCTCCCGCTCCAGACGGTGTTCGGGACCGCGGCGACCGGGGTGCCGTGCCGATCGGCGACCAGGCTGGTGACGTTGCCCATCCCGGACCCGGTACGGACCGCGACCGTGACCCCGGCGAACGCGTAGTACCGGGTGGCGCTGACCGTGCCATCCTGCCCGACGTGCACCTCCTGCCCACCCGGCAGGTACACCGTCGTGCCGCTGCCGTCGGCACGCACCAGCCGGTCCCCGGACGCGTCGTACACCATCGACACGTCGACACCGGCGGTGACGAGTTCGCCCTCGGCGTCCCACCCGAACCCGGTCGCGTCACCACCGGTGGTGATCGTGTCGCGGTTGCCGGCCCCGTCGTAGGTGTACTCGGTGACGTCCGGGGTGCCACCGTCGGGGGTGGTCGTGACGGTGGTGACCTGGTGCGGGCCGGCACCGTCCTGACCGTGGGCGTACTCGGTGGTCGTGGCGGTGCCGTCGACGTCGTGGGTGACCTGGCTGGTGCGGTTGCCGAGCGGGTCGTACTCGTACTCGGTCCAGTACGGTGCCGCCCCGCCGATGTCACCTGCTGTGACCTGCCCTGCGGTGCGGTCGCAGTTGCCGTGCAGCGGGGTGAACGCCAGCGTCAGACGGGCGAGGCCGTCGTAGTCGAAGCACTGATGATCCTGCCCGTCCACGCCGGGGTGGGGTTCCGCGGTCGGGGTGTCGGTGATGCTGGTCACGTTGCCGGCCGGGTCGTACGCGTAGGTCAGGTCGACGTCGGTGCCGTCCATGCGTATGCGGCGCCAGGGAACCCCCGCCACGGTGGACGAAAACGACGAGAGGGTCGGATGCCCCGTGGCATCCGACCCTCTCGATCGTGCGTGTGGCGCCTACTCGGCGTCCTTGGCGGCGGCCTTCTTGCGGGCCGGCGCCTTCTTCTTCGGCTTCTCCTCGACCGGGGCCTCCTCGGCGGCGGGCTCCTCGGCGGGCGCCTCCTCCATGGCGGGCTCCTCGACGACGGCGTCGGCCTCGGGGGCATCCGCCTCGTCGTCACCCGGAACCGCGGTGAACTCGGAGAGGTCGACGACCGCGCCGTTGGAGTCCTTCACGACGGCCTTGCCGAGCACGATCGCGAGCGTCTTGTTGCGCGCGACCTCGCCGACCATGGCCGGGATCTGGCCGTTCGAGCTGAGGGCCTGCACGAACTCGTTCGGGTCCATGCCGTACTGCGCGGCGCCCTGCACGAGGTACTGGCTGAGCTCCTCCTGGCTGACCTGCACCGACTCCTTCTCGGCGATCGCGTCGAGCACGATCTGCGTCTTGAAGGCCTTGGTGCTCGACTCGGTGACCTCGGCGCGGTGCTCGTCGTCCTCGAGACGACCCTCGCCCTCGAGGTGGCGGTGCACCTCGTCTTCGATGACCGACTCGGCGACCGGCACCTCGACGAGCTCGAGGAGCTTGTCGACGAGCAGGTCGCGGGCCTGGGTGCCCTGGCCGAACACCTTCGACTTCGAGACCTGCTCGACGAGGCTCGCCTTGAGCTCGTCGAGGGTGTCGAACTCGCTGGCGATCTGCGCGAAGTCGTCGTCTGCCTCGGGGAGCTCGCGCTCCTTCACGGCGGTGACGTTGACGGTGATCTCGGCGGTCTCGCCCTGGTGGTCGCCACCGAGCAGCTTCGACTCGAAGGTCGTGGTCTCGCCCGCGGTGAGCGAGTCGAGCGCCTCGTCGATGCCCTCGAGCAGCTCGCCCGAGCCGATCTCGTACGACACGCCCGACGCGGTGTCGACCTCGGCGCCGCCGATGGTGGCGACCAGGTCGAGGGTGACGAAGTCACCGGTGGTGGCGGGGCGGTCGACCGTGATGAGCGTGCCGAAGCGGGTGCGCAGGCGGTCGAGCTCCTCGGCCACCTCGTCGTCGCCGACCTCGACCGCGTCGACGGTCAGCTCGACGGCGTCGTACTCGGGCAGCTCGATCTCGGGGCGCACGTCGACCTCGATGGCGAGCAGCAGGTCGCCCGAGAAGTCCTTGTCGCTGGGCCACTCGACGATGTCGGCCTCCGGGCGGCCGAGCGGGCGGAGCTTGTGCTCCTCGATCGCGGAGCGGTAGAAGCCGTCGAGGCCCTCGTTGACCGCGTGCTCGAGCACGGCGCCCTTGCCGACGCGCTGGTCGATGATGGGCGGCGGCACCTTGCCCTTGCGGAAGCCGGGGATGTTGACCTGCTCGGCGATGTGGCCGTAGGCGTGCGTGATGCTGGGCTTGAGCTCCTCCGGCGTCACCGTGATGGTGAGCTTGGCGCGGGTCGGGCTCAGCTTCTCAACCGAAGTGGTCGGCATGGAACGGTTCTCCTGAATTCGTGGAAGTTCGAGACGGTCGAGCGACTCGTCGGGGCGACAGGATTCGAACCTGCGACCTCCCGCTCCCAAAGCGGGCGCTCTAGCCAAGCTGAGCTACGCCCCGAGTCGGCACTCAACTCGTGCGTCTCCCGTGCGGGCGCGCCGAAACGCATCCGTGCACGGAGACAACCCGAACGAGTCTACTGCACGCGTTCCGCGGGCGCGCGGGGCGGGCGGCCGCGCACTCCTGCACAGGTCGGCGGCACGCGCGGTCGTCCACATGAGCGAGGCATCCGCCACGCGGCATCCGTGCTCTGGCAGCATTCAGCCATGAGCGACGCGCGTGCGCCACGACCCGGACTCCGCCGATGGCCCGAGAGGCCCGAGCACCTGGTCGACACGACCCGGTGCCCCGCCTGCTTCACGCCGCTTGCGTCGTCGACGTGCGCCGCCTGCGGGCTCGAGCTCGGCGTGCCGCGGTCGGGCGAGCTGCTCGAGGCGTCGCGCGCGGTGTTCTCGGCCGAGCAGGGGCGGCAGGCGCTCATCGCCGAACTGCGAGCCGAGCAGGCCGAGCGCGCCCGTGCCGCGGTCGGTGTCACATCCGCTGCTCCCCCTGCTGCCCCGGCCGCCTCGGCTGCTTCCCCGGCTGCAGGGCGGGCGGATGCCTCCGGCGAGTCGCCCGCTCCCGCCGCAACGACGCCCGCGCCGGCGCCCGACGCCGCCGCACCCGCCGCACCCGCGGAGCCGCGCCGGACGCGCTCGGGCGTGCAGGTGCTGCTGCTCTCCATCGGCGTGATCCTGACGTCGGTCGCCGCCGTGGTGTTCCTGTTCGTCGCCTACCTCGTCGCGTCACTCGAGGTGCGCTCGGTGATCATCGGACTCGCGAGCGTGCTCGTGCTGGGCGTCGCGTGGCTGCTGCGCCGGCGCGGACTCGCGGGCACCGCCGAGGGCGTCGCGGTCGTCGCGGTCGTGCTGCTGCTGCTCGACGTCTGGATCGTGCGGGCGAACGCGCTGTTCGGCACCGACCTCATGGATGCGCGCGCCTACAGCGGCGTCGCGCTGCTCGTGCTCGCGGGCGTGCTGCTCGCCGCACGACGGGTGACGAGTGTACGCGTGCCCGGCTGGACCGCCGCCGGTCTCGTGCCCGCCGCGGTGTTCCTGCTCGCGTCGACGGTGTCGGACGACGGGGCGACCGCCACCTGGGCGGGCGGCGTGGCAGCGCTCGCCGTCAGTGCGGCCGCGTGGTTCCTGCCCGCGTCGGTCTCGCGCGCCATCGCGGTGGGGGCCGGCACGCTCGGCGGTCTGCTCGGGCTCGCCGCCGCGCCGTGGACGGGCGAGGTGCCCGTGCTCTGGTCGCTCTGGGCGATCGCCGCCCTGTGGGGCGCGTGGTCGCTCATCGCCGGTGCGCGTCCCGCAGAACGGCTGCGCCCCGAAGCCGCGAAGGCGGGCGCCCTGCTCGCCGGCATCGCGGCGGCGCTCGGCCCGGCGCTCGAGATCGCCGACCGGGTGGCCGAGCCCACCGCCGTCTGGCTCGCACCCGCTGCGGCGGGGGCGGTCGCGATCGGTGCGGCAGCCGTGCGACTGCTGCCGCTCCCCCGCGTGTCGGGGCTGGCGCCGTGGGCCGCGGTGCCCGCGCTCGTCGTCGCCGCGGGCGCGGCCTTGTTCGCGCTGCCGTTCGCCGTGCTGACGGTGGTCGACCGCGTCACCGCGTCGGAGTTCCTCTCGGCATCGGGTACGGGTCGCGAAGTCGCGCTGGCCAGCGCGGCCGCCGCGATCTCGCTGGGTGCGGCCACGCTGGCAGTGACCTTCCTGCTCCGGGCGGGGCGCCGCTTCCTCCCCGTTCCCGTCGCACTGCTCGCGGCCGCCGTGTTCCCGTTCGCGGCGAGCCTCGATCGGGCCGCCTGCGTCGGCGTGCTGCTGCTCGCGGCTGCTGCCGCGCTCGCCGCGTGTGCCGCGCTCGGCGTCTCGACGACGGTGCGTGTCGTGCTCGCCACGGGCGGCGGGCTCGCGATCGTCGTGGCGCTGCTGACCGTGGCATCCGACCCCGTGCTCTTCTCGGCGACGGTCGCCGCGGTGGTCGTGCTCGCGGTGGCCGGCCGCGTGCTCTCGCGAGCGGTCTGGCCGTCGGGAGCGGTCGCGACGGCCGACGCGGTGCACGTCGTGGTCGCCGCGCTGGGCGCCGTGGCGATCTTCTCGGGTGCGCCGGCCGTGCTCGACGAACTCGGCGCGGCGATTCCGGCGGAGTGGGACGCCGCTGCTGCGTGGGGCGCGGCCGGCGCCGCCCTGTGCCTGCTGGTGGCCGGCGTGACCTGGCGTGTGTGGCGGGAGGCCGACCTGCTGGCGGCCTCGGTGCCGCTCGCCTCGGCGGCGATCCTCGCCGCGACGACGACGGTGTTCGCCGGGGACGACCTCACGCGCGGCCCGGTGGCGCTGCTCGTCACCGTGGCGGCGGTCGCGTGGCAGTGGACGGGCCGCGCGAGGCCTGTGCGGGTGGCGCTCGCGCTCGCCGCCCCGATCGGCGCGCTCCTCACGGCGATCGCGTTCGTCGGCGACGGGCTGCACCGCGACGACCTCGCCGACACCGCTGCGGCGATCGCCGTGACGATCTCCGCGGGCGTGCTGCTCCTGCTGCCCGAGTCGCCACGCGCTCCGCGCCTGTTCTGGGCCGGCGGCGTCGCGCTCGCTGCCGCGGCGACGATCGGGATGGTCGTGCTCGGCGACACGCCCGCATGGCTGCCGCTGCTGCTGCTCGCGCCGACCCCGGTGCTCGTGGCGGCCTCGGCCGGCGACGTCGTGACCGGTCCGTGGCGCCACCTGTCGTGGGGGTCGGTGGCCGTCGCGATCGCGGCGGCCTGGTCGGGCTCGGCGACGCTCGGTGCGGATGCGGTCGAGGCGTACTCGCTGCCGCCCGCGATCGCGCTCGCCGCCGTCTGGCTGCTGCTCAACGCACGACACCATCCGGATGCTCCGCCCGAGCGCTCGGCCACCGCGCTCGCGACCGGGGCCGTGGCGACGGCGCTGCTGCCGTCGGCCGTGGTCGCCGACGATGTGGTGCGGGCGTTCGCGGTCGTGGGTGTCGGCATCGCGCTCGTCATCGCGGGGTACGTGCTGCCGCTGCGCGTCGCCGGCGCCCGCATCGTCGCGATCGCGTTCAGCACCGGGTGGGCGGGCACGGCCGTCGCGAGCGCCGTGGCGGGCATCGCCGCCGCACGCTCCGACAGCACCCTCCTCCCGCCCGAGCTGTGGGGCGCGGTCGCGCTCGTCGCCGGCGTCATCGCCGCGGTCGGCTGGGTGCGCCGCGAGCCGGGACCTGCGGCAGCGGCCGAGTGGCTGATCGCCGCATCCGTCGCGGTCGCCGTCGTGCCGGTGCTCGCGGCGCTCACCGGCACCGTGGACGAGTGGCGCGTGATCGTCGTGCTCGCGGTAGTGGCGCTGCTGCACATCGGCGCCGCGTGGGCGACCCGGCGTCCGTTCGCCGGCCCGGTCGTGCGCTGGACGACGCTCGCGGTGCTCGTCGTGGTCGCGATCGCCGCGCTCGCGGCCGACGTCGTGCGCCCTGCGGACCCCGTGACGGCGAGCGTCGCGGTCGCGCTGCTGGGGGCGGGCGTGATCGACCTGGTGCGCACGCCCGAGCGCTCGTCGTGGAGCACCCTCGCACCGGGCCTCGTCGTGCTGCTGCTGCCGGCTCTCGCGGCCGATCTCTTCGGCTCGGAGCTCTGGCGGGTCGTGGCGCTCGGCGTCGTCGCGCTGACGGTGCTACTCATCGGCGCGTTCCGGCGCCTGCAGGCGCCGTTCCTCATCGGCGGCGTGGTGCTGGTGGTGCATGCACTGGCGCAGCTCTGGCCGTGGATCGCGGCGCTCTACGAGGCCGTCTGGTGGTGGGTGTGGCTCGGCATCGCGGGCGTACTGCTCATCGTGATCGCCGCGACCTACGAGCGGCAGTTGCGCACCGCGCGTCGGGTGATCGCGACCATCGGGTCGTTCCGCTGACGGGTGCGCGGCGGGCCCGGCACGTGCACGGCCCGGCACCCCGCGTGTACTACCATGTTCCAGTGCCCGAACGGGCTCACGGGGATGTAGCTCAATGGTAGAGCCTCAGTCTTCCAAACTGATTACGCGGGTTCGATTCCCGTCATCCCCTCCATCACACGCCCGGCCGAATGCGATTCGGCCGGGCGTTCGTCGTTCCCGGCGCGGCTGTCGGCGGGCGCCCCTATGGTCGGCACGGCCCCCAGAACCGTGACCCGAACGGAGCGCTCGTGCCCGACTCGCCCTCGTCTCGCCTGCTGCGCGGCGGACTCGTCCTGCTCGTCATCGCCGCAGCGGTCGGCGCGTTCTACCTGTCGTACGGCGCGCTCTACGAGCTCGCCGTCGCCGCCGGTGGCATCCCGCCCGAGCGTGCGTGGGTGTTCCCGCTCATCGTCGACCTGCCCGTCGTCGCGGCGACGCTCATCGCGGTGCTGCTGCCGGACACGTCGCGTGCGCTCACCTGGGTGACGTTCTGGGTGTTCATCGTCGCGACGGTCGCCGGCAACGCCGTGCACGTGTTCGCCCTGCCCGCCTCGTCCCTCGCGCTGGGCGTCTGGCCCGCCGTCGTGATCTCGGCAGTGCCACCCATCGCACTCGCCTTCACGGCCCACCTCGCCGTGCACACCGTGTTCACGCGGCACCGCTCGCCGGTCGCGGCCGGCCTCCTGAAGTCGGTCGCGCACGGCGAGGGCCTCGACGCCGAACTCGACGCACTCGAGGCGCGCGAACCGGTCGTGATCGACGAGGAGCAGGTCGTCGCCGAGGCGCGGGCGCTGCTCGAGGCCAACGTGCCCATGGATCGCATTACCGAGAAGCTCGGAGTGCCGAGGGAGCAACTCGTCGAGTGGATCCGGCGCCACGAGCAGCTCGTCGCCTGACGAGCGCTGCCAGGCTAGGGGCCGGTGACGATCTCGATGCCCGTCGCGTCGGCCGCTTCCTGCAGGCCGCCCGCATTCACGAGGTCGGTGAAGCCCGCGGCCTCCATACGGTCGATGGCGGCGGCCGAGCGGTTGCCCGAGCGGCAGTAGACGACGTAGGAGCCATCGGGGTCGAGCTCGGCGATCGCGGCGTCGAAGTTCGCCGACTGCACGTCGATGTTCGCGGCTCCGTCGAGGTGCCCGTCCGCGTACTCGCCTGGCGTGCGCACGTCGACGATGACGGTGGCGGTTCCCACCTCGATCGGCTCGGCGGGCGTGCAGGCCGCGAGTGCGAATACGGTCGCGAATGCTGCAGCGAGCACCGCGATGACGCGTGCGAGCGGGCGGACGGCAGTGGCTGTGGTGCTCATGGTCGTCAATAATACCCCACGGGTATCCACTTCGGCGATCGAGGCGCCAGCCCGAGACATCCGCAGCCCCCGCCCCTGCGACCGAATCGCCGCGCATCGCTGGCGATTCCCAGCGCACGGGAGTACGCTCGAGCTGTGGTCAGACCACAATGGTCGGACCACGGTAGCGATGGGGCACCGCGGGTGACCCCCGTCGGTGCGCAGGGAGAGTCCCACGAGGAGGACGCCATGAGCACACTCGACCAGACCCGCAGCACGACCGGAACGACGGACGAGGCCGCGGAGCACCCGAAGGCCTGGGAGGGCTTCGCCCCCGGCCCCTGGCAGGACGGCATCGACGTCCGCGACTTCATCCAGCGCAACTACCTGCCGTACGAGGGCGACGCCGCCTTTCTCGCCGGCCCCACCGAGCGCACGCTCGCCGTCTGGAACACGCTCACCGCGATGTTCCCGACCGAGCGCGAGCAGGGCGTCTACGACGTCGACCCGCACACCCCTTCGACGATCACCTCGCACGCCCCCGGCTACATCGACCGCGAGCGCGAGCTCATCGTCGGCCTGCAGACGGATGCCCCGCTGAAGCGCGCCATCATGCCGAACGGCGGATGGCGGATGGTCGCCGGCGCACTGCAGACCTACGGCTACGACGTCGACGAGCGCGTCGAGGAGACCTTCACCAGGTACCGGAAGACGCACAACCAGGGTGTGTTCGACGCCTACTCCCCCGGCGTGAAGCGCGCCCGGCACAGCCACATCATCACCGGGCTGCCCGACGCCTACGGCCGCGGGCGCATCATCGGCGACTACCGCCGAGTGGCCCTGTACGGCGTCGACGCGCTGATCGCCGCCAAGCGCACCGAGCGGGCCGAACTCGACATGCGGTTCTCGACCGAGGAGGTCATCCGCGACCGCGAGGAGAACGCCGAGCAGGTCCGCGCCCTGCAGGAGCTCGTCGCGATGGCCGACTCGTACGGCTTCGACATCCGTCGCCCCGCCGAGACGGCGCAGGAGGCCGTGCAGTGGCTGTACTTCGCCTACCTCGGCGCGGTGAAGGAGCAGAACGGCGCGGCGATGTCGTTCGGCCGCAACACCGGCTTCCTCGACGTCTACCTCGAGCGCGACCTCGCCGCGGGCCGCATCGACGAGACCCTGGCGCAGGAGCTCGTCGACGACCTCGTGATCAAGCTGCGCATCGTGCGCTTCCTCCGCACCCCCGAGTACGACGCGCTGTTCAGCGGCGACCCGACGTGGGTGACCGAGTCGCTCGGCGGCCTCGGCGACGACAGGCGTCCGCTCGTCACGAAGACCGCGCTCCGCATGCTGCAGACGCTCTACAACCTCGGGCCGGCGCCCGAGCCGAACCTCACCGTGTTCTGGAGCGCGGACCTGCCCGAGGGCTTCAAGCGCTTCTGCGCGCAGGTGTCGATCGACACGAGCGCGATCCAGTACGAGTCGGATGCCCTGATCCGCAGCGCGTGCGGTGACGACAGCGCGATCGCGTGCTGCGTGTCGCCGATGGCGGTCGGAAAGCAGATGCAGTTCTTCGGCGCACGCGTGAACCTGGCCAAGGCGCTGCTGTACGCGATCAACGGCGGACGGGACGAGATCTCCGGACACCAGGTCGCGCCCGTCGCGGCGCCCGCACAGGGCGACGTGCTCGACTACGACCAGGTGCGCGAGGCGTTCCGCGGCACCATGGAGTGGCTCGCCGAGACCTACGTCGACGCGCTCAACACGATCCACTTCATGCACGACAAGTACGCGTACGAGCGGCTCGAGATGGCGCTGCACGACCGCGACGTCGTGCGCACCATGGCCTGCGGCATCGCGGGGCTCTCGGTGGCGGCCGACTCGCTCTCGGCGATCCGCCACGCGACCGTGCGCCCGGTGCGCGACGACACCGGCCTGGTCACCGACTACGTGGTCGAGGGCGAGTACCCCGCCTACGGCAACGACGACGACCGCGCCGACGAGATCGCTGCCGAGCTGGTGCACGAGTTCATGGCGATGGTGCGCAAGCACCCGACCTACCGGAACGCGATCCACACCCAGTCGGTGCTCACGATCACCTCGAACGTGGTCTACGGGAAGGCGACCGGCGGCACGCCCGACGGCCGGCCCGCGGGCGCCCCGTTCGCCCCGGGCGCGAACCCGATGAACGGCCGCGACACGCACGGCATGCTCGCGAGCGCCCTCTCGGTGGCGAAGCTGCCGTTCGAGGACGCGCAGGACGGCATCTCGCTCACCACGACGGTCGCGCCCCAGGGCCTCGGCCGCACCGAGGACGAGCGCGTGACGAACCTCGTCGGACTGCTCGACGCGTACATCGCACGGGGCGGCTACCACATGAACGTCAACGTGCTGCGGCGCGAGACGCTCGTCGACGCCATGGCGCACCCGGAGGACTACCCGCAGCTGACGATCCGCGTGTCGGGCTACGCCGTGAACTTCGTGCGGCTCACGCGCGAGCAGCAGCAGGACGTGCTCGACCGCACCTTCCACGCCGGGGTCTGAGGCGCGCCGTCATGGTCGCCCTGACCCTCCACCCCAGCCGCGAGGCGCTCGCGGAGGCGCACCACGAGCGCCTCCGTGCGCAGCGGGCCGGCGAGGTCGGCAACGTGCACTCGTGGGAGCTCGTGACCGCGGTCGACGGCCCGGGCACGCGCCTCACGGTGTTCCTGAACGGATGCCCGCTGCGGTGCCGGTACTGCCACAACCCCGACACGTGGCGCCTGCGCGACGGCACCGCGACGACGGTAGAGGAGCTGGTCGCCCGAATCGCGCGCTACGGCGACGTGTTCGCCGCGACCGGCGGCGGGTTGACCCTGTCGGGCGGCGAGCCGCTGATGCAGGCGCCGTTCGTGCGGCGCGTGCTGCACGAGGCATCCGCCCTGGGCGTGCACACCGCGCTCGACACGAGCGGGTACCTCGGGGCGAAGGCCGACGACGCGATGCTCGACGATGTCGACCTCGTCCTCCTCGACGTGAAGTCGGGGCTTCCCGGCACGTACCGCGAGGTCACCGGCGTCGACCTCGAGCCGACGATCGCGTTCGGCGACCGCCTCGCCGCCCGCGGCACGCGCGTCTGGGTGCGCTTCGTGCTCGTGCCCGGCCTCACCGACGCCGACGAGAACGTCGACGCCGTGGCACGCATCGTGTCGCGCTGGCCGAACGTGGAGCGCCTCGAGGTGCTGCCCTTCCACCAGATGGGCGCCGACAAGTGGGAGCGTATCGGCGCGGCCTACTCGCTCGCCGACACGCGTCCGCCCGAGCCCGAGCAGGTCGACGCGGTGCGCGACCGCTTCCGCCGGGATGGCGTGCCGGTGGCCTGACGCCGGCCCGACCGGCCTGTCGTGGTGGTCGGCCGGGCGGGCCGGTCAGAGCCCGAGCGTCTGCAGCGAGTCGCGGATGACCTTGGCCGAGGCGGCGAACCTCGCCGCCTCGTCGTCGTCGAACGGGATGCGCAGCACGTCGGCGACGCCCGACGAGTCGACGATCGAGGGCACCGAGAGGGCGACGCCGGACTCGCCCAGGTAGTCGTCGAGCACGCTCGACACGGGCAGCACGGCGCGCTGGTCCTTCAGCACCGCCTCGGCGATGCGCGCCGCCGAGAGGCCGATGGCGTGGTTGGTCGCGCCCTTGCCCTCGATGATCTGGTAGGCGGCCGTGCGCACCTCGTCGGCGATCGCGTCGAAGTCGCCGAGCTCGGGCTTCACGGCCGATTGCGCGTCCGCCCACTCGCGGATCGGCACGGGGCCGATGGTCGCGTGCGACCAGAGCGGGAACTCGGAGTCGCCGTGCTCGCCGACGATCATGGCGTGCACGCTCGAGCTCGCGACGTCCGCCCGCTGGGCGATCAGCCAGCGCAGGCGCGACGAGTCGAGCACCGTGCCCGACGAGAACACGCGAGAGCTCGGCAGTCCGGTGATCTTCTGCGCGGCGACGGTGAGCACGTCGCACGGGTTCGTCACGAGCATGTAGACCGCGTCGGGCGCCCGGTCGAGCAGCTGCGGCATGAGGCTCTTCATGATGTTGATGTTCGCCCCGGCGAGGTCGAGGCGCGTCTGCCCCGGCTTCTGCTTCGCGCCGGCGGTGATGATGACCATGTTCGAGCCCGTCACGACATCGAGGTCGTCGCCGCCCTGGATCGTGGATGAGCCCGCGAACAGGGTGCCGTGCGCGAGGTCGAGCACCTCGGCCTCGGCCTTCTTGCGGTCGATGTCGTAGAGGGCGACCTCGCGGGCGCTGCCGCGGACGAGGGCGGAGAGTGCGACGGAGGCGCCGACCGCGCCTGCGCCGATGACGGTGAGCTTGGAGTTCTCGATGACGGCCATGCCTCCATCATGGTCGCCGACGCGCTTGCGCAACAGGCCCGCGCCGACGCGCGGTGAGGGCAGCCGAACCTTGCTTGAATTCGCAGGCGAACGGCGTACCGTGGCGACAGACGACGTATCCAGGGAAGGTGGACACGAATGACCGACACGCACGTTCCTCCGCAGGCGAGCTCGAACCCCGATGTCGCCGCCGGAGTCGCACAGTTCCTCACGCCGGTCGTGCACCAGCTGGTCGCCCTCGCCGTCAACGGCAAGCAGGCGCACTGGCACGTGCGCGGACCGAACTTCATCGCCGTGCACGAGCTGCTCGACGACGTGGTCGCCCACGCGCAGGGGTGGGCCGACCTGGCCGCCGAGCGGGTGGTGGCCCTCGGGCTGCCGATCGACGCCCGCCTCGCGACCGTCGCCCAGAAGTCGGGCGCGGTGAACCCCAAGGCCGGCTTCCAGCAGGCGGAGCCCACGATCGAGCAGGTCATCGCGCAGATCGACCTCGCGCTCGAGAAGGTGAACGCGGCGGTCGACGGTCTCGACGACCTCGACCTCGCGAGCCAGGACATCGCGATCGAGATCCGCCAGGGACTCGACAAGGACCGCTGGTTCCTGTTCTCGCACATCAGCGTCGACTGAACGGCGGTCGACCGAGACCGATACGGATGCCGCGGGCGCACGCCCGCTCGCACGGCCCGGCCCGCACCCGCGGTGCCGGGCCGTCGCGCGTCTGCGGCCGACGTCAGCGCTGCAGCCAGGCGAGCACCGCGAGCACCCGGCGGTGGTCGGAGCCCGAGTCCTCGAGGCCGAGCTTGGCGAAGATCGCGGTGACGTTCTTCTCGACGGCGCCGACGCCGATGTAGAGCTGCTGGGCGATGCCGCCGTTCGTGCGGCCCTCCGCCATGAGCGCGAGCACCTCGCGCTCGCGGGGCGTGAGCGTCTCGAGCGGGTCCGCCCGGCGGCCGATCAGCTCCTTCACGACCTGCGGGTCGAGTACCGTGCCGCCCTGGCTCACGCGCGTGACCGCGTCCTCCAGCTCGTCGAGCGATGCGACGCGGTCCTTCAGCAGGTAGCCCATGCCACCCTCCCCCGATGACAGCAGCTCCTGGGCGTACGTGCCCTCGATGTACTGGCTGAGCAGCAGCACGCCGAGTCGGGGCATCCGCTTCCGCAGCTCGAGCGCGGCGCGCACGCCCTCGTCGCGGAACGTCGGCGGCATGCGCACGTCGAGCACGGCGATGTCGGGCGCGAGCGTCTCGATCTCGGCGAGCAGGTCATCGGCGTCGCCGTACGAGCCGACTGTCTCGAACCCGGCCTCGTCGAAGAGGCGCACGAGCCCCTCGCGCAGGAGCACGGAGTCCTCGGCCAGCACGACCCTCAGCGCAGCATCCGTCACGCTCTCAGGATAGGGCCGCGGCGTCCTCCGGCTCGGGCGGCACCGCGGTCGGCCCCTGCTGCACGAACGGGATGTGCGCGCCTGCGGTCGTCGGGCCGCCCGCGGGGCTGTCGATGCGCAGGATGCCTCGGAGGCCTCGCACGCGCTCCTCGAGACCGCTCAGGCCGTGACCGGGCAGCGTCACCGCGCCGCCGGCGCCGTCGTCGATGACCCACAGGTCGAGCCACGACTCGCCGCCGACGGGCGCCCGCCGCACCGAGCAGTGCAGTCCGATCGCACGGGCCCGGGCGTGCTTGGCCGCGTTGGTGAGCAGCTCGGCGGCGATGAAGTACGCGTTGCGCTCGATCTCGGCGGGGATCTGCGCGTCCTCGGGGAGGGCGAGGTGCTCCTCGACCGGCACGGGGCTGCGCGCCGCGAGCGAGGCGAGGCCGGCGGCGAGACCGCGGTCCTGCAGGATCGGCGGGGCGAACCCCCGCGAGAGCGCACGCAGCTCGTCGAGCGCCTCGCGCGCCTGCTCGCGCGCCTCGCCGAGCACCTGCGGGGCGACCTCGGGGTCACGGGCGATCGCGCGCTCGGCGGCGGCGAGGTCCATCTGCAGGCGCACCAGCCGCTGCTGCGGGCCGTCGTGGATGTCGCGTTCGAGCCGGCGCAGCGACCGGTCCTCGGCCTGCACCGCCGCGCCGCGCGACGCGGAGAGCTGCTGCACCTCGCGCTCGAGCGCCTGCGAGCGCCACGGACCGAGCATGCCGAGCGCGACGCCCTGGTGGATGAGCGTCAGGCCGCGCGTGATGAGCGGCAGCGTGACGAGGAAGACGAGGCCCAGGACCAGGTAGAAGACCGCCTCCGCCTGGCGCGGGTCGGCGGTCAGCGGCACGCCGAACACGAACTCCCAGACGTACTCGATCGTCCAGACGTTCTGCCCGTCGAGCGGCAGCCAGCGCTCCCAGAACCAGTACGTCGCCCCGCCCAGGCCGATGGAGACCCAGACCACGGTGACGACGAAGGTGAAGAGGCTCACGATCGGGGCGACCACCAGCAGGTGCAGCACGTGGAGCCAGTAGTGCCCGTCGATGAACGGGCCGAAGGCGCCGCGCCAGAACGACGTCGTCGCCGGGATGGGCGGCCACGGCGAGCGGATCTCCGGGCGACCGGTCCAGTGCAGCAGGCGCCGCTCGGTCCAGCCGAAGCCGCGAGCCACGTAGAACGTCCCCGTGAAGCAGAGCACGCCGACGACCAGGACCAGCAGCCCGAAGCCGGTGGAGACGAGGGTGACCGCGACGCTGAAGCCGACCCACGCGATGGGCATCGCGATCAGCAGGAAGACGAGCTCGCGCGGCATCCCGGCCCAGAGGCCGAAGTACCCGCGCCGCTGGCGGGGTGCGGTGTCGTGGTCGCTCATGGCAGGTCCTCCGGGTTCATTCTGGCGAAGCGTGCGCCGGGCACGCATCCAGACTCGTGCGCGCCGCCTGCGGGCGGCACCCGGTGGCCGCCCGGATCGGTGCGGGGGTTCTCCCCCGTCCGGAGCGCTCGGGGCGCGACGTCAGAGCGCGAGGTGCGTGGGCCGACCGCCGAGGAGGGTCGCGGCGACCGGCATGGTGCGCAGCTCCTGCGCGGTCGCGGTCACGGGGTCGACGTCGACGAGCACGAGGTCCGCGCGTTCGCCGGGCGCGACCGTGCTGCGGGTGGAGGCGTCGATCGCGGTGCGCACGTCGATGGCCTGCTCCGGATGCCACGGGGCGCGCCCGTCGCGAGTCCGGCCGACGGCCGCTGCGATCGTGATCCACGGGTCGAGCGGCGCGACCGGCGCGTCGGACCCCAGTGCGAGCACCGCACCCGCCTCGACGAGGCTGCGCAGCGGGAACGCCCGATCGGTGCGCCCCGCCCAGTGGTGCTCGGCGACGTCACGGTCGTCCATCGCGTGCTCGGGTTGCACGCTCGCGACCACGCCGAGCTCGGCGAAGCGCGCGAGGTCCTCCCGGCGCAGCAGCTGGGCGTGCTCGATGGACCCGCGGCGCGGCCCGTCGGGCGTCATGACCTCGTCGACCTGCGCCAGCACGTCGAGCGCGGCGCGGTTGGCGCGGTCGCCGATCGCGTGCACGGCGGGCACGAGGCCCGCGGCGGTCGCGCGCTGCAGCAGCGGCAGCAGGTGCTCGGGGGCGACGGTCGCGAGGCCGAACGCGTCGTCGCCGTCCGCGTCGGGATACGGGTCCACGCACCACGCCGTGCGCGTGTTCAGCGCACCGTCGGTGAGCACCTTGTAGGGCCCCACCGCGACGAGTCCGCCGGTGCCGGGCAGCACGTCGCCGGTGCGCAGCCCCTCCTCGATCGCCCGATCGAGATGCTGGGTGTACACGCCGAACTCGACGCGGACGGCGTCGACGCCGCGCTGCGCCCGTCGCACCCAGTCGGCAGCGTTCCAGCGCATCTCGAGGTCGACCACGCCGACCACGCCCCGCGCGGCCGCGGCGCGCATCGCGTCGCCCACCCAGGCGTCGAGCTGGTCGTCGCCCACGTCGTCGAGCACGCGCACGACGTCGAACGCCTCCTCCTCGCGCAGCACCCCGGTCGGGTGCCCCGGCCGGCCGTGCCGCGCGAGCGCGGCCGAGTTCAGCCAGCACGCGTGCAGGTCGTGCGAGACGAGCGCGACGGGCACGTCGCCGGTCGCGGCGTCGAGCAGCGTGCGGTCCGGGGCATCCGGCCACAGTGCGTCCTGGTAGCCCATGCCGACGACCTCGTCGCGCCCCGCCACGAACTCCCCCGCCAGGGCGGCCGCCTCCGCCGCGGAAACCGCCGAGGACACGTCGACGCGGCGCGTCCGCTGCGCCCACTGCGAGGCGTGCACGTGTCGGTCCCAGAGCCCGGGCAGCAGCGTGCGGCCGTCCGCCTCGAGGCGAGGCGCACCACGGTCGCCGTCGCCCGCGGGCACCACCGCGGCGATGCGCCCGTCGGCGACCACCACGTCGACCGGCGCGTCCGCGCCGAGCGTGCGGGCGCCCGCCACGACGAGGTCGGTCACCGGCCGCGCTCCGCACCCGCGCGGGCGTCGCGCGCCCGCCGCATCTCCTGCGCCAGCGCGACATCCGCATAGGGCCCCTCGCCCTCGAGCTCGGCGATGATGCGCTCGACCGTCTCGGCCGGCTTGTTCTGGCTCATCTTGTCCTTGGCCTCGAACCGCGTGATCGGGATGCGCAGGCCCACGGTGCCCGCGGCGATGCGCTCGGCGTAGGCGGCGTTGTCGTCGGTGCCGCGCATCAGCCTCGGCTCGGGCATCCGCTGCTCGAAGTGCGTCACGAGCGCGTCGAGCACCTCGAGGTTCTCGGCATCGGAGAGGATCTCGGGCGTGCCGTGCAGGTGCGCGGTCGTGAAGTTCCAGGTCGGCACGGCCGGGCGCGCGTCGTACCAGCCGGGCGAGATGTACCCGTGCGGACCCTGCACGACCACAAGCACCTCGTGCTCGCCGAGCTCGTGCAGCTGCTCGTCGGGTCGCCCCACGTGCGTGAGCAGCACGATGCCGTCCGCGTCCTCGTCGAGCAGCACCGGGTAGTGGGATGCCACGAGCCCCCGCTCGCGCGTGTGCGACACGATCGTCGCCCACGGGTGCGCGCGCACGAGGCGCTTCACGCCCTCCTCGCTCGCGAGGGTGAAGCTGGGGTTCTGCCGCATCCGCTGCTCCTCTCAGGTCGGCCGGTTCGGGCGGGGTCGTCGTCTCAGGTCTGGCAGGTGGGGCACCAGTAGAGCTTCCGGGCGCCCATCTCCTCGAGCACGATGTTGGTGCTGCAGGTGCGGCACGGCAGGCCCTCGCGCTTGTACACCCAGTGCCGGTCGGCGCGGTCGGCCATCGCCGCGCGCCAGGCCTCGGGGTCGAGGCCGTCCATGGTCATCATCTGCCCGGTCTCGACGCCGACCTTCAGCAGGTGGGTCCAGTCGCGCCAGAGCGCGCGCACGGTCTCCTCGGGCACGAGCTTGCCGGGCGTGTGCGGGTCGAGGCGCGCGCGGTAGAGCAGCTCGGCGCGATAGACGTTGCCGATGCCGCTGACGACGGACTGGTCCATGAGCAGCAGGCCGATCGGCGTGGGCTTGCGACGCACCACCTCGGTGAAGCGCTGCTCCGCGGCATCCGTGTCGTCGACCAGCGGGTCCGGCCCGAGCTTCGCGACCGTCTGCTCGATCTCGGCGGCGTCGCGCACCTCGCAGGCCGTGGGGCCGCGCAGATCCGCGCAGACGGCGTCGGTCAGCAGCCGCACGCGCACCTGCCCCACCGGTTCGGGCGGGAACTCCTCCGGGGCATCCGACTCCTTCTCGGCCTCCGACATGCGCAGGCGCGCCTTCCGGGGCGCGCCGATCGAGGTCAGGGAGTTCTCCCCCGCCGAATCGAGCACCACGGCGTCGGGGTTCGGCGCGTCGAGGAAGGTGCCGCGCTGGTTCGTCTGCCCCATGCGGCCGTTCGCCGAGGCGATCGTCGCGTCCATGCGGATGTCGCCCGCGAAGTCCCACGCGCCGTACATGCCGAGGTGCACGCGCAGCCAGACCCCTCCCTCGAACTCGAGGAACATCTGCTTGCCGACGGCGCGCGCGTCGACCATGCGGCGGCCGTCGAGCACGGCCGCCCCCTCGGCGAAGCGCCCCTGCGGGCTCGACGCGCGCACGACGTGCCCGACGAAGTTGCGCGCGAACTGCCGCGTGATGCGGTGGACGGAGTGGCCCTCGGGCACCGCTAGCCTTCCGTGCCGGCGACGCCCTTGCCCGCGATGTCGCCCGTCTGCTCGTATTCCGCGAGCTGCGCGATGCGTCGCGCGTGGCGCTCCTCGCCCGAGAACGGCTCGGCGATGAAGGCGTCGATGAACGCCGTGGCCTCCTCGACCGTGTGCTGGCGCGCGCCGATCGAGATGACGTTGGCATCGTTGTGCTGGCGCGCGAGCAGTGCGGTGTCGAGGCTCCAGACGAGCGCGGCGCGGATGCCGGTGACCTTGTTCGCCGCGATCTGCTCGCCGTTGCCCGAGCCGCCGAACACGACGCCGAGCGCCTCGACGCCCGCGCGCTGGTCGCGCACCACTCCGAGCGCCGCGTTGATGCAGAAGGCCGGGTAGTCGTCGAGCGCGTCGTACTCGACCGGGCCGTGGTCGACGACCTCGTGGCCGGCCGCAGCGAGGTGCTCCTGCAGGTGGCGGCTGAAGTCGAGGCCGGCGTGGTCGGTCGCGATGTGGATGCGCATGGGGCCAAGTCTAGGCAGCGCCGCACGCCCTCGGTGGCAGCCGATGACCCGCTTGCCGGTCGCGGGAATTAGGCTGGTGGATCGTGCGGCGCCGCCACGAACGACGCCCGCACGTCACACCCTCGACCTGCAGGAGACGCACGTGCCCGGAGAGAACCTCACCCGCATCGAAGCCGAGGAGCGCGCCGCGCTCGTGACGGTGCACGACTACGACGTCGTGCTCGACCTCACGACCGGTCCGGAGACGTTCCGCTCGACCACGACGGTCCGCTTCGCGGCATCCGCCGGCGCCTCGACCTTCATCGACGCGATCACGCGCACCGTGCACTCGGTCACGCTGAACGGCCGCGACCTCGACCCCGCCACCGTCGCCGACGGCGTGCGCATCGCCCTCGACGACCTCGCCGACGAGAACGTGCTCGTCGTCGACGCCGACGCCGAGTACACGAACACCGGCGAGGGCCTCCACCGCTTCGTCGACCCGGTCGACGACGAGGTGTATCTCTACACCCAGTTCGAGGTGCCCGACTCGCGCCGCATGTTCGCCGTGTTCGAGCAGCCCGACCTCAAGGCCGCCTTCACCTTCACGGTCACCGCACCCGACCACTGGCAGGTCGTCTCGAACCAGACGACGCCCGAGCCGACGCCGGCAGCCGCGGGCACCGCCACCTGGGCGTTCCCGCCCACTCCCCGCATCTCGAGCTACATCACCGCGCTGATCGCTGGGCCGTACACCGTGACCCGCTCCGAGCTCACCTCGAGCGACGGCCGCACCATTCCGCTCGGCGTCTTCAGCCGTGCGAGCCTCGCCGAGTACCTCGACGCCGACTACGTGTTCGAGAAGACCCGCCAGGGCTTCGCCTACTTCGAGTCGAAGTTCGGCGTCGCGTACCCCTTCGAGAAGTACGACCAGCTCTTCGTGCCCGAGTTCAACGCCGGCGCCATGGAGAACGCGGGTGCGGTGACCTTCACCGAGACGTACGTGTTCCGCTCCAAGGTGACCGACGCGATCCGCGAGCGCCGGGTCGTGACGATCCTGCACGAGCTCGCGCACATGTGGTTCGGCGACCTCGTGACCATGAAGTGGTGGAACGACCTCTGGCTGAACGAGTCGTTCGCCGAGTGGGCGTCGACCATCGCCACCGCCGAGGCCACCGAGTGGACCGAAGCCTGGACCACCTTCGCCGCCATGGAGAAGAGCTGGGCGTACAAGCAGGACCAGCTGCCGTCGACGCACCCGATCGTCGCCGAGATCCGCGATCTCGAGGACGTGCAGGTCAACTTCGACGGCATCACCTACGCCAAGGGCGGCTCGGTGCTGAAGCAGCTCGTCGCCTGGGTCGGCCGCGAGGCGTTCTTCGCGGGCGTCGGCGCGTACTTCCGGAAGCACGCGTGGGGCAACACGACCCTCGCCGACCTGCTCGCCGAGCTCGAGGCGGCCAGCGGCCGCGACCTCTCCGCGTGGGCCGCGCTCTGGCTCGAGACCGCCGGCGTGAACACGCTGCGCCCCGAGATCGAGACGGATGCCTCGGGCGGGATCACCTCCTTCGCCGTGCTGCAGTCCGCGGCCGACGACTACCCGACCATTCGCCCGCATCGCCTCGCCATCGGCTTCTACGACCTCGCCGACGGCGCGCTCGTGCGCACGCACCGCGTCGAGCTCGACGTCGACGGCGAGCGCACCGAGGTCGCCGAGCTGGTCGGGCGCGCACGCCCCGACCTGGTGCTGCTGAACGACGACGACCTCGCCTACGCGAAGGTGCGCCTCGACGAGGCGTCGCTCGGCGTCGCGATCGCGCATCTCTCGTCGATCGAGAACCCGCTGGCACGCTCGCTCGTCTGGGGTTCGGCGTGGGATGCCACGCGAGACGCCGAGACGCCCGCGCGCGACTGGATCGCGCTCGTGCTCGGCAACATCGCCACCGAGACCGAGTCGACCACGCTGCGCACGACGCTCGCGCAGCTCGCGCTCGCCGCGACCGCGTACACCGCACCCGAGGGGCGCGACGCGGTGGTGCGCGAGGTCGCCGACGCGCTCTGGGCGCTCGCGCAGGGCGCCGAGGCCGGCAGCGACGCCCAGTTCCAGTTCGTGAAGGCGTTCGCGGCCATGGCCGAGTCGTCGTCGCACCTCGACGCCGTCGGCGCACTGCTCGCCGGCGACCTGACGCTCGACGGCCTCGACATCGACACCGACCTCGGCTGGGAGCTGCTCATCGCGCTCGTCGCCGGTAGCGTCGCGGGCGACGCCGAGATCGACGCACGCCTCGCCGAGGACGACACGGCCACCGGCCGCCAGTCGGCCGCGCACGCGCGCGCCGCGCTCCCCACGGTCGACGGCAAGCAGCGCGCGTGGGACTCGCTCGTCGTGGCATCCGACGCCCCGAACACCATCGTGCGCACGACCGCGCTCGGGTTCCAGCGGGCCGCCGACGCGTCGCTGCTCGAGCCGTTCGTCGCGCAGTACTTCGACATGCTCGAGCGCATCTGGAACGACCGCAGCTACGCGATCGCGGAGAAGCTCATCGTGGGCCTGTACCCCGCGCCGCTGGCGAACGAGGCCCTCGCCGACGCGACGCGCGCCTGGCTCGACACGCACCCCGACATCCCGGCGCTGCGCCGCCTCGTCGCCGAGAACCTCGCCGGCGTCGAGCGGGCGCTCGCGGCCCAGGCGCGCGACGCCCGCTAGGAGGGGAACCGGATGCCCGCGAACCTGACCCGCGCCGAGGCGGAGGCCCGAGCGGCCCTCGTCTCGGTCGAGCGCTACGACGTGGCGATCGACCTCACCCGGGGCGACACGCACTTCGGCAGCGAGACCGTGGTGACGTTCACCGCGACCGAGGGCGCGTCGACCTTCATCGAGGCGACCGCCGAGACCGTGCGCGAGGTCGTGCTGAACGGCCGCGCGCTCGACGTCACCGACGTGTTCGCGGGCGACCGCATCCGCCTCGACGGACTCGCCGCGTCGAACGAGCTGCGCGTCGTCTTCGACGGCGCCTACACGAACACCGGCGAGGGGCTGCACCGGTTCGTCGACCCGGTCGACGACGCCGTGTACCTGTACACCGAGTTCGCGGTGGCCCAGGCCAACCGCGTCTTCGCGGTGTTCGACCAGCCCGACCTGAAGGCCCGGTTCCGGTTCACCGTGACCGCGCCCGAGGACTGGCAGGTGCTCGGCAACGCCTCGACGCCGCTCGCGACCGAGGCCGTGGCCGACGGCGCCGCGGTGTGGGAATTCGAGGACACGCCGGTGATGTCGAGCTACATCGTCGCGCTCGTCGCCGGCCCGTTCGCGGTCTGGCGCGACACGGCGGAGCTCGACGACGGCCGCGTGGTGCCGCTCGGCGTCTTCACGCGCGCCTCGCTCGCGCAGTACGCGGACCCCGAGTTCATGTTCGAGACGGTGCGGCGGGGCATCCGCTTCTACGCCGGCAATTACGGCGTGCCGTTCCCGTACGACAAGTACGACCAGATCTTCGTGCCCGAGTACAACTGGGGCGCGATGGAGAACATCGGCGCGGTCACCTTCAACGAGGGGTACCTGTTCCGCTCGCGCGTGCCCGAGAGCCGCAGGGAGCGTCGCACGCTCGTCGTGCTGCACGAACTCGCGCACATGTGGTTCGGCAACCTCGTGACGATGAAGTGGTGGAACGACCTCTGGCTGAACGAGTCGTTCGCGACCTGGGCGTCCACCCTGGCGACGGCCGAGCTCAGCGAGTTCACCGACGCGTGGGCGACCTTCGCGACGACCGACAAGTCGAACGCCGCGCGCCAGGACCAGCTGCCGTCGACCCACCCGATCGTCGCCGAGATCGCCGACCTCGCCGACGTCGAGGTGAACTTCGACGCCATCACCTACGACAAGGGCGCGTCGACGCTCAAGCAGCTGGTCGCGTGGGTCGGGCTCGACGCGTTCCACGCGGGCGTGGGCGCGTACCTGCGCGCGCACGCCGAGGGCAACGCGACCCTCGCCGACCTGCTCGCCGAGCTCGAGACGGCGAGCGGGCGCGACCTGGCCGCGTGGTCGCGCGCGTGGCTCGAGACCGCGGGCGTGAACACGCTGCGCACCGAGATCGAGACGGATGCCGCGGGCACGATCACGTCCTTCGCCATCGTGCAGGAGGCCGCCGCGTCGCACCCCGTACTGCGCCCGCACCGCATCGCCGTCGGCGCCTACTCGCGCGGCGAGCAGGGCGTGGTACGCGAGCGACGCATCGAGCTCGACGTCGACGGCGCCCGCACCGAGGTGCCCGAGCTCGTCGGCACGCCGCGGCCCGACCTCGTGCTGCTGAACGACGACGACCTCACCTACGCCAAGGTGCGGCTCGACGCGGCGTCGACGGCGTTCGCGCTCGAGCACCTCGGCGAGATCGCCGACCCCGTCGCGCGCGCCGTCGTCTGGGGTGCCGCGTGGGATGCCACGCGCGACGCCGAGCTGCCGGCGAGCGACTTCGTGCGCCTCGTGATCGGAAACCTCGGCCACGAGACGACCTCCTCGGCCCGCACGTCGGCCCTCGCCCGGCTCCAGGCCGCACTCGAGCGCTACGTCGCCGTCGAGCAGCGCGAGCGCCTCCAGGCCGAGGCGGGCGACGCGCTCTGGGGCCTCGTGCAACTGGCCCCCGAGGCATCCGATGCCCAGTTGCAGTACGCGCTGGGCTTCGCGCGCATCGCGTCGACGCCCGCCCACGCCGACGTGCTGGCGAGCCTCGTCGAGGGCACCACCGCGGTCGACGGGCTCGAGGTCGACACCGAGCTGCGCTGGGAACTCGTGATCGCGCTCGCAGCCCTCGGCGCGGCAGACGACGCCCTGATCGAGCGCACCCTCGCCGGCGACGACACGGCCAAGGGCCGGCAGCAGGCGGCGACGGCCCGGGCGGCGCGCCCCTCGGTCGATTCGAAGGATGCCGCGTGGCTCGCCGTCGCGACCGACACGAGCCTCTCGAACGACATGGCCCGGGCGATCGCCGCCGGCTACCGGCGCGCGCACCCCGAGACGCTGCTCGCCTCGCGCGTCGGCGACTACTTCGCGATGCTCCGCGACGTGTGGGCCGGCCGGAGCTTCACCATGGCCGACCTCATCGTGACCGGCCTCTTCCCGGCGCCCGTCGTGACCGACGAGACCGCGGCGGCCGCCGCCGAGTGGCTGGCCGCCAACGACGATGCGCCCGCGCCGCTCCGCCGGCTCGTTGCCGAGGGGCGCGCCGAGCTCGTGCGGGCGCTCGCGGCCCGTGCACGTGATCGCGCCGCCGTCGACGGGGGTCGCGCGTGAGCGAGCCGACGAGCTTCTACGAGGAGGTCGGCGGGGCCCCGGTGTTCGAGCGGCTCGTCGCGGAGTTCTACCGCGGCGTCGCCGACGACGAGGTGCTGCGGCCGATGTACCCCGAGGAGGACCTCGGCCCGGCCGAGGAGCGCCTGCGCACGTTCCTCGAGCAGTACTGGGGCGGGCCGACCACCTACAGCGAGCAGCGCGGCCACCCGCGCCTGCGCATGCGCCACATGGGCTTCCACGTGAACCCCGACGCCCGCGACCGCTGGCTCCGGCACATGCGGCGCGCGGTGGACTCGCTCGAGCTGTCGCCGCTGCACGAGGGTATGCTCTGGGACTACCTGCAGCGCGCCGCGTTCGCCATGGTGAACACGTTCGAGGACGCACCCGACGCCTCCTCGTAGGCGCTCGACGCGACGAAGGAGTCAGCGTGGCCCGAGCCGACCTCGATCATCCCGATGCGATCGTGGTGGGGGCCGGGCTCTCCGGGCTCGTCGCCGCCGCCGAACTCGCGGAGGCCGGCCGCAGCGTCGTCATCGTCGAGCAGGAGCCCGAGGCGTCGCTCGGCGGTCAGGCCTGGTGGTCGTTCGGCGGGCTCTTCCTCGTCGACACGCCCGAGCAGCGCGCGATGGGCGTGCACGACTCGCTCGCGCTTGCCCGCGAGGACTGGTACGGTTCCGCCGGTTTCGACCGCGACGACGACCTCTGGGCTCGTCGGTGGGCCGATGCGTACCTCGAGTTCGCGGCCGGCGAGAAGCGCTCGTGGCTCCGCGAGCGCGGCGTCGGCTTCTTCCCCGTCGTCGGCTGGGCCGAGCGCGGCGGCGGGCTCGCCTCCGGGCACGGCAACTCCGTGCCCCGGTTCCACATCACCTGGGGTACCGGACCCGGAGTGGTCGAACCGTTCATCACCCGGGTGCGCTACGCGGTGCACCAGGGAATGGCGGCGGCGCGCCACCGACACCGCGTGGACGAACTGATCGTCGAGGACGGCCGCGTCGTGGGCGTGCGCGGGGCCGTGCTCGCTCCGAGCGACGCCGATCGGGGCGAGACGTCGAACCGCACCGAGACCGGCGAGTTCGAACTCCGAGCACCGGCCGTGATCGTGACCAGCGGCGGCATCGGCGGCAACCACGACCTCGTGCGCGCGAACTGGCCCGAGCGCCTCGGCCCACCGCCGGAGTCGATGCTCTCCGGCGTGCCGGCGCACGTCGACGGGCGCATGCTCGGCATCACCGAGGCCGCCGGCGGTCGCCTCGTGAACGGCGACCGCATGTGGCACTACACCGAGGGCATCCGGAACCACTCGCCGGTCTGGCCCGCGCACGGCATCCGCATCCTGCCCGGCCCGTCGTCGATGTGGTTCGACGCGACCGGGGCGCGCATGCCCGCGCCGTGCTTCCCCGGGTTCGACACCCTCGGCACGCTCGAGCACATCCTCGCCACCGGCCACGACCACAGCTGGTTCGTGCTCACCCAGCGCATCATCGAGAAGGAGTTCGCGCTCTCGGGCAGCGAGCAGAACCCCGACCTCACGGGCAAGGACGTGAAGCTGCTCGCGCAGCGCGTGCGGCCCGGGGCGCCCGGCCCGGTCGAGGCGTTCAAGGAGCGCGGGGCCGACTTCGTGGTCGCCGACACGCTGGACGACCTGCTCGCACGCATGCAGGGCCTCTCCCCCGGCGGCATCCTCGACACCGACCGCATCCGCCGCGAGATCATCGCGCGCGACCTGCAGATCGACCACCCGTTCGGCAAGGACCTCCAGGTGCAGGCGATCCGCGGGGCACGGCACTACCGCGGCGACAAGCTCATCCGGGTCGCGCCGCCGCACCGCATCCTCGACCCGAAGGCCGGGCCGCTCATCGCGGTGAAGCTGCACGTGCTCACTCGCAAGTCGCTCGGCGGCATCCAGACCGACCTCGACTCGCGCGTGCTCGGCGCCGACGGCTCGCCCGTGCCGGGCCTGTACGCGGCGGGCGAGGCCGCGGGCTTCGGCGGCGGCGGCATGCACGGCTACCGCGCGCTCGAGGGCACGTTCCTCGGCGGATGCCTCTTCAGCGGGCGCGCGGCGGGACGCGCGGCCGGCCGGGAGGCGTGAGGCGCTGCGCGGCGTGATCGGCGGCGTCCGCGTCAGCGGGGCATCCGCCCTCAGCCCTTGAGCGACCAGGCGCGCCGGCGCACGAGCACGTGCCCGCGACGGGTCGACAGCCGGGTCCACGGTCCGGTCTCGAAGACGCCGACCTCCTCGTCGCCGCCCAGGAACCCGAGGCTGAGCGCCGCGAACCCGGCACCGGCGGGAACGAACTCGAGCCCGTCCATGGGACGGCCCCACACCTCGGAGCGCACCTTCTCGACGAGCTGCTCCCCCGTGCCCTCGGGGACGGCGGCGGCGACCTCGGCGATGCCGATGCGCGCCGCGTCCTCGAGCACCGGCTGCGCCACGGGCTGATGGGCCAGCCAACCGCTGCGGGGCGGCGAGATGCCGGCCCAGGTGACCGTGCTCACGCCGTGCGGGCGCGTGAACGGCGACGGCACCGCGCCCTCGACGGTGCGCGCCAGCGTGTCGTCGACGCGGGTCGCGAGCGAGCGCATCGGCACGACCTCGTCGAACTCGGTGCGGTCGGCGAGCGAGAACGTGCGCAGCCCCAGCACGGTGGGCGTCTCGTCGAGGATGCCGCGCGGGTAGAGGATCGCCGTGTAGACGGCCAGGATGCCCGAACCGGCGATGAGTCGCACGGAGCCGTCGTCGACCCGGGCAGCCCGGCCGAGGTAGGTCTGGAGGTCGCCGAGCGAGAGGCGGTCGGCGAGCTGGATCGATTCGCTCATCTGCTCAATAGACTACCGAGAGCGCTGCTGCGACTCCGCTGGGAGCCGGCCGCGCGAACCGCCCGACAGCGACACCCGGAGGACGCGTGAACGGACCGATCGAAGGGCTGCTCAGCACGCTCGACCTCACCGACACGGGAGCGAGGACCGACGAGGACATCTTCACCGGTCCGTCGCAGTGGATGCCGCGGGGCCGCGTGTTCGGCGGGCAGGTGCTCGCCCAGTCGCTCGTCGCGGCCATGCACACGGTGCCCGACGATCGCCCCGTGCACTCGATGCACGGCTACTTCCTGCGCCCCGGCGACGTGAACGAGCACATCACCTTCGCGGTCGACCGCATCCACGACGGCCGCTCGTTCTCGACCCGGCGCACGCAGGCGTACCAGTCGAGCCAGCCGATCCTCTCGATGATCGCCTCGTTCCAGCACGTCGACGAGGGCATCAGCCACCAGATCGACATGCCCGCGGACCTCCCCGATCCCGAGTCGCTGCCGACCGCCGCCGACGTGCTCGACGGACTCGACCACGAGATCGCCCGGCACTGGGCCACCGAGCGGCCCTTCGACATGCGGCACGTGCCGTCGCCCATTTACCTGTCCGTCGAGGGCCCCCACGTCCCGCACCAGGCGGTGTGGCTGCGAGCGATCGGCACCATCGGCGACGACCAGAAGCTGCACCGGGCCGCGCTCGCCTACGTGAGCGACTACTCGATCCTCGAACCGGTGCTGCGGCGGCACGGTGTGCCCTGGGCGACCCCCGGTGTGAAGGTCGCGAGCCTCGACCACGCCATGTGGTGGCACCGCGACGTGCGCGTCGACGACTGGCTGCTGTACGTGCAGGAGTCGCCGAGCTCGGGCGGCGGGCGCGGGTTGTCGACCGGCCGCATCTACGACCGCTCCGGGGTGCTCGTCGCCTCGGTCGCGCAGGAGGGCATGGTGCGCGTGCCCGACTCGGCGCGCGCCTGAGCCCGGCGATCACCCCCGCGCCTATGGGATTGCTGGACACTCGCCGAGTATCGCTGCGCCGCCGCGTGCGCGCACGGCAGAATGGCGCCCACGACCGCTGATCGAGGAGGCACGATGGGTGACGAGGCACGACTGACACGGAGGACCGCGCTCACGTTCGGCGCAGGCGGTCTCGCGGGCGGTGCGGCGTTGCTCGCCGGCTGCGCGCCGTCCGATGCGAGTTCGGGGTCGGATTCCGCCGACGACACGTCTGGCTCGGGCGACGCGGGCACCGACTCGGGCGCCGCCGCCGGCACCGTGATCGCGTCGGTCTCCGACATCCCCGTCGGCGGGGCGATCTCCGCGAGCATCGGCAGCGATCCGGTGCTGCTCGCGCAGCCGACCGCGGGCGAGGTCGTGGCGTTCAGCGCGATCTGCACGCACCAGCAGTGCGTGGTCGCCGTCGAGGCATCCGAATTCAACTGCCCCTGCCACGGGTCGCGCTTCGACGTCGCCACCGGCGACGTGCTCAACGGGCCCGCGCTCCAGCCGCTCGAGTCGGTCGCCGTGACCGTCGACGGCGACGACGTGGTCGCGGGCTGAGCGTGGACCCGTTCGTCATCGCGGGCCTGCCCGCGCACGTGCTGCTCGTGCACGCCGTGGTCATCGCGGTGCCCGTGCTCTCGCTCGGGCTCGTCGTCGCGGCCGCGTGGCCCGCCGCGCGCCGGGCACTGTGGATTCCGCTGCTCGTCGTCGCGATCGGCACCGTCGGGCTCGTGGCATACGCGGTCTCGGCCGGCCAGTGGCTCGAGGAGCGCGTGCCCGAGGCGCCGCTCATCCAGGAGCACACGGCGATCGGCGGCGCGCTGCTCGCGTGGGCGTGGGGGCTGCTGGGGGTCGCGGTGCTGCTGGCCGCATGGCACCTCGTGGCGCGAGCGCACGAGCGCGGTGGCCGGACGCCGTCCCGTGGCATCCGCCTCACCGTCGGCATCGTCGGCACCGTGCTCGCGGTCGCCGTCGGCACGGGCGCGACCGTCGCCACCGTGCTCATCGGCGAGTCGGGCTCGCGCGCCGTCTGGGAGGGCTCCTTCAGCGAGGACCCGCTCGAGTAGGTCCGCGCCGCCGAGTACGCAGATGGCGGGATTCCTGCGTGGATTCCCGCCATTCGCGTACTCGGTCGATGGCGGACGGGTCAGGTGCGGCGGGTGAAGCGCAGCGGCTCGTCCTGGTAGGGCGCCCACGCGGCGTGCTCGTGGTCGCTGATACGACGCGGGCGACCGCTCGCGGCGTCGACGAGCACGATGGTCGTCGCGGCACGCGCGAACAGCGTGCGCGGCTCGCTCTCGGGCGGCGCGTACACCTCGTAGCAGACGTCGAGACGCGCACCCGACATGTTGGCGATCCAGAGCTCGACGTCGAGCGGTGCGCGCAGGTACGGCACCGGCGCGAGGTACTCGACCTCCTGGCGGGCGATGAGCGTGATCGTGTCGGCGCCCGGCCGCCCGTCGATGACGGCCGTCGAGGCGCCGACCGCCGCGTCTCGGGCGTCGTGGCTGACCCAGAACGCCTCGATGCGCGCCTCCTCGAGGAGGCGCAGCATCTCGGCGTTGTTGACGTGACCGTACGCGTCGAGATCCGACCAGCGCAGTCGGATGGGCACGTGCAGCCGCACGATCAGTCCCGGGTGAGCTTGCGGTACGTCGACCGGTGCGGCTTCGCGGCGTCGGGCCCGAGGCGCTCGATCTTGTTCTGCTCGTACGCCTCGAAGTTGCCCTCGAACCAGTGCCAGTACGACGGGTTCTCGTCGGTGCCCTCGTAGGCGAGGATGTGCGTCGCGATGCGGTCGAGGAACCACCGGTCGTGGGTGATGACCACGGCGCAGCCGGGGAACTCGAGCAGCGCGTTCTCGAGGCTGCCGAGGGTCTCGACGTCGAGGTCGTTGGTCGGCTCGTCGAGCAGCAGCAGGTTGCCGCCCTGCTTGAGCGTGAGCGCGAGGTTCAGGCGGTTGCGCTCACCGCCCGAGAGCACGCCGGCCGGCTTCTGCTGGTCGGGTCCCTTGAACCCGAAGGTCGAGACGTACGCACGGCTCGGCACCTCGGTCTTGCCGACCTGGATGTAGTCGAGTCCGTCGGAGACGACCTCCCAGAGCGACTTCTTCGGGTCGATGCCGCCGCGCGACTGGTCGACGTACGAGATGTCGACCGTCTCGCCGACCTTGAGGTCGCCGCCGTCGAGCGGCTCGAGGCCGACGATGGTCTTGAAGAGCGTGGTCTTGCCGACGCCGTTCGGGCCGATGATGCCGACGATGCCGTTGCGCGGCAGGGTGAAGCTCAGGCCCTCGATGAGGGTGCGGTCGCCGAAGCCCTTCTTCAGGTTCTTCGCCTCGAGCACCACCTGGCCGAGGCGCGGCCCCGGCGGGATCTGGATCTCCTCGAAGTCGAGCTTCCGCGTGCGCTCGGCCTCGGCCGCCATCTCCTCGTAGCGGGCCAGGCGGGCCTTCGACTTCGCCTGGCGGCCCTTGGCGTTCGAGCGCACCCACTCGAGCTCGTCCTTCAGGCGCTTGGCGAGCTTCTGGTCCTTCTTGCCCTGAACCTCGAGGCGCTCCTCCTTCTTCTCGAGGTAGGTCGAGTAGTTGCCCTCGTAGGGGTAGAGGCGGCCGCGGTCGACCTCGCAGATCCACTCCGCGACGTGGTCGAGGAAGTACCGGTCGTGCGTCACGGCGAGCACGGCGCCGGGGTACTTGGCGAGGTGCTGCTCGAGCCAGAGCACGCTCTCGGCGTCGAGGTGGTTGGTGGGCTCGTCGAGCAGCAGCAGGTCGGGCTTGCTGAGCAGCAGCTTGCACAGCGCGACGCGGCGCTTCTCACCGCCCGAGAGGTGCGCCACCGAGGCGTCCGACGGCGGGCACCGGAGCGCGTCCATCGCCTGGTCGAGCTGCGAGTCGAGGTCCCACGCGTCTGCCGCGTCGATCTCCTCCTGCAGCGTGCCCATCTCGGCGAGCAGTGCGTCGAAGTCCGCGTCGGGGTCGGCCATCGCAGCCGAGATCTCGTTGAACCGGTCGATCTTGCCCTTGATCGGGCCGACGCCCTCCTGCACGTTCTCGAGCACGGTCTTCGACTCGTCGAGCTCGGGCTCCTGCATGAGGATGCCGACGCTGTAGCCGGGCGAGAGCCGGGCGTCGCCGTTCGACGGCTGGTCGAGGCCAGCCATGATCTTCAGGATCGTGGACTTACCGGCGCCGTTCGGGCCGACGACGCCGATCTTGGCGCCGGGCAGGAACGCCATCGTCACGTCGTCCAGGATGACCTTGTCGCCGACCGCCTTGCGGGCGCGCACCATGGAGTAGATGTATTCCGCCACCGGGGTGATTCTCCTCTTGGGTCGTGGGCCGGGCCCGCGAGCGCGGACCCCTGCGGTCTCGAACGACCGCCACGTCTCGGATGCCGTGCGCGCGGGCGGTGCCCGCGCCGCACGGCGCTCCCCCAAGCCTACCCACGCCGACGCGACCCACGATGCTCCGCGGGCGAACGGGCTCAGCCGACGACCGACGACTCCGACGCGGCCGTCGTGAGCGGCCCGGCCCAGTCGGCGGCCGGGACGAAGCCGTCGCCCCCGGAGACCGCGCCTGCGGCGCCGTTCGACGTCTCCGAGGTGCCGCCGGGCGCCGACGAGTCGGACTCATCGGCCGGCCGCGACGGCCGCTCGGCGACCGTGCGCACCCAGCGCAGGTCGTGGCCGATCGAGTCGGCCTCGACGTCGACCGCGATGCCCTTGCGGTCGCCGGCCTCCCACGAGCGCACCTTGAGCTTGCCCGCGACGACGACGTGGTCGCCGCGCGAGAGCGAGTGCGCGGCGTTCACGGCGAGCCGGCGGAACGCGCTGACCGTGTACCAGTTCGCCTCGGCGTCGACCCACTGCTGGGTCTGGCGATCGAAGCGGCGGCCGCCGGTCGCGAGCCGGAACGTGGTCAGCTCCACGCCGCCCGAGATGACTCGGTGCTCGGGCTCGGTGCCGATGGTGCCGGTGAGGGTGATGCTGTCGTGCATGGTCGATTCCTCCACTGGGTCGGGGTTGACGGATGCGACGGGCGGGCGCCCGCCCGCGACGCCGGGGCACGGGGCTCGTGCCGGATGGACCCGCGCCCCGGCGTCGCGACCACGAGTCTGGGCGCAGCGCCGCCCGACGTGCGGACGCGAGCTCGGGGCATCCGCCCGGCTCGTCGACCGCGTGCTGTGGAGGAGCGGTGTCGCCTCGCGCCCGTAGAGTTGCGGGCATGGACTACGTCGCCGACGACACCCGATACGACTCGATGGACTACCGACGCGTGGGCCGCAGCGGACTGCGCCTGCCCGGCCTCTCGCTGGGGCTCTGGCACAACTTCGGCGACGAGCGGGGGCTCGACACCCAGCGCGCGATCGTGCGGCGCGCGTTCGACCTCGGCGTCACGCACTTCGACCTCGCGAACAACTACGGCCCGCCGCCCGGCAGCGCCGAGGAGCACTTCGGCCGGCTGCTCGCGACCGACCTGAAGCCGTACCGCGACGAGCTGATCGTCTCGAGCAAGGCCGGCTACGACATGTGGCCGGGCCCGTACGGCGAGTGGGGGTCGCGCAAGTACCTGCTCACCTCGCTCGACCAGAGCCTCACCCGGCTCGGCCTCGACTACGTCGACGTCTTCTACTCGCACCGCCCCGACCCCGACACCCCCATCGAGGAGACGATGGGCGCGCTCGCGTCGGCCGTCGCGCAGGGCAAGGCGCTCTACGTCGGCATCTCGAACTACGACCCCGAGCAGACCCGCGCCGCGCAGGCCGCGCTCGCCGACCTGGGCGTGCCGCTGCTCATCCACCAGCCCCGGTACTCCATGTTCGACCGCACGCCCGAGGAGGGCCTCTTCGACGCCCTCGACGAGCTCGGCACCGGCGCGATCGTGTTCTCGCCCCTCGCGCAGGGCATGCTCACCGACCGCTACCTCGACGGCATCCCGAGCGACTCCCGCGCGGCGACCAGCCGCTTCCTGTCGTCGGAGCAGATCAGCTCGGAGTACCTCGACCGCGTGCGCGGACTCCGCGAGATCGCCGACACCCGCGGCCAGTCGATCGCGCAACTCGCGCTGAGCTGGGTGCTGCGGGTGCCGACCGTGACGAGCGCGCTCATCGGCGCGTCGAGCGTCGCACAGCTCGAGCAGAACCTCGCCGCGCTCGACGCGCCGGCGCTCACCGACGAGGAGATCGCCGCGATCGAGCCCTTCGCGGCCCACGGCACGCGACTCGGCTGACCGGGCGCACGCGGCGCCCCGGGGCATCCAACCCGTTCACCCGGACCTGAGCGGTCCTCGCTCCCCGGGCGCGCCTTCCGCGCGTGCGTGCGACGGCGTCGTACCCTGCGGGCATGCAGTGGTGGAACGCGTTCACGGATTGGCTCTTCGACCCCGAGACGCTGCCCGTGCTCTTCACGGCCGGCGTGCTCTTCCTCGCGGTGCTCGCCTCCGGGCTGCTCGCGGCCTGGATCGCCCGGTCGGCGGTACGCGGCCTCGTCACCCGGCAGGAGCGCGAGCTGCGCTCGTCGGCGGTCGCCGCGTTGGTGGACGCCGCCACCGAGGCATCCGTCTGGAACTCCCTGACCCCGCAGGAGCAGGTGCTCTCCGATCGCGCGGTGGGCCTCGCCGACGTGCGACTGCGCCTGCTGCCCGTGAAGGGCGCCGACGTCGCCGCGAACTGGGCGTCGCACCAGCTGCAGGAGCTCAAGCGCGCCTCGGCGACGTTCGGCTACCAGCTCGACCCGGCGGTGGGCGAGTTCCGCGACCGCATGGTGGCGTGGCAGCGTCACCCGGGTCGCATGCGCCGGCAGTTCCAGGCCGACCTCGAGCGCTGGCGCACGCAGGACACGACGCCCGAGCAGGCCGCGGTCGACCAGCAGGACGAGTGGGTCGCCCGCCAGCACCACGAGCGGTACGCCGACACGCAGGCGGGCCGGGCGACGGATGCCACCGAGCCGGCGTCGCCCGCAGCCGAGACGCCCGCCGAGGAGCGCCCGTTCAGCGTCGGTGCGCCCCAGCCGCGTCAGGACGCGACGCCGACGGACACCACGCCCGTCTCGCGCTGACGCGCGGACCCGCGGTAGCGGTCAGCGCCACCACTCGTCGAACATCGACACGGGCACCTGGCGCTTGTGCTCGGTCGCGAGGTAGCGCGCCTCGATGAGTTCGGCCGTGCCCGCGTCGATCTCCTCGCCCTCGAGGAACGCGTCGAGATCGGCGTAGGCGAGCCCGAGGTTCGCCTCGTCGGCCTGCCCCGGGTCGTGGTCGAGCAGGTCGGCCGTCGGGGTCTTCAGGTAGATCCGCTCGGGCGCGCCCAGATGGGCCAGCACCGCCCGGCCCTGGCGCTTGGTGAGGCCGGTGAGCGGGAGGATGTCGGCGCCGCCGTCGCCGTACTTCGTGAAGAAGCCCGTGACCGCCTCGGCCGCGTGGTCGGTGCCGACCACGAGCATCGCGTCCTCACCCGCGATCGCGTACTGGGCGACCATGCGCGCGCGGGCCTTGACGTTGCCCTTGCCGTGGTCGCTCAGGGGCGTTCCCGCCGCGTCGGCGTACTCGGCGGTGAGCCCGTCGACACCGCGCTGGATGTTGAAGGCGAGCTGCTCCTGCGGCTGGATCCACTCGAGCGCGAACGCCGCGTCGTCCTCGTCGTGCTGCACCGCGTACGGCAGGCGCACCGCCACGAAGCGGGCCGGATGCCCCTCGTCGGCCAGTTCCGCGACCGCGAGGCGGCACAGGCGCCCGGCCAACGCCGAGTCCTGGCCGCCGCTGATGCCGAGCACGAAACCGTGCGCCCCCGTGGCGCGCAGGTACTCCTTGAGGAAGTCGACCCTCGCACGCACCTCCGCGGCGGGCTCGATGGTGGGCTTCACGTTCAGCTCTGCGATGATCCTCGCCTGCAGTTCGCGCATGGCACGAGGCTAGCGCCGACGTGTTACCGGCAGGAAACGGAGCGAGGCGACACGGGCGCTCCGGTAGCATCGCGATCGACGCCGGAGCGGTCGGCGCAGGCGTGCTCGGGGAGGGACGTGCCGTGGAGGCCACGATCGGCAACCTGGTGATCATCGTCGCCGTGGGCGTGCTCGCCCCGCTGCTCGCCCGACTCATCGGCACCTGGCTCGCGATTCCCGTCGTCGTCTTCGAGATCGTGCTCGGCATCGCCGTCGGGCCCGATGCGCTCGGCTGGGTCACCTCCGACGAGCACACCGAGTTGATCGCGAACTTCGGGCTCGCGATGCTGTTCTTCCTCGCCGGCGCGGAGATCGACTTCCGCGAGCTCCGCGGGCGCCCGCTCACCACTGCGCTCGCCGGCTGGCTCGTGTCCCTCGGGGCGGCCCTGGGGCTCAGCTTCCTGCTCGCGCCGCACGCCGGCGCCGCCGTCTTCATCGCGATCGCGCTCACGTCGACCGCGCTCGGCACGATCATGCCGATGCTGCGCGACGCCGGCGATCTGCGTTCGCCGTTCGGCATCGCGGTGACGGCGGTCGGCGCGGTCGGCGAGTTCGCGCCGCTCATCGCGATCTCGCTGTTCCTGAGCGGGCGCTCGCCTGTCCAGGCCTCGCTCGTGCTGCTGGGCTTCGCCGTGATCGCGGGCCTCGCGATCTGGGGCGCCGCGCGCGGCGTGGGCGCGGAGTTCGAGCGACTCGTCACCGCGACCCTGCACACGAGCGGCCAGTTCGCGGTGCGCCTGTTCATGATCGTCACGATCACGCTCGTCGGCATCAGCGTGGTGCTCGGGCTCGACATGCTCCTCGGCGCCTTCACGGCGGGCGTGCTCTACCGGCTCCTGATGAACGGCTCCGACGAGGCCCAGTCGAAGGTCATCGGATCGAAGATCGACGCGGTGGCGTTCGGCGTGTTCGTGCCCGTGTTCTTCATCTACACCGGCGTCACGTTCGACCTCGACGCGCTGCTCGCGTCGCCCACGGCGCTCGCGCTCGTGCCGATCTTCCTCCTCGCCCTGCTCCTGCTGCGCGGGCTGCCGAGCCTGCTCTCGCTGCCGCGCGGCGCGAACCGGCTCGACCGCGGCGCGATGGTGCTCTACGGCGCCACCGGCCTGCCGATCATCGTCGCCGTCACCGCGATCGGCGTCGACCAGGGCGACCTCGGCAGCGAGGTGGCGGCCGCCCTCGTCGGCGCGGGCATGCTCTCGGTGCTGATCTTCCCGCTGCTCGCGCTGTGGCTGCGGCGGAGGTCGTCGGACGCACCGACCACGGGGCCCGACGACGACTACGTGCCGACGGTCGCGTGAGGCATCCGTCGCCGATCGGTCGCACCGGAGGCGCCCGGTAGGCTTGACGGGCCGGCCCCCGTAGCTCAGCGGATAGAGCAGCAGCCTTCTAATCTGTCGGTCGCAGGTTCGAGTCCTGCCGGGGGCACCGCCGCGGACCCGACGCTCCGGTGTACGCCGGCCGAACGCTCCGGGAACCTTCGGAAGCGGGCGTCGGCGCGTCACCCGCAGGTCACCCGCCCGCGCGAGCATGGCGACGTGGAGACGCACAGCTGGCACCGCTACGTGGCGATCGGAGACTCCCTCACCGAGGGACTCGGCGATCCGGCGGGGAGCCGCGGCGAGGACGAGTGGCTGGGGTGGGCCGACCGCCTGGCGATCATCCTCGACGGGCACGCCCGCCTCGCCGGCGAACGGTTCGAGTTCGCCAACCTCGCCCTGCGCGGCAGTCGCATCGGCGACGCCGCCCGCAGCCAGGTGCCTCGGGCGATCGAGGTCGAGGCCGACCTGGTCTCGGTCATGATCGGCGGCAACGACCTGATGAGCCCCACCGCCGACCCCGACACGGTCGCAGCCGAGCTGGAGGACGTCGTGATGCGGCTCCGGCGGGGCGGTGCCAGCGTGCTGCTCGCGAACTGCTTCGACCCGCAGTTCGCGTTCTTCCTGCGGCCGTTCCGCGGGCGTGCGGCCGTGTTCAACGCCCACGTCTGGACGATCGCGCGCCGCCACGGCGCCGCGGTGCTCGACGTCTGGGGCACGTCCGAGTTCCAGCAACCCTCGATGTGGGCCGAGGACCGCGTGCACCTCAGCACCGCCGGCCACCGGGTGCTCGCGCGCCGCGCGTCCCACTCGCTGGGCGTGCCGTACGCCGAGTCGTCCGAGCCGTCCGAGCGGATGCCCGGGCCGGGGCCGTCGCCGGTCACCGAGCCCGTGCCGCTCCCCCAGCAGACGCCGATGTCGCTCCCGCGCTGGTTCGTCGTGCACGCCCTGCCGTGGATCGGGCGACGCATGCGGCGCATCTCCAGCGGCGACGGGCGCGCCCCCAAGCGTCCCTACCCGGCACCCGTGCTGCCGGCCGGGGCCGCCCGTGCGGCGGGGCCCGCCGGGTTCGCCGACGGTGGGCCGCACTAGAATCGATCGCATGGGAACCTCGGGTGATCGCCTCGTCTGGATCGACTGCGAGATGACGGGCCTCGACCTCGAGGTCGACGAACTCGTCGAGATCGCCGTGGTGATCACCGACTACGACCTCGAGCCGGTCGACGCCGGCCTCAGCATCGTCATCAAGCCCGATGCATCCGCCCTCGAGCACATGGGCGACTTCGTGCGGAAGATGCACACCGAGTCGGGCCTCATCGAGGAGATCCCGGGCGGCAAGAGCGTCGCCGAGGCCGAGTACGAGGTGCTCGAGTACGTGCTCGCGCACGTGCCCGAGGAGCAGAAGGCGCCCCTCGCGGGCAACACCATCGGCACCGACCGCATGTTCCTCGCGAAGTACATGCCGCGGCTCGACGCGCACCTGCACTACCGCAACGTCGACGTGTCGTCGATCAAGGAGCTCGCCCGTCGCTGGTTCCCGCGCGTGTACTTCAACGCGCCGGCCAAGAACGGCGGCCACCGGGCCCTCGCCGACATCCTCGAGTCGATCCGCGAGCTGCGTTACTACCGGCGCGCGGTCTTCGTCGCCGACCCCGGGCCGACCAGCGACGAGCTGGCGAAGATCTCGGAGGCCGTCGTGAACGAGTTCACAGCAAAGGTGTAGTAAAGTCGTCGAGTTGCCTCGTTCGGCGTGCGCCGAGCGGGTCCGCATGGTGGGTATAGCTCAGTTGGTAGAGCGCCTGGTTGTGGTCCAGGAGGTCGCGGGTTCAAGCCCCGTTACTCACCCCACTTCTCCCCCTCCCCGCGAGGAGCGCTGATGGCCGTCGAACTCGACGAGGACGCCTTCGAGCAGCTCGTCGTGGACGAGCTCGACGCCCTGCCCGACGACATGGTCGACGGGCTCGAGAACGTCGTGTTCGTGGTCGAGGACACGCCGGAAGACGGCTCGCTCGACCTGCTCGGGCTGTACGAGGGCGTCGCGGTCACCGAGCGCGACCGCTACGGCTTCGGCGAGATGCCCGACCGCATCGTGCTGTACCGCCTCGGGCTGCTCGCGGCGTGCGACGACCTCGACCAGCTGCGCGACGAGATCCACGTCACGCTCGTGCACGAGATCGCGCACTACTACGGAATCGACGACGAGCGGCTGCACGAACTGGGTTGGGCCTGATCCGCGGGTACGATCATCGGGTGATGCCCGGTCCCCTGCGTGCAGTGCTCATCGCCCTCGGCGCGCTCGCGATCATCGCGCTCGGCCTCTACGGGCCGGCCACGCTCCTCGGGCCGCTGCCGACGGTGTCGGTGCAGGCCGTCGACCCCGGCGCCCAGGCGGCCGGATCGGTGTCGGTCGAGCTCCCCGATGCGGGCGCGTCCGCGGTGGTCGTGGTCGACCCCGACTCCCCCGAGACGGCCGCCGAGTCGGTCACGCTGGCCGAGGCGGGACTCGAGGAGGCCGTGCCCTTCGCGGGCGTCGCGAAGCTCGTGCTCGCCCTCACGGTGCTGGATGCGCAGCCCCTCGCGGCCGGCGAGCCCGGCCCCGACGTGCCGATCACCCCCGCAGACTACGAGGCCTACCTCGACTACCGCGACGCCGGCGCCCGCACGGTGCCGACCTCGCCCGGCGACACCTGGACCATGCGCGACATGCTCCGCGCCGTCCTGCTCGGCTCGAGCAACAACCACGCCGACGGACTCGCCCGGTGGGCGTTCGGCTCGGTCGACGGCTACACGATCGCCGGCAACGCCTGGCTCGCCGAGCACGGCCTCGCCGATTCGGTGGTGATCGACGCGACCGGATTGAGCGACGAGAACATCGGCACGGCGGCGGATGCCGCTCGCCTGGGCGCATACGTCGCGGTCGAGCCCGCGCTCGTCGACATCCTCGCGACCGCGGACGAGCGCACGTTCGGCGAACGGACCGTCCCCGACGTCTCGGCGCACCTCGAGTCCGACGGCGTGCGCGGCCTGTCGCGATCGTTCACGAACCAGGCGGGACTGTGCTTCGTGTTCCTGACCACGTTCGGGCAGGGCGACGACGTGCGGGTGCTGTCGGGCGCATTCCTGCGCATGCCCGACTACGACACGCTCGATCCTGCCGTCACGACCGCGATCGAGGAGCTGCGCGTCGTCGACGAGGAGGTCACCGTGATCGCCGAGGGCGACACCTACGCGATCCTCACCGCACCGTGGGGCGATCGCGCCGAGGGGGTCGCGGCGAGCGATCGCACGCAGCCCGCGTGGAACGACGCGAGCGGCGAGCCCGAGGTCGTCGTCGAGCCGTTCAGCACCGGCTCGCCCGGCGACCAGGTGGGCAGCGTCACCGTGCCCACGGCCGACGGCGACGTGACGACCGCGCTCGAGCTCGACGCCGCGATCACCGACCCGGGCCCGATCTGGCGGCTCACCCACCCGTCGCTCATGCTGGACGCGTTCTTCGCCGGCTGAGTCGCGGGCGCTGCCGCACGGTCGCCGCTCAGTCGTTCTCGTCGTCGGACTCGACCGGGTCGGAGTCGTCCGCGTCGAAGCGGTACCGCACGTGCACCATTCCGGCGACGTCGCGCTCGTCGATCGCGTCGTACCAGAAGAGCGACTCCAGCCCGTCGACCGCGGCCATCATGCCGACGCGCCGCTCGTACTCGCCGGCCACCAGGATCCGCTGCTCCGACTGCCCCTCGAGCGGGCCGTCGACGAACTCCGCGGTGTAGCGCACGGCTTCATTGCTCGCGTTCATGAGCCCACCGTAGTCCTCGACGCTCGGCGAGGGAACGGCCAGGCGCCGTCGACGACGAGGTCCGCGCGGTGCGCCGGCGCGGCGGCCGACACGTACGCGCGCCACTGGCGCTCCCACGTGTCCCAGAACGGATCGAACCCGCCATGGTCGCGTTCGAGCGCGCGCCGCCTCCGGGCATCCTCCCCCGCGACCATCCACACCCGCACGACCGGCGGTTCCGAGACCCGTCGATTTCCTGCACACTCAGCCGCCAGAGCGCAGCCTTTTGACGGGTCTGGGACGGGCGAAGCCGAGACCCGTCGATTACCTGCACTCCCAGCCCCCGGAGCGCAGCCTTTTGACGGGTCTGGGAGGGGCAGCGGACGGGCGAAGGCCCCGCAGCCCTCGACGACGAGGCGGCCGGCAGGCCGCACGAGGTGGGATTCGGCGGGGCGGTCGTGCGCCCAGTCCCAGCGCCGCAAGGACCCCGCCTCGCCACGGGCGCGCGGACCGAGCACGCCGTCGCGCACTACGCGCGATCCCGCTGCGAGCCCGTCCCAGCCCGGGTAGACCGCGTCGAGGCGCAGCACGTCCACCGGCAGCGACCCGGCCGCCGCCACGATCGCGTCGGCGAGGCTGGACTTGCCCACGCCGCTGGGGCCGTCGACCACGACCGTCGCCGACGGCAGCGAGCGGAGGAACGCCGCGAGCCGTCGCGCCGCCACCGCGGGAGCCAGTCGCTCAGCCAAGGATGAAGTTCCAGCTTCCGGATGCCACGGCCACGACCACGCACACCGCCGCCACGACCGCCCCGATCGCGATGAGCACCACCTCGGCGCCGCCGAAGTGCACCTCGCGCGCGTGCGACCGCGCGATCTCGGCGCCGAACCCGCGCGCCTCCATCGCGGTGGCGAGCTTCGACCCGCGCCGAATGGAGAGCACGAGCAGCCCGAAGGCCTGGCCGACGAGGCGCGGCACGATCCAGCGATCGCCCACGCCGCGCGCCCGGCGCGCCAGCGCGAGCGCGCGCCAGTCGTCCATGAACAGGCCCACGAGGCGCAGCGCCCCGAGCGCGCCGAGCACGAATCGCTCGGGCAGCCGCAACGTCTGCGAGAGCCCGTCGGCGAAGTCGGTCGGATCGATGGTGAGGAACAGCACCACCGCGGGCAGCGCGATCGCGATCACGCGGGCGGCCGTCGAGAGGCCGATCTCGATCGACCCCTGCGAGACCTGGATCAGGCCCCACTCGAAGTAGACCGTGCCGCCGGTGCGGCCGTAGAGCACCATGCTGAGCCCCGCGAGCGGACCGGCGATCCACACCACGGCGGTGCGCCGCGACCAGACCAGTGCGCCCAGCCCGGCCGCCCAGAACAGCAGCAGTTCGAGCACGATCGCCGTCCCCGCCGATACCGGGTCGAGCGTGAGCAGCAGCGCCAGGCTGAGCGGCACGGTCGCCGCGACCTTCGCGACCGGGTTGCGCCGGCCGACCCAGGTCGTGCCGCCGCGGGCGTCGAGCAGGCTCATGCCGGCACCTCCAGCGGGGCGAGGTCGAGGCGCTCGTCGGCGAGGGCGTCGACCACCTGCTCGTCGTGCGTGACCGCGACGATCGCGTGCCCCTCGTCCCGCAGCGCCCCGAGCAACCCGACGAGTTCCGCCCAGGTCGTCGCGTCCTGCCCGAACGTCGGCTCGTCGAGCACGAGCACGTCCGGGCGCGAGGCCAGCACCGTCGCGACCGACAGCCGCCGCTTCTGCCCGCCCGAGAGCGTGTACGGGTTCGCCTCGGCGAGCCGGTCGAGCCGGAGCCGCACCAGCAGGTCGTCGACCCGCTGCCGGATCTCGGCGTCGGGCACCTTCTGCGCGCGCGGCCCGACGGCGAGCTCGTCGCGGACGCGGCCGGTGAGGAACTGGTGCTCCGGGTCCTGGAACACCGTGCCGATGCGCGAGAGCAGCTGCTTCGAGCGCCATCGGTGCGGCGCCGGGTCGGCTCCGCGGGCGAGGGGGGCGGATGCCCCGAGCCGACCGCCGACCGGCGGGATGAGGCCCGCGACCGTGAGCGCGAGGGTCGACTTGCCGACGCCGTTCGGACCGGTGACGCAGAGCGCGTTGCCCGCGCGCACGGCGAGGTCGAGCCCGCCCATCACGACCGCGGACGGATCGCGGCCCACGGCGAGCCCCGCGGCATCGAGCAGCACGGCACCGGCCGGGCGGGGGTCGTGGTCGGGCAGCAGCCGGCGGCCCGGCAGCCAGACGCCGTCGCGTGCGAGTTCGGTCGCACGATCGGCGAGCACTGCGTCGGGAGGCCCGTCGGCGACGACCCCGCCCGCGGCGCCGAGCACGACGACCCGGTCGATCACGGGCAGCCAGGCGTCCACCCGGTGCTCGACCACCACGAGGGTGGCCCCGGTCTCGCGGGTGACTCGGTCGACCGCGTCGCGCACCTCGCGCACCCCCGCCGGGTCGAGGTTCGCGGTCGGTTCGTCGAGCAGCAGCAGGCCGGGGCGCATGGCGAGCGCGCCGGCCAGCGCGAGGCGCTGCTTCTGCCCGCCCGAGAGGTGCGAGGTCGGGTGGTCGAGGGGCAGGTCGAGGCCGACGGCGTCGAGCGCCTCGCGCACGCGGGGCCAGATCTCGTCGCGGGGCACGCCGATGTTCTCGCATCCGAATGCCACGTCGTCGCCGACCCGGGCCAGCACGACCTGCGCGTCGGGGTCCTGCAGCACGAGCGCCGCCGAGCCCGCCGCCGCAGGCCGACCGCCGACCAGCAGCGCGCCGCGCACGTCGCCCTCCTCCTCGCCGCCGAGCACGCCGGCGAGGCCGTGCAGCAGGGTGGACTTGCCGGAACCCGAGGCACCGAGCAGCAGCACGCGCTCCCCCGGCTCGATGCCGAGGTCGAGGCCGTCGATCGCCCAGGAGCGGCGGCCGGCGTGCCGCCACCCCCAGCCGGCGGCTCGCACCGCGGCCGGGGTGACGGCACGTGACACGTCGCGGGTCACGTCAGTCGGCGATCCGCGCCTCGCGACCTGCGGCGAAGCGGCTGAGCGCTCCCGTGGAGGCGAGTCCGCGCACCGCGAGCCAGGACAGCAGGCCGGCGATGAGCGCGCCGCCGACGACTGCGGAGACGGTGTAGATCGCGGCGAACGCCGGTGCGGCGCCCGCGTACCAGAGCACGAGGTCGTTGATCGCCATGGCGAGGCCCGCACCGGCACCGGCGAGCAGGGCGACCGGCAGGTTCCACTTGCGGTAGAGGAACAGCAGGAAGATGAGCTCCGCGCCGAGGCCCTGCACGAGGCCGGCCTCGATGGTCAGGAACCCGCCCCACTGGCTGCCGATCAGCGCCGAGACCACCGCGGCGACGGTCTCGGTGTAGATGGCGGCACCCGGCTTGCGGATGATGAGCGCGCCGAGCACGCCGGCGATGAGCCAGACCGCGGCGGGGGCGGCCTGGAGGCCGGGCAGGAGCGCCTCGATCGGCGCGCTGACGCCGTTCCAGGCGAGGCCCCAGGCCCAGAAGACGACGCCGACCGCGACGCCCACGACGCTGGCGACGACGATGTCGACGACGCGCCAGCGGAGCGAGCGGGCGGGACGCCCGGTGCCGGTGGAAGGGGTGGTGGACGTGGTTGCGTGCACTGTTCGTGCCCTTTCTCTTCAGTGAAAGCGGCACGGGAAATGAGATGGTGTCTGCCTCCCTGCGCTGGCATGATCCAGATCAGGTTCGACGGTCGAAGGTTGGAGAACCTTCCTCTCAGCCCGGCTCACCGGACTCCCGTGTTCGACACGAGTATAGACCCGCGCTCGGGCGGGGCCGCCGGAAGCTACTTCTTGAGCACCTTGATCAGCTTGGCGAGCGCGTTGCCCGCGACCCACACGAACGGGATGCCGACGGCGAGGAGCGAGATCACGTTCGGCTCGAAGTGCGTCTCGCCGTCCTTGCCCACGTATGCGCCGACTGGAATGGAGAGGCCGCCGCCACCGCCGCCGCTGCCCTTGCCGCCACCGCCCGAGCCGGTCGCCTCGCCCTCGGCGGTGCCCGCGCCGAAGCCGTAGTACGCGAGCGCGACCGGGATGAGCGTGGTGCCCTCGATCGTGACGGGGTCGCCGTAGACGGTCTTGATGCCGGCGTCGCCGGCAGCCTTCGAGAGTTCGAGCGCGAGATCAGCCATGGCGGCCACGCTACTCCGCCGCTGCCGGGTCGGGCTAGGGTGCCGGGCCGATCGGATGCCGCCGAAGCGGCCGTTCAGCCCAGGAACGGGTCGACCTGCCCGCGCTGCGGCTCCACGCGATCGTGTTCGCCCCGGCGCACGAGCGCCGCCGGGCGCACCGCTCCCCGGCCGAACCGCTCGGTGAGCCGGTCGACGGTGCGCTCGGCCTGCCGCCAGTCCTCGTCCGGGTCCCAGAGGCTCGCCGCGGCGCCCGACGGGCGCAGCTGCTCGGCGCGGACGCCGACCAGCCGCACGCGGTCCCCGTCGAGGTCGAGCCCGTCGAGCGCGAGGCACACCTCGTCGTAGATGCGCTTCGCGACATCCGTCGGCTCCCCCAGCGTGCGCGAGCGCGTCACGGTGCGGAAGTCGGTGTACCGCAGCTTCAGCACGACCGTGCGACCCAGCAGGCCCGCGCGGCGCAGGCGCACGGCGACGTCCTCGGCCTGACGCAGCAGCACGCGGCGGATCTCCTCGGGGTCGGTCAGGTCGTGCCGGAACGTCTGCTCGTGCCCGATGCTCTTCTCGACGTGGTGCGTCGACACGTCGCGCGGATCGACCCCGTTCGCGAGCGCGTGGAGCTTGCGCCCGACCGCCGGCCCGACCGCGCGCTCGAGCGCGTCCAGCGGCGTCTGTGCGACGTCGGCGACCGTGCGCAGGCCGAGCCGGCCGAGCGACTCCTCGGTGACCCTGCCGACGCCCCAGAGCGCCGAGACGGGCAGCGGGTGCAGGAACTCGAGGGTACGATCGGCGGGCACGACGAGCAGTCCGTCGGGCTTGGCGCGGCCGGATGCCACCTTCGCGACGAACTTCGTGGCGGCCAGGCCGACCGAGCACGGCAGCCCGAGCTCCTCGCGCACCCGCGTGCGGATCGTCCACGCGATCTCGGCGGGTGAGCCGTGCAGGCGCCGGGCGCCGCCCACGTCGAGGAACGCCTCGTCGATCGAGAGCTTCTCGACGAACGGGGTGACCTCCTCGAAGATCGCCATGACCTGCTTCGAGATGGCCGCGTACCGGGGCATGTCGACCGGCACGATGACGGCGTTCGGGCACTTGCGCAGCGCGAGCGCCATCGACATCGCCGAGTAGACCCCGTACCTGCGCGCCTCGTAGCTCGCCGCCGACACGACGCCGCGCTGCCCGCCGCCGCCCACGATGACCGGCTGGCCGCGCAGCTCCGGTCGGCGCAGCAGCTCGACCGACGCGAAGAACGCGTCCATGTCGACGTGCAGGATCGGCGTGCCGGAGTCGTCGACCGGACCGGTCGTGACCTGCCGGCCGCTGCCGTCCTGCCTGCTCATGGTGCGAGGGTATCGCCGACCGCCGTCGCGAGGCGCGACGTCGGCCGGCCCGGGATCAGAACCCGAAGTCTCCGCCGAAGTCGCCCCCGAAGTCGCCGAACCCGCCGGCGTCGCCGCCCCAGTCGCCGCCGGATGCGTCGGCCGACGCGTCGGTCGCACCGGCATCCGTCGCACCCGCGTCGAAGGAGGACACATCGGGCAGGAACGCGTTGGCGATCGCCGAGCCGATCACGAAGCCGGCGATGGTGCCGAGCATCGAGCTGCCGAACATCTGGCCGAACGACGGGCCGTTGCTCGCGCCGCGGTCGGAGAACGCGCGCTCCATCGATCCTGGCTCGCGCAGCTCCGAACGCGTCGCGGCGCGCGCCAGGTCGCCGGGCTGGTCGCTCGCGGGCGCATCCCCTGCGGCGGCCTCCTCCGAGAGGCGCTGGTAGACGAGTCGGCGCTGCTCGGGCGTCAGCTTCGCGAACGCCTCGTTGTGCGCCTGCTCGACGGCCTCGGGCGGCGCGGTGCGCAGCAGGTAGCGGTAGCGCTCGACCGCCAGCTCATCCTCCGACAGCGGCTGTCGCCCCGGCGCGCGCGGCGGAGTGGATGCGGCGTACTGCGGCTCGTCGCGGCCGAGCAGTCGGTCGAGGAATCCCATGGTCGTCTCGCTTCCGTGCGGGGTCGATGGAAGAGCCACCCTAGGCAGGGCAGCCTTGAGCCGGCTGGGAGTCGCCCCTCAGCCGGCCACGAATGGGCTACTCGGCCGCGGCGCGCTCGAGGATGAGCTCGCGCACGCGCGCGGCATCCGCCTGGCCCCGCATGGCCTTCATGACCGCACCGATGATCGCGCCGGCGGCCTGCACCTTGCCGTCGCGGATCTTCGCGAGCACGTCGGGCTGGGCCGCGAGCGCCTCGTCGATCGCCGCGATGAGCGGGCCGTCGTCGGAGACGACCGCGAGCCCGCGGGCATCGACGACCTCCTGCGGCGAGCCCTCGCCCGCGATGACGCCCTCGAGCACCTGGCGGGCCAGTCGGTCGGTCAGGGTGCCCGCGTCGACCAGCGCGGCGAGTTCGGCCACCTGCGCGGGCGTCGCGAGGCTCGCGGCGTCGGTGTCGGCCGCGTTGGCGAGACGCGTGAGCTCGCCGGTCCACCACTTGCGGGCGGCGGCGGGCGTGGCGCCCGCGGCGATCGTCTCGGCCACCTCGTTCAGCAGGCCGCCGTTGGCGACGTCCTGGAACTCGAGGTCGGTGAAGCCCCACTCGGCCTTGAGACGGCGACGACGGGCCGCGGGCGCCTCGGGCAGCGCCGCGCGGAGCTCCTCGATCAGCTCGGCCGACGGCACGACCGGCAGCAGGTCGGGCTCGGGGAAGTACCGGTAATCGTCCGCGTCGGACTTCGGGCGACCCGGGCTCGTGGTGCCGGTGTCCTCGTGCCAGTGGCGGGTCTCCTGCGTGATCGAGCCGCCCTTCGCGAGGATCGCCGCCTGGCGCTGGATCTCGTAGCGCACGGCCCGCTCGATCGAGCGGAACGAGTTCACGTTCTTCGTCTCGGTGCGGATGCCGAGCGCCTCCTGCCCGCGCGGGCGCAGCGAGACGTTCGCGTCGCAGCGGAGGTTGCCGCGCTCCATGCGCGCCTCCGAGATGCCGAGCGAGAGCGCGATGTCGCGGATGGTCGACACGTAGGCCTTCGCCACCTCGGGGGCATCCGCCTCGGCACCGAAGATGGGCCGTGTCACGATCTCGACGAGCGGCACCCCGGCGCGGTTGTAGTCGACGAGCGAGTACTCGGCGCCCTGGATGCGACCGGTGGCGCCGCCCACGTGCGTGAGCTTGCCCGCGTCCTCCTCCATGTGGGCGCGCTCGATCGGCACGCGGAACACGCGGCCGTCGGAGATCTCGACCTCGACCTCGCCGTCGTGCGCGATCGGCTCGTCGTACTGCGAGATCTGGTAGTCCTTCGCGAGGTCGGGGTAGAAGTAGTTCTTCCGGGCGAAGCGGCTGGACTCCGCGATGTCGCAGCCGAGCGCGAGGCCCAGGCTGATCGACTTGCGCACGGCGTCGCCGTTCACCACAGGGAGCGACCCAGGCAGGCCGAGGCAGACCGGCGAGACGAGCGTGTTCGGCTCCGCGTCGTGGTACGCCGCGTTCGCCGGGTTGGGCGCCGGCGAGAACATCTTCGTGACGGTGTTCAGCTCGACGTGCACCTCGAGGCCGATGACCGGCTCGAACAGCTCGAGCGCCTGGTCGAAGTCCATCAGTTCTGCGCGGGCCATCAGACGGCACCCTCCTCGGCGGCGGTCATCTCATTGGGTGCGAGCGACGGCGCGCGGTCGAGCAGCGGGCCGCCCCACTCCGCCTCGAGCAGGCGTTCGAGCGCACCGCCGACGCCGTACAGGCGCGCGTCCTGGCGCGCGGGGGCGAGGAACTGGATGCCCACGGGCAGGCCGTCCTCGTCGGCGAGGCCCGACGGCAGCGAGATGCCGGGCACGCCCGCGAGGTTCGCCGGGATGGTCGCGACGTCGTTGAGGTACATCGACACCGGGTCGTCGAGCTTCTCGCCGAGCTTGAACGCGGTGGTCGGCGCGGTGGGCGACGCGAGCACGTCGACCGATGCGAACGCCTGGTCGAAGTCGCGCTGCACGAGCGTGCGCACCTTCTGCGCGCTGCCGTAGTACGCGTCGTAGTAGCCGGCCGAGAGCGCGTACGTGCCGAGGATGATGCGGCGCTTGACCTCGGGGCCGAAGCCGGCCTCGCGGGTCGCGGCCATGACCTCCTCGACCGTGCCACCGCCGGGCGGCGTGACCCGCAGGCCGAAGCGCACCGAGTCGAACTTCGCGAGGTTGCTGGAGGCCTCGGCGGGGAGGATCAGGTAGTACGCGGCGATCGCGTATTCGAAGTGCGGGGTGCTCACCTCGACGATCTCGGCGCCGTTGCGCTCGAGCAGTGCGAGCGCCTCGTGGAAGCGGGCGAGCACGCCGGGCTGGAAGCCCTTGCCGTCGAGCTCGCGGATGACGCCGACCTTCAGGCCCTGCACGTCGGCGTTGCGCACCGCGTCGGCCATGGACGGCCACGGGTCGGGGATCGACGTGGAGTCGTGCGGGTCGTACCCGCCGATGACGTCGTGCAGCAGCGCGGCATCGAGCACGGTGCGCGTGACCGGGCCGACCTGGTCGAGCGAGGAGGCCAGTGCGATCGAGCCGTAGCGGCTCACGCCGCCGTAGGTGGGCTTCACGCCGACCGTGCCGGTCACGTGCGCGGGCTGGCGGATCGAGCCGCCGGTGTCGGAACCGAGCGCGAGCGGCGCCTCGAAGGCCGCGACGGCCGCGGCCGAACCGCCGCCCGAGCCGCCGGGGATCCGCTCGAGGTCCCACGGGTTGTAGGTGGGCCCGTACGCGGAGTGCTCGGTCGACGAGCCCATGGCGAACTCGTCCATGTTCGTCTTGCCGAGGGGCACCATGCCCGCCTCGCGCACGCGTGCCACGGGCGTCGCGTCGTACGGGGGCATCCAGCCCTCGAGGATGCGCGAGCCGGCGGTCGACGGCATGTCCTTGGTGACGAGCACGTCCTTGATCGCGATCGGCACGCCCGCGAGCGGCCCGAGGGGCTCACCGGCGGCGCGGGCGCGGTCGATGCGCTCGGCGTCGGCCAGCGCGGCATCCGTCGCCACGTGCAGGAACGCGTGCACCGACGAGTCGACCGCCTCGATGCGGTCGAGGTGGGCGCGGGTCGCCTCGACGGCGCTCACCTCGCCGGAGGAGAGGGCGTCGGCGAGTGCGGATGCCCCGAGGCGGGTCAGGTCCCGGCTCACTGCTCCTCCCCCAGGATCGCCGAGACCTTGAACCGCGCGCCGTCGTGCTCGGGCGCGCCCGCCACGGCCTCGGCCGGGGTCAGCGTCGCGCCGACGACGTCGTCGCGGAAGACGTTCTGCATCGGGATGGGGTGGCTGGTCGCCGGCACGTCGGGCGTCGCCACCTCGCTCACCTGCTCGACCGCGTGCATGATCTGGCCGAGCTCCTTCGTGAGGCTCGTCACCTCGTCGTCGGTGAGCGCGATGCGGGCGAGGTTCGCGAGGTGCGCGACCTGCTCCGCCGTGATGTCGGACATACTGCTCCGTCGTGTCGGGGAGGGGGATGCGTCAGCGATTCTATCGGGGCGCGGGGCCCGGATCAGTCCGCGGCGGCGGGCTCCACCGGCGGCAGGGCGTCGGGCCCGTCGGTGACGAGCACGGCGAACTGCGCGGCGTCGAGCACGCGCACGCCGAGTTCTTCGGCCTTGGCGAGCTTGGAGCCCGCGCCCGGGCCCGCGGCGACGAAGTCGGTCTTCTTCGACACGCTCGAGGCGGCCTTGCCGCCGGCGGCGATGATGGCCTCCTTCGCGCCCTCGCGGCTGAACCCGTCGAGGGTGCCGGTCGCGACCACCGTGAGCCCCGCGAGCACGCCGCCGGCCTCCGCGGCGGCACCCGGCCCCGGATGCCCCGGGGTGGCGAACTGCACGCCCGCGGCCGTCCACCGATCGACGATCTCGCGATGCCAGTCGACGTCGAACCAGTCGAGCACCGAGTCGGCGATGGTCGGCCCGACGCCGTCGACCTCGGCCAGCTGCTCGCGCGATGCCTCGCGGATCGCGTCGAGCGACCCGAAGTGGTCGGCGAGCGCCCGGGCGGCGACCGGCCCGACGTGCCGGATGTTCAGCGACACCAGCAGCCGCCAGAGCGGCTTGGTGCGCGCCCGGTCGAGCTCGTCGACGAGTCGCGTCGCCGCCTCCGACGGCAGCAGCTCGCGGTGATTCTTGCGGATGCCCGCGGCCCGGCGCTCCGCCGGGGTCAGGTCCTCCGTGCCGGGCGGGTAGGTCGCCGCGCTCCACTTCTGGAACGGCGCACGCCGCACGGGCTCGCCGGTCGATTCGTCGAGCCTCGGCTCGCCGGTCTCGGCGTCGCGCACGATCACCTCGATGGGCACGAGCTCCTCGACGGTGAGGTCGAACAGCCGGGCCTCGGTGACGAGCGGCGGCACCTCGGGCACCTCCGGTTGGGTGAGGGCCGCCGCGGTGACCTCGCCCAGCGCCTCGATGTCGAGTGCACCGCGTGACCCGATGTGCTCGACGCGGCCGCGCACCTGCGCCGGGCAGGCGCGCGCGTTCGGGCAGCGGAGGTCGATGTCGCCCTCCTTCATGGCCCGCAGCGTGGTGCCGCACTCGGGGCAGGCCTCGGGCATCTGCCACTCGACCTCGGTGCCGTCGCGCAGCTGCTCGACCGCGCCGAGGATCTCGGGGATCACGTCGCCGGCCTTGCGGAGCACCACGGTGTCGCCGATCAGCACGCCCTTGGCCTTCACGACGTCCTGGTTGTGCAGCGTCGCCTGCCGCACCGTCGAACCCGCGACCTTCACGGGCGCCATGACCGCGTACGGAGTCGCGCGGCCGGTGCGGCCGACGCCGACGACGATGTCGAGCAGCTTCGTGTGCACCTCCTCGGGCGGGTACTTGTACGCGATGGCCCAGCGCGGAGCGCGGCTCGTCGCCCCGAGCTCGTCGTGGAGTGCCAGGTCGTCGACCTTCACGACGATGCCGTCGATCTCGTGCTCGACGTCGTGCCGGTGCTCGCCCCAGTGATCGATGAAGCCGGCCACGCCGTCGATCGCGTCGAACACGCGCGCGTACGGCGACACCGGAAGCCCCCACGAGGCGAGCAGGTCGTAGATCTCGGATTGGGCGGCCACCGGCGGCTCGCTCCACGCCCCGATGCCGTGCAGGTAGAGCGCGAGCCGGCCGAGGCGGTCGCGCATCAGCTCGCGCTCGAAGGCGTTCTTGTTCTCGCGGCGCTGGCGGAGGCTGCCGGCCGCCGTGTTGCGAGCATTGGCGAACTCGGCGAATCGGGTGGGGATGTGCTCGGCCGGACGGCCCTTCGCGAGCTCGGCCGCCTCGTACTCGGCCTGCAGCTCGCGCTGGCGGGCGTTCAGCGCCTCGAAGTCGGCCGTGCTGAGGAACACCTCGCCGCGCACCTCGAAGAACGGCGGGAACCCGCTGCCGGTGAGCCGCCTGGGGATCGCGGGGATGAGCTCGACGTTCTCGGTGATGTCCTCCCCGACCCGGCCGTCGCCGCGCGTCGTCGCGGTCTCGAGCACGCCGTCGCGGTACGCGAGGCTGATCGCGAGCCCGTCGATCTTCAGCTCGGTCAGCCAGCGCACCGTGGTGCCCGCGGCCGCCTCGGCCTTCGCCGCCCACTCGCGGAACTCGTCGACCGAGAAGACGTTGTCGAGGCTGAGCATGCGCTCGGCGTGCTCGTGCTCGGGGAACCCGGCAGCGATGACCGCGGCACCGACCTGCTGCGTCGGGCTGTCCTGCCCGGCGAGCTCGGGGAACGCCCGCTCGAGCGCCTCCAGGCGGTGGTAGGCCTCGTCGTACGCGGCATCCGACAGCGGGGAGTCGCCGTCGGCGTAGTACGCCCGCCGTGCGGTGTCGATGCGCTCCGAGAGCCGATCGGCCTCGGCTCGCGCCGCCTCGAACCCCATCGCCTCGATGTCACCGGGAACACTGCTCGATGCCGTCTCGCTCACGTGGCAATCCTAGGGAAGTCGGCCGACACGTCGACTCGCTGCGGGCGGCCGAATCGAGACGACGCCACCCGGCGATGCGGTCGGTGCGGCAGCGCCTACGCGCCGACGGGCACGGCGCTCACCGTGCGGTCGATGGTGCACTGGCCGAGCACGCGCGTGCCGACGTAGACGACCGCGGTCTGGCCCGGTGCAACGCCGTCGAGCGGCGCGTCGGGCGTGATCACGAGCTCGGTGACGGATGCCGCCGAGCTGCCGGATGCGGCAGGGCCCGACGCCTGCTCCGACGCATCCGTCGCCCGCATCGCCACCCGGGCGACCGCCGGCACCGGGTCGGCGTGCGCGCGGATCTGCACCTCGCACGCGAACGACTCGGTCGGGTCGGCGGGCGGCTCGCCCGCCCAGGTGAAGCGCGACCCGGCGATCTCGGCGATCGCGAGCGCCTCGCGCGGGCCGACGACGACCCTACGCTCCTTGGGGCGCACGTCGAGCACGAAGCGGGGCTTGCCGTCGGGCGCCGGCGTGCCGAGGCGGAGGCCCCGGCGCTGGCCGACCGTGAACGCGTGCGCACCGTCGTGACTGCCGACGACCTCGCCCGCTCGGTCGACGATGTCGCCCGGCTCGACGCCGACGCGCTCGGCGAGCCAGGCGCTGGTGTCGCCGTCGGGAATGAAGCAGATGTCGTACGAGTCGGGCTTCTGCGCCACCGCGAGGCCGCGGCGGGCGGCCTCGGCGCGCACGAGGTCCTTCGACGGGGTGTCGCCCAGCGGGAACATCGCGTGGGCGAGCTGGTCGGCCGTCAGCACGCCGAGCACGTAGGACTGGTCCTTCGCCTCCGCGCTCGCGCGGTGGAGCTCGCGGTGCCCCGAGGCATCCGTCTCGATGGTGGCGTAGTGGCCCGTGCAGACCGCGTCGAAGCCGAGCGCCAGCGCCTTCTCGAGCAGCGCGGCGAACTTGATGCGCTCGTTGCAGCGCATGCACGGGTTCGGCGTGCGGCCGGCGGCGTACTCGGCGATGAAGTCGTCGACGACGTCGTCCTTGAAGCGCTCGGAGAAGTCCCAGACGTAGAACGGGATGCCGAGGAGGTCGGCCGCGCGGCGGGCGTCCATCGAGTCCTCGATGGTGCAGCAGCCGCGGCTGCCGGTGCGCAGGGTTCCGGGCATGCGGCTGAGCGCGAGGTGCACGCCGACCACCTCGTGGCCGGCCTCCACCGCGCGCGCCGCAGCGACGGCGCTGTCGACGCCGCCCGACATCGCTGCGAGGACCTTCATGCGCCCCAGTGTACGAGCGGCCGCTGAACGACCGCCCGACGCGGGACCGGCCCCCGCGTCAGGATCGGGGCCGGCCGGCCTCGAGCGACTCGACCCGGCGCTGCAGCGCCTCGACGTCGGCGGCGAGCTGCCGCTGGCGCTCCTCGGCCTCTTTCGAGCCGCCGCGCTGCTTGGCGATCACGGCGATGCTCGCGTAGACGAACACGGCGATGATGGCGACGATCGCGACCCAGGCGATCCAGGGCAGGTCCATGATGGTGCTCCCTCCGGTGGGGGTCCCTCCCGCCGAACGTACTGCGACCGCCGAAGCGCTCGCAACCGCTCAGCGGTCGAACGAGGTGGCGCGCGCGGCGAGGCCGGCGCGGGCGGCGGCCTCGTGCGCGGCGGGCAGCGCGGCGAGGAACGCGTCGACGCCGGCGTCGGTCGTCGTGCGGCCGAGGGTCACGCGCAGCGCGCCGCGCGAGTCGGCCTCGCTGCGCCCCATCGCGCGCAGCACGTGCGACGGCTCCGCCACGCCCGCCTGGCAGGCCGACCCGGTCGAGACGGCGACGCCCGCCATGTCGAGCAGGAACAGCAGCGAGTCGCCCTCGCAGCCGGGGAAGGCGAAGTGCGCGTTGCCCGGCAGCCGGTCGACCGGGTCGCCGCTCGGCACCGCGTCGGGCACCGCCTCGCGCACGCCGGCCACGAGGCGGTCGCGCAGCGCCGACACGCGAGCGGCCTCGGCGTCGAGGGAGTCGGCGGCGACCGATGCCGCTGCGGCGAACGACACCGCCGCCGCCACGTCCTGCGTGCCCGACCGGATGCGCCGCTGCTGCCCGCCGCCGTGCAGCAGCGGTTCGACCCGCGCCGACCGCGCCAGCACGAGCGCGCCCGCCCCCACCGGACCGCCGATCTTGTGCGCGGACACGCTCAGCGCGACGAGTCCCGCCCCGCCGGACCCGCTCGCCGCGCGCGCCGCAGCGAACCGCACCGGCACGTGCCCGTAGGCGGCGATCGCGTCGACGTGCAGCGGCACCCCGGCGTCCGCGGCGAGCGCCGCGACCTCGGCGACCGGCTGCAGCGTGCCGACCTCGTTGTTGGCCCAGAGCATGGTGGCGAGCGCGATCGTCTCGGGCGAGTGCGCGAGCGCGCGCGCGAACGCGTCGACGTCGACCCGGCCGAGCGCGTCGAGCGGAATCTCCTCGACCACCGCGCCCTCGTGGGCCTCGAGCCACTCGACGGTGTCGATCGTCGCGTGGTGCTCCCCCGCGGGCATGAGCACGCGCGGCCGCGCGGTGCCGGGCGCGGCCGGCTCGGGGGCATCCGCCTGCCTGGCCCACCACAGGCCCTTGATCGCGAGGTTCACGGCCTCGGTGCCGCCGCCCGTGAGCACGACCTCGATCGGGTCGCAGTCGAGCGTCGCGGCGATGGTCTCGCGCGCGCCCTCGAGCAGGCGCTTGGCCTCCTGCCCGGCGGCGTGGATGGACGACGGGTTGCCCACGCGACCGAGCGCGTCGGTGAGCGCGGCGATCGCCTCGGGCAGCATCGGGGTCGTCGCGGCATGGTCGAGGTAGACGGTCATGACGTCCACCTCCCTTGCGGCTCGGGTGGGCAGGGGCACCCCGCCTCGCGAACTACTGTAGATCGCATGACGTCGGGCGATGCGCTGCACGACCTCGGCGTTCGCGCGACCGCCGAGGGCGGACGCCTGCGCGTGTGGTCGCACTCGGCCACCTCGATGCGGTGCGAGGTCTCCGACGCCGCGGATGCCGCGTGGTCGATCGCCTCCATCGAGATGACGCGCGACCGCCACGGCGTCTGGACAGCCGACTCCCCCGAACTGCGGCCCGGACGCCTCTATGCCCTGCGCGTCGACGGTCCGACGGGCCCCAACCACGCCTTCGACCGTCGGCGACGCCTCCTCGACCCGTACGCCCGCGGACTCGTGCGCGTGCCCGGCGACGGCTGGCGCTCGGCGATCGTCGACGGCGGCTTCGACCGGGGCGGGTCCACGAAGCCCCGCGTGCCGATGGACCGCACCGTGCTCTACGAGCTGCACGTGCGCGGCTTCAGCCGCCGCAACCCCCACGTGCCGCCCGAGCTGCGCGGCACCTACGCGGGCCTCGCGCACGAGTCGTCGATCGCGTACCTGCGCGACCTGGGCGTCACGACAGTCGAGCTGCTGCCCGTGCACGCGTTCGTGCCCGAGCAGCGGCTGCTCACCCAGGGCCTCACGAACTACTGGGGCTACAACACGCTCGGCTTCTTCGCCCCGCACGCGGCCTACGCGAGCCCCGCGGCGCAGGCGGGCGGCCCCGACGCAGTGCTCCGCGAGGTCAAGGGCATGGTGAAGCTGCTGCACGAGGCGGGGCTCGAGGTCGTGCTCGACGTCGTCTACAACCACACGGCCGAGGAGGGCCCGAACGGCCCCGTGTACCACCTGCGCGGCATCGACAACGCGGGCTACTACCGCCAGGACGCGCACGGCGCGTACGTCGACAGCACCGGATGCGGCAACACCGTGTACTACGGGGGCCGTGCGCCGGTGCGCATGGCGCTCGACTCGATGCGGTACTGGGCCGACGAGGTGGGCGTCGACGGGTTCCGGCTCGACCTCGCCACGTCGCTCGGCCGCGGCGACCACGGCGGCTACTCCCCCGACCACCCGCTGCTGCGCGGCATGCTCGACGACCCGGTGATCGGCGCCTCGAAGCTCATCGCCGAGCCGTGGGACGTGGGCTGGGGCGGGTGGCAGACCGGCAACTTCCCCGCGGGCTTCAGCGAGTGGAACGACGGCTACCGCGACCGCATCCGCGACTTCTGGCTGGGCGACCTGCGGCGGCAGCGGCGACGCGAGCAGGTCTCGGGCATCGGGCCGCTCGCGACGAGCGTCGCCGGTTCGGCGCAGACCTTCGCGGCCGAGCGCGGGCCGCTCGCGAGCCTGAACTTCGTGACGGCGCACGACGGCTTCACGCTCGCCGACCTGACCGCCTACGACGTCAAGCACAACCTCGGCAACGGCGAGGACAACCGCGACGGGTCGAACGACAACCGCTCGTACAACCACGGCGTCGAGGGGCCGACCGACGACGAGGCGGTGCTCGCCGACCGTCGCCGTAGCATGCGCAACCTGCTCGGCACGCTGCTGCTGTCGGCGGGCGTGCCGATGCTCACCGCCGGTGACGAGTGGGGGCGCTCGCAGCGCGGCAACAACAACGCCTACTGCCAGGACGGCGAGCTGACCTGGTTCGACTGGGAGCGCGAGCCGTGGGAGGACGACCTGCTGCGCGTCGCGCGCCACCTCATCCGGCTGCGTCGCGAGAACCCCGCACTGCGGCCGGTGCGCTACGGCCGCCCGGGCGAGACCACGCCCAGCGCGACCCAGATGGACTGGTACAACGTGCACGGCGAGCCCATGTCGGCCCACGACTGGGAGGACCCGAAGCGGCGCACCCTGCAGTACCTGGCTGCGTCGACCCCCGAGACCGAGCCGTTCAACCGCGTGCTGCTCGTGCTGCACGGCCGCGACCGCGGCACGCGCGTGACCCTGCCCGCGCACGACGGCGTCGAGGGGTACACGCGGCTCTGGGACTCGAGCCGCGACACGCCGTCGCGTCAGGTCAGCGAGCGTCGCCCCGGCGACCCGGTGCGGGTGCGGCCCGCGTCGATCCAGGTCTTCCGGGCGCACTGAGGGGGTCGGCATGATGGCGAAGCGAGCGGATGCCCCGGGGCGCGGCGGCACGCCCGCGACCGTGGCGCTCGACGCGGCCGGCGTCGCCTACGAACTGCGGCCGTACGCGCACGACCCGCGCGCCCAGGCGTACGGGCTCGAGGCCGCCGAGGCGCTCGGCGTCGAGCCCGAGCGGGTGTTCAAGACGCTGCTCGCCGACGTCGACGGCGAGCTGGTCGTCGGCATCGTGCCCGTCTCGGGCCAGCTCGACCTGAAGGCGCTCGCGGCCGCGGCCGGCGGCAAGAAGGCGCGCATGGCCGACCCGGCTGCCGCCGAACGGCGCACGGGCTACGTGGTCGGCGGCATCAGCCCGATCGGGCAGCGCACGCCCGCGCCGACGGTGCTCGACGAGACCGCGATCCTGTTCGAGGCCATCCTCGTCTCGGGCGGCCGCCGCGGGCTCGACCTCGAGCTCGCGCCCGACGACCTGCTCGCCGTCACCGGCGGGCGCTACGCGGCGATCGCGCGCGACTGACCGGGCGCCCTACGGCAGCGCGACGAGCCCCATCTCGGCGGCGCTGAACAGCAGCGGATGCTTCGGCACGACGCGCACCGTGTACCCGAAGTTGCCCGCGCGCTCGAGCGCGACGGCGCCGGTGTACACGCGAGCGCCGCCGCCGTCGGTCGACGGATCCGGGTCGAGTTCGCACGTGCGCAGGTCGGACAGGTCGTCGCCGTCGCGCACCCGGCCGTAGACCACCTGCACCGCGACGTCGTCGTCGGAGAGCCCGTCGAGGTCGACGTGCGCGCGCAGGCGCAGCTCCTCGCCCACGTGCGGCACCGATGCGAGGCCGCCCGACTCGACGTGCCGCACGCGCACCGACGGCCAGGCGGCGCGCACGCGCGCCTTCCACGCCGCCAGCTCGCGGGCCGGGCGGTGGTCGTCGGCGTTCGCCGTCGCGGCGAGCTCGGCCGCGGGGCGGTACAGGCGCTGCACGTACTCGCGCACCATGCGGTCGGCCGACAGCTCGGGCGAGAGCGTCGCGAGCGTGTGCCGCATCATGCCGACCCACGCGGTCGGCACGCCGTCGGCGTCGCGGTCGTAGAACCGGGGCGCGATGCGGTGCTCGATGAGGTCGTAGAGGGCGGATGCCTCGAGCCGGTCGCGCTCCGAGGCGTCCCCCGCCGCGTCGGCCGACGGGATCGCCCAGCCGTTCTCGTCGTCGGCGTACTCGGCCCACCAGCCGTCGAGGATGGAGCAGTTGAGCGCGCCGTTCAGGGCGGCCTTCATGCCCGATGTGCCGCACGCCTCGAGCGGGCGCAGCGGGTTGTTCAGCCACACGTCGCAGCCCGGGTAGAGCGTGCGGGCCATGCCGATGTCGTAGTCGGGCAGGAACACGATGCGCTGGCGCACCGCCGGGTCGGACGCGAAGCGCACGAGCTGCTGGATGAGCTGCTTGCCCTCGTCGTCGGCGGGGTGCGACTTGCCCGCGACGACGATCTGCACCGGCCGCTCGGGGTGGGTGAGGATGGCGGCGAGGCGCTCCGGGTCCTGCAGCATGAGCGTCAGGCGCTTGTACGTCGGCACGCGGCGGGCGAACCCGATCGTGAGCACGTGCGGATCGAGCACGCCCGACGTCCACGGCGGCGACACCGCGCCGGGGTGGCTCGCCGACCACGCCTCCGACACGCGGCGGCGCGCGTCGACCACGAGCTGCTCGCGCATGGCCTGCTTGACCTCCCACAGCTCGGCGTCGGAGACCACGTCGGACGCCCAGTCGACCGCGGTCGTGTCGGGCGAGCCGAACCGCGCCTCGGCGAGCGACTTCAGCAGCGGATCCGTCCAGGTCGGCGCGTGCACCCCGTTCGTGACCGAGTCGATGGGCACCTCGCTCGCGTCGAAGCCCGCCCACAGCTCGGAGAACATGCGCCGGCTGACCTCGCCGTGCAGCTTCGACACGCCGTTCGCGCGCTGGCCGAGCCGGAGGCCCATGATCGCCATGTTGAAGGCGTGCGAGCCGGGATCGGCCTCGGTGCCGAGCGCGAGCACGTCGGCCGATCGCACGCCGGGCAGCAGCTCGGGCGTGAGGTAGCGCTCGACGAGCCCGCGGTCGAACCGGTCGATGCCCGCGGGCACGGGGGTGTGGGTCGTGAACACGGTGCCGGCGCGCACGGCCTGCAGCGCTTCCTGGAACGAGAGCCCCTCGCCGATCAGGTCGGAGATGCGCTCGAGGCCGAGGAAGCCCGCGTGGCCCTCGTTGGTGTGGAAGACGTCGGCGGCCGCGTGCCCGCCGAGCTCCTCCCAGCTTCGCAGCGCGCGCACGCCGCCGATGCCGAGCAGCAGTTCCTGCAGCAGGCGGTGCTCGCCGCCGCCGCCGTACAGCCGGTCGGTGACGCCGCGGAGGTCGTCGTCGTTCGCGGGGATGTCGGTGTCGAGCAGCAGCAGCGTGACCCGGCCCACCGCGGCCTGCCAGACGCGCGCGTGCAGGGCCCGCCCGCCCGGCATCGCGAGGCTCACCTGCTCGGGCGTGCCGTCGTGCCGGCGCAGCACGGTGAGCGGCAGCCCGTCCGGGTCGAGCACCGGGTAGCGCTCCTGCTGCCAGCCGTCGGGCGAGATCGACTGCGAGAAGTAGCCCGCGCGGTAGAACAGCCCCACGGCGGTCAGCGGCACCCCCAGGTCGCTCGCGCTCTTCAGGTGGTCGCCGGCGAGGATGCCGAGGCCGCCTGAGTACTGCGGCAGCGCCGCCGCGATGCCGAACTCGGGCGAGAAGTAGGCGATCCGGGCCGGTGCCGGGCCCTCGAGCCCCTGGTACCACCGCGGCTCGCCGAGGTACCCGTGCAGGTCGGCGCGCAGCGACTCGGCCCACCCGACGAATCCGTCGTCGGCCGCGAGCTCGGCCAGCCGTTCCGGCTCCACCTCGCCGAGGAGCGCGACCGGGTCGTGTCCGGTCGCCGCCCACGCGTGCGGCGAGACGTGCTCGAACAGCCGGCGGGTCGGCAGGTGCCAGGACCAGCGCAGGTTCGCGGCGAGCTCCTCCAGCGCCGACAGGCGCTCCGGAACCACGGGACGGACGGTGAATCGACGGATCGCTCGCACGGCATCAGCGTACGGGCGCAACATGTCGGACGCGTGAACGCAATCCCCCGACATGGCCGTGTCGACGCGATACGGTCGGAACGTGACCTCCCCCACGACGACGGTCGGCCGGATCCCGGTGGGCCGCCTCACTCCCGCATCGCTCGAGCCGGAACTGCGCCCGAAGGCGTTCGACGGCGAGGTGGTGCCCTTCCGGGCCACCGTCTTCCGCGAGGGACACGACGCCGTCGGCGCCATGCTGCACCTCACCTCGCCCTCCGGCGAGTCGAGCGAGCATCGGATGCACCTGATGGGACCGGGACTCGACCGCTGGGAGGCGCTCGCCCTGGTCGACGAGGTGGGCGAGTGGCGCTGGAGCGTGACGGGGTTCGGCGACGAGTTCGAGACCTGGGTGCACGACGCGGGCATCAAGGTGCCCGCGGGCATCGACGTCGAGCTCATGTTCGAGATCGGCGCGCGGATGCTGCAGAAGGCGTCGCTGCAGATGAAGCGCCCGCAGCGCGCGAGGCGCCGGCTCGCGGCATCCGCCCGACTGCTCCGCAACCGTGCGAAGCCCGTCGACGAGCGCGCCGCCGTGATCGACGACGCGGCGCTGCACGCCGAGTTCCACCTGCGCCCGTTCGCGACGCTCACGACGACGTCGCCCGAGCACGTGATCCGGGTCGAGCGGCGCGCCGCGGGCGTCGGCTCCTGGTACGAGTTCTTCCCGCGCTCGGAGGGCGCGCACCGGTACAAGAACGGCCGCTGGCGGAGCGGCAACTTCCGCACCGCCCAGCAGCGACTGGCCGAGGTCGCCGCGATGGGCTTCGACGTGGTCTACCTGCCGCCGATCCACCCGATCGGACGCGCGTTCCGCAAGGGCCCGAACAACACGCTCGACGCCGGCCCCGACGACCCCGGCTCGCCGTGGGCCATCGGCTCGCCCGAGGGCGGGCACGACGCCATCCACCCCGACCTCGGGCGGCTGCGCGACTTCCGCGCGTTCGTGCGGCGGGCGAACGAGCTCGGCCTCGAGATCGCCATGGACTTCGCGCTGCAGGCCTCGCCCGACCACCCGTGGGTCACCGAGCACCCGGAGTGGTTCACGACGCTGCCCGACGGCACCATCGCGTACGCGGAGAACCCGCCGAAGAAGTACCAGGACATCTACCCGATCAACTTCGACAACGACCCCGAGGGCATCCGGCAGGAGGCGCTGCGGGTGCTGCGGCACTGGATCGCGCAGGGCGTGCGCATCTTCCGCGTCGACAACCCGCACACCAAGCCGCTCGCGTTCTGGCAGTGGATCATCGGCGAGGTGAACGCCGAGCACCCCGATGTCGTGTTCCTCGCCGAGGCGTTCACGCGGCCGGCGATGATGCGCTCGCTCGCCGCGGTCGGCTTCCAGCAGTCGTACTCGTACTTCACGTGGCGCAACACCAAGGAGGAGCTCGAGGAGTTCCTCACGAGCGTCTCGCAGGAGACTGCCGACTACATGCGCCCGAACCTGTTCGTGAACACGCCCGACATCCTCACCGAGTACCTCCAGTTCGGCGGCCCGGCGGCGTTCACCGTGCGCGCCTCCATCGCGGCCACCGCCGGCCCGCTGTGGGGCGTGTACTCGGGCTTCGAGCTCTTCGAGTCGGTCGCGCGGCCCGGCGCCGAGGAGGCCATCGACAACGAGAAGTACGAGTACAAGCCGCGCGACTTCGCCCGCGCCGAGGCGGAGGGGCGCTCGCTCGGGCTCTACCTCGGCATCCTGAACCGCATCCGCGCCCAGCATCCGGCCCTCGGGCAGCTCCGGAACATCCGCTTCCACGCCACCGACGACCCGGCCATCCTCGCGTACAGCAAGCACCTCGACGGCGCGTTCACGGCGTCCGGCGAGCCCGACACGATCGTCGTCATCGCCAACGTCGACCCGCACTCCGTGCGCGAGACGACCGTGCACCTCGACGTCACCGCCTTCGGGCTGCCGGAAGGCACCCGCTACCGGGTCGACGAGCTCGTGAGCGGCGAGAGCTGGGAGTGGGGGGCGTCGAACTACGTGCGACTCGACGCGTTCACCATGCCGGTGCACATCCTGCACGTGAGAGGGGCGATCGATGCCTGACACCCACCCGCGGCCCGCGATGCCCGCGCGCCCCGCCGACCACATCCTCGCCGCGGTCGGCGAGGGCCGGTACCACGACCCGCACGGCGTGCTCGGCCAGCACCCGATCGAGCGACCGGGCGAGCCCGCGCGCACGGTGATCCGCGCCCGCCGACCGCTCGCCCGAGACGTGGACGCGGTGCTCGAGGACGGCCGGCTGCCGCTCGAGCACCTCGGCTGGGGCATCTGGCAGGGCGTCGGCGACTTCTCGCCGCAGGACTACCGCATCGAGGCCCGCTACGAGGACGGCGCGGAGTGGACCGCCGACGACCCGTACCGGTTCGCCCCGTCGATCGGCGAGCTCGACCTGCACTTGATCGGCGAGGGCCGCCACGAGGAGCTGTGGCGCGTGCTCGGCGCGCACCACCGCGACCACTGGGGCATCGGCTCCCCCGTGTCGGGCACGTCGTTCTCGGTCTGGGCGCCGCACGCCCAGGCCGTGCGCGTGCAGGGCAGCTTCAACGACTGGGACGGCTCCGCGCACGCCATGCGCAACATGGGCGGCAACGGGGTGTGGGAGCTGTTCGTGCCCGACGTCGCCCCCGGCGCGCTGTACAAGTTCGAGATCCGCACCCGGTCGGGCGACTGGGTCACCCACGCCGACCCCATGGCCCGCGCGGCCGAGGCCCCGCCGTCGACCGCGTCCGCCGTGACCGCCACCTCGTACGAGTGGGGCGACCACGAGTGGATGGACCGCCGCCGCGCCCACGACCCGCACGACGGCCCGATGAGCGTCTACGAGGTGCACCTCGGCTCGTGGCGCAAGGGCCTCGGGTACCGCGACGCCGCGGACGAGCTCATCGGCTACGTCGGCGAGCTCGGCTACACCCACGTGGAGTTCCTGCCCCTGGCGGAGCATCCGTTCGGCGGCTCCTGGGGCTACCAGGTCACGGGCTACTTCGCGCCGACCGCCCGGTTCGGCTTCCCCGACGACCTCAGGTACCTCATCGACCGCCTGCACCAGGCGGGCATCGGCGTGATCATGGACTGGGTGCCCGGCCACTTCCCGAAGGACGGCTGGGCGCTCGCCCGGTTCGACGGCGAGCCGCTCTACGAGCACCCCGACCCGCGGCGCGGCGAGCACAAGGACTGGGGCACGCTGATCTTCGACTACGGCAACCCCCGGGTGAAGAACTTCCTCGTCGCGAACGCCCTCTACTGGCTCGAGGAGTTCCACGTCGACGGGCTCCGTGTCGACGCCGTCGCGTCCATGCTCTACCTCGACTACTCGCGCGAGGAGGGCGAGTGGGCGCCGAACATCCACGGCGGGCGCGAGAACCTCGAGGCGATCTCGTTCCTCCAGGAGGTCACCGCGACCTCGTACAAGCGCAACCCCGGCACCGTCATCATCGCCGAGGAGTCGACGAACTGGCCGGGCGTCACGCGTCCCACCTCGGGCGGCGGGCTCGGCTTCGGCTTCAAGTGGAACATGGGCTGGATGCACGACACGCTCGGCTACATCGGCGAGGACCCGATGTACCGGTCGTACCACCACGACGAGATCACCTTCTCGTTCATGTACGCGTTCAGCGAGAACTTCATGCTGCCGATCAGCCACGACGAGGTCGTGCACGGCAAGGGGTCGCTGCTGAACAAGATGCCGGGCGACCACTGGCAGCAGCTCGCGAACCTGCGCGCGTACCTCGCGTACATGTGGGCGCACCCCGGCAAGCAGCTGCTCTTCATGGGGCAGGAGTTCGGGCAGCTCTCCGAGTGGAGCGAGGAGCGCAGCCTCGACTGGTGGATGCTCGACCAGCCCAGCCACCGCGCGCTGTTCGACCTCGTCGGCCGCCTCAACCGCATCTACCGGGACTCGCCCGCGCTCTGGGAGCTCGACAACGACTCCGCGGGCTTCGAGTGGGTCGACGGCGGCTCGGCCGAGACCAACGTGGTCGCGTTCCTGCGCTACGACCGCGAGCGACGGCCGCTGCTGTGCGTGGCGAACTTCGCTGGGGTGCCGCACACGGGCCAGCGGTTCGGCCTGCCCTTCGCCGGGCGCTGGGTCGAGGTGCTGAACACGGATGCCTCGGAGTTCGGCGGCTCCGGCGTCGGCAACCTCGGCGGGGTCGACGCGCAGGACGTGCCGTTCCAGGGCCGTCCGGCGTCGATCGACCTCACGCTGCCGCCGCTCGGCGTGCTCTGGCTGCGGCCGGAGTGACGACCGGCGCCGTGCGCGGATCCGCGCGGCACGTGCTCGCGGTCGGGCCGGCTCAGTAGAGCAGCGACGCGAGCCTGCGACGGGCCGCGCCCACGCGCGGGTCGTCGATGCCGACGACCTCGAACAGCTCGAGCAGGCGTGCGCGCACGGGGTCGCGATCGGCGGGGGCCAGCTTGGCGAAGAGGGTGAGCAGGCGGTCGAAGGCGTCGTCGACGTGGCCGCCCGAGCAGTCCAGGTCGGCGACCGCGAGCTGCGCGTCGACGTCGTCGGGGGCGGATGCCGCGGCCTGGCGGATCTCGTCGATGCCGCGGCCCTGCAGCCGCGCCAGCAGGCTGACCTGCGCGAGGCCGGCCTTCGCCTCGGCGTCGGACGGCTGCTTCACGAGCGCCGTGCGGTACGCGGCCGCAGCGGCCTCGTAGTCGCCGCGCTCGATCGCGTCGTACGCCTCCTGCACGTGCTCGGGCAGCGGCTCCTCGACCGGCTCCTCCGACTCGGCGGGCGCCTCGCCCACGTCGACGCGGCCGTTCACCCCGTGCTGCGAGGCGAGCTGCAGCAGCTGCTCGAACACCTCGCGCACGACCTGCTCGGGCTGCGCACCGGTGAACAGCGGCACCGGCTGGCCGGCGACGACGGCGGCGACCGTCGGGATCGACTGCGCCTGGAACGCCTGCGCCAGCTGCGGGTTGGCGTCGACGTCGACCTTCGCGAGCACGATGCGACCGGCGTACTCGGCGACGAGCTGCTCGAGCACCGGGGTGAGCTGCTTGCACGGGGCGCACCACTCGGCCCAGAGGTCGACGACCACGGGCACGCGCTTGGAGAGCTCGACGACCTGGCCGAAGCTCTGGTCGGTCGCGTCGACCACGAGTGCCGAGGCGGGCACCGGTGCGCCCTCGCCGGCGGCCGGAGCGGACCCGTCGGCGGCGGGCGGCTGCGGTGCCGAGCGCCGGGACGCCAGGGACGAGAGGTCCACGGCGCCGCGCATCGACGACGGGTCGGGCATGGGCGGGTTCGTCACTGGACCTCCGAGGCGTTGATCAGGCTCTCGGACCAGCCGAGCAGCGTGATGGTGCCGTCGGAACCGACACCGGGTACGTAGAACAGCAGCTGGAGCGAGACCTGGCGCTGCACGCCCTTGGCGCTCTTCTCGTCGAAGCCCGACAGGGCGGCGCCCGGCGAGCCCTCCTCGAATCCGATGGTGCCGCCGTCGTTCGGCGTCACCTCCTCCTGCTGCTCGATCTCGACCGCGACGAGCGCGCCCGAGTCGTTGGTCGCGAGCGCCACCGTCGGGCCGTCGCCGACCTCGTTCGTGAAGTCGATGTCGGCGGTGTCGGGCAGGCTCTCGGCGATCTCGCGCTGGCCGGCCACGCCGAGCTGCTCGCGCAGCACGTCGCCCTCGAGCGTGAAGAGGTCGTTGTACTCGCTGTCGGAGCCCTTCAGCAGCACGTCCGCGTAGGCGGCCGCGACCTCGCCGGGCGGCAGGAGCAGGCCCTTGAACTCGGGCGAGATGATCGGCGCGCCGATGCTCGCCGGTGCGACCGGCGGCACCTGCGCGTCGGGCGCGAGCGCCATCTCGTACACGATGTGGTAGTTCTCGCGCGGCTCGTCCTGCTCGAGCACGAGTGCGATCGGCGCCTCGGTCGGGTCGTCCTCGTTCTGGGTGACGACCATCACCGTGCGCGGCCAGAGGTTCGCCTGCTGCGGGAGGATGAGCGTGAGCGGCGACGCGCGGATCGCGGCGGGCGCGGCGTAGTCGTCGAGCGACGAGCGGATCGCGTAGTTCGCCTCTCGCGCGTCGAACGCGGGCCCGGTGAACCGGTCGGAGAGCAGCGACTCGTCGCGCTCGGCGTCGGCGTCGCCCGCGAGCACCGCGATGCGGCGCATGATGCGCTCCATCTGCGCGACCGTGACGGCCGGCGGCGTCACCTCCTGCACGACGGGCTCCTCCTCGCCCTCGGCGGTGGGCGTCGGCTCCGCGGTGGGCGACGACGTGGCCATGGCGTCGAAGTCCGGCCAGTAGTCGGCCGAGCAGCCGGTGAGTGCGAACGCCGAGATCGCCACGACGGGCACGACCGCGATCCGCGAGCGGCCGATCGCGCGCCGGCCCGAGCCGCGCCCGACCTGCTTGGCGGTGGGCTTCGGTGCGCTCGGGAGGCGGCGGGGACCCTTCGGGACGTTCCGGCGCGGGCCGCGCGAGCGGCGGTGGCGACGGATCCCGGTGAGGAGGAAGAACAGGCCGATCAGGAACAGCAGCGAGCCGCCGGCGATCAGCGGGCCGGCCCACGGCGTCGAGTTGTCGAGCGGCCACGAGATGCCGATGCGCGACGGGGCGCTCTCGGTGCCGTCGGCGGCGAGCAGCACGGTGATGCCCTCGGGGAGGTCGACGGTCGTGCGCAGCAGGTTCTCGTCGGTGAACTGGTCGAGCCACAGGTCGGAGCCGGACGGGTCGCCCGTGGCATCCGGGTTCTCCTCGGGCTCGTCGGAGTCCGCGTCCTCCTCCTCGCTCGCTGGCGCGTCGGGGTCGGTCTCCGGCGCGGGCGCCGCACCCGGGTCGGCGGCCGGCGTGATGAGCGACGAGGTGAGCACGCCGTCCTCCTCGTCGAAGCCGATGCTGGTGTACGAGGTGTCGCCGATCCAGGCGAGCACATCGTCGGTGCGGCCGTACGCGAGGAACACCTGCGGAGAGCCGCTGACCGTGAACGACTGCTGGCCGGCGTGGGCGGCGAGCGCCTCGGGCTCGACGACCATGTAGTTCGAGGGGTTCTCGACGGTGACGTCGAGCACGACGCTGTCGGGCTCGAGGAGCACCGTGCGCTGCGCGATGCCGGCGCCGATCATCAGCGCGGCGCCGATGAACGCAACCAGCGCGAGTACGAAGCGCAACGAGTCTCCTTCAGGTCGGGGAGTCGGTCGCCCGCGGATCCGGCACCGGTTCGGGCTCCGGTGCATCCGCCTGTCGCGAGCGACACAACGTTCCACGATATCGGCCGAGGCTGGGAGTTGGCCAACCGATGGCTGTGCACACGAGTGCCCTCCCACCGAGGCGCCTCCCGTACAATCGGACGGGCCCGCCTCACCCCCTGTTCGCGGGCCAGCCACCCCACCCCCCGGAGGAGACATGGTCGAGGAGACCGAATTCACGCAGGTGTTCCGCGGATACGACAAGGACGAGGTCGACAAGGCACTCGTCGACCTGCGACGGGAACTCCTCAACGCGAACACCCAGCTCGCCGAGCAGGGCAAGGAGGTCAAGCGCCTCGTCGCCCGCATCGACGACCTGAACGCCGAGCTCGAGGAGGTCGGCAACCCGACGTTCTCCGGCCTCGGCACGAAGCTCGAGAACACGCTGCGCGTGGCCGAGGAGCAGTCGACGCGCCTCATCGCGCAGGCCGACATCGACGCCGAGAAGCTGCGCCGCGCAGCCGACGACGAGGTCGCGCTGCTGCGCTCCGACGCCCAGGAGTTCGCCGAGCGCACCGTCTCGGAGGCGCGCGCCCAGGCGACGCGCACGCTCGAGAACGCACGCGCCGAGGCCGACGACATGGTCGCCCGCGCCCACGACCACAGCGAGCAGCTGCGGCAGGACGCCGCGCGCGACGCGGCCGCGATCCGGGGGGCGATCGCTACCGAGGCCGCCGAGCTGCGCACCACCGCCAAGCGCGAGTCCGACGCGATGCGCTCGGAGGCCGAGCGCGAGGCCGCGAAGGTCCTGCAGGAGGCGAACACCGAGGCCGAGGAGGCCCGCCGCACCGCCGAGGGCCTCGCCGAGGAGACCGAGCAGACCCGCGCCGAGGTGGCCATCGAGCTCGACCGCGCTCGGGCCGAGCTCGCCAAGGAGACCGAGCAGGCCCGCCTCGACCTCGCCCGCGAGACCGAGCAGGCCCGTCTCGACCTCGAGCGCGAGAGCGCCGAGTCGCGCGCCGGCATCGAGGCCGAGGCCGCCGAGGGCCGCGTCGCCCTCGCGCACGAGATGGAGCAGGCGCGCGCCGACCTGCAGCGCGAGATCGACGCCGCGCGCGAGGGCATCGAGCAGGAGCGCGAGCAGGTGAAGGTCGACCTCGAGCGCGAGGCCGAGACCGCCAAGCTCAAGCTCGAGCACGAGCTCGAGCGCGTGCGCGCCCGCCACGAGGCCGGACTCGACCAGGCCCGCGCCGACCTCGCGCTCGAGCAGGACCAGTCCCGCGCCGACTTCGAGGCGGAGGCCGAGGGCGCCCGCATCGAGCTCGACAACCAGCTCGCCGCGATGCGCAAGAAGACCACGCACGAGGTCACCCGGATGCGCCGCGAGATCGAGCAGGCCCGCACCGACCTCGACGCAGAGCTCACCGCCAAGCGCGACGACGCCGAGCAGGAGCTGCTCACCGCGCACCGCCAGGCCGTGGCCGAGACGCAGAAGTTCCTCGACGACGCGAACGCCGAGCTCGCCGAGGCGATCGCCCGCACCGAGGAGAGCCGCGCCGAGAACGAGCGCCTCGAGGCGGAGCTGCGCTCCGACATCCTCAAGTCGCGCGAGCGCGCCGACGAGGAGGCGCGCGAGCGCATCGCAGCCGCCAACGAGCAGGCACGCAAGATGATCGCCGAGGCCGACGAGCGCACGCGCGCCCTCGTGGCTGACGCCGAGGACCGCCTGTCGCAGATTAGGATCGAGCGTGACGCGGTCGCCGGCTACTTCGAGAGCCTCCGCGGCGTCTTGACCCAGGCAGAGCAGGTGGCCGCCAACTCCTCCAAGTAGGCGGCGGAGAGGCGGTCCGCGGCTCGTGAAGATCCAGAACGCGTTCCGCCTCGGCCTGGTCGGCACCCTCGGTGTCGGCCTGGGCCTGCTCATCATCCTGTCGGTCGTCAGCCTCTCGACGATCATCACGTACATCGGGGCCGCGCTGTTCCTCGCCCTCGGTCTCGACCCCGTCGTGACCTGGCTGGAACGGCGCGGCTTCCCGCGTTGGGCCGCCATCATCACGGTGATGGCGGCCGTCGTCGCGCTCGTCACGGGACTGGTGCTCGCGGTCGTGCCGATCATCGTCGACGAGGTCGGCCAGCTGATCGACCAGATCCCCGTGATCTTCCGGCGCATCGAGTCGGGCGAGCTCGTCGACGTCCTCAGCCAGCAGTTCCCGATGCTCCGGGTCGAGGACATCCTCCAGGGCATCTCCGACGCGGCCGTCGACCTCGTGAACGACCCGGCGAGCGTCGCCGAGCTCGCGGGCGGCGTGCTCGCGGTGGCGTTCAGCATCGGCGCGGCCGTGTTCGGCGGCATAGTCGTGCTGATCCTGACGCTCTACTTCACGGCCTCGCTCAACTCGATGAAGCGGGCGACCTACCAGCTGGTGCCCGCGTCGCGCCGCGCACGGTTCGCCGACCTCACGGAGCAGATCACGCAGTCGGTCGGCCGCTTCGTGGTCGGCCAGGTCTCGCTGGCCTCGATCAACGGCGTCGCGAGCTTCATCTTCCTCTCCATCATCCAGGCGCCGTTCCCGGCGGTGCTCGCGTTCGTGGCGTTCGTGCTCTCGCTGATCCCGCTGGTCGGCACGCTGACGGGCTCGGTGATCATCGTGCTCGTCTCGCTGATCCCCGGCATCGGCTCACCGCTGACGGCACTCGTCGCGGCCATCTACTACGTGATCTACATGCAGGTCGAGGCGTACGTGCTCAGCCCGCACATCATGAACCGGGCGGTCCAGGTGCCGGGCGCCGTGGTCGTCGTCGCCGCGCTCGCGGGAGGCTCGCTGCTCGGCGTGCTCGGCGCGCTCATCGCGATCCCCGTGGCCGCGTCGATCCTGCTGATCATCAAGCAGGTCATCATCCCCCGGCAGAACGAGCGCTGAGCGAGCGGATGCCCCGGGGCATCCGCACCCCCGGCCCGGCGACGCTCAGGCGGGCCAGCGCGTCGGCAGCGGCACCGGCACCGACGGGGCCACGACCCGCACGATCTCGTCGAGCACACGGCGCGTCTGCGTCTCCCCCACCCAGAGGTGCCGGCCGTCCTCGACCGCGATGAGCTCGAGGTGGGGCACGAGCGAGAACCGCACGCGTGCCTCGTCGGGCTGCAGGAAGTCGTCGTGCTCGGGGATGAGCGCGACGATGCGCCGCTCGTCGCCCGCCCACGCCTGCAGCTCCTCGTCGTCGGTGCGGTGCAGCGGCGGCGAGAGCAGGATGAGCCCCTCGACGTCGTGCGGCCGTCCGTACTTCAGGGCCAGTTCGGTGCCGAACGACCAGCCGACGAGCCACGGGCGCGGCAGGCCGCGCTCGGCGACGAACGCCATCGCGGCGTCGACGTCGTGCCGCTCCGCCTCGCCGTGGTCGAACGCGCCCTCGCTCCGCCCGCGCGGCGACTCGGTGCCGCGCGTGTTGAACCGCAGCACGGCGACGTTCGCGAGCGCGGGCAGCCGGGCGGCGGCCTTGCGCAGGATGTGCGAGTCCATGAACCCGCCGGCGGTGGGCAGCGGATGCAGCGTCACGAGCGTCGCCGTCGGCTCGCCGCTCTCCGGCAGCGCCAGCTCGCCCACCAGGGTGAGGCCGTCGCTCGTCTCGAGCTCGACCTCCTCGCGCCGAGCGGGCAACTCGGCGCCCGCGCGGATCTCGGTTCCGTTCGTCTCGCTCGTCATGGCTTCACCTTCCAGCAGTGCGTGTGCCAGTGCCGTCGCGCGGCGAGGTCGGCCGCGTCGCCGAGCACGCCGTCGGCGCGCCAGGCCACCACGTGCGCGGTACCCGGGTCGACCTGCAGGCCGCACCCCGGGCAGGTGTACGGCTTGTTCGCCTGCGCCTCGGAGACGGGCTGCACGAACCATTCGCCGTCGCGACGATGCTCGGTGCGCTTCCAGCCGGCGCGGAGGCGCTCGACGTCGAGCGGCTCGGCGTCCTGTTCACGTGCGCGACGGCTGCCGCGGCGGCGATTGCTGCGAGGCATCCGCCCGCCTAGTACCAGCCGACCGACTGCGAGTGCGACCATGCGCCGCACGGCGTGCCGTACCGGCCGGCGATGTAGCCCAGGCCCCACTCGATCTGCGTCGCGGCGTTCGTCTGCCAGTCGGCGCCCGCCGTGGCCATCTTCGAGCCCGGCAGGGCCTGGGGGATGCCGTACGCGCCGCTGTACGGGTTCATCGCGTTGACCCGCCAGCCCGACTCCTTGTTCCAGAGCGCGACGAGGCAGTCGAACTCGCCGGAACCCCAGCCGCGGGCCGCGACCGCGGTGGCCGCGTAGGCCTGCGCCGAGCCCGGGTCGGGGACGACGGCGGGCGGTGCGGCGAGGGTGAGGGGCGTCTCGGCGACGGCTGCCGGCTCGGGCTTCGCCTCGACGACGTACTCGTTCCGCGTCGCCGTGAAGTCGTAGTCGCCCGTGACCTCCACCGCCTGGGTCGCCTCGCCGCCGAAGCGGTCACCGCTCGTGCGGTAGTCGCCCGACGCGGTCGCGCCCGCATACGGGTCGACGAGCTGCACGAGCACGAACGAGACGGATGCCGCGAAGGCGAACACGACGGTCACGGCCTGCTTCGCAGAGCGGCGGGCGGCTGCGGGCCGCTCCGGAGCGGAAGCGGTCGTACGACGACGCACCGGCGGACGCGCCGCCGGTGCAATGGCTGAGTTCGGCGGATGCCCTGAGTGCCTGCCCACGATAGGGCGAGTCTAGCGGAGCCCGCGGGCGTGGTCGCGACGCGCGCGGCGGGTCATCGCACGGCCAGCATGACGTCGACGACGGCGTCGAGCACGAGGTCGACCTGCACCTCGCGGTAGCCCCCGCGCTGCGGGCGGAACACCACGGTGCGCACGTCGTCGACGCTGATCGGCGCGCCGTCGCGGAAGTAGCGCATGAGCTTCTGCGCGAACCGGTCGACCTCGCGGGTGCTGTAGCCGACGGCGAGGAAGGACACCCGGTCGAAGCGGTGGCCCTCGGGGCGCGCGAGGCGGTTGATCACGACCTGCGCGGTCGCGCGGGCCTCGTTGATCCACTCCCCCTCGCCCTGGTCGGCGGCCGCGCGCTGGCGCTCGCGCGCGGCGAAGGCGTCCTCGAGGCGCTCCAGCGCCGCGTCGACGTGCGCGGTCGAGTAGCCGCCCTTCTGCATCGAGAACGCCGTCAGGCGGATGTCCTCGGCCGCGAGCGCGTCGGCCTCGCCGCCGACGCCGTCGTAGGCGCGTCGCGCCCGTGCGAGGAACGCATCGACCTGCTCGACGTGGTAGCCGAGCCGGGGACGCCTGACGCGCGGGAAGGTCGAGTGCACCGGACTATTCTGCCTCAGACGCCGGAGAAGAGCAGGAAGGCTGTGAAGGCGACCGCGGCCGACGGCAGGATCGAGTCGAGCCGGTCGAGGAACCCGCCGTGGCCCGGGAGCTTGGAGCTCATGTCCTTGATGCCGATGTCGCGCTTGATGAGCGACTCGGCCAGGTCGCCGAGCGTCGCGGAGAGGAAGATCGCGGCGCCGAACAGCAGGCCGAACCACCACGTGGTGCCGAGCATGAACAGGCCGACGAGCACGCCCGCGACGAGGCACGTGACGGCGCCGCCCGCGAAGCCCTCCCAGGTCTTCTTCGGGCTGATCACGGGCGCCATGGGGTGCTTCCCGAGCGTCAGTCCGGCGGCGTAGGCGCCGGTGTCGGCGAGCACCACGATCACGATGAAGCCGAGCGCCCACCACTGGCCGCCGTCCTGCGCGGTCAGCACGACGACGAACGCCGCGAGGAACGTGACGTACACCTGCACGAACACGCCCGCCGACAGGTCTGGCACGAGCTTCGAGTCGCGCCGCGTCGCGGGGATGAGCTGTTCCACCACGCGCCAGGCGCTGACCAGGAGGATCGCGCCGAGGACGCCGATGAGCTGGCCCGCGACCCCGCCGTAGTACGCGACGGGCACGACCGCCACTGCGCCGACCACGGTCGGGATCCGCGGCACGGCGTAGCCGGCGCGGCGGAGCGCGGTCGCGAGCTCGGCCGTGGTGAAGCCGACCAGGAGGCCGGCGAACACCATGAACAGTTCCTTGACGATGAGCAGGCTGACCAGCAGGCCGCCGCCGAGCACGAGCCCGATGGCGATCGCGAGCAGCAGGTTGCGCCCGGTGCGCGCCTGGATGCGCTCCTGCGTGGCGTCGAACTGCGCGCGCGTCGCCTCGAACTGTCGCTCGAGCTCGACCCGTCGCGCCTGCATGTGCGCCCGCCGCTCGGAGGGCGCGCCCGGCTGACCCGGATCGATGTCGTTGGTGTCGTCGGGCTCTGTCATCCTCGCCCTCAGACCTCGAGGAGTTCGGCTTCCTTGCGCTTGAGCGCCTCGTCGATCGCGTCGACGTGCGTCTTGGTGACCTGCTCGAGCTCCTTCTCGCCGCGCACGACCTCGTCGTCGCCGACCTCGCCCTTGAGCGACTCGAGGTCGCTCTTGGCGGTGCGACGGATGTTGCGCACCGAGACGCGGGCGTCCTCCGCCTTCGACCGCACGAGCTTCACGTACTCCTTGCGGCGCTCCTCGGTGAGCTCCGGCAGGGTGACGCGGATGATGTTGCCGTCGTTGTTCGGGTTCGCGCCGAGGTTCGGGGTGTCGCGGATCGCCTGCTCGATGTCGCGCAGGGCGCTCTTGTCGTACGGAGTGACGACGAGCGTGCGCGCCTCGGGGTTCTGCAGGGACGCGAGCTGGTTCAGCGGGGTCGGCGTGCCGTAGTAGCTGACCATGATCTTCTGGAACAGCTGGGGGTTGGCGCGCCCCGTGCGCACGGTCGCGAAGTCGTCCTTGGCGACTTCGACGGCCTTGTTCATGCGGGTCGAGGCATCGGACAGTACATCCGCGATCACGTGGACTCCTTCGGTTTCGCTGCTCGGGACAGTCTAGTCGTGGGGCGCCGGGCTACCCCGCCGCGGCCGCGCCGTTGCCGACGAGCGTGCCCAGGTCGCTGCCCAGGATGGCGGCGGTGACGTTGCCGCTCGGCTGCATGCCGAACACCTGCATGGGCATGCCGTTGTCCATGCAGAGGCTGAACGCGGTCGAGTCGACCACCTTGAGGCCGCGCTGGAGCGCGTCCTGGTAGCTGATCGAGTCGATCTTGACCGCGTCGGGGTTGGTGCGCGGGTCGTCGGTGTACACGCCGTCCACGCCGTTCTTGGCGACGAGCACGACGTCGGCGCCGATCTCGAGCGCGCGCTGCGCCGCGACCGTGTCGGTCGAGAAGTACGGCAGGCCGGCGCCGGCACCGAAGATGACGACGCGCCCCTTCTCGAGGTGACGTTCCGCGCGGCGCGGGATGTAGGGCTCCGCGACCTGGGTCATCTCGATCGCGGACTGCACGCGGGTCTCGGCGCCCGCCTGCTCGAGGAAGTCCTGCAGGGCGAGCGCGTTCATGACCGTGCCGAGCATGCCCATGTAGTCGGCTCGACCGCGGTCCATGCCGCGCTGCGAGAGCTCGGCGCCTCGGAAGAAGTTGCCGCCGCCGACCACCACCGCGATCTCGACCTGCTCGGCCGCCTCGGCGATCTCGCGCGCGAGCGCGCTCACCACGTCGGGGTTCACGCCGAGCGACCCACCGCCGAACGCCTCCCCCGAGAGCTTCAACAGGACGCGCCTGCGCGTGTTCGTACCAGCCATCCCCCGTGTCCTTCCTGTCAGCACCACGTTACCCATGCGCATGCCGGCCGCCCACTGCGACGGGCATGAAAAAGGAGCCCGGATCGCGATGCGCGATCCGGACTCCCTCTCATTCGATCAGGCGCCGACCTTGAAGCGGGCGAAGCCGCTCACGGTGAGCCCGGCGTCGGAGAGCACGTTGCTCACCTTCAGCTTGTTGTCCTTGGCGTAGTCCTGCTCGAGCAGTGCGACCTGCTTGAAGTAGGCGCCCAGGCGACCCTCGACGATCTTGGGCAGCGCCGCCTCCGGCTTGCCCTCCTCGCGCGTGATCTGCTCCACGAGCGCGCGCTCCTTCTCGACGGCCTCAGCCGGGACGTCCTCACGGGTGAGGTACTCCGGCGCGGCGAACGAGATGTGCTGCGCGACCGAGCGAGCGGTCTCCGCGTCGTCGCCGGCGAAGCCGAGCACGACGCCGACCTGCGGGGGCAGGTCCTTCGACGTCTTGTGCAGGTAGATCGAGAACTGCTCGCCCTGCACGAGCGCGACGCGGCGAAGCTCGACCTTCTCGCCGAGGATGGCGGCCTCTTCGCTGATCACGTCGGCGACCGTCTTGCCCTCGGCGGGAGCGGCGAGCGCCGCCTCGACCGAGTCGGCGCCGGCGGCCGCGACGGCCGCGAGCACGCGGTCGGCGAGGGCGATGAACTTGTCGCCCTTGGCGACGAAGTCGGTCTCGCAGGCCAGCTCGATGAGCGTGGCGGTGCCGTTGCCGTTCTCGGTCGCGGCCACGAGGCCCTCCGAGGTCGAGCGGTCGGCGCGCTTCGCGTTGCCCTTGGCGCCCTTGAGGCGCAGGATCTCGGTCGCCTTCTCGAGGTCACCGTCCGCCTCGACGAGGGCGGCCTTGGTGTCGCTCATGCCGGTGCCGAGCTGCTCGCGCAGCGCCTTGATGTCGGCGATGCTGACGTTTGCCATTCGCTCTGCTTCTCCTTGCTCGATGTGTCTCGGGTGGACTACTTGGCGGCGGCCTCGTCGGCGGCCGGGGCCTCGGTCGCGGCCTCTGCGGCGACGACGTCGGGAACCTCGGCGACCTCCTGGGCCTCAGCGGTGGGGCCGTCGACCTTGTCGGTCTCGGCCGACGACTGCTCCGGCGTCTGCGCCTGGAGGAGCTCCTGCTCCCACTCGGCGAGCGGCTCGGCGGCCTCGGCGCCCTCCTCGGGCTTCTGGTGACGCTGGATGAGGCCCTCGGCCGCGGCGTCGGCGACGATGCGGGTGAGCAGGCTCACCGAGCGGATCGCGTCGTCGTTGCCCGGGATGGGGTACTGCACCTCGTCGGGGTCGCAGTTGGTGTCGAGGATCGCGATAACGGGGATGCCGAGCTTCTTCGCCTCGTCGATCGCGAGGTGCTCCTTCTTGGTGTCGACCACCCAGAGGGCCGACGGGGTCTTCGCGAGGTTGCGGATGCCGCCGAGCGACTTGTGCAGCTTGTCGAGCTCGCGCTTCTTGAGCAGCAGCTCCTTCTTGGTGAAGCCCGAGGTGGTGCCCTCGTAGTCGAGCTCCTCGAGCTCCTTCATGCGGGCGAGGCGCTTCGACACCGTCTGGAAGTTGGTGAGGAGGCCGCCGAGCCAGCGCTGGTTCACGTAGGGCTGGCCCACGCGCGTCGCCTGCTCGGCGATCGACTCCTGCGCCTGCTTCTTGGTGCCGACAAAGAGGATGGTGCCGCCGTGGGCGACCGTCTCCTTGACGAAGTCGTAGGCCTTGTCGATGTAGGCGAGCGACTGCTGCAGGTCGATGATGTAGATGCCGGAACGCTCGGTGAAGATGAATCGCTTCATCTTGGGGTTCCAGCGACGGGTCTGGTGCCCGAAGTGCACGCCGCTGTCGAGCAGCTGGCGAATGGTGACGACGGCCATGGCCGTACTCCTTCTGTTCTCAGTTGTCGTTCGCGCCGGCGGCGCGGACCCTGGTGCCCGGCGCACGACTCCACCCGTTCTTCCGAACGGGACTGATGGAGGGTGTCGCCTCACGGGCACGCGAAGTCACCCCGGAGACCGGGGTGCTCCGGCCACGATATCACAGCGAGGCTCCTCCCCAGCTCCGCACGCGGGCCGGTTCGGGCCAGGCGAGCGGATGCCACGGAGCCCGCGTCCGCACCTCCGCGAGGGTGTCGGCATGACCGCTTCCCCCGCCCGCCCGGGCCGCACGCTCCGCCTCGCGCTCCCCGCCGCAGTCGCCGTCGCGCTGCTCGCCTGCCTGCTCGCACCCGGGGTCGCCACGGCGAGCCCCGCAGCGTCGGGGCGAGACCCGCTCGTGGTGCCCGCCTCCCCCGCGGCCGCCGCCGGCGCGACCGCCTCCGTCGTGTCCCCGGACGCCGCGTGGCGGTGGCCGGTCGCCGCGCCGATCTCGGTCGTCACGGGCTACCGCGCCGGCGACACGGTGTACTCGGCCGGGCACCGCGGCATCGACCTCGCCGCGGCCGAGGGCGACCCGGTGCTCGCACCCGACGACGGCGTGGTCGCGTTCGCGGGCTGGGTCGGCGACCGTACGCTCGTCACCGTCGACCACGGCGACGGGGTGGTCTTGACGCTCGAGCCGGTCGCCCCCTCGGTCGCGGTCGGCGAGGTCGTGCGGGCCGGCGAGGTGCTCGGCGCCCGATCGACGGGCGGACACTGCGCCGACTGCCTCCATCTCGGAGCACGCGTCGACGGGCGGTACGTCTCGCCGCTGGTGTTCCTCGGCGGTGTGCCGCGGGCGGTGCTGCTGCCGCTCGACTGAGCACCGGAGCCCGGTGCGTCAGGCGCGCGGGTGCGCGAGCCGGTAGCTCTCCTTGAGGCGCTCTGCCGAGACGTGCGTGTAGATCTGCGTGGTGCCGAGGCTCGCATGGCCGAGCATCTCCTGCACGGTACGGAGGTCGGCGCCGCCGTCGAGCAGGTGCGTCGCGGCCGCGTGCCGCAGCGTGTGCGGTCCGGCGGGCCCGCCGCCCGGGAAGGCGTCGAGCACGTCGGAGACGAGGCGGTGCACGATCCGCGGGGAGATGCGCGCGCCCTTCGCGCCGAGGAACGCCGCGGCGGCCGCATCCGACCCGCCGGCCCCTCGTGCGAGCAGCACGACACGACCGGTGCGCAGCCAGCGCTCGAGTGCATCGGCGGCGGGGGCGCCGTACGGCACCACCCGCTCCTTGCCGCCCTTGCCGAGCACACGGGCAGTGCGACGCCAGCGGTCGATGTCGTCGACGTCGAGGCCGGTGAGCTCCGACACGCGGATGCCCGAGGCGTAGAGCAGCTCGAGCATCGCGACGTCTCGCAGCGCGACCGGGTCGCCGTCCGCGGCACGCGCAGCGGCGTCCGCGAGCAGCTCCGCCGCCTGCGTCGTCGAGACGACGCGCGGGAGCGAGCGACGGGTCTTCGGCGCACGAAGGCGCGCGCCCGGGTCGTCGTCGCGCACTCCCCTGCGCGTCAGCCAGGCCGTGTAGCCGCGCGCGGCAGCGGCGCGGCGCGCGATCGTCGCGCGGGCGAGGCCGCGCTCGGTGGCCTCGTAGAGCCAATCCCGCAGCAGGTCGAGGTCGAGCCCCGCGGCATCCGCCACCCCCCGATCACCTGCGAACCGGCTCAGGTCGGCCAGGTCGGACGCGTACGAGTCGACGGTGCGCGGGCTCAGACCGCGCACGGCGCCCAGTTCGTCGAGGTAGCGTTCGACGGCCGCAGCCTGTCGCATGCCCCCAGCATCCCGCCCGGCCCGCGCGCGGGCCGGGCGACTCACCGCTTGCGGGAGAACAGCTCGATGCGCTCCTCCGGGGCGAGCGCCTCCAGCCGGTCGAGGAACTCGCCGTCGAAGCCGGACACCCGCGTGGGGCGGCCGATCGGCACCGTGGCCGAGATGAGGCCCGTGGGCCGCACCTCGACGAGCGCGAACGCCTGGCCGGCATCGACGCCGACGAGTTCGCGGGCCGGCGCCGAGAGGTCCATCGTGTACGCGGTGGCGGCGGCGACCGACACCGGCGCCCCGGCGAACACGCCCGACGACCCGTAGTGCATGTGCCCGGCGAGGATGCCGCGGACGCGGTCGCCCGCGGCGGCGACCACGCGCGCGAACGCGTCGCGGTGCTGGAGTTCGAGCACCTCCATGACCGGGAGCGGCGTGGCCAGCGGCGGGTGATGCAGTGCGATCACCGCGCCGTGCTCGGGGGCGTCGCCGAGTACGCCGGCCAGCCAGTCGAGTTGCGCCTCGTCGAGGCGGCCGTGGTGGTACCCGCCGTCGGTGGAGTCGAGCGCGACGATGCGGAGACCGGCGACGTCGACGACGTAGTCGACGGGGTCCTCCCCGCTGCCCTGCGCCCGGCCCGCCTGCAGCAGCCCGGCGCGGAACGGGGTGCGCTCGTCGTGGTTGCCCATGACCCAGACGACCTCGGCGCCGATGCGTTCGGCCGCCGGCTCGACCATGCCCCGGATGCGCGCGTACGCCTCGGTCTCGCCGAGGTCGGCGATGTCGCCCGTCAGCACGATCGCGTCGATCGGGCGAGCGGATGCCTCGACCTGCTCGAGCGCGCGGGCGAACGTGCGATCCGTGTCGATCGCCCCGTGCAGCGGAGCGCCGCCGGCGAGGAAGTGCGAGTCGCTCAGGTGCGCGATGACGTGCGTGGGGGCCTCGTCCTGCCCGAGCGGGATCCTCGACACGTGCGCTCCTCCCGGGCGCTGCCGACGGCTGGCGCGGCGCCCGTCGCCAGCCTATGCAGGAAGCGCACCGAGGTCGACCGCGGCGCGGGCTCCCGCGGCGTCGGAGCGAGGTCGTTCCCGGGGAACGGCCCGACCGGCTGCGAGGTTCAGTTCTGGTAGAAGGGCGGCGTGCACGTCGGCGCCCCCTCCGGGAACGGGGTGTTCGAGGAGCACGGCGGGAACGCCGGCGCGTAGAGGTCCGGGATGAAGATCGGGAGGTGGTCGTTGTCGGTGCAGTCGTGACCCCAGTAGATGGTGAGGTCGGCGTAGACGTCGTCGTTCTCGCTGTTGTCGGAGTTCGCGTAGACGAGGACGTCCGCGGTCTCGCCGGGCGCGATCGGCGTGCAGTAGTCGGGGTAGATGCCCTGCACGACGAACGGGAGGCCGGGGTTGCCGGCTCCGTCACGGACGTTGGTCACGGTGATGCTCGGCTTGATCACGAGGTCCTCCGACGTCGTGTTCGTGATCTGGAGCGGGATCGCGAACGCCTTCGTGAAGTCGCCGGCGAAGATGCCCTGGCTGATCTCCGGGTCGCACCGGGACTGGCTGGCACCCGGGATCTTGCAGGCCACCCCGACGAGCACGGTCGGCGGCGGCCCGGACGCGGCGAACGCCGGCACGGACGCGGCCACGGCGACCGCCGGAACGGACCAGGCCAGGGCCCGGTTGACGGTACGCCGGCTCGGTCCGCCGGTCTCGGGGGTGCGGGGTGCTTCGTCCACGATGCTCGCTCTCGGGTCGCGCTGCTCGGATCGGACCCACCGCGCCAGCTCCCCCCGGACGACCCGATGGTCCTCGACATCGGTCGAGTTGCTACCCGATGCTAGCGACGTCGCGACGCCGGCGTCCACGCCCCACGCCGGAGCGCGCGGCGGCGCGATGCCGACGCGACTCGCGCGTTCACGTCGGCATCGCGCTCGTCCGCACCCAGCGGGCGTCCCGCGTAGTCGCCGCACCCAGCGCCTCGAGCCCCGCGAGGGCCGCCCGCGCGCGGGTGGGCTCGAGGCCCGCCCGGCGGGCGATGTCGTCGACGCTGCGGGCAGTGCGCGGGGCGAGGGCGTCGAGGGCGCGGAGCTCGTCGGGCGCCAGCTCGCCGAGCAGCGGCTGGGCGGATGAGCCGGGCGGGGTGTCTCCGGCGAGCTCGGCCATCTCGGAGGCATCCGTCACGCAGACCGCGTCGTACTCGCGCAACAGGCGGTGGCAGCCGGCCGACGCGGGACTCGTGACGGGCCCGGGCACCGCCCCGAGCGGCCGCCCCAGCGCAGCAGCGTGGCCCGCCGTGTTGAGCGAGCCCGAGCGACGCCCCGCCTCGAGCACGACCGTCGCGTTCGCCGTGGCGGCGATGAGCCGGTTGCGCTGCAGGAAGCGCCACTTGGTGGGCGCGGCGCCGCACGGCACCTCCGAGACGACCGCCCCGCGGGTGGCGATGTCGGCGAGCAGCGAGTCGTGCGCCGCCGGGTACGGGCGGTCCACCCCGCCCGCGAGGAACGCGACGGTGGTGCCGTCGGAGGCGAGGGTCGCGCGATGGGCCCGCGCGTCGATGCCGTAGGCTGCGCCGGAGACGACGGCGAATCCGCGGTCGGCGAGCCCCGCGGCCGCTTGCGTCGTGACGTGTTCGCCGTAGCCGGTCGCCGCGCGGGCGCCGACGAGCGCGATCGAGCGGCCCAGTGCGTCGAGCGCGTGCGGCGTGCCGCGCACCCACAGTCCGGGCGGCGCATGCGGGCCGAGATCATCGAGGCCGGACGGCCAGTCATGGTCCCCGGGCAGTACCAGACGTGCCCCGCTCCGCGCGGCCTGCGCGACCGATCGCGCCGCAGCGGGCAGGTCGAGTCGCGGCAGCCACCGCCCGAGGCCACGGGCGACGAGTGCCGGCTCGAGCTCGACCCCGGCCTCCGCGGCGGCGCGCGCGAGCGCGTCGGCCGACTCGCCGGCGAGGAGCGACTCGACGACGCGACGCGGGCCGAGTGCGGCCACGAGCGCGCCGGCCGTGCCGTCGCCGGGCTCGGCGAGGTGCATGAGCGTCGCGACCGCGAGCACGGCGGCCGGGTCGTCGTCGGACCCGCGGACGACCGGCATGCGTCCGGCGGCCGCCGCGAGGTCTCCCGCGCGGCTCATGCGGCCGCCGCCTCGCGCATGGCGAGCGCGCGGCCCACGTGCTCGCGGGAGGGGCTGGTCGCCCCGTCGAGATCGGCGAGGGTCCACGACATCCGCACCACGCGGTCGTAGCCGCGCATCGTGATGCCCCCGCGTTCGAGCGACTGGTCGAGCCGCCGGGTCGCGGCGGGCGCGAGCCGCATCCCGCCCGCCGTGCGCAGCCACGGGCCGGGCACGCGTGCGTTGGTGCGCCACGGCGTCGCGGAGAGGCGCTCGGCGGCCGCGCCGCGCGCCTCGGCCACGCGCCGTCGCGCCTCCGCAGTGCTCAGCCCCGCTCCCTGCTCGCGCAGGTCGGCGGCCGACACCCGCCGCACCACCAGGCGGATGTCGACCCGGTCGAGCAACGGCCCGGAGAGTCGGCCGAGGTAGCGGCGTCGCGTCAGCGGCGGGCAGGTGCAGGAGTCGCCCGGAGCGCCGTACTGCCCGCACGGGCACGGGTTCGACGCGAGCACGAGCTGGAACGACGCCGGGAAGCGCGCGACCGCGTTCGCGCGGTGGATCTCGATGACGCCCGATTCGAGCGGCTGGCGCAGCACATCGAGCACCCGCGCCGGGAACTCGGGCGCCTCGTCGAGGACGAGTACGCCGTGCGCCGCACGCGTGACCGCGCCGGGCCGGATGACCCGCGAGCCGCCGCCCGCCATGGCCGCGGAGCTCGCCGTGTGGTGCGGGCTCTCGAGCGGCGGACGCGACGGCAGCGCCGACCCGATGCCCTGCCCGCCGAGCGAGCGGATCGACGCCACCTCGAGCGCCTGCTCGGGCACGAGGTCGGGCAGCAGCGCAGGCAGCCGCGCCGCGAGCATGGTCTTGCCCGCACCCGGCGGCCCGATCATCGACAGGTGGTGGCCGCCCGCAGCCGCGGCCACCAGCGCCTCGACCGCTTCCGGGTTGCCGGCCACCTCGGCCAGGTCGCCGGTGTCCTCGACCGGTTCGGCCGCGGGCTCGCGCACGATCGGCTCGAGCGCGCCCGCGCCCCCGTCGAGCGTGCCGCCGTGCCACTCGACCGCCTCGCGCAGTCCCGCGACGGCGATGACGCGCACCCCCGCGACGAGCTCCGCCTCCTCGCGGTTGCCCGCGGGCACCATGACCGTGTCGCACCCGGCGTTCCGCGCCGCGAGCACCGCGGGCAGCACGCCGTCGACCGGGCGCAGCCGCCCGTCGAGTGCGAGTTCGCCCAGATGCACGACGCGCTCGATCGAGCCGCGGTCCACGCCGTCGGCCGCGCCCAGGCACGCGAGCGCGATGGCCAGGTCGAACGACGACCCGTGCTTCGGCAGCGTCGCGGGAGAGAGGTTCACGGTGAGCCGGCGCGCCGGCAGGGGGCATCCGGCATTGATCGCCGCCGACCGCACGCGCTCGCGCGCCTCGGAGAGCGCGGTGTCGGCCAGCCCGATGATGACGAGCGCGGGCAGCTGCGCCGACAGGTCGGCCTCGACGTCGACGGGCGAGCCCGACAGCCCGAGCAGCGCCATCGCGCGGGTGCGTGCGACGGGCATCAGCCGACGCCCCGCACGTGCTCGATGTCGACCGCGCGGCCCGGCGGCAGCAGCACCGAGACCGCATCGATGCGGATCGACGACGACACCACCCGCGCCGACCGGCACCACGCCCCCGCGAGCATGCGCAGCCGCGCGAGCTTGTCGGCCGTCACCGCCTCGAGCGGGTGCCCGAACGCGGTGCCCGACCGCGTCTTCACCTCCACGAACACGGTCTCGTCGCCGTCGCGGGCGACCAGGTCGATCTCACCGCGCCGGCCGTGCCGCCAGTTGCGGTCGACCACGTCGTAGCCGAGCTCCTCCAGGTACGCCGCCGCGATCGTCTCGCCGCGCGCGCCCACCTCGTCCTTGCGTGCCATGCGCCACCTCCGAGGAGAGGCTGGCAGCGCGCATCCGCCCCGATCAGGGAGCGAGCGGGCAGGAACCCGATCGGCGCCTCACGAGCGCCTGTGCAGGAGACGACGAGCGCCTACTCGTCGAGGGCGAGCTCCTTGGGCAGCTCGAAGTCGCGGCTCGCGAGTTCCTCGATGTTGACGTCCTTGAACGTGAGCACGCGCACCGACTTCACGAAGCGGTCGGCGCGGTAGACGTCCCAGACCCAGACGTCCTTCATCGTGAGCTCGAAGTAGAAGTCGTGCTCGGTGTCGCGACGCACCAGCTCGACCTCGTTCGCGAGGTAGAAGCGGCGCTCGGTCTCGACCACGTACTGGAACTGCGACACGATGTCGCGATACTCGCGGTAGAGGGCAAGCTCGACCTCGCGGTCGTAGTCCTCGAACTCGTCTTCATCCATCGCGGTTCATCCTACGCCGAGGTCGAACAGGGGCGGCGCCTCCACGGCACGTTCCGGATGCAGCCACGTCTTCCGGTGCAGCGCGTGCGGGCCGTGCTCGGCGATCGCCGCGAAGTGCGCGCGGGTCGAGTACCCCTTGTTCTCGTCCCAGCCGTAGCGGGGCGTCTCGTCGTGGGCGCGCCGCATGCCCGTGTCGCGGTGCACCTTGGCGATGACGGATGCCGCCGAGACCGACGCGCAGTCGCGGTCGGCCTTGATGCGGGTGATGACCCGCGCCCGGCGCGCGATGTGCGCGCTCAGCCAGTCGTGGTTGCCGTCGAGCAGCAGCGGCGCACCGTGGGGCAGGTCGACGGATGCCTCGAGCTCGGCGTACGCCCGCGAACCGGCGAGGCCCAGGCAGGCCATGATGCCGAGCTCGTCGATCTCGCTCGCACTCGCCTCACCCACCGCCGAGGCGCGCACCCACCTCGCCGCGCGCGGCGCGAGCAGGTCGCGTCGGGGCTCGGGCAGCAGCTTCGAGTCGCGCAGGCCCGCGGGCATCCGCTTCGTCTCGATGCCGACGACCACGAGCCCGACCGTCACCGGTCCGGCGAGCGCCCCGCGGCCGACCTCGTCGCAGGCGAGCACGAGCGGTGCGCCGTCGGCGAGCAGCCCGCGCTCCAGCGTCATCGTGGGCGCCTTGCCTGCTGCCATCGGGTCACTCCGGGTCGGGGATGCCTGCGAAGACCTCAGGATAGTCGCCGAGCCACGACCAGCGGTCGATGGGCCAGCTGATGACGAACGCGCGCCCGACCAGGTTCTCGACCGGGACGAAGCCCTCGAGCGGCGTGTCCTGGTTGTACCGCGAGTCCTTCGAGTTGTAGCGGTTGTCGCCCATGACCCAGAGGGCGTCATCGGGCACGACGACGTCGAAGTCGTCGCCCGACGCCTCGGTCTCGCCATCCGGCAGGGTGATGTACGGCTCGTCGAGCGGCACGCCGTTGATGCTCACCTGGCCGAGCGCGTTGCAGCACACGACGTGGTCGCCGGGCAGCCCGATGACGCGCTTGATGAGGTGGTCGTTGCTGTCGGACGCGGAGAGCCCGACCAGCGAGAGGAACCAGTCGGCCGCTGCGACGAGCGGGGGCTGATCCGGCTCCGGACGCGCCGTGAGCCAGCCGCCCGGGTCCTGGAAGACGACGACGTCGCCGCGCGAGAGCGGCATGACGTCGGGCACCAGTTCGTTGACGATGATGCGGTCGTCGACGAGCAGCGTCTGCTCCATCGACTGCGACGGGATGTAGAACGACCGGATCAGGTAGGTCTTGATGAGGAACGACACCAGGACCGCGACGACGAAGATGATGAGGAGGTCGCGGATGAACAGCAGCACCCCTCGGCGGCGTCGCCCACGTGCCTCGTCCGCGCGTGCGGAGGCGTCGATGTCTTCAGTCATTCACCCCCCGAGCTCCCCGTGCAAGTCTATGCGCGGGGAGCTCGGCCGATCGTGTTCCCGGAACGGGGTGCGGTTCAGGACTCGCGCTTCTCGCGGATCTTCGCCTTCTTGCCGCGGAGGTTGCGGAGGTAGTACAGCTTCGCGCGGCGCACGTCGCCGCGGGTGACGACCTCGATGTGGTCGATGACCGGCGAGTGCACCGGGAAGGTGCGCTCGACGCCGACCTGGAAGCTCACCTTGCGCACGGTGAAGGTCTCGCGCACGCCCTCGCCCGAGCGGCCGATGACGACGCCCTGGAAGACCTGGATGCGCGAGCGGGTGCCCTCGACGATGTTGACGTGCACCTTGACGGTGTCGCCCGGGCGGAACTCGGGGATGTCGGAACGGATGCTGGCCGCGTCGACGGAATCGAGGATGTGCATGATGAGTCGCTCTCTGTGCCCGCCACCGGTCGAACACGGTTGATGAAATGGAAGTGAATGGTGCCGCCTCGCCGGGCGCGATCGCACCCTGCGCACTCCCCGGAGGCAGAGTCGTGCGGCAGCACGATCGACCATTCTGCCATGGCCGGGCCGCAACGGCAAAGCGGATGCCGCGCGCGGCACGCGCCTACGAGGGGTCGCGCACCTCGTGCACGATGATGACGTCGCCGTCGTCCGGGCCGCGGCGGGGGCCCGTGCTCGGCTGTTGCGGGCGCGCGCCCGCCTGCGGCGGCATCTGCGCCTGGCGCTCGAACTCCGCGAAGGTCGCCTGGGCGCGTCGGGCGCTGTCGCGCAGCAGCTGCCAGACGGCCGACCAGAACGCCACGAGCGCCAGCAGCACGGCGAACACCGCGAACGTGCCGGCGGTCGGGCCCGAGAAGCCGACCCCGATGAGGGCGAGATGCCAGGCGGTCATGATGCCCACGTCGATCCACGACACCGCGCGCTCCTGACGCGCCGTCGCGCGCGCGGCGGTGACGCCGGCCACGACGATCAGCGAGAGGAACGAGGCGGGAGCCGCAATGAGCAGGCCGAGGATGCCCCACGCGCTCTCGCCCCAGATGCCCCAGCCGACGAACAGCCAGGCGGGCAGCACGAACGCCGCGATGAACTGCCAACGGTAGAAGACCTTCCGGAGGAGCATGGATCCAGCGTAACCGCCGCCGCTGGGCGCGCGCTCGGCGTTCGCCCAGCGCGCACCCGACAGAATGGGAGGTGGGAAGGGAGAGCCGTGATCGAACTGAGGACACCGGCCGAGATCGAGCAGATGCGACCCGCGGGCCGCTTCGTGGCATCCGTCATCGAGGCGATGCTGGCGAAGGCCGCGGTCGGCGTGAACCTGCTGGAGCTGGACGCGCTCGCGCACGAGATGATCCGGAAGGCCGGCGCCGAGTCGTGCTACATCGACTACCACCCGTCGTTCGGCGCCAGCCCGTTCGGCAAGGTGCTCTGCACGTCGGTCAACGACGCGGTGCTGCACGGCCTCCCCCGCGATTACCGGCTGCGCGACGGCGACCTGCTGAGCGTGGACTTCGCGGCCTCCGTCGACGGCTGGGTCTCCGACTCGGCCGCGTCGATCGTGGTCGGCTCGCCCCGCGAGGAGGACCTGCGCCTCATCGACACGACCCGCAGGGCGCTCGACGCGGGCATCGCCGCAGCGACCGTCGGCAACCGCATCGGCGACATCTCGGCCGCGATCGCCGAGATCGCGCGCGCCGAGGGGTACTCGATCAACACCGACTTCGGTGGGCACGGCGTCGGCCGCACCATGCACGGCGACCCGCACGTGCCGAACGACGGCCGGGCGCGGCGCGGGCTGCCGCTGAAGCCCGGCCTCGTGATCGCGATCGAGCCGTGGTTCCTCGAGACCACCGACCGCATCTTCACCGACCCCGACGGCTGGACGCTGCGCAGCGCCGATGGCTCGCGCGGCGCGCACTCGGAGCACACCATCGCGGTGACCGAGGACGGGCCGGTCGTACTGACCGCGCGCGACTGACCGGTCGGCCGGGTCAGCCCGCCGCGCCGCCGTTGCGCACGAGCACGGTCGCGTCGTCGTAGCGGTCGAGCACCAGGTCGACCAGTTCGGATGCGACGGACTCGCCGGGCACGATGAGCGGCGGCGCCACCACGTCGGCGCCCGCCGTCGCCACGGCGTCGTTGAAGTGGCCGGGCGCGAGCAGGTAGGTCGCCACCACCACGCGCGAACCCGCGTGCACCTCGCGCACCATCTCGATGGCGTCGTGCAGGCGCGGCATCGCGGCCGCGATGAAGCCGACCGTGACGGGTCGGCCGAGCCGGGCGGCGAGGCGTCGCCCGGTATCGAAGCACTCGCGCACGGCCTTGGGGTCGTTCGACCCGGCCGCGGCGAGCACGACGGAGTCGGCCGGTCGCAGGCCCGCGGATTCGAGTCGGGTCGCGAGCACGTCGACGATGCGCGCGTCGGGCCCGAGCGCGGCGGCCATCGCGACCTCGCGCGACTCGACCTGGTCGAGGCCGGCGGCGAGACCGGTGCGCACGTGGTACCCGGCCGACAGCACGAGCGGCACGATCACCGCATCGGGTGCGTGCACGCTGCGCGCGACCGCCGATGCGACGTCTGTGTGCTGCGCGTCGACGAAGCCGATGCCCACGTCGAGGTCGTCGCGCCGGCTCGCGACGGCGTCGACGAGGCCGATGATCGCGGCCCGGTTGTCGGGCGACGGCGAGCCGTGGGTCACCGCGAGGAGGGTGAGCGGCGGGGTGTCGCCGTCGGAGCCGATCGCCTGCGTCGACTCCTCCCCGACCATTCCCGGACCCGCCTTCCCGTCGCCGTCGCGCGTGCTCTCGCGCGTCTCGAAACTATGAAAGGCGTGTTTCCGGCTGAGCACCCGGATGTTTCGTGCGCGTGAATCCTCCCCCGGTCGGGGGGTGCGGAAGACGACCGGCGTGGCGGCTGCTCGCACCGACGACGTCGCGGGCGGACCGTCGCGGCGGCCGGCGGATCAGGCGTCGTCGTCGCCGAGCAGGTCGGGGCGGACGCGCCGCGTGCGCTCGATCCGCTGCTCGTGGCGCCACGCGGCGACGGCGCCGTGGTTGCCGCTGCGCAGCACGTCGGGCACCTCGAGTCCGCGCCAGACCTGCGGCTTGGTGTAGCTCGGGTACTCGAGCAGGCCGTCCTGGTGCGACTCCTCGACGAGGCTCTCGGGATTGCCCACGACACCGGGAACGAGTCGGCCGATGGCCTCGACCATGGCCATCGCGGCCACCTCGCCCCCGTTCAGCACGTAGTCGCCGAGGCTCAGCAGGCGCACCGGCATCCGCTCGTCGTAGTGGTCGACCACGCGCTGGTCGATGCCCTCGTAGCGGCCGCAGGCGAACACCAGGTGGTCGAGCTGCGCCAGCTCGGCGGCGATCGGCTGGCGGAACGGCTCGCCGGCCGGCGACGGCACGATGAGCGTCGGCACCGGGCCGCCCGCCGCAGCGGCCTCGTCGAGGATGCCGTCGAGCGCTTCGCCCCACGGCTCGGGCTTCATGACCATGCCCGCTCCCCCGCCGTACGGGGTGTCGTCGACCGTGCGGTGCCGGTCGTGCGCGTGGTCGCGCAGGTCGTGCGCGCGCACGTCGAGCAGGCCCGACGTGCGTGCCTTGCCGAGCAGCGACACGTCGAGCACCCGGAAGAACTCGGGGAAGATCGTGACGATGTCGATGCGCATCGGCCGCTCCTAGTCGGTGTCGTCGGGCGACGCCTCGGGCGACGCGTCGGTCGACGCCTCGGGCAGCTCCTCGAGCAGGCCCGGCGGCGGTGTCACCGTGACGGTGCCCGCCTCGACGTCGACCTCGGGCACGATCGCCGACACGAAGGGCACCATGACCTCGCGGCTGCCCATCGAGATCACGAGCAGGTCCTGCGCGGGCAGGTGGTCGACGTGCTTGACGGTGCCGATGCGCTCGCCGTCGCGCACGACCGCGAGGCCGACCAGCTGGTGGTCGTACCAGGCGTCGTCCTCGGGCTCGTCGTCGGCGTCGTCCTGGTCGACCCAGAGGATCGCCTTGATGAGGGTCTCGGCCGCGGTGCGATCGGCGACGCCCTCGAAGAACCCGACCGGATGCCCGTTGTACCAGCGCAGCTCGGTCAGCGTGATGTGCTTGCCGTGCCACGGGCTCGACGTGGGCACCTGCAGCGAGAACTCGGCGCCCGGAACGAAGCGGCGCTCGGGGTCGTCGGTGTAGAGCTCGAGCTTGATGGCGCCCTTGAGACCGTGCGCCTTGGTCAACCGACCGACGCGCAGCTGCGTGCGCGGCGTGGAGGCCACGTCAGCGGTCGGTGTCGACGACGTCGACGCGCACGCGTCGGCCGTCGGCGAGGGCGGTCACGAGCGTGCGCAGGGCCTTGGCCGTGCGGCCCGCACGGCCGATGACCCGGCCGAGGTCCTCGGGGTTCACGTGGACCTCGAGGACCTCCCCGCGCGTCGACGAGGCGGTCACGACGCGAACGTCGTCGGGGTGATCGACGATCCCCTTGACCAGGTGTTCGAGCGCGGGTGCCAGCATCGGACTACGCCTCGTCCGCGGCGGCCTCGTCGGCCTCGGCAGCGGGCTCGGCCGGCTTCTCGGTCTTCGGCTTCAGGACCGGCTTCTTCGACTCGTCGGCCACGTAGGCGGCCTTCGGCTCGGCGGTCTTGACGGTGCTGACGGCCTTCTTGTCACCCTTGAAGGTGCCCCAGTCGCCGGTGAGCTTGAGGATGGCGAGGACCTGCGGGGTCGGCTGCGCGCCGACGCCCAGCCAGTACTGCGCGCGCTCGGAGTCGACCTCGATGAACGAGGGCTCCTCGGTGGGGTGGTACTTGCCGATCTCCTCGATCACGCGACCGTCGCGCTTGGTGCGCGAGTCGGCGACGACGATGCGGTAGTACGGCGCCCGGATCTTCCCCAGGCGCTTCAGACGGATCTTGACAGCCACGATTCTCCCGTGTGTGTTGTAGTGAGACGAACTGACAGCCGTGAGCGTGGGGTGCACACTCGGCGGAAGCTCTGATTCGTTCCGAGCGCCGGATAGAGGGTCGGGCGCAACGGAACTCGACGGACCATTCTTGCAGATTTCCGGCCGATCCGTGAATCGACGACGGATGCCCCGGGGGCGTGACCGACGGCCCCCGGCGTGCGACGATGTCACCAGCGCGGTCGCCGAGCGGCGACCCGGGAGGAGCGCCTCGCGCACATGGAGACCCGCAGCGACACACCGCCCCGGATCCCGTTCGCGGACTCGGCCCGTTCGACCGTGGGCATCGAATGGGAGGTCGCGATCGTCGACCGCCTGTCGGGCGAGCTCGCACCCGTCGGCGATCGCGTGCTCGCGGTGCTCGCCGAGCAGGGCGACGACCCCGTGGCATCCCGCATCACCGCAGAACTGCTGCGCAACACCGTCGAGCTCGTCACGGGCGTGCACGATCGGGTGGCCGACGCCGTGGCCGACCTCGAGCAGCAGCTCGCGATCGTGCGCCGCGTGATCGACCAGCTCGGCGAGTACGAGGTGATCTGCGCGGGCTCGCACCCGTTCGGCCGCTGGTTCCAGCAGGCCGTCACGGACAAGCCGAGGTACCACAAGCTCATCGAGCGCACCCAGTGGTGGGGCCGCAACATGATGATCTGGGGCATCCACGTGCACGTCGGCATCGAGGACCGCGACAAGGCGCTGCCCATCATGGACGGCCTCATGCGGTACATCCCGCATCTCCAGGCGCTGTCGGCGTCGAGCCCGTACTGGGCGGGCGTGGAGACCGGGTACGCGTCGAACCGCGCGCTCATGTTCCAACAGCTCCCGACCGCGGGGCTGCCGTACCCCCTGCCCGACTGGGAGGCGTACGAGCGGCACGTCGACGACCTCATCCGCACGGGCATCGTGGAGGAGCAGACCGAGGTGCGCTGGGACATCCGCCCCTCCGCACGCTGGGGCACGATCGAGGTGCGGGTCTGCGACGGGGTCTCCACGTCCGCCGAGATCGCGTCGATCGCCGCCCTCGTGCAGTGCCTGGTCGAGTGGATGAGCACCCGGCTCGACGAGGGCGAGTCGCTGCCCGTGCTGCAGCCGTGGTTCATCCGCGAGAACAAGTGGCGTGCGGCCCGGTACGGCATGGACGCGCGCGCGATCGTCGACCTCGCGGGAACGCAGCGCCCCGTCGCCGACGACATCGCCGAGCTGGTCACGGTGCTCGAGCCGATCTCGCGGCGCCTCGGCTGCGCGGACGAGCTGCGAGGCGTGCGCACGATGCTCGAGCACGGCGCGAGCTACCAGCGGCAGCTGCGCGCGGCGGCAGCGGCCGACGACGACCTGACCGCGGTCGTGCGGCACCTCGCCCGCGAGCTGCGCGAGGGCGTCGCCGGGCAGCAGTGAGCCGCGCCGGTCAGCCGGGGATGCGGCGCGTGCGGATGAGCTCCGCGTACCAGCGTGCGCTGTCCTTCGGGATGCGCTCGAGCGTGTCGTAGTCGACGCGCACGATGCCGAACCGCTTCGAGTACCCGTAGCCCCACTCGAAGTTGTCCATGAGCGACCACACCTGGTAGCCGCGCAGGTCGACGCCGCGCGCCCTCGCGCGGTGGGCCGCCGTGAAGTGCCGGCGCAGGTAGTCGATGCGGTCGTCGTCGTGCACGCGCGGCCCGTCGCCGCCGTCGACGACCTCGTCGTCGAACGCCGCGCCGTTCTCGGTGACCATGAGCGGCGTGCCGGGGAACTGCTCGTGCAGCGAGAACAGCAGGTCCTCGAGGCCCGAGGGGTCGATGTTCCAGCCCATCGCGGTGTACGGTCCCGGCTGCACGAGGAACTCGACGTCGTCGGCGCCCGGCCACGCGGTGCCGCCCATGTCCTTGTGGCCGTCGGCGACGACCTTCTCCCCCGTGCCGTCCCACATGCGCACGGTCACGGTCGAGTAGTAGTTCACGCCGATGAGGTCGACCGGCTGGTGGATCTGCTCGAGGTCGCCGTCGTGCACGAACGACCAGTCGGTGACGCCGGCCGTGTCCTCCATGACATCGGCCGGGTACGTCCCGCGCAGCATCGGGTCGAGGAACACGCGGTTGGCGAGCCCGTCGATGCGCCGCGCCGCCTCGGCGCCGGTCGGGCCGTCGGGGCGCACGACGTGGAGGTTGAGCGTGATCGAGAACTCGGGGTCGTTGGTGACGACCTCGCGCAGCGCCTGGACCGCGAGCCCGTGCGCGAGGTTCAGGTGGTGCACGGCCGCGAGCGCCGCGGCGCCGTCGGTGCGGCCGGGCGCGTGCGCACCCGAGCCGTAGCCGAGGTACGCCGAGCACCAGGGCTCGTTGAGCGTGGTCCACATCTGCACGCGGTCGCCCAGGCGCTCGCCGACGATGCGGGCGTACTCGGCGAAGGCGAACGAGGTCTCGCGGCTGGTCCATCCGCCGGCGTCCTCGAGCGGCTGCGGCAGGTCCCAGTGGTACAGGGTCGCGATCGGGCGGATGCCCCGGGCAAGCAGCCCGTCGACGAGCCTGTCGTAGAACGCGAGACCCGCCTCGTTCGCGGGCCCGGTGCCGGTCGGCTGGATGCGCGGCCACGCGATCGAGAATCGGTACGACTCGAGCCCCAGCTGCTGCATGAGGTCGAGGTCCTCCTCGACCCGGTGGTAGTGGTCGCAGGCAACGTCGCCGGTATCGCCGTTCCAGACCTTGCCCGGCGTGTGGCTGAAGGTGTCCCAGATCGACGGGCCGCGGCCGTCCTCGCGCACCGCGCCCTCGATCTGGTACGACGCCGTGGCCGAGCCGAACACGAAGTCGCGGCCGAAGTCGAGCCCGCTCTCGCGGTAGTCGGCACTCTGCATGGTCATCTGCTGCCCCCTCCTTCGGGACCGGCTCCCCCCGGAGCACACCGTGGGCCGTGGGCCGGACCCGTCATCATCTGCTCGACGCGCCTCAGCCGCGACCGAGGAACTTCTGCAGCGCCTGCAGCTCCTCCTCCGACGGCGCGCCCTGCGCACCGCCGCCGCCGAGGCCGAAGCCGGATCCGGTCGGCGCGGCCGACGGCGCGGCCGAGCGGCCCTCCGCGATCGCGGCGTTCTCGGCGGCGCGCTTGGCCGGGTTGCCCGAGCGCGAGCCTTGCGGCTTCTTGCCGCCCTTCTTGCGCTTGCCCTGGCCGTGGCCGCCGCCGCCCGGCATGGGACCCATGCCCGGGATCTGCGGCGTGCCGCCCCGTGCGACGGTCTTCATCATCTTCGCGGCCTGCTCGAAGCGCTGCACGAGCTGGTTCACGTCGGTCACGGTCATGCCCGAGCCCTTGGCGATGCGCAGGCGACGCGATCCGTTGAGCAGCTTCGGGTTGGTGCGCTCGGCCGGGGTCATCGACTGGATGATCGCCTCGGTGCGCACGATCTCGCGCTCGTCGAAGTCGTCGAGCTGCTGCTTCATCGAGCCCATGCCCGGCAGCATGCCCATCATCTTCTTGATGTTCCCGGCGCCGCGCAGCTGCTGCATCTGCTTGAGGAAGTCGTCGAGCGTGAACTGCTCGCTCGCGATCTTCTCGGCGACCTTGGCCGCCTCCTCCTCGTCGAAGGCCTGCTGGGCCTGCTCGATGAGCGTGAGGATGTCGCCGAGGTCGAGGATGCGGCTCGCCATGCGGTCGGGGTGGAACGGCTCGAAGTCGTCGAGGCCCTCGCCGGTGGACGCGAAGATGATGGGACGCCCGGTGACGGATGCCACGGAGAGCGCGGCACCGCCGCGCGCGTCGCCGTCGAGCTTCGACAGCACGACGCCCGTGAAGTCGACACCCTCCTGGAACGCCTTGGCGGTCGCGACCGCGTCCTGGCCGATCATGGCGTCGATGACGAACAGCACCTCGTCGGGGTTCGTCGCCTTGCGGATGTTCGCGGCCTGCTTCATGAGCTCCGCGTCGACGCCCAGGCGACCCGCGGTGTCGATGATGACGGTGTCGTGCTGGGCGCGCGTGGCCTGCGCGACGGCGTCCTTGGCGACCTTCACCGGGTCGCCGACGCCGTTGCCGGGCTCGGGGGCGAACACGGTGACGCCCGCCTGCTCGCCGACCACCTGGAGCTGGTTGACCGCGTTGGGGCGCTGGAGGTCGGCGGCCACGAGCATCGGCGTGTGGCCGTCCTTCTTGAGCCACTTCGCGAGCTTGCCCGCGAGCGTCGTCTTTCCGGCGCCCTGGAGGCCCGCGAGCATGATCACGGTCGGCGGGGTCTTCGCGAACTGCAGTCGGCGCTGCTGGCCGCCGAGGATGCCGACGAGCTCCTCGTTGACGATCTGCACGACCTGCTGGGCGGGGTTCAGCGCCCGGCTGACCTCGTCGCCGAGCGCGCGCTCGCGCACCGTCGCGGTGAACTCCTTGACGACGGGCAGCGCCACGTCGGCCTCGAGCAGCGCGCGGCGGATCTCGCGGACGGTGCCGTCGACGTCGGCCGCGGACAGCTTGCCCTTGGTGCGGAGGTTCTTGAACGTCTCGGCAAGACGGTCGGACAGGGTTCCGAAGGTAGCCATGGTGGGTGCAAGTCTACGCGAGGCATCCGCCCGCCCTCGCCCCGGGCTCAGTCCTCGAGCAGCACCTCGACGACGTCGGAGTCGCGGTCCACCGACGCGAGCAGCCGTGCGTCGGACTCGTCCGCGGCGAACGAGTACTCGAACACCGCGAACGCCTCGTCCTCGCCGCCGTTCGCGGGCCGGAACTCGACCCGTTCGAGCACGAGCGACCGCAGGATGTCGATCTCGCGATCGCCCGACTCACGCGCGATCGCGTCCTCGATCTCCTCCGGCTCGAGCGTCTCCTGCACGAGCGCGAGGAACTGCGCGGTCGGCGTCGACGCACGGGCGAGCTCGGCCACGAACGCCTCGCGCACGTCGGCATCGAGGTCCTCGATGCCGCTGATCATGCCCGCCGCCACGTCCAGCGCGTCGGCGGCCAGCTCGTCGCCGTCGGCCTGCAGCACGACCTCCACCTGCTGGTCGCCGCAGTCGACGACCTCCGACCAGTAGGACCCGCCGTCCCCGCCGACGATCCCGAAGTACTCGTGCTCGATGGACATCTCCACCCCCTGCGTCAGACGCTACTCGCCGATGAGGTTCTGGGCGAAGACGTGCGGGGTGAAGCCCGTGAGGTCGCCGATGCCCTCGCCCTGGCCGATGAGCTTGATCGGCAGGCCCGTGCGGTCCTGCACGTTGAGCACGAAGCCGCCCTTGGCCGACCCGTCGAGCTTGGTGATGACGAGGCCGGTCACGCCCGCGTGCTCGATGAACGCCTGTGCCTGCGCGAGGCCGTTCTGGCCCGTCGTCGCGTCGAGCACGAGCAGCACCTCGGCGACCGGCGCCTGCTTCTCGACCACGCGACGCACCTTCGCGAGCTCGTCCATGAGCCCGCCCTTGGTCTGGAGGCGACCGGCGGTGTCGATGAGCACGATCTCGATGCCGTCGCGCTTGGCGCGCTCGACGGTCTGGAACGCGACCGCCGCCGGATCCTGCCCCTCGCGCTCGGGGCGCACCACCTGGGCGCCCGCGCGCTCGGCCCAGGTCGCGAGCTGGTCGACCGCCGCCGCGCGGAACGTGTCGGCGGCGCCGACGACGACGCTGCGCCCGTAGGTGCCGAGGAAGCGAGCGAACTTGCCGATGGTCGTCGTCTTGCCGACGCCGTTCACTCCCACGACCAGCACGACCGCGGGCCGCTCGCTGAGGCGCAGGGTGGGGTCGTACTTCGACAGCCGTTCCTCGATGGTCTCGCGGAGCATCCGCTGCACGTCCCTCGGGTCGGTCGTGCGATACCGCTCGACCTGCGCCTGCAGGTGCTCGACGATCTCCTCGGTGAGGTCGGGCCCGAAGTCGGCGGTGATCAGGGCGGTCTCGAGGTCGTCCCACGTGTCCTCGTCGATGACCCTCGCCTGGAAGACGTTCCGGAGCCGCGAACCGAGCGACCAGGATGCGCGTTCTGCCATGTCGAACAGCCTACGGTCTCGTGGACGTGCGGTCGGGCGGGGTCGACCTGCGTCAGGCGCTCGCGAGCTCCTCGCGCACGCGCTGGCCGACGACGGCGGAGACGCCGTCCTGCCGCATCGAGACGCCGTAGAGCGCGTCGGCGATCTCCATCGTGCGCTTCTGGTGCGTGATGACGATGAGCTGGCTGTCGTCGCGCAGCTCCTCGATGACCGTGAGGAGGCGCCCGAGGTTCGCGTCGTCGAGCGCCGCCTCGACCTCGTCGAGGATGTAGAACGGGCTGGGGCGCGCCTTGAAGATCGCGATGAGCAGCGCGACCGCGGCGAGCGAGCGCTCGCCGCCCGAGAGGAGCGAGAGCCGCTCGATCTTCTTGCCCGCGGGCTTCACCGAGACCTCGATGCCGCTCGACAGCAGGTCGTCGGGGTCGGTCAGGGAGATGCTGCCCGTACCGCCCGGGAAGAGCACCGGGAACACCTCGCCGAACGCGGCCCTGGTGTCCTCGAACGCGGCCTCGAAGATCGAGACCATCTTGCGGTCGATCTCCTCGATGATCGTGATGAGGTCGGCCCGGGTCTTCGTGAGGTCGGCGAGCTGCTCGGTGAGGAACGCGTGCCGCTGCTCGAGCGCCGCGAACTCCTCGAGCGCGAGCGGGTTGACGCGGCCGAGCTGTGCGAGCATGCGCTCGGCGCCCTTCAGCCGGCGCTGCTGCACCGCGCGGTCGAACGGGGCGTCCTCGCCGTCCTCCTCGTCGCTCGGCACCGGCTGGTCGGGGCCGTACTCGTCGACCAGCACGCCCTCGGCGAGGCCCAGCTCCGACTGCGCGCGCTCGAGCAGCGACGACACGTGCAGCTTCTTCTCGTAGATCTGCAGCTCGAGTCCGTGCACGTCCTCGGTGATCGACTGCAGGCGCTCGCGCACGCTCGCCTCGTCGCGGCGCAGCGCGTTGAGCTCCTCGTTCTGGCCGCGTCGCTCGTCTTCGGCGCGGGCCAGGCGGATGCGCGCCTCGGACACGGACGCGTCGACGGCGGCGAGCACGGCCGGCAGCGCGTCGGCCACCCCGCGGGCGGCCTCGTATTGGCGGCGGCGGATGACGGCCCGGCGCGCGGCCTCCTCGGCCTGGCGCCGCTCGGCCTCCCGCCGTCGCTCGAGCGACGCGATGCGCGCCTGCTCGCTGCGCACGCGTTCACGCGCGGTCTCGAGCGCGAGGCGAGCCTCGACCTCGCCCTCGCGCGCGGCTTCGAGGGCCGCGGCACCCGCGTCGCGGGCCGTGAGGTCGAGCACGGGGCGCGGCGTCGCGCGCGCCTGCTCGAGGGCCGCCTTCGCGTCGGTGGACGCCTGCTCGGCCTCGGCGACGCGCTCGGCGGAGGTGCGGGCCGACTCGGCGAGGCGCTCGGTCTCTGCGGCGGCCGCGTCGGCGGTGACTCGGGCCTTGTTCAGGCGCTCGGTCTGTGCGGCGAGCTGCGCGTCGTACTCGCGCAGCGCCGTGAGCGCCTGCGCCGACTGCTGCTTCGCCGTCTCGTGCGCGGAGCGCTGCTCGGCGAGCTCGAACCGGCGTCGCTCCAGCTCGGAACGCACTTCCCCGAGCCGGGCGTCGGCGGCGTCGCGCTCGGCGATCAGCTCGATTCGGCTGCGGCCCTCGCCCGATCCGCCGCGGATGACGTAGCGGCCGATCACGTCGCCGTCGCGCGTGACGACCGTCACGTCGTCGGCGTCGAGCGCGCCAGCGGCGGCGCGGGCGGCGTCCACGTCGTCGGCGATCACCGTCTGCGCGAGCAGCGCGGCGACCCCGGGCGGGGCGGTAACGACGGATGCCGCCGGCGTCAGCCCGTCGACCGCGACCGGTGCGGCGACGGGCACGGTCTCCGCGATCGCGAGCTCGACACGTCCGAGGTCGTGCGTGCGCGCGTGCGCGAGCGCATCGAGCGCGGCGTCGCGATCGTCGGCCAGCACCGCGTCGGTGAGCGTGCCCAGCGCGGCCGCGATCGCGGCCTCGTAGCCGGGCTGCACGTGGACGTGCTCGGCGAGCAGGCCGCGCACGCCGTCGCGACCCGCCTCGACCAGTGCGGCGGACCCGTCGCGCTGGTCGAGCGCGAGGGAGAGCGCGCCGACCTTCGCCGTGAGCGCGTCGCGCTCGCGCTCGCGCTCGTGCAGGCCCTCGCGGATGCGCTCGATCTCGCCCTCGGCCTCGAACACCGCGGCCTGGGCGAGCTCGTACGCCTCGTCGAGGTCGGTCTCGCCGTCCTGGCTCAGCGATGCGGTCGACTCCAGCTCGGCCAGCGCAGTCGCCGCGGCGGCCGCACGGTCGGATGCCGCGGCCAGCGCGTTCTCCTGCCGGAGCACCTCACCGCGCACGGTCGCGAGCCGCGACGCTGCGGTGTCGGCGCGGCCCGACAAGGCGGCGAGCTCGAGGTCGTAGCGCGAGACGGCGGCGCTCTGGGCGGCGACGTCCTCGTCGGTGGCATCGAGCGCGCGGCGTGCGGCGACCGTGGCCTGCTGCGCCTGCTCGAGCCCCGAGGCGGCGGTCGCGACGGCCTCCTGGACCCGCTCGAGCTCGGCTCGTGCCTCGTCGATGGCCGCCTGCGAGACGGTGGGGGCGGCATCCGGCTCGTCGCCGTCCCGCCCGAGCAGTGCGAGGCGCTGGTTCGCGAGCGTGTGCAGCCCGCGCAGTCGCTCCTGCGCCTGCTCGAGGCCGAACTCGACCCGGCGGGCGTCGTCGACCGCGACCGACTGCTGCGCCTGCTCGAGGCGGGTCACGCGCGCCTGACGCTGCTCGAGCTGGTCCTGCAGCACGAGCCGCTCGGAGTGCCGTTCCGCCTCGGTGCGCGAGTGCGCGTCGAGCGTGCGGCGCAGGCCGACCACCTCGTCGGCGAGCAGTCGCGCACGGGCATCCCGCACGATCGCGGCGATCGACTGCGCCTGGCGTGCGACCTCGGCCTGTCGGCCGAGCGGCTTCAGCTGCCGGCGGATCTCGCCCGCCAGGTCGGACAGGCGGGTGAGGTTGGTCTCCATCGCGTCGAGCTTGCGGAGGGTCTTCTCCTTGCGACGCCGGTGCTTCAGGATGCCCGCGGCCTCCTCGATGAAGCCGCGCCGGTCGTCGGCGCTCGCGTGCAGCACGTTGTCGAGCTGGCCCTGCCCCACGATGACGTGCATCTCGCGGCCGAGGCCGGAGTCGCTCAGCAGCTCCTGCACGTCGAGCAGGCGGCACGCCTCGCCGTTGATGGCGTACTCGCTCGTGCCGTTGCGGAACAGCGTGCGGCTGATCTGCACCTCGGTGTACTCGATCGGCAGCGCGCCGTCGCTGTTGTCGATCGTGAGCGCGACCTCGGCGCGACCGAGTGGCCCGCGGCTCGAGGTGCCGGCGAAGATGACGTCCTCCATCTTGCCGCCGCGAAGCGTCTTCGCGCCCTGCTCGCCCATGACCCAGGCGAGGGCGTCGACGACGTTGGACTTGCCGGATCCGTTCGGCCCGACGACGCAGGTGACGCCCGGCTCGAACGCGAAGACGGTGGGCTGTGCGAAGGACTTGAACCCCTTGAGGGTCAGGCTCTTCAGGTACACGTGGTTCCCCCGTTGACGAACGGCGACCCGACCGGCCCGCGGATCGCCCGCGACTACGGTACCGGACTCTTCCCCGCGAACCACGCAGGCGGTAGGCTCGTCGGCTGCGCACTCGCGCGGCGGATTCGGAGCAGGATCGATGCGGATCGAACGGGTGCACGTGCCCGAACGCCTCGGCACCCGCGGTGCGGCGCACTTCGAGCGGTACGTCGAGCTCATGCGCGAGGTCGAGGCGGACCTCTGGGGCAACGACGACCTCACGCAGGACGCGCGAACCGTGCTGCCGCGGTTCCGCTCGGGGTACGTGCGCCGCATCCCGCTGCTCGCGCTCGACGGGGACGACGCCGTGGGCGCCGCGGTCGTGGAGTGGGAGGCGGGCGACGACGCCGAGACCGCGATCGTGTACGCCGTCGTGCCGGCCGCGCAGCGCCGACGCGGCATCGGCTCGTGGCTGCTCGCCGAGTGCGAACGCATCGCGCTGGACGCGGGTCGGCGGGTGCTCATCAGCTGGAGCGACCACCCCGCGTCGACGCTCGAGCTGGGCGGACCCCGCCTCGCGGCATCCGTCGGCGACGCCGTCGTGCCGGCCGCCGACCCGCGCGCCGCCTTCTTCACCCGCCACGGCTACGCGCTCGGGCAGATCGAGCGCATGAGCGTGCTCGACCTCGCCGGCGTCGCGGTGCCCGAGCCCGAACCGGTTCCCGGCTACCGGCTCGTCACGTGGATCGGCCACGCACCCGACGAGCTGGTCGACGCGTACGCTGCGGCGAAGACCCGCATGGCGCTCGACGTACCGGCCGCGGACCTCACGATCGACCCCGAGCACTGGGACGCCGCGCGCGTGCGCACCTTCGAGGCGCAGCGCCGCGAGTCGGGCGACGGGCTGCTCGTCGCCGCGGCGGTGGCCGACGACGGTGACGTGGCCGGGTACACGGAGCTCGAGCTGCCCCACGACAAGGCCTGCGCCTACCAGGGCGACACCCTGGTCGTCGCCGCGCACCGTGGTCGCGGGCTCGGCATGCGGGTCAAGCAGGCGAACCACCGGGCCCTGGCCGAGCACGCCCCCGAACGCACGCGCATCTACACCTGGAACGCCGACGAGAACGAGCACATGCTCGCGATCAACATCGCGCTCGGATTCCGCACCGCGGCCTACTCCGCCGCGTGGCAGCGGCGCGTCGAGGCGGGCGGCGGCCACGGGCGCGCCGACGACGTCAGCCCGACGCGCGCGGGCGCCGCTGGCAGCGCGGGCAGCGGTGCGACGAGCGGTTCATGAACTGCTCGCGCACGATGAGGGTGCCGCAGCGCGGGCACGGGCGGCCCTGCTGCCCGTAGGCGTTGAGCGAGTGGGCGAAGTAGCCGGATGCCCCGTTGACGTTGACGTACTGGGCGTCGAAGCTCGTGCCACCCTCGGCCAGGGCGCGCTCGAACACCTCGCGCACGGCCGCGAGCAGGCGCCGAGACCGGCGCGGCCCGACGGCGTTCGACGGCTCGTCGTAGTGCACGCGCGCCGCCCAGAGTGCCTCGTCGGCGTAGATGTTGCCGATGCCGCTGACCAGGTTCTGGTCGAGCAGGGCGCGCTTGACGCCCGTGCGGCGGGTCGCGAGCGCGGCGAGGAACCGGCGGTCGTCGAACGCCGGATCGAGCGGGTCGCGGGCGATGTGCGCGACGGGCACCGGGAGGCGCGTGCGCCACGGGGCATCCGTCTCGCCCGCCTCGCCCGAGAAGCCCGCAGGCGCGCCGTCGCCGGTCTCGACCATGCGCTCGACCGCGAGCGAGCCGAAGATGCGCTGGTCGACGAAGTCGACGGCGAGGTCGCCGTGCGCGGGCGATGCGACGTGGATGCGCGCACGCAGCAGCGGCACGAGGGGCGCATCGGGCGTGCGCAGCAGCAGTTGGCCGCTCATGCCGAGGTGCGCGAGCAGGGCGCGCCCCGTGTCGAGCGGCATCCAGAGGAACTTGCCGCGCCGCGCCGCCGCCTCGATGCGGGCGCCCGTGAGGAGTTCGTCGAACGCACCCGACGTCGGGTCGTGCCGTCGCAGCGAACGCGGCTCGAACACCTCCACGCCGAGCACGCGGGAACCGGTGACGGCCGGTGCGAGGCCCGCCCGGACGACCTCGACCTCGGGCAGCTCGGGCATGCTCAGTCGGCGCTGATGCGGGTCCAGGCGTCGAGCGCGGCGGCCATCTCGGCCTGCTTCTTGCTCGTGCCCGAGCCGGTGCCCGTCACGAGGTCGCCCACGGCGACGGTCGCGGCGAACACCTTGTTGTGGTCGGGGCCCGACTCGGTCACCGTGTAGGCGGGCGCCGGCGCACCGCAGCGGGCCGCGATCTCCTGCAGGCTCGTCTTCGGGTCCATGGCTGCGCCGAACCGCTCGGGGTCGGCCATGAGCGGGCCGATCAGCCGCAGCACCAGGTCGGTCGCCGCGTCCGGCCCCGCATCGAGGAAGGTCGCGCCGATGATCGCCTCGACCGTGTCGGCCAGGATCGACGCCTTGTCATGTCCGCCGGTCATGGTCTCGCCACGACCGAGGCGGATGTACGGCCCGAGGCCGATCGTGCGCGCGACCTCGGCCAGCGCGACGCTCGAGACCAGGCTCGCGCGGCGCTTCGCGAGGTCGCCCTCGTCGAGGTCGGGGTGGTCGCGGTAGAGCGAGACGGTGACGGCCTGCCCGAGGATCGAGTCGCCGAGGAACTCGAGGCGCTCGTTCGTCGGGATGCCGCCGTTCTCGTACGCGAACGACCGGTGCGTGAGGGCGAGCAGCAGGAGGTCCTGGTCGAGCTCGACCTGCAGCGTGCGCTGCAGTGCGTCGAGGCCCGCCGGCTCCCGGGTGCTCCGCTCCGTCACCACCGGTCGTTCGTCGTCAGCTTCGGGGTGCCGATCAGACGTCGGCGACCTTGCGGCCCTTGTACTCCAGGAACAGCGGGGTACCGGCCGAGTCCTCCACGACCTTCGCGCGGTGCGGGAGGCTGTAGGTGACCTTGCCGTTCTCGACGGTCTTCACGAGCGCAGGGGCCTGCGCCTTCCACTGCGAACGGCGTGCGTGGGTGTTGGCGCGCGACTTCTTCCGCTTGGGAACAGCCATGACTCTCTCTCAATCTCTCTGCTGGTCGGCATCGGAGGACGTGTCCGAGCCAGGGTCCGTGGAAGCCTCGAAGTCCGCGAGCGCGTCCCACCGCGGGTCGCGGTGTTCTCTCGCGGCGAGTTCCGGGTGTTCCTCCAGCCGAAGCCCGGTCTCTGGGTCGAGACCCGGGCAATCCGGCCGGCACACCGGCTGGAACGGCAGTGCCAGGACCACCGCATCGCGGATGAGCGGTTCAAGATCCACGTGGTCGTCTTGAACCTCATACTCGAAAGCTTCACCGGAATGATACGCGAAAAGCTCCTGGAACTCGACTTCGACCGGCAGGGAGATGTCTCGGAGGCAGCGCCCGCACTGCCCGTTGGCGGTCGCGTCGACCTCCGCGGAGGCCAGGATGCCCTCGTGCACCGACTCCAGCCGGAGGTCGATCTCGATGGGATCGCCCTCGCCGACCGAGACGAGCCCCTCCCCCAGCGCCTCGGGAACGGATGCCTCGATGCGCTGCTCGCGCATCTGGCCCGGGCGGCCGATGAGGTCGCGGATGTCGATGCGGTAGGGACTGCTCGTGGATGCCACGAGGCACGATTCTACGCGCCCGCGGTGCTCGGGCGGCGCTGCGCGAGCGATTCGCGCGGGCTCGCGAGCGACGTCGGCACGACCAGCGCGCGGAAGCGCTCGGCCGGCTGGAGGCCGCGTTCGAGGGCGTGCACGACCAGGTCGAGGTCGTGCGTGAGCGGATGGTCGGGCGCTGGTGCGGGCCGAGGCCCGTACCGATGACGCTCGACCCCCGCGAGGAGTCGCTCGAGCGCGGCGCGCGCATCCGCGTCGTCCGCCACGCCGTCGCGCGCGAGCAGGCGGTCGGCGAAGCCGCGCGCGGACTCGAACGGGGTCGGCGGGTCGCCGATGTCGACCGCGGTCGCCTCCACCTCGGCCCACGCCGCCGCAGCGGCATCCGCTCCGTCCCAGGCTCGCCGCCGGCGCCACGCGCGCACCAGCCTGCGGATCACGGCCGGCAGCGCCAGCGCGAGCGCCACCGCCAGCGCGACGAGCGCGAGCCGGGCGAGCGGCGCGCCCGAGTCCGTCACGGGAGCTGCGGTGGATCCGTCGACCGGCTCTTCGGGCAGCACCGGGGCGCCCTCGGTCGCCGGGGCGCCGGGGGTCGGCAGCGGTGCCCGAGTGGCGCCGGGGTCGGCCAGCACCGAGACCCGCGAGTACTCGGGCACGGAGCCCCGCCCGGGCGTCGGCTCGAACGGCATCCAGCCGATGCCCTCGAAGTACAGCTCGGGCCACGCGTGCAGGTCGTGCGTGTCGACGTCGTAGCGGGCCTCGCCCGCGAGCGTGCCCACGCCCCGCGAGCCCGCCGTATAGCCCAGCGAGATGCGCGCCGGGATGCCCGCCTCGCGGGCCATCACCGCCATGGCCGAGGCGAAGTGCACGCAGTAGCCCTCGCCGACCTCGAGGAACTCGGCGATCACGTCGAAGCCGCCGCCCTCGTAGCCCTCCTCGACGGGTGCCTCGGTCGAGTACGAGAAGTCGGACCCGCGCAGGTGGCGCTGGATGAGCACGGCGGCGTCGTACGGGGACCCGGCCGACGCCGTCACCTCCTCGGTCGTCGTCGTGATGATCTCCGGCACGCCACCGGGCAGCTCGAGGTACGGCTCGAGCTCGTCCGGCAGCGCACGGCTCGCGGTGCGGAGCTGCTCCGGCGTCGGATCGAGGTCGAGGTGGGTCACCACGTACCGCTGGCCCAGGGTGTCGTCGTCGGCGCTCGCGACGGCGAACGAGTCGGCCTCCCAGAACCACGAGCCGCGCAGGCCCTGGATCGAGCGGGCCGGGTACGGCACGGGCAGCCAGGTGGTCGCGACCTCGTCGACCACGACCGTCGTGCGCACCAGGCTGCGGGCGACGCCCAGGTCGAGTCCCGGCGGCGCCGGGAACACGTCGACCGTCTGCTCCTCGACGAGCGGCTCCTCGGAAGCCGACCACACGTCTCCCTCGAAGCGGTCGAGCGTGAGCAGCGTGAAGTACGGCCGCTCGCGGCCGGTGCCCGAATAGTGAAACGCCGGCAGCGGCTCGGGGCGCCGGAGGTCCTCCCCGAGGTCGATGAACGGGTTGACCCCGCGCGAGAAGAGCGGGCCGCGGTCGCCCGTGCCGAACAGGTACGGGTTGCTGATGCTCGGGGTCGCCTGCGCCAGCACCGCGGCGGTCAGCAGGCCGACGCCGGCGAGCCCCAGCGTCGCCCCCACCGTGGAGCCCGCCGACGCGCGACGCGGCTGCGTGATCCGCGGCGCGGTCTCGCCCTCGGGCTCGCGGTCGAGCTCGCCGCGACGTCGCACGGCGACGTCGACGCGCAGCAGCAGCAGGTAGGCCGCGCCCGTCAGGAGCACGGTCCAGAAGTCGGTGCCGCCCTCGACGATGAAGCCCGGCACCGCCACGGGGAGCAGCGCGGGCACGGCGGCGAGCGCCACGACGCGGAGCGAGACGACCACGATGTCGACCACGACCGCCACGAGCCCCGTCGCGAGTGCGAGCACGAAGAGGATGCCCGGCACGGCGATCGCCGGTGTCGACTGCTGCACGATCGAGGTCTGGCCCGCCGCGGCGAGCTCGCCGAAGTGCGCGAACGTCGCGCCCGTGGGCAGCACACCCGCGATCGCCGTGCCGGCGCCGAAGAACAGCGTGAGCACGAGCACCAGCACGACGAGCTCGAGCACCGGCACGAGCGACGCCGGCACCCGGAGCAGCCGCAGGCCGAGACCGGAGGCGAACACGACCGCGGCGACCACGGCGCAGAGCCACCACCACGCGGAGCCCGCAAGCAGCGGCCCGAGCGAGGTGAGGGCGACCGCGACGAGCAGGAAGGCGGTGGACACGAGCGCCGCCGACTGCGGCAGCGTGAGCGGCGGGGTCTCAGCGCGCATCGGCGGCCCCCTGGTCGTGCGCGAGCGAGTGCCAGGCCTCGGGGATGTCGTTCGCGGTGCGCACGGGGATGCACCGCCAGCCCGCCTCCTCGAGGTCGGTCACGAGGGTGCGGCGCACGCCCTCCTGCACGAAGGCGACCGCGGGTTCGAACGCCGGGCGCATCGCGGCCAGCGCCACCGCCTCCTCGGGCGCGATGTCCACGAGCACTGCGAACGCGGGACGCCGCTCGCGACCGCTGGCGCGCCGCACGTCGTCGTGCGGGGCACCGGAGCGGTCGGTCGCTGACCCGCCGCGACCGCCCGGGGTGTCGAGGTGGGCGAGCCCCTCGAGGAAGGCCCGCTCCCCGACGCCGCCCTGGTACTCGACGGGCGTGTCGCCGAAGAGGCCGCCGGCGCGTCGCCGGGGACCGGGCTCGAGCTGGCTCGGCCCGGTCTCGCTGACGGTCAGGCGGAAGCCGCCGCGCAGCAGGTGCACCCCGATCGACGCCGCGAGCTCGATGCCCAGCTCGAACGGATGGTGGTAGCGGTCGTCGCCCGAGGCGAACGACGTGCGACCCCGGCCGTGCAGGGCCGTGTCGACGATCAGGCGCGCATCCGGATCGCTGCGCTGCTCCTCCTGGCGCACCATGATCTCGCCGGCGCGCGCTGTCGCGGGCCAGTTCACCCGCCGCATCGGGTCGCCGTGCCGGTACTCGCGGGCGATCAGCTCGTCGGCGTTCGGGTGCGACTGCCGCTGCAGCTCGAGCAGCACGCCGTCGAGGCTGGCGGGGCCGCCGGCGGACGCGCCGAGCGCGGTCGTGCGGGGTGTCGCGACCAGGTCGTGCGTGCGCCCGTAGCCGCGCTCGATGCGGGCCAGCCCGAACGGGTCGGTGAGCGAGACCCGGAGCGGACCGGCGGTGAACACGCCTCGCCGCGGGAGCCGGAGCGTGTACTCGAGGCGCACCGTGTCGCTGCCGCCCGGCGGGCCTCCCTCCCAGCGGCCGAGGGGCGGGAGCACCGACTCCATCGGCGACTCCAGTCGCGGCGCCGTGTCGCGCCAGCGCGCGCCGTCGAGCGTGCGCCGTCCGCGGTTGCGCACGACGGCCGACGCCGTGACCGTGCCGCCCGCGGACACGATGCCGGGCACGAAGCTGCGCCCGACGTCGAGGCGGGGCACCCGCCAGGCCGTGTACGCGAGCGCGACCAGCGGCACGGCGACGCCGATGAGCCCGAAGAGGATGAAGTCGCGACGGTCGAGCACGAGCGCGTTGACGAACACGATCGCGCCCACGGCGATCAGCGCGCCGCCACGGCGGGTCGGCCTGGGCCACTCGGCCAGGCGCGCTCCGACACCGCCCGTCATCGGGTCACCGCCCCGCGGCCGCCCCGAGGGGAACGGGCGTCGCCCGGACGATGCGGTCGACGATCTCGGCGATGAGCAGGTCGCCGTCGTTGTGGTGCTGCCCGAGCGCGCGGCTCGTCGGGACGAGCCGGTGGCCGAGCACGGGTGCCGCGAGTGCGTCGACGTCGTCGGGCAGCGCGAACTCGCGTCCCTGCATGGCCGCGCGGGCCTTCGCGGCGCGCACGAGCTGGAGCGTGGCGCGCGGGCTCGCGCCCAGGCGGAGCTCCCGGTCGTCGCGCGTCGCGCGGACGATCGCCACGGCGTACTCCTTGACGGGCATCGACACGAACACGTTGCGGACCGCCACGATCATCGCGCGCAGCTCGGCATCCGACACCACCGCCCCGATCGCGTCGAGCGGGCTCGACGTCTCGCGCGTGCCGAGCATCTCCAGCTCGCTCGCCGAGTCGGGGTACCCCATCGAGATGCGCGCCATGAAGCGGTCGCGCTGCGCCTCGGGCAGGGCGTAGGTGCCCTCCATCTCGATCGGGTTCTGGGTCGCGACCACGGTGAACGGCTCGGGCAGCGGGTAGGTCGTGCCGTCGACCGTGACCTGGTGCTCCTCCATGCACTCGAGCAGCGCCGACTGCGTCTTCGGGCTCGCACGGTTGATCTCGTCGCCGATCACGATGTTCGCGAAGACGGGGCCCGGCTTGAACGCGAACTGCCGGGTCGACTGGTCGAACACCGACACGCCCGTGACGTCGGAGGGCAGCAGGTCGGGGGTGAACTGGATGCGGCTGACGCTGCAGTCCACCGAGCGCGCGAGCGCCTTCGCGAGCACCGTCTTGCCGACCCCCGGGACGTCCTCGATGAGCAGGTGGCCCTCCGCGAGCAGCACCGTGAGCGCGTGCGTGACGGCGTTGTGCTTGCCGTCGATGACCGACTCGACGTTCGCCACGATGCGCTGCGCGGACGCCCCGACCGTGTCGGCCGGCATCGGGGTGCCGGCGACCGTCGTGTGCATGCCGTCGCTGCTCACGGCGCCGTCGCCCCCTGCAGGTACTCGGCCACGACCGGGGGCACGTACGGGGCGACGTCGCCCCCGAGCGCCGACACCTGCCGCACGAGGGAGCTCGACACGTGCGCGTTCGCCGGGTCGGGCAGCAGGAAGACCGTCTCGACCGCGGCGAGGTCGCGGTTCACGATGGCCATGGGCGTCTCGTACGCCACGTCGACCTGCGAGCGGATGCCCTTGACGAGCACGGATGCACCCACGTCGGTGCAGTAGTCGACGAGCAGGCCCACGCTCCAGGACGCGACGACCACCTCGCCGTCGATGCGGGCGTCGGCGATCGCACGCTCGAGCAGCGAGACGCGCTGCGCGATGGGCAGCAGGGCGGACTTGTCGGGGTTGTGCACGACGACGACGTGCACCTCGTCCCACAGTCCGGCTGCTCGCGAGATCACGTCGAGGTGCCCGAGCGTGATGGGATCGAACGACCCGGGGACGACGGCGATCCTGCGCATGTCCTCCACACTAATGCGCGCGGGGTGGCCGTGACGGGCAGGTGGAGAGTCTCAGGCCTTGTTCAGGAACTGCGACTCCGTCTCGTCGAGACGGCGCCGCACCGCGGCCACGAGCGCCGGGTGCGACGCGAGCACCGGGTCGTCGTCGAGCAGGCCCTGCGCGAGCTCGCGCGCGGCCACGATCAGGTCGCCGTCGCGCGCGACCCGGAGCAGCCGCAGCGACGACCGCCCGCCCGACTGGTTGCTGCCCAGCACGTCACCCTCCTGCCGCAGGTCGAGGTCGACGCGGGCGAGCTCGAACCCGTCGGTCGTGGCCGCGACCGCGTCCACGCGCTCGCGCGCCACGGTGCCCTCGGGCGCGTTCGTCACGAGCAGGCAGAGCCCCGGCACGCTGCCCCGGCCGACCCGGCCGCGCAACTGGTGCAGCTGCGACACGCCGAAGCGCTCGGCGTCGAGCACGACCATCGTCGACGCGTCCGGCACGTCGACGCCCACCTCGATCACCGTGGTCGCGACCAGCACGTCGAGCTCGCCGGCCGCGAACGCGCGCATCGCCTGCTCCTTCTCATCGCTCGACATGCGGCCGTGCAGCGGGGCGATGGCGAGGCCCCGCATCTCGGGCGCCTCGGCGAGCCGTGCGATCACGTCGAGCACCGAGGCGAGGGGAACCGGCGGGGCGCCGGACGCCTCGGACTCGCCGTCGGCGGGCCCGAGGTCGACCGCGTCGGCGTCCTCGACCTGCTTGGCCTCGATGGCCGGGCACACCACGAAGGCCCGATGCCCCTTCGCGACCTCCTCGGCGACGCGCGCCCAGACCCGTCCGAACCAGCCCGGGCGCTCTGCGAGCGGCACGACGAACGACTCGATGCCCGGCCGCCCGCCCGGCAGCTCCCGGATGGTGCTGACGTCGAGGTCGCCGAACACGGTCATCGCCACCGTGCGCGGAATCGGCGTCGCGGTCAGCACGAGCACGTGCGGCGGCTCCGCCCCCTTGACGCGGAGCGCCTCGCGCTGGTCGACGCCGAACCGGTGCTGCTCGTCGACGACGACGAGGCCCAGGTCGGCGAACGTCACGGTGTCGCCGAGCAGCGCGTGCGTGCCGACGACGATGCGCGCCTGGCCCGAGGCCGCGCGCAGCAGCGCGCGCTTGCGCTCGGCTGCCGGCAACTGCCCGGTCACGAGGGTCGGCATGAGCTCGGCCGACAGGTCGGGCCCGAGCACGCGCGAGATCGAGCGCAGGTGCTGCGCGGCGAGCACCTCGGTCGGTGCGAGCAGCGCGGTCTGGCCGCCCGATTCGGCGACCGCGAGCATGGCCCGCAGCGCGACGAGCGTCTTGCCCGAGCCCACCTCGCCCTGCACGAGCCGGTTCATCGGCATGCCCGAGGCCAGGTCCTTGGCGACCTCGGCGCCGACGGCGCGCTGGTCGCCGGTCAGCTCGAACGGCAGCACGTCGTCGAATCGCGCGAGCAGGCCGTCGGGCGCGGCCTCGCGCCGCACGGTCCGGCGCGCCTTCCGCTCGGCGCGCCGCCCGAGCAGCGCCGCCTGGAGCACGAACGCCTCCTGGAACCGCAGCGCGGTGCGGGCACGCGACCAGTCGCGCTCCTGCTCGGGCCGGTGCACGCCCTCGAGCGCCTCGCGGAAGCCGACCAGGCCGCGCGCAGTCCGCACCGACTCGGGGATCGGGTCGTCGACGTCGCCCAGCGCGTCGAGCACGAGCCCGACCGCCTTCGCGACCTGCCAGCTCGCGATCGTCGAGGTCGCCGGGTAGATCGGGATGGGCGTCTCGGCCCAGCGCTTGGCGTCGGGGTCGTCGCCCGACCGCTCGAACAGCTCGTAGTCGGGGTGGGCGAGCTGCCGTGCCCCGCGGTACGAGGTCACCTTGCCCGCGAACACCCCGCGCGCGCCGGGCACGAGCTCCGCCGCACGCCACTTCTGGTTGAAGAACGTGAGCGTCAGCACGCCCGTGCCGTCGGAGATGGTCGCCTCCAGGATGCTGCCGCGCCGCTGGCGCATGCTGCGCTCGCGCACCTCGAGCACCTCGGCGACGATCGTCACGTTCTCGTCGAGGGGCAGCTCCGAGAGCGCGGTGAGCTCGCCGCGGCGCGCGTAGCGACGCGGGTAGTGACCGAGCAGGTCGCCCGCCGTGACGTGGCCGAACGCCCGCTTCAGGGCGCCCGAGGTGCGGCCCCCCAGCAGCCCGTCGAGCTTGGTGTCGAGACCGGCCCGCCCCGGGGCATCCGCTGCGCTCATGCCCCGGCCTGCGGCTCCGTCCCCGTGAGCGCCGCGATCTCGTCCTGCACGAACTCGTCGTCGGGGCGCTGCTCGGCGAGCTCGCGCTGGATCGCCAGCGCCTCGTCGTCGCGGCCGAGCGTGCGCAGGCAGCGCCCGACGGCCCAGCGCGCGACGTGCCGCTGCTCGGCCGACCCGTGCTCGTTCGCGAACGCGAGGGCCGACTCGAACTGCTCGAGCGCCGCCTCGGCGTCGCCGGACTCGTGCAGCGTCCAGCCGAGGTTGTTGTGCAGCGCGACCCCCCAGCGCTTCAGCCGCCGGTCGCCGCTGCGGCCGACGAGCGCGAGGCCCTCCTCGGCCCACTCGCGCTCGTGCCCGGTGTCGGCGAGGGCGAGCATGTGCAGTGCGTCGAGCACCAGGAACGGCACGTCGGCACCGGCCGCCTCGCGCACCGCGCGGGTGAAGTGCGCGACCGCATCGGCGGGTGCACCGCGGGTGACGAGCAGCCGGCCGCGCTCGAGCTCGATGCGCGCCCGGATCTCGCCGGCCTCGCGGGCGAGTGCCGCGGCGTCGTCGCCCTCGTACGTGCCCTCGGCGGGTGCGTCGGTCTCGTCGGTGCGTTCCGGGGCGCCGGTGCGCTCCGGGGAGTCGTCGGATGCCTCCGCGGGCGACGCCGCGTGCGCACCGGCCGCGGGCTCCGCCCCGGTCTCCGCGAGGGCGTCGAGCACGGCGTCCGCCTCGTCGAACTTCGACTGGAGGCCGAGGGCGCGGGCGAGCTGGGTCGCCATGATCGCGCGATGGTGCGCGTCGTACGAGTCGTCGTCGGAGGCGTCGCGGAACCGCTCCTCCGACGCCTCGGGGGATCCGAAGTCCCACATCGCATCGAGGAGCTGCTGGTCTGCGGCACGGCTGCGCGCGGTCTCGACGTCCACGCCTCCATCATGGCAGCGCGCGGCGACGTTGGCGGCGCGCACGGGCCGATCGGTATGCTCGCCGCGATGACGCGCATCGTCGCCGGGTTCGCCGGCTCCCTCACGCTCCAGGTGCCCCGATCGGGGACGCGCCCGACGAGCGACCGCGTGCGCGAGGCGATCTTCTCGGCGCTCGAGGCACGCGACGCGCTCGCGGGGGCGCGCGTGCTCGACCTCTACGCCGGCTCGGGCGCGCTCGGGCTCGAGGCGGCCAGTCGCGGCGCGGCATCCGTCGTGCTCGTCGAACGCGCGAAGCCGGCGGCCGCCGTGTGCCGGCGCAACGCCGACGCGCTGCTCCGCGCGGCGCGGGACGCCCGGCCGCCGCGGATCGACGTGGTCGCCCGCTCCGTGCGCAGCCACCTCGAGCACGACTCGGCCGGCGGCTACGACGTGGTCTTCTCCGATCCGCCGTACGAGCTGGGCGACGGCGAGCTCGCGGCCGACCTCGCGGCGCTCATGCCGCTGCTCGCGCCCGACGCGATCGTGGTCGTCGAGCGCAGCGCCCGCAGCCCCGAGCCGGAGTGGCCGGCGGGCATCGAACCCGACCGCCGACGCGACTACGGCGAGACGACGGTGTGGTGGGCGGATGCCGCGCCCGGGCCCGACCCGGACGCCGACGCCGACCGTCAGCCCGTTACGCCGTTCCAGTCCTCGTAGGGGTCCCAGCCCACAGGCTCGATCGAGGCGCCGTCGACCGACACCGTTCCGGCGTCATCGGTGACCCGCCCGATCGTGTCGAACCCGTCGGGCACGGCCGCGTCGGCGGGGAACGTGGCGAGCAGCCCGTGGTCCTCCGCGCCGAACACCGTCGGCCCCTCGGCGGCGCCGAGCGCCGCCGAGTCGAAGTCGATGCCCACGCCGCTCGCCGCGGCGATGCGCGCCGCATCGCGCGCCAGTCCGTCGGAGACGTCGAGCATCGCGGTCGCGCCCGCGAGCGCAGCGTCGACACCCGCCGACACCGGCGGCCGCGGCCGCAGCTGCGCCTCGACGAGGTCGGGGTGCGCCGCGCGCAGCGCCTCGGCGCGCCCGCGGTCGGGCTCGTCGTCGCCGTCGACGGCCCGCGCGAACAGCAGTGCGAGCCCGCGCGCCGCATCGCCGCGCCGGCCGGCGTGCGCGACCACGTCGCCCGGGCGCGCGCCCGATCGCCGCACCGGCGCCCGAGAACCGAGGTCGCCGAACGCGGTCACCGCGATCGTGAGGGTGCGCGAGACGGACAGGTCGCCGCCCACCACGCCGCACCCCGGCGCGAGCGCCGCGCACGCCTCGCGCAGCCCGTCGGCGATGCCCTCGAGCACGGCGACGTCGGTGTCGGCCGGCGCGGCCAGTGCGACGACGAGCGCCGTGGGGCGCGCACCCATCGCGGCCACGTCGGAGAGGTTGGTCGCGGCGGCCTTCCAGCCCAGGTCGTCGGGCCGTGACCACGCCAGCCGGAAGTCGGGGCCGTGCACCATCAGGTCGGTCGTCACCACGAACCTGCCGTCGGGACTCGCCACCACGGCGGCGTCATCGCCCGGCCCCACCTCCGCCGCCGGGACCGCCGGGAGCCGGGAGACGATGCGACCGAGCACGGCCTGTTCGGCGAGGGCGCCGATGGAGTCCGGGCCGCCCGCGTCGGAGCCGGGCTCGGGGCTGGAGGGCATGCACTCACGGTAGCCTGATCGGTGATGCATCACTCCCCCGCCGGGCCCGCTCGAGCCATCGTCGCCGCGCTGGCCTGCGTGCCCCTCGCCCTCTCGCTCGCCGGCTGCACCCGCACGGTCGCGCTCGAACCCGCTGCCGACGCGATCGAGGTCGGCTGCGCCGACATCGTGGTGCGCCTGCCCGACGAGGTCTCGGGGCACGAGCAGCGCCCCACGGACGCGCAGGGCACGGGCGCCTGGGGCGACCCCGCCGCGGTGCTGCTGCGCTGCGGCGTCGAGCCTCCCGGGCCGACCACGCTCGAATGCGTCGACGTGAACGGCGTGGACTGGATCATCGACGAGACCGACGCGCCGAACTACGTCTTCACGACCTACGGGCGCGTTCCCGCCACCGAGGTCATCGTCGACTCCGACCTCGCCTCGGGCACGACCGCGCTGGCGGACCTGGCGCTGGCCGTGTCATCCGTGCCGGCAGACGGGGGATGCCTCGGGGCCGAGGAGCTGCTCGAGGAGGAGTGACGCGCCCGCGTCAGATCGTGAAGTCGGGCTCCGGCTCGGTGCCGAACCGCACCCGACGCCCGGTGATCTCGTCGACCTCGATGCGCACGAAGTTGCGCTTCACGGTCTGGATCCACGGCGTGAGGGGCTCCTGCTCGGCCGCTGCGATCTCGTCCTCGTGCTCGAGCGTGCGGGCGTGGCCCTTGACGACGACGCTCCAGCCCTCCTGCTCGCTGCGGTCGTCGATCTCGAACGCGACACGGTGGTTCACCGTCACCGCGAAGAGCTTGGTGCCCTCCGCCGTGCGGATGAGGATGCCGCCGTCGGACGCCGCGTAGTTGACCGGGAAGATCTCGGGCTGGTCGGCGATGGACACCGCCAATCGCCCCAGCTCGTTCTCGACCAGGAGCGCCCAGCACTCCTCGCTGCTCAGTTCGACGATCGGTGCACCGTTGTCGGCCATACCCTCATCTTGGCACGCGGGTGCGGGCCGGTCGAGGGCGATCGGGCGTGTCGGGCGGGCTATCGCGGCCCGCGCTCGGCGCCCGTCTCGACGAGCTCGGTGATGAGTTCGGGATAGGTCAGCCCGGAGTGCTGCCAGCAGGTCGGGAACATCGAAATCGGGGTGAACCCGGGCATAGTGTTCACCTCGTTGACGACGAAGCCCTCGCCGGTCAGGAAGACGTCGACGCGGGCGAGCCCCTCGCCGCCGATGGCGTCGAAGGCGCGCTGCGCGACCCGCCGCAGCTCGTCGAGCTCGCCCTCGCCGAGGTCGGCCGGGCAGACCAGGTCGATGCCCGGCGCGTCGAGGTACTTCGCCTCGAAGTCGTAGAACTCGCGGCCCGTGACGACGATCTCGCCGGCCACGCTCACGCGCGCCGGCTCCCCCGCACGGCCCTCGAGCACGCCGCACTCGATCTCACGACCGGTCATCGCCTGCTCGACCAGCACGGTGCGGTCCTCGGCGAACGCCGTCTCGAGCGCCGCGTCGAGCTCCGACCAGTCGGCGACCTTCGTCACGCCCACCGACGAGCCGGCCCGCGCGGGCTTGACGAACACCGGCAGGCCGAGCGCCCGAATGCGCCGCTCCCACAGGTCGCGGTTCGCGGCGAGCGCGGGTCGCGTGACCGTCACCCAGGGGGCGACCGGGATGCCGGCGCCCTCGAGCACCGTCTTGGCGACGTGCTTGTCCATGGCGATGGCCGACGCGAGCACGCCGTTGCCCACGTACGGCAGCCCGGCGAGCTCGAGGAGGCCCTGCACGGTGCCGTCCTCGCCGAACCGCCCATGCAGGATCGGGAATACGACGTCGACCTCGCCGAGCGAGCGCGTGCCCGTGGCATCCGTCACCCGCAGTTCGCGGGACGCGGTGCTCTCAGGCCACTGCACTCGGGTGCCGTTGTCGACGACCTCGGGCAGGTGGGCGGGATCGAGGGCGAACCGCTCGGGATCGTCGGCCTCGAGCACGAACGCGCCCTCGCGCGTGATGCCGACGGGGATCACGTCGTAGCGATCACGATCGATCGCCCGGAGCACCCCTCCCGCCGTCGCGCAGCTGATCGAGTGCTCGCTGGAACGTCCTCCGAAGAGCACCGCCACCCTGCGCCTGTCCATGCGTGTTCCTTTCGCCCTTCGGGTCGTCGTCGGGGTCGGTCGTGAGGTGCGGCGCGATGTCCTTCGGCTCGAGCTCGCCCGCCAGCACCTGGCGGACCTGCTCGACGATGGGCATCTCCACGCCGCGAGCGGCGGCGAGTTCGAGCACCGGCCCGACCGAGGCGAGACCCTCCGTGGTCTGCTGCATCTGCTTGACCACGTCGGCGAGCCGATACCCCTGCCCGAGGAGCCTACCGGCCGTGTTGTTCCGGGAGAGCGGCGACTGACAGGTCGCGATGAGGTCGCCCAGGCCCGCGAGCCCCGAGAGGGTCTCGGCCTGGGCGCCGGATGCCACGGCGAAGTCGGTCATCTCGACGAGCCCGCGGGTGATGATCGACGCCTTCGTGTTCTCGCCGTAGCCGACGCCGTCGACGATGCCGATCGCCACGGCGATGAGGTTCTTCAGCACGCCGCCGAACTCGGTGCCGATGACGTCGGTGTTCACGAACGAGCGGAAGTACGGGTTGGTCGCGATGCGGGCGACCGCCTGCGCGGTCTCGAGGCTCGACGACGAGACGACCGCGGCGGTCGGCTGCTCCTTCGCGATCTCGAGGGCGAGGTTCGGGCCCGAGATGACGGCGATCTGCTCGGGCGGCAGCCGCAGCACCTCGCTGATGACCTCGCTCATGCGCAGGCCGGTCGACTTCTCGACGCCCTTCATGAGCGACACGACCGTGGCGCGCGAGCCGAGGTGCGGCTGCGCGGCGACGAGGTTCTCGCGCAGCGCCTGGCTCGGCACCGAGACGAACACGTGCTCCGCGCCCGCGAGCGCGAGGTCGAGGCGCGAGGTCGCGCGCAGCGAGTGCGGCAGGTCGACGCCCGGCAGGTAGGCCGAATTGCGGTGCTCGTGCTGGATCTCGGCGGCGAGCTCGGAGCGCCGGGCCCAGAGCATGACGTCGGCCCCGCCGTCGGCGAGGATCTTCGCGAAGGTCGTGCCCCAGTTGCCGGCGCCGAGCACGGCAACGCGCGTGCGATGGCGGAAGACGCGTCGTTCCCTAGCCATCGAAGCGCCCCGTCTCGGTCTGGCCGCGCTTGCTCGGGTCCCAGCGCTCGACCGGCGCGGGCTCGCCGCGCAGGCCCGCCAGCAGCTCGGCGATCTCGTCCATCACGACGGTCGTCGCGCGCGCGAGGGTGGCCTGGTCGAGCGGGCCGTCGGCGAACGCCGACAGGTCCACCGGCTTCCCGACCGCGACGTCGATGGTCTTGCGGGGGAACGGATGCAGCTTCTTGCCGTAGCGCGGCATCAGCTCCTGCGTGCCCCAGTGGGCGACGGGGATGAGCGGGATGCCCTGCTCGAGCGCGATGCGCACCGCGCCCGTCTTGCCGCGCATCGGCCAGAGCTCGGGGTCGCGCGTGAGCGAGCCCTCCGGATAGACCACGACCATGCGGCCCTTCTCGACCAGCTCCTCGGCGGCGCGGAGCGCCGCGTGGCTGCGCGAGCCCGCGCGCTCCACGGGGATCTGCCCCGACGTGCGCAGGAACCAGCCGACGACCGGCACCTTGAACAGCGATGCCTTGGCGAGGAAGCGCGGGAGTCGACCCAGGTACCAGGTCGCCATGCCCATGACGACGGGGTCGATCTCGCTGTAGTGATTCGGCGAGAGCACGAATGCACCCTTGGCGGGCAGCTTCTCGCCGTGCAGGCGGATCTTCACCATCGCCGCCATCGGCGGGAGGATCAGTACCGCGAGCAGCCAGAAGAACGAGGGCCTGCTGCGCTCCGTACGCTGCTTCGCGCGGGGCGAGGGGGTCGACGCTTGCTGTTGCACCGACCCATTATGGCTGACGGCGCATGCCGCCCCGGCATCGGCCGCGCAGGCGCGAGCCGGGGCGATCGTCGAGCCCTACGCCAGCAGGCGGAAGTCCGCGCCGAGCGCGCGCAGCTTGCCGATGAAGTCCTCGTAGCCGCGGGCGATGATGCCCACGTTGCTGACGGTCGACCGACCCTCGGCGCTCAGCGCCGCGATGAGGTGGCTGAAGCCGCCGCGCAGGTCGGGCACCTCGATGTCGGCGCCGCGCAGGTGCGACGGGCCCGAGATGACCGCCGAGTGGCGGAAGTTGCGCTGGCCGAACCGGCAGCGCAGCCCGCCGAGGCACTCGCGGTGCACCTCGATCGACGCGCCCATCTCGACCAGCGCGTCGACGAAGCCGAAGCGCTGCTCGTAGACCGTCTCGTGCACGATCGAGACGCCGTTCGCCTTGGTGAGGGCGACCACGAGCGGCTGCTGCCAGTCGGTCATGAAGCCCGGGTGCACGTCGGTCTCGATGATCGCGGGCTTGAGCTCGCCGCCCGGGTGGTAGAACCGGATGCCGTCGTCCTGGATCTCGAACGCGCCGCCCACCTTGCGGAAGACGTTGAGGAATGTGAGCATCTCGGACTGGCGCGCCCCGCCGACGACGATGTCGCCGTCGGTCGCGAGCGCGGCGGCGGCCCAGCTCGCGGCCTCGTTGCGGTCGAACAGGGCGCGGTGCGTGTAGCCGGTGAGCTGCTCGACGCCTTCGATGCGGATGACCCGGTCGGTGTCGACCGAGATGATGGCGCCCATCTTCTGCAGGATGTTGATGAGGTCCATGATCTCGGGCTCGATGGCGGCGCCCGCGAGCTCGGTGATGCCGTCGGCACGCACGGCGGTGAGCAGCACCTGCTCGGTCGCCCCCACGCTCGGATAGGGCAGCGAGACCTTCGCGCCGCGGAGCCCGTCGGGCGCCGACATCCGGATGCCGCTCGGCAGCTTCTCGACCACCGCGCCGAAGTTGCGCAGCACCTCGAGGTGGTAGTCGATCGGGCGGTCGCCGATGCGGCAGCCGCCGAGGTCGGGGATGAACGCCTCGCCGAGGCGGTGCAGCAGCGGCCCGCAGAACAGGATCGGGATGCGGCTGGAGCCCGCGTGGGCGTCGATGTCGGCGAAGTGCGCCGACTCGACGTCGGCCGGGTCGAGCAGCAGGCCGTCGCCGTCCTCGGCCACGCGCACCCGGACGCCGTGCACCTCGAGCAGCCCGCGCACGATGCGCACGTCGGAGATGTCGGGCACGTTGCGCAGCACGCTCGGGGTGTCGCCGAGGAGTGCGGCGACCATGGCCTTGGTCACGAGGTTCTTCGCGCCCTTGAGCTCGATGCGGCCGCGGAGCGGCTTGCCCCCCTCGATCTCGATCCGGTCGCCGGTGAGCCCGACGGCCGATCCATGCTGCTTCGCGTCGTCCACGAGTGTGTTCACGGTGTTCCTGATCCTGCCGGCTCCCTCGCGGGGAGCGTCTTCGGCTTCCATGCCGGTCGAGTCTGTTCGAACCGGTCGATGGCCCCCTCGTCCCGGAGGGTCAGCGAGATGTCGTCGAGCCCTTCGAGCAACCGCCACCGAGTGTAGTCGTCGATGTCGAAGGGGACGGTGAGGTCGGCGACGCTCACCGTACGGGCAACCAGATCGACGGTCACCGCTATTCCCGGCTCGGCCTCCAGCGCCTCCCAGATGCGCTCGACGTCCTCGTACGCTACCTGCGCGGCGAGCAGGCCCTGCTTGCCCGAGTTGCCGCGGAAGATGTCGCCGAACCGCGATGAGATGACGACCTTGAAGCCGTAGTCGCGCAGCGCCCACACGGCGTGCTCGCGGCTCGACCCGGTACCGAAGTCGGGGCCCGCGACGAGCACGTTCCCCTCCTTGTAGTGCGGGTGGTGCAGCACGAACTCGGGGTCCTTGCGCCACTCGGCGAACAGCGCGTCGTGGAAGCCGGTCTTGGTGACCCGCTTCAGGTAGACGGCGGGGATGATCTGGTCGGTGTCGACGTTGGAGCGTCGCAGCGGCACACCCACGCCGACCACGGTGTCGAACTTCTCCATGGCTCAGGCCCCTTCCTGCTCGAGGTCCCACGGGCTCGAGAGCGTGCCGCGCACGGCGGTGGCGGCGGCCACGAGCGGGGAGACCAGGTGGGTGCGCCCGCCCTTGCCCTGGCGCCCCTCGAAGTTGCGGTTCGAGGTCGACGCGCAGCGCTCCCCCGGTGCGAGCTGGTCGGGGTTCATGCCGAGGCACATCGAGCACCCGGCGAAGCGCCACTCGGCGCCGAAGTCGGTGAACACCTTGTCGAGGCCCTCGGCCTCGGCCTCGAGCCGCACGCGCGCGGACCCCGGCACGACCATGACGCGCACGCCGTCGGCCTTCTTCCGGCCCTCGATGATCGAGGCGAAGGCCCGGAGGTCCTCGATGCGGCTGTTCGTGCACGAGCCCATGAACACGGCATCGACCGCGATGTCCTTCAGCGGCGTGCCCGCCTCGAGGTCCATGTACGCCAGCGCGCGCTCGGCGGCGGCGCGGTCGTGCTGGTCGGCGATCGCCGCCGGGTCGGGCACGCGGTCGCTGAGCGACACGCCCTGGCCGGGGTTCGTGCCCCACGTGACGAACGGCTCGAGCGCGTCGGCGTCGATGAACACCTCGGCGTCGAACTCGGCGCCCTCGTCGGTCGGCAACGTCCTCCAGTACTCGACCGCGGCGTCCCAGTCCTCGCCCTCGGGCGCGTGCGCGCGGCCCTTGAGGTAGTCGAACGTGGTGTCGTCGGGCGCGACCATGCCCGCACGGGCGCCGGCCTCGATCGACATGTTGCAGATCGTCATGCGGCCGTCCATCGACAGCGCGCGGATCGCGCTGCCGCGGTACTCGAGCACGTAGCCCTGGCCGCCGCCGGTGCCGATCTTCGCGATGACGGCGAGGATGATGTCCTTCGCGGTGACGCCCGGGCGGAGCGTGCCCTCGACGTTGATCGCCATGGTCTTGAACGGCTTGAGCGGCAGGGTCTGCGTGGCGAGCACGTGCTCGACCTCGCTCGTGCCGATGCCGAACGCCATGGCCCCGAACGCGCCGTGCGTGGAGGTGTGCGAGTCGCCGCACACCACGGTGATGCCGGGCATGGTCAGACCCAGCTGCGGCCCGACGACGTGCACGATGCCCTGCTCGACGTCGCCGAGCGAGTGCAGGCGGATGCCGAACTCCTTCGCGTTCGCGCGCAGGGTCTCGATCTGGGTGCGGCTGGTGAGGTCGGCGATCGGCTTGTCGATGCCGATCGTCGGGGTGTTGTGGTCCTCGGTCGCGATCGTGAGGTCGGGTCGTCGCACGGGCCGGCCGGCCATGCGCAGGCCGTCGAACGCCTGCGGGCTCGTGACCTCGTGCACGAGGTGCAGGTCGATGTAGATCAGGTCGGGCGAATCGCCCTCGCCCTCCTGGACGAGGTGCGACGCCCAGACCTTCTCGGCGAGGGTGCGCGGGCGCGACTCGGTGGGGGGTGCTGCGGTCATGGAAGCTCTTCCTCGATGGGGTGTTCAGCCGACGTTGGACTCCGCGACGGGGAAGGCCTTAGGACGAGGACCCGTCGCGGCAACGAAGGAGGAGCCGAACGTGCTGCACCACTACAGGCTAGCACCGCCCTCGGGCCCGGCCGCCGGGCCGTCCCCCTCCGCGGCGACGCGGCTCCAGTCGCGCCGGGAGCGGATGCGGTAGCGGCTGAGCAGCCGCCGCGACGCTTCGGAGGCGTGGCGCGCCTCGTCCAGGTGGCCGTCGGCCCGGGCCCAGAGCCCGCGCACCCGCGCGTCGTCGATCTGGGCGTCGGAGAACACCGCGGCGTCGACGTCGGCCGCGATCGGCGAGAGGGCGACGGCGACGGATGCCCCTGAGCCGGCGTCGGCTGCGGGCCCGGCGCCCGCCGTGGCCGACGCGTCGGACGTCTGCTCGCGCAGCTGCCGCTCGAGGTCGGCCGCGACCTGGCGGCGAGTGGCGTGGCGGCGCACGTCGTAGCCGAGTTCGGCGTAGCCGTCGGCCAGTTCCTCCCAGGCGCCGGCCGCGCGCCGGTCGCCGAGCGGGTGCCGGCGGCGACGCCGCCGGCGACGGGCCTTCAGCAGCGCGACCACGACGAGCGGGCCGAGCACGAGCAGCAGCGGGATGCCGATGACGCCCGCGACGATCCACACCCACGCGGGCACGACGAACGGATCCTCACGCTCCTCGTCCTCGGAGTCGTCGATCTCGACCGTGCTCAGCAGGTCCTCGTCGCGCTCTTGCGCGCGCGGTGGCTGCCGCACCTGCGGCTGCGGCTCGGCGGCGGGGCGGGGCGTCTGCTCCTGCGGCACGTCGGTGTCGTCGGGCGTGGGGAAGAACGGCACCCACCCGATGCCGTCGAACGGGACCTCGACCCACGCGGTCACGTCGGCGCCCGTGACCTCGATCGACGCGGCATCCGACCCGACCTCGGGCGCGAAGCCCATCACGACGCGCGCCGGGTAGCCGAGCTGCCGGGCCATGAGCGCCATGGCGGAGGCGTACTGCTCCTCGTCGCCGACCATCTGCGACCTGGTGAAGAGGTCGACCATGCGGTCGGCGCCGTGGCCCGCGCGCGACGCGACCGCATCGGAGGCGAGGCCGTGGCTCAGGAAGCCCTCGGTGCGCAGGCCGGTCTCGATGGCGCGCAGCTGGTCGATCGGCGAGACCTCGTCGCCCACGTACTGGTCGGCGCGCGCGACGAGCACGTCGGGCACCGACTCGACGGGCGGCAGCGGCACCGCCGCGACCGGCACGTCGACCAGGTCCTCGTCGTCGGGCAGCACCGGCGACCGCACCGTGAGCCGGTACCGGTCGCCCTCGTCGACGCCGCCGATGAGCACCGCGGTCGCCGATGCCGCGTCGTACCGCAGGTCCTCCGTGCGGTCGGCGATGGCACCCTCGAGCACGACCTGCTCCGGAGCGGCGACCGCGGGCAGCCAGGAGTCGTCGTAGGCGCCGATCTCGACGCGGACCTCGTGCGCGTCGGCGGCGAACGTGCCGAACGCGGGCTCGGGCAGCTCCGAGCCGACGAGCGCGAACCCGCCGACCCCGGCGGTGTCCTCCGGGCCGGCCGCGTTCCACAGCCGACCGTCGTACGAGTCGAGCGACGCCAGTCGCACGGACTCGCCCTCACGCAGCCCGTCGACGGTGAACAGCGGCGTCTCGGCGAGGTCCTTCGTGTACGCGCGGAACCCGGCCAGCGGGCTCGCGAACTCGAGCGGGTCGAACGGCGGCACGACCTGGTCGCGCACCACGACGCGCGCGGGCTGGGCCGGCACGAGGGCCGTGGCCGCGAGTGCCCCGGCGACGATCGCCCCCGTGACGAGCACGACGCCGCCGGTGAGGCGCGCGCGTGCCAGGCGGCGCGACCCCGCGGCATCCGTCGCCGCATCGGGTGCGGACGGGTCCCGCCGGCGCCAGCCGAGCCAGACCAGTGCGACGGCGGCGAACAGGGTGCCGCGCAGCGCGCCGTGCACCGAGTCCTGCGTGCCGATGAGCACCGCGGCGAGCAGCAGCAGCACGGGGCCGACCAGGAGCAGCGCCCGGCGCGGTGCGGTGCTGCGGCCGGGCAGCCAGCGCGTGGCGAGCAGCGCGGTCACGAGCCCCACGAGCCAGCCGGCGACGTACGGCACGACGGTCAGGTAGGCGGGCGCCTCGACCGGCGCGCGCAGCGTGACGAGGTCGGCCCAACCCCACACCGCGCCCAGCACGAGCCCGGCGAGCGTCTCGGGCGTCGGCACCACGAGCCAGAGCGCGGCGTCGGGCATCGCGAGCGCGCTGCCGAACGCGAAGTACGCCAGCACCCCCACGAGCACGGCGGGCAGCAGCGGGAGACGGCGGCCGAGGAGGCCCGCCCCGGCGCCCACCGCGAGCCCGCCGAGCCCGGCGAGCAGGTACCCCCAGCCGCCGAAGGCCGTCGCGAACCCGAGCACGCCGAGCGCGGCGAGCACGAGCGGCACGACGACGTCGGCCGCCGATGCGGCGGTGAGGCGGCGCCCGGCGCTCATCCGCGCACGCTCCGCACGATCGCGGCCAGCTCGTCGAGGCGACCCACCGTCGCGACCGGCAGGCCCACCGAGCGGATGCCCGAGGGCGCGCCGTGCTCGGCACGGAACGCGAGCACGGTCGTGTCGGCCCCGAAGAGCCGCTGCACGCTGCGGAACTCCGCGACCGGCAGCTGCGAACCCGCGACCAGCAGCACGACGCTCGGCGCCGCGAGCCGCGAGGTCTGGGCCCGGGCGAGGTCGCGGAGGCTCGCGTGCACGCCCGACACGGGCTCGATGCGCGAGGCGTCGTCGAGCAGCGCCGTGGGCGTCGCCGTGCGCAGCCGGAGCTCGTCCGTCACGACGTGCATGGTCGTGCCGTCGCGCAGCACCTGCACGGCGAGCGAGGCCATGACCGACACGGCGAGCTCGAACTCGTCGTCGGATGCGTAGTGCGCGGCATCCGTCGACTGCACGAGGACCAGCTCGCTGCGACGGGTCTCCTCGAACTGACGCACCATGAGCGTGCCCGTGCGCGCGGTCGTGCGCCAGTGCACGTTCCGCAGCGGGTCGCCCGGCTCGTACGCGCGGAGCGCGTGGAACGAGATGTCGTTGTCGGTCACCACGGGCGTGACCTCGCCCTCGAGGTCGCGCACGAGGCCCGCCGCCGACGGCTGGAGGCGCGCGGTGACCGGGTGCACGAACAGCTCGATCACGTCGGTCCAGCCCACGGTGCGGCGGAGCAGCCCGAGCTGGTCGCCCCGCACCGAGAGGGCGGGGCCGGCGGGTATCACGGCGCGACGCGCGGTCGGCACGGCGAACAGCTCCTCCTGCGCGGCGCCGGGCGCCAGGGACGACACGCGGAACTCGGCGACGCCCGCGCCGACGGGCAGCTCCAAGCGCGTGGGCGGCGCCTGGCGCTGGGCGGCGTTCGCGACGAGCATCCGCCCCATCGCCCGCTCCCCCGCGACCACGCGCACCGGTTCGAGCGCGATCTCGACGCGGTACTGCGCACGACCGAACAGGGTCGCCGTCGCGAGCAGCACGGCCGCGACGAGCGTCGCGCCGAGGAACAGGAACTCGACCCAGCCGAACACGCCCGCGAGCACGAACGCGCCCGCGGCGGCCGCGAGCACGATCCAGCCCGTGGGCGTGACCACGCCCGTCACCGGCGCGATCGCGCGGCCGGCGCGCGCGAACGCGGCTCCGGCGATGCGCGTGGCGTTGCCGAGGCCGTTGCGCAGCGCCCGGCCGGCGCTCGCCCAGCCGGACTCGCGGCGCCGCGGCGCCGGTGGAGCGGTCTGGGTCATGCCGCTCGGTACGCGGGCGGGTCGACCTCGGCGACGCAGCCGCCCACCACCTGGGCGGCGGTGACCCCGCGGAACGACGACTCGGGGTCGACGATGACGCGGTGGGCGAGCACGGGCTCGGCGAGCTCGCGCACGTCGTCGGGGGTGGCGTACGTGCGCCCCTGCGAGATCGCCCATGTCTTCACGGCACGCGCGAGCGCGAGCGCACCGCGCATCGAGACGCCGAGCGTCGTGTCGGGGTGCTCCCGCGTCGCGGCGACGATGCGGTTCAGGTAGTCGAGCACCGCCGGGTCGACGTGCACGTCGGCCGCGAGCTGCGCCATCGCGGTGATCGATGCGGGCGCGATGATGGGCGACACGCCCTGCGAGCGCGAGCGGTTCGACGAGTCGACCAGCAGCGCCAGCGCGGTGTCGTGGTCGGGGTAGCCGAGCGAGGTCTTGATGAGGAAGCGGTCGAGCTGCGCCTCGGGCAGGGTGTACGTGCCCGCCTGCTCCACCGGGTTCTGCGTGGCGATGACCATGAACGGGCTGCCCACGTCGTGCGCGACGCCGTCGACCGTGACCCGGCCCTCCTCCATGACCTCGAGCAGCGCCGACTGGGTCTTCGGGCTCGCGCGGTTGATCTCGTCGGCGAGCACGACCGACGCGAAGATCGGTCCGCGGTGGAACTCGAAGGCGCCCTTGTGCTGGTCGTAGATCGTCACGCCGGTGACGTCGGAGGGCAGCAGGTCGGGCGTGAACTGGATGCGCGAGTTCGAGCCGTCGAGCGTGTTCGCGAGCGCCTTCGCGAGCTGGGTCTTGCCGGTGCCCGGCACGTCCTCGAGCAGCACGTGCCCGTCCGTGAGCATCGCCGTCACGACCAGGCGGATCACGTCGCGCTTGCCGAGGATCGCGCGGTCGACGTTGCCGACGAGGCGGGTGAAGGCGTCGTGGAACCAGTCGGCCTGTTCCTGCGTGACGGTCATGGAGTCTCCTCGCGTTCGGTCGTCATGGCGTCCCCCCGCGGATGGGGAGCGAGTCCCAGTTGGTGATGGCGTCGGACCAGTACACCGCGCCGTTGCTCGTGCGGACGAATCGCACCTGGATGCGGTCGTCGTTGCGGATGCCGAGACTGTTCCAGATCACGACCGAGCCGTTCGTGCCGATCGAGTACGTGTTCTCGGTGAGTCCCGCATTGCTGCCGTTGATGTACGTCGTGATGCGGTACGAGCCGGCCGGGAAGTCGTGGTAGTCGATGCCGACGTAGTAGCAGCCCGACATGCACTGCGCGACCGTGGAGCGCGACCCCTTGAAGATGGTCCCGCCGGGCTCGGGTGGCGGCGGGGCCGTCGGGGTGGCGCGGTTCGACGCCGCCCACGGCCCGCAGCCGCGGGCGTTGCAGGCGCGCACCTCGTAGCGGTACCGGGTGCCGTTGCTGCCCGTGATCGCGTCGCTGCGGCTCGTCGTCGTGCCGGAGGCACTCGAGCCCTCGGTGAATCGCCACCGGTACTCGGTGACGGCGCGGCCGCCGTTGTCGGCGGGCGCGGTCCACGACATGTTCAGGCGGGCGTTGCCCGTCTGCGAGGCGTTCAGCGTGACGCTGCGGGGTGCCGTCGGCACGCCGTAGGGCACGATCGCGGTGCTGCGCGCCGATGCCGTCGAAGTGCCGATGGCGTTCGTGGCGGTCACCCAGAACTGGTACGACGAGCCGTTCGACAGGCCCGTGATGGTCTGGTTCGTGCCGGCGGCGCCCGCCCCGAAGCTGCGCGACCCACCGCCCGACCAGTAGACGGTGTAGCCGGTGATCGGCGAGTTGTTGGTCGCCGGGGCGTTCCAGCGCACGGTGGCGCTGCCGTCGCCCGGCGAGGTCGTCGGCGTGTTCGGCGCGTCCGGCGCGTCGCGCACGACGACCGTGAGCCGTCCCTGCGTCTCGCGCGCGGGGTCGCGCGTGGCGTCCTGGATGCGGTAGACGACGCTGAGCGTGCCGGTGAAGGCCGCCCCCGTGGTCACGCTCACGTGCTGGCCGGTGAACGACACCGATGCGTTGCTGCCGACGCTCGCCTGGTCGATCTGCGCGTCGACGATGCGCAGCGGGTCGGGCGCGAAGGGGTTGAAGTCGTTCGCGAGCACGTTCACCTGCCGCGTCTGCGCGCGGGTCATCTCGAGCTGGTCGTCGACCGCCTCGGGCTTCGGCCGCGACGATGACACGACGGTCACCTCGACCGAGCCGGGCACGCTGAACTCGTCGAAGCCGACGGTGAAGGTCAACGTCGCCGTCGTGCCCGGCTGCACGCCGAGCGGGGCCTCGAGGGTGAGGATGCTGCCCTCGAGCGTCGGCACGATGTCGGCGGTGCCGCCCGCGAGGTCGCCGTAGGCGAGCCGGGCGAGCACGTCGGGGTTCGGGTGCGCGCTGGAGTCGCGCAGGTCGACCTGCACCGGCTCCTCGCCCGCCTCGAGCTGCACCGTGCGCGGCGTGAAGGTCGGCGGCACGTCGGTGAAGTCGGCGGAGCCGACCGTGACCGGGATCGTCAGGAACGCGGTGCGCTCGGCCTGCTCGGCCGTGCCCGGGGCATCCGTCACCTCGAAGGTGACCGACGCCTGCCCGCGGTAGTCGGTCGCCGGCGTGTAGGCGAGCGTCGCGGCGTCGGCGAGCACGGGGCTGCCGTCGGCGTTCGTCGCACCGGCCGAGAGCACCTCGATCGGCCGGCCGCTCGGCACGACGACGATGTCGGCGAGGTTCCAGGAGAGCTGGCCGTTCATGCGCACGAACTGCTCGCCGATGTCGGCGAGGTACGGCAGCGGGAACTGCTCCTCCTCGGGCTGCTCCTCGTCCTCCTCCTCCGCAGCCAGCGCCTCCGGATCGAGCACGGGCGGCACGATCACGAACGCCATCGCCGAGAGGTCGTCGATCTCGTTGGTGAGCCGGTATGCGACGGCCTGGCGCTCGTCGGTCGGCGCGACCTCGATCGCGCCGTTCGGCAGCACCGTGCCGGCGCCCGCGTTCGGGCCCTCGAGCGTGACGACGAGGTCGTCGACGAGGCCGCCGGGATTCTGCGCGTCGTCGAGCGGGTGCACGGTGACGGTGTCGACGTCGAGCACCTCCTCGGGCTCGATCACCTGGTCCTCCGCGGACGGCGGGTCGATGCGGGCGTCCTCGGTGACCTTCACCTGCACGTACGCCGCGTCGGCGCCGCCGTGCCCGTTGGTGATCTCGTAGCGCAGCGAGAAGCCGCCCTCCTGCTCGGGCGCCGTGACGACCACCCGGTTCGCGCGCACCTCCGCCTCGAGCGCCATGTCGACGTTCGCGAGCTGCTCGTCGACGCGGATCGCGTAGCCGCTCGGGTCGGAGTCGTTGGCGAGCACGTCGATCGAGCCGGTGCGACCCGGCCGCAGCTCGACCACGTCGTCGACCGCGTTCGGCGGCGGCGTGATCTCGGGGCGCGGGATCACGCCGATGCGCACGGTGCCCGTCGCGACCGCACCCGACGTGTCGACGACCTCGTACTCGAACGCGTCGGTGCCCGTCGACCCGCCGAACGCCTCGTACGTGAATGTGGTGCTGGTCGACTCGACGACGCGGCCGAGCGACGGCGGCGAGGTGACGCCGCGCAGCGTCACCGAGTCGCCGTCGGGGTCGATGCCGTCGAGGGGCACCTCGACCTCGACGGTCGAACCGGCGAAGGTGCGTGCCGTGAGCGGTGCGGGCAACGGCGCGTCGTTGTCGCCCGAGGGCGTGACGAGGAACGTCACGGAGGTGGTCGCGGTCTCCTCGAACTCGTCGGCGATCGTGTACGACACGCGGTACGTGCCGGGCTCGTCGGGCGCCTGGAAGCGCACCGTGTCGCCGGTGACGAAGGCGAGCCCCTCCTCGGGCCCCTCCGCGAGCTCGGCCTCCACGTGGAAGGGCGCGGAGTCGGGGTGCACGTCGTTGGCGGTGACGGCGACGGTCGCGATGTCGCCCGCACGCACGGTCGCGCTGTCGGGCACCGCGATGGGCGGCTGGTGCTTCACGAGCGGCGGCACGGGCACGACGGCGACGGATGCCTCGGCGGTCGCGGCGCCGTCGGAGACCGTGTAGCCGAACTGCAGCGGCTCCGTGAGCGCCTCGGACGCCGTCACGCGGGCGACCGCGTTGCCGAGCAGCTCCACCGTGACGAGGTCGCCCACGTCGTCGAGGTCGACCGACTGCACCGCGAGCACCCGTCCGTTCGGCGACGTGTCGTTCGCGAGCAGCGGCACGCTGGTCGGCTCGCCGGCGCGCAGGTACGCGGTGTCGGTCACCGCGATCGGCGGCAGCGCATCCTCGGGCGGCTCGAGCACGTCGACGCGGATGAGCCCGACGCTCACCGCGTCGCCCGCCGCGAGGTCGTAGGTGAACAGGTGGCTGCCGACCTCGTTGGCCGAGAACGCGACGGTGCCGAGTTCGGTGTTGGCCGTGGCATCCGCCCCCTCGACCTCGGCGATGCCGAGCAGCGAGAGCGGCGCCCCCGACGGGCTGAGGTCGTTCGCGAGCGGTTCGAGCAGCACCTGCTCGCCCGCGAACACCTGCGCGTGGTCGGGGGTGCCGACCGGGTTCAGGCTCCCCGTGGGCTTGACGTCGACCGTGAGCGTGCCGGTCGCCGTCGCGGCGCCGTCGGAGACGACGAACTGCACCTCCTTCAGGCCGATCTCGCCCGTGCGGTGCTCGAACGTGACGTAGCCGTCGGGGCCGAAACGCACCGAGTCGCCGCTCGTGGGCGAGGCGTTGACGAGGTACAGGTCGTCGCCGTCGGGGTCGTTCCAGTCGGCGAGCACGTTGTAGGCGATCGAGCTGCCCTGCTCGACGCTCACGGCCGCCTCGCGGTGCGGCACGGGCGGGAGGTTCTCCCCCGGCGGGCGCACGGTCACGTCGACCTGCGCCTCCGCGACGCCGAGGCGACCGTCGTCGACGGTGTACCGGAACGAGAGGGTGCCGGATGCCCCGGGCGCCGGCGTGAACTGCAGCGCGCGCGACCCGTCGATGAACTCGAGCCGCCCGGCCGACTCGGGGATCTCGCTCGTGCCCGCGATCGTCAGCACGTCTCCGTCGGGGTCGGTGTCGTTCTCGAGCACCTCGAGGATCGTGGCGCGGCCGGGCCGCACGCCCAGCTCGTCGTCGCGCGCGGTCGGCGGGCGGTTCACGTCGGTGCGCTCCGCGAGCGTGTCCTCGAACGACTGGGTCGAGCTCTTCTCGTCGCCCTCCTCGTCGTCGTACTCGACGGGTGGCGTGACCTCCTCCCAGTTGTCGACCAGGCGCATGTCGGAGTCGACCAGCCAGGTGTCGCCGTTGGAGAGGTTGTTCAGCGCGATCACGTCGCGGTTGCGCCGGAACTCGAGCTCCGCCCCCGCGGTCGGCTGGTCGATGCGGTAGCGCTCGACGGCGTCGTCGCAGGCGAACAGGTAGGCCTGGGCGATCGCCCACGCGCCGTGCGCGCAGCCGTCGAGGCGAACGGGGGCGGATGCCTCGGAGGGCGTCGTCGCGGGCACGTCGAGTCCCGCGTCGACGCTCGTCGCGTCGCCGCCGTCGAGCGGCACCTCGACGAGGCCCGTGCCGGTCGCGAGCAGCACGGCGTCGTCGGCGTCGCCGGGCTGCTGGAGGCGCAGCGCGACCTCGTCGAGCGGGCGCGCCTCGCCGTCGACGACGAGCGCGTTCGCATCGCGGTCGAGCACGATCGGCTCGTCGCCGACCGTCGTGAGCTCGTGGTCGCCGATTCCGGGCAGCTGGGTCATCGACGCGACGGCGTCACCCTGTGCGACGCGCGCGAGCACGCGCTGCTCGGGCGAGGTCGCGAAGGTCGTGCCCTCGCGCGAGACGACGAGCCGCGACCCCTCGCCGAGCATCGCGACGGGCTCGGCGTCGATCGTCGAGAGGGCGAGTTCGCCGGCGGCATCCGTCACCCAGAGCTCGCCCGCGAGCGACAGCACCGCAAGGGTGTGGCCGCCGAACGCGACCTGCGACCCGGGCGGCACGTCCACGCGCTGACCGAGCGTCGTGAACGCGGGATCGACGCGCTCGACCGAGCCCACCGACTCGTCGTGGAGGAAGACGTCGTCGCCGTCCTGCAGCACGTCGAAGGCGTTCGAGGCCGCGTTCACGGCGCCGTCGAGCTCCTCGATCTGCCGGTTCAGGCGTCCCGCGAGGAGCTGCTCGCCGTTCGTGACCCACACCTCGCGGGCCGTCAGGTCGACGTCGGCGACCGGGAAGCCGCGATGCAGCACGGCGGCGCCGACCGTGCCGCTCGCGAGCACCGACAGGATCACCGTGGTGGCCGTGCTGCGACGCGCACGAAGCCAGGAGGTGATCGTCATGCGCGTGCCCTCGGTCCTCTCCACGTTCGTGCCATCGCGCGTCGACGCTCACACGCGCCGAACGCGTTCGGCCCCGGTGCCGACTGGAAACCTAACACGACCCCGGAGTCCGCTCCGATGGGCATCAGTCCCCATCCACAGGCGTGGCGACCTCGGCCTGCTGGTCGAGCAGCGGCAGGTCGTCGCGGCTCACCAGCCGGGTCGCGACGGCGTACTCCACGAGCCGCGCCCGCCGGTTGGTCGCCAGCTTGCCCCGCCCCCCGCGCAGCCCGCTGACGCCGATGCGGTCGAGCTTGTCGCAGACGTTGTCGAGCTTGCGGTTGAAGGTCGTCATGCTCCAGCCGAGCCGTGCCGCCGCGTCGGCCGACGACGGCACCTCGCCCCGGCCCGGCACCTGCTGGGTGAGCACGCCCTCGCTGAGCGCCACGATCAGCTGCCGCTGGCTCGTCGTGAGCGTGACCGGCAGCACCGTCGTGCCGCCCACCTCCGACTGCGCGGAGACCGACGTGCGGAAGAAGTCGCCCCCGGCCTCGATCGTGAGGTCGTAGGTCGTCGAGCCCGCGCTGAACATCACGTGCAGCGTCTCGAAGACGACGGGGATGCGGGCGCCGGGCGCGAGCCAGGCCTGCACGGCTCCCGTGGCATCCGTCACCGTCGCCGTGAGCAGGTGGCCGACGTTCGCGAGCCACCACAGCCCGAACTCGTCCGACAGGGTGAGGAAGGTGCGGTGCAGGTACGGGTTCTCGTCGACGACGAGGTCGCCCTCGCGGCCGATGCGGAACTCGGTACCCGGCTCGACCACGTACTGCTCGCCGCAGAAGTCCACCTGCAGCGGCCTCACGGGGTGCACCCCCGGGTCGGGTCGGAGAGCTTGCTGCCGCGCTGCACCTGCACGTCGATGCAGACCGTCGTGCCCGCGGGCGCGTCGACCACGACCGCGTCCTGGCCGGGGTCGAGCACCGAGGGCGAGCCGCTGCCGTCGGCCGGCTCCCAGCGGAACCGGTCGCCCTCGACCGCGTCGGGGTTCACGAGGGTGAAGGTCGCGCTGCCGCCCGCGACCTCGGCGGTCACCTCGGGCGCGGGCACAGCGATGCCGGCGACCGCGCTGCCGGACTCGCCGCCGGTTTCGTCCGCGCCGGGGGCATTCGGGCCGAGTCCGCCGCCGAGCAGCACGGCCGCGACGATGGCGGTGCCGACGACCGCGACGGATGCCACGGAGATCCAGACGGCCGCACCCGACCGCCGCCGGGTCGGCGCCTCCTCGCGCTGCGGGAGCTCGTCGGTGGTGCGATCGTGCGCCTCGGTGCCCGCGCGCACCCCGCCGCGCAGCACGGTGCCCTCCTCGACCGCGGACTCGACGGAGCCACCGTCGGCCGACGGGGCGAAGCGCCGGGTCTGCGCCGCGACCGCGGGCATCTCGCGCATGCGGGTCGCGTCCACGTGGGTCGGAGCAGGGGCATCGCTCGGCTGCGGCGCGCGCGGCGGTGCGCCGATCTCCGTCTGCGCGACGACCGGAGTGACCGAGCGCGCGCGGGTGGCGTCATCGTCGTGCGGGGCGTCGCTCCGGGGCTGCGGCGGGGCCGGGGCGTCGGCGAGCCTCGGCACGTCGAGCGGGGTCGGCGCGTAGCCGAGCTCGAGCTCGACGCGCTGCAGGGCGCGGGCGAACTCGACGACGCCCTGGTAGCGCTGCGAGCGTCGACCGGCCATGCCCTTCGCGAGCACCGCCGCGAGCGAGGCCGGCGCGTCGTCGCGCGCGATGGGGGTGATCGCGCCGCGCTCGATGCGCCCGATCAGGTCGAGCGTGCCGTTCGAGCGCCCGACGATCTCGAACGGGGTGCGGCCCGCGAGCAGCGTGTGCACCGTCGCCGCGAGCGAGAACACGTCGCTGCGGGCGTCGGGTCGCGGGTCGTCCTCGAACATCTCCGGCGGCGACCAGGGCACCGACATGCCGACCGCCGAGCGGCTGCCCGACGTGCCGTCGCCCGTCGCCGGCACGCTCGTCGACGTGTGCACGGGCAGTTCGTCGTCGAGCGCCGAGGCGATGCCGAAGTCGGTGAGTGCGGGCCAGCCGTAGTCGTTGGTGAGCACGTTGGCGGGCTTGATGTCGCGGTGCAGGATGCCGGCGGCGTGCGCGGTCGCGACGGCGCCGGCGAGGCGGATGCCCGTGCGCAGCGCGTCGTCAACCGCGAACCGCTCGCGCTTGTACCGCTCCGCGAGGCTCGGGCCGGCGCAGTACTCCATGACGAAGTACGGCCGCCCGTCGGGGGCGACGTCGGCGTGGTGGATCGCGACGATGTACGGGTGCGACGACAGCTGCGCCATCACGTTCGCCTCGGCCACGAAGCTCGCGCGCACCTCGTCGTCGAGCGTCTCGGTGTGCAGCACCTTCACCGCGACCTGGCGGCGCGGCAGCTGCTGCTCGTAGAGGTACACGTCGGCGAAGCCCCCCGACCCGAGCACGCGAGTGAAGGTGAGGCCGGGCAGCTCCGGCGCGGCGGCGGGCGCGCGCCTCACGGCCGCTCGACCAGGGTCAGCTCGTGGCCGCCGCCGAGGTCGATCAGCGTGCCGGGGATCACGGGGGTGGGGTCGCCGCCGCGGAGGCGCTGCGGGGCGCGCCCGGGCAGCGTGACGACGGTGCCGTTGCGCGAGTCGAGGTCGGTGACGACGACCGTGCCGCCCTCGACCGCGACGCGGAAGTGGCTGCGCGAGATGTCGGGGTCGCCGCGGCCGACCTGCACCGGTCGGGGCACGCGCGGCCCGGCGAAGCGATCGACCGCCGGAGCGCGACCGACCAGCAGGTCGACGTCGATCTCCTCGGTGGTGCCGTCGGCCAGACGCAGCGCGAACGCGGGCCCGCGCGGCGCGTCGGCCGCGGGAGCCGCCGCCTCGCCCGGCGCGCGTTCTCCCGCGGCACGGCGCGCGGCCCGGAGGTCGTCGCCGAGCACGGTCAGGCCGTCGTGGTCGGTGTCGGGGGCGTCCGCAGGCTGCGGCGCGGGGGCCGGACGCGGCGGCCGATCGCCGCTCACGAACGCGGGCACCTCGATGGTGCCCGCGGCGGGCGCCGGGCGCTCGTCGGGCGTCGGAGCCGGCGCCCTGGACGGGACGACCGCAGACGGCAGGCCGATCGCGGCGGGCGCGGGGAACGGCCGCGGGGCCGGCTCCGCCGGGGCCGGTGAGTCCGGCGCCGGTGCGTCCGGGGCCGGTGCGTCCGGGGCGGCGGCACGTGCACCGCCCGGGCGCATCGCGGTCGCGGCGTCGACGTCGTCGGCTGCGGGCTCGCCGTGCCCGGACTCGGGGTCCGGCTCCGGCTCGGAGACGGGGTCGGGCTCGGGGATCGCCGTGCGCTCGGGGATCGCCGTGCGCTCGGGGATGGCCGTGCGCTCCGGGATCGCCGTCTGCTCGGACGCGGCCGGGGCGTCGACCGCGGAGACGTCGGCGGGCGCGACGTCGGTCTCAGCGGCATCCGGAACCCAGGGCGCAGCCCACTCGATCGCCGCGGCGGGCACGACCCCCGCGACCACCGGGAGTCCCGCCTCCCCCACGTCGTCCTGCGTACCGGCGAACGCGGCGCGCACGCGCGTGCCCCGCGGCACCACGGCCTCCGCCCAGGTCGAGACACCCGTGCCGTCGCAGGCGACCTCGCCGTCGGGCCCGTCGACCACGGCGCGCACGCCGCGTGCGATCACGCGGATGGCCGAGGCATCCGCCCCCCGCTCCGCGGAGACGAGCAGGAACGACGGCGTCGCGCCGAGGCCCTGCGCGGTGAGCGCCTCGAGCGTGTCGCCCGCGTCGTCCCGGCGATCGGCCCCGCCGAGCAGCAGCGCTCGCGCGCGCTCGCCGCGCACCGCGAGCACGCGCCGTTCGCCGACATCCACGAGCCAGTCGCCCGCATCAGGCAGGTAGCGATGCATCTCGCCCCCTCTCACGCGTGGTGGTGTCCTCGTCGACGGAGGTGTCCACCCGGTCGCGGGTGGCCTCGGGGTCGTCGTCGTCGACGTCGGCCGCGACCGACTCGACGATCAGGGCGGTGACGTTGTCGCGACCGCCGTGCTCGAGGGCCGCCTCGACCAGGCGGCGCGCCGCCTCGGCCGCATCGGGCGCCGTCGCGAGCACGTCTGCGATGGCGTCGTGCGGCACCTCCTTGCTGAGGCCGTCGCTGCAGATCAGGTACGACTGGGCGGCCGCGAGCGGGATGAGCCACGCGTCGATGTCGACCGTGTCGTGCGCGCCGATCGCGCGCGTGATGACGTTGCGGTCGGGGTGCGCCTCGGCCTCGTCGGGCAGGATCAGCCCGGAGTCGACGAGCTCCTGCACGGCGGAGTGGTCGACCGTGACCTGCTCGAGCGTGCGCCCGTTCCAGCTGTAGACCCGCGAGTCGCCGACGTTGAACGCCATCCAGTTGACTCCGGAGCCCTCACCCGCGTCGACCAGCGCCACGCCCGAGACGGTCGTCCCCGCCATCGCGGTGCCGTCGTCGCCCGGCGTGAGCTCGCGCACGGCGCGGTTCGCGGAGTGGATCGCGTCGAGGATGCGCTCGGGCGTCGAGGGGTCGCCGCCCGCGATGTGCGCGGCGAAGGTCGTGACGACGGACCGGCTCGCGGCGTCGCCGCGCGCGTGGCCGCCCATGCCGTCGGCCACGAGGAACACCGGCGGGCGCGCGAACAGGTCGTCCTCGTTGACCGTGCGGACCGCGCCGACGTCGGTCGCGGACCCGAAGCGCACGCGCACCGGACCGCGAGCCGTCGCCAGCTCGCGCTCGCCGTTCACCGCCACGTCGACTCCGGGTCCGTCGTTCCTCCAGCGCCCAGGCCGTGGCGCGGGTCACCACGCTATCAATTCGCGGGGGCCTACTCGTCCCCGGGACGACCATCGGTGAAGTGCGGCACCTCTTCCATGAGCGAGTGGCCGCGCTTGCGGGCATCCACCCGCGCCTTGACCAGGCTCGCGACGGTCGCGACGACCATCGCGACCACGATCACCGCGAGCGACGTCCAGGTCGAGATCTCCGGCGCCCACTCGATCGGCTCGCCGCCGTTGATGAACGGCAGCTCGTTGACGTGGGCGGCGTGCAGGAACAGCTTCACGCCGATGAACGCGAGGATGAACGCGATGCCGTACTTGAGGTACTCGAGGCGCTCGAGCAGGCCGCCGAGCAGGAAGTACAGCTGGCGCAGGCCCATGAGCGCGAAGACGTTGGCCGTGAACACGATGAAGGGGCTCTGGGTGATGCCGAAGATCGCCGGGATCGAGTCGAGCGCGAAGATCAGGTCGGTGGTGCCGATCGCGATGAACACGATGAGCATGGGCGTGAAGACCTTCGTGCCGTCGATGCGCGTGCGCAGCTTGACGCCGTCGTACTCGCTCGTGATCGCCAGCCGGCGGCGGAGCATCTTGATGAGGCGGTTGTCCTCGCCCTCGCCCTCGTGGTCGCCGAACGCCTGCCCCCACGCCGTGTAGAGCAGGAACGCGCCGAAGATGTAGAAGATCCAGCTGAAGTTCTCGATGAGCTGCGCGCCGAGCAGGATGAAGATGCCGCGCAGGATGAGCGCCAGGATGATGCCCACCATGAGCACCTCCTGCTGGTACTTCCGGGGCACCGCGAAGCGGCTCATGATGATCACGAACACGAAGAGGTTGTCGATCGACAGGCTGTACTCGGTCAGCCAGCCGGCGAGGAACTGCCCGCCGTGCTCGGCGTCGCCGAGCAGGAACATGAGACCGGCGAAGATCAGCGCGAGCACGACGTAGAAGACGACCCAGGCGGTGGCCTCGCGGAACGACGGCACGTGGGGGCGCTTCAACACGAGCAGGAGGTCGGCGACGAGGATGAGCGTCAGGACGACGAGCGATCCGACCTCGAACCAGACAGGGAGGGCGAGTTCCACGTAGTGGCCTTTCGGGGAGTGGGGACGACTGAGCGTCGAACGTCTCTCCCCCACCCGTGGTGGTCCGCGCCCGGAACGCCTGCGGCGGCGTTCGTACTGACGATGCGCGACTCGGAGCGGATGCGCCCCGCGGGATACTCCCCTTCGTGCTGGCGAGTCTAGACCACGGCATCGCCGTTCTCGGCGTCGGAACGACGAACGCCCCCGGCTCGCATGGCGAACCGAGGGCGTTCCTCGTGTTGTGACCCCAGCGGGATTTGAACCCGCGCTACCGCCGTGAGAGGGCGGCGTCCTAGGCCGCTAAACGATGGGGCCAAAATCGACAACTCGAAGAGTATGGCACATCCCGCGGCGCTCGACAAATCGAGCCGGGGCCGCCGCTCGGGTCACGTGAACACCCGCAGCGCACCTGGCCTCGCCGTCACCTCGACGGGCAGCGGGCCGAGGCGCTCGCCGTCGGCGTAGGTGACCACGTCGGCCGCCTCGATGCGCACCGAGCGGGCCCGCAGCAGCTCGACCGCGGGGTGGTCGACGTGGGTGCCCGAGTACACGCGCGGGAAGACGCGCACGAGCCCGACGCGGCTGATCGGATGCACGATGAAGACGTCGAGCAGCCCGTCCTCGACCTCGGCCGCGGGCGCGATGCGCATGCCGCCGCCGAGCGACGGCGTGTTCGCCACCGAGACGAGCATCGCGCGCTGCGTGCGGACCTCCCCGTCGATGGTCAGCACGTACTCGCGTGGGGTGAACGTCGCCAGTTCGCGGGCGAGGGCGAGGGTGTAGCGGCTCGGCCCCCGTGGCCGCGTCATGCGATTCGCGCGATCGTTCACGATGGCGTCGAACCCGGCCGAGAGCACGCACGCGTACCAGGTGGTGAGATCGCCGTGCCGCACGGTCGCCGCGTCGATGGTGCGCGGCGGTCGACCCATCGCGTCGAGGAGCGCGTCGATCGCGGCATCCGGGTCGTCGTAGGGCAGGCCGAGCGCGCGTGCGAGGTCGTTGCCGGTGCCGGCGCCCACCACGCCGAGCGGCAACTCGGTCTCGGCGACGAGGTTCACGCCGAGCGAGACCATGCCGTCGCCGCCGACGACGACCAGCGCGTCGGCGCCGCCGCGCACCGCCGCTTCGGTCTCGCGTCGCAGCAGTTCGAAGTTCGGCTCCCGGAGCATGGCGACGTCGTAGCCGGCCGCCTCGAGTCGTTCCGCCGTGCGCGGACCGACGGCGCGGTTGCGCCCGAAGGAGGCGTTCGGGTTGGTCGCCACGACGATTCGCCCGCGCGCCGGTGTCATGTGGCGATTATGGCGGGTGACGGCGACCCGTGCGCGGAGGACGCGTCGGGGTGTGGAGCGGGGTCAGCCGCCCCCGCCGCCCCCGCGGCCTCCGCCGCCGCGGCCGTTGCCGGGCCCGGCGCCACCGGTCGCGCCGCCGGTCGGCTGCGCGTCATCACCGTCGTCGCCGCCGTCGCCCTCGTCGCCCTCGTCGTCGTCGGAGCCGCCCCCGCCGTCGTAGTCGGGCACGATGCTGCCGTCGGGAGCGGATCCCGGCCCGGTCACCGGCCCGAGGCCGGCCATCGTGAACGCGTCGCCGCCGTACTTCGCCGCGGCGACCGACATCACCATGGGCCACATGCGGTGGCGGGCCTCGGCCGCGCGCCCGGTGGCGAAGTAGAGGCCGCGCTGGTTGGCGTCGCCGTTGACGCTCACGACCGCGGCGGCCGTGGCGACCTCCGAGCTCGCGCCCACCATCCAGGTGTCCTTCGCGCCGTCGGTCGTTCCCGTCTTGCCGATGAGCGGCACGGCCGGCACGGTCGCTGCGCGCGAGGCGACGCCCGTGCCGCCCGCCATCACGGCGCTCATCGCGGTGTGCATCGCGGCGGCGACCTCCGGCGACACCGACCTCGTGCACTCCGCCTTCGGCGGGTCGATCTCCTCGCCGTCACGGCCCACGATGCGCTCGATCGCGATCGGGGTGCACGTCACGCCGTCGTTCGCGACCCCGGCGAACGCGACCGCCATGCTGAGTGGCGCCACCTCGTTGGTGCCGATCACCGACGACGGGCCCTGCGCGAGCGGGTCGCCGTCGGCACGGTGCACGCCGAACGACTCGGCGCGCAGCCGGATGTCGCAGAGGTCGAGTTCCTTCGCCATCCCGATGAATCCCGAGTTGATCGACCCGATGGTCGACTCGAGTGCGGAGTAGTTCGCGCCCGACTCCCCCGCGTCGTTCTTGGGGTTCCAGTCGCCCGCGGAGACCGCTCCGTTGCAGTGGTCCTGGAAGATGCCCCAGTTGTTCTTCACCCGGCTGTCGACGCGTTGACCGAGGCCGTGGCCGGTGCTCAGCCACTCGGCGAGCGTGAAGATCTTGTATGACGATCCGGGTTGGAACCCGCGCGAGCCGCCGTAGTCGAAGTCGGTGTTGTAGTTGATGCTCGTGTACTGCGGGCCCTTCTTCAGCACCGCCGGGTCCTGGCTGTAGGTGCGGTTCTGCGCCATGGCGAGCACGCGGCCGGTGCCGACCTCAACCGACGAGATCACGCCGCCGACGTCCCACCCGGGGAAGGTCGCGGGCACGTGCGCGGCGATCGCCTCGTTCGCCGCGCGCTGGAGGTCGAGGTCGAGGGTCGTGTAGACGTCGTAGCCGCCGCGGCGGAAGTTCTGCAGCCGGGTCTCGGCGTCCTCGCCGAAGGTCGGGTCGTTGCGCAGGATGTGGGTGACGTAGTCGCAGAAGTACGCGCTGCCCTTGGCGGTCTGGCAGCCGGTGCTGGGCTCGTGGATGTCGGGCGCGACCGGCTCCTCGATGGCGGCGTCGTACTCGGCCTGGGTGATCTTGCCCTCGGTGAGCATGCTGTTCAGGATGTAGTTGCGTCGCCCGAAGTTCTCGGCGTACCCGTTGTCCTTGCCATTGGTGAAGCTGTCTGGCTGGTCGAGCCGGAACTTGCCCGGGTTGTTGACGATCGCGACGAGCGACGCGGCCTGCGCCAGCGTCAGCTTCGCGGCGGTCGTGCCGTAGTAGTAGTTCGCGGCGGCCTCGATGCCGTAGACCCGGCCCCCGAATCCGGCGATGTTCAGGTACCCGAGGAGGATCTCGCTCTTCGTGTACCGCTTCTCGACGCCGATCGCGAGCCGCATCTCCTTGAGCTTGCGATCGATGGTGGTCTCGGTGACCGCCCCGTAGCAGGCGTCCCGCTCCTCGGTCGTGGCCGCCTCGCCCTCGCACACCTGCACGCGGATGTTCTTGACGTACTGCTGCGCGATCGACGAACCGCCCTGGGTGTCGCGCCCCGTCGCGGTCGTCGCGGCCGCGCGGATCGTGCCCTGGAGGTCGATGCCGCCGTGCTCGTAGAACCGCGGGTCCTCGCCGGCCACCGCGGCATCCTTCACGTACTGGTTGATCTGCTCCCAGCCGACCTCGACGCGGTTCTGGTCGTAGAACGACGCGAGCAGCACGTGCGTGCCGTCGTCGCGGGTGGCGTAGATGTCGCTCTTCTCCGACAGCTCGCCGATCTCGAGGTACCCGGGCAGGTTCTCGAACATCGAGATGGTGCTCGTCGCGGCCACGCCGACGGCGCCGAGCGCGGGCGTGACGGAGACGGTGACGAGCGCGCCGACCGCGGCGCTCGCGGCGATGAAGCCGACGAACCCCCCGATGCCGCCGACGACGCGCTTCACGCCGCCGCCGCGCGCCTCGTCCTGCTCCATGACGCCTCCTGCTCGCGGACCCCCGGGCCTCGCGTATTCCCCCTGCTCCATGCAACCCCGTCGAGGCCCGTCTTGTAAAGACGTCGCGGGTATCGTTCGGGTCTCGGCGAGCGGCCCGCTCCACGTTGCGCGGTCGCGGCGATGGGTGTTGGCTCGGACCATGCGACTGACGAAGCTGGAACACGCCGCGCTCGTGATCGAGGACTCCGGGGACGTGCTCTTCGTCGACCCGGGCAACTTCACGACGCCCATCACCGACGCGAACGGTGCGGTCGCGATCGTGCTCACCCACGAGCATCCGGATCATTGGACCCCCGAGCAGCTGCGGCGGATCCTCGACGCCGAGCCCGATGCCCGCGTCTTCGGACCGGCGGGCGTCGCGGCGGCGGCATCCGACTTCGACGTCGAGGTCGTCGCGCCGGGCGATGAGGTCGAGGTCGGCCCGTTCCGGTTGCGGTTCTTCGGCGGCACGCACGCCGTGATCCACGAGTCGATCCCGGTGATCGACAACGTGGGCGTGCTCGTGAACGACGCGCTCTACTACGGCGGCGATTCGTTCACCGTGCCCGAGGGCGTCGAGGTCGACGTGCAGGCCGTGCCGGCGGGGGCGCCGTGGCTGAAGATCGGCGAGGTCATGGACTTCGTCATGGCCGTCGGCGCCGCCCACACGTTCCCGACCCACGAGATGGGCCTCTCGCGCGCCGGCAAGGAGCTCTCGAACGGCCGTATCGCCTGGGCGACCGAGCAGGGCGGCGGCACCTTCCACGCACTGGAGCCGGGCGACACGCTCGACTTCTGAGGGCGAGGGCGAGCGGATGCCCCTGAGCCGGCGCCCGGCCGAGGGTCAGCGCATCTCGGCGCTGGTCGCCCTGACGTCCTTCATGCGCAGGTAGCGGCATCGGCGGGAGTCGGGCATGAGCACGAACCCGGGTGTGGACAACCCGATTCCGGCCTGTCGTCGGCGCGAGGATGCATGGCATGCCCACGAAGCCGAGTTCGTCGCCCCTCGCACGTCTCACCGGACGACTCGGCCGACTGCCGAAGCGGGCGCGCATCGCGACCATCGCCGGAGCGACGGCGATCGTCCTCACGGCCGTGGCGCTCCCGATCACCGCGGTCGCGATCGACCGGCACGAGCGACAGGTCGCGCTCGAGCTCGAGCAGCGCGAGGCGGCCGCCGAACGACGCGCCGCTGCCGAGGTCGCCGTTGCGGTCGCCGCGGTGAAGCAGGAGGCTCGCGCGTTCGATGCGGGGTTCGTGGGCCTCAGCGACGAATACTCCGCGGTGCTGGGCGAGGATGAGGCCGCGGCGTTCGAAGCGGCCCGCGCCGCGCTGGCCGAGGCGATCGCCGACGGCGGCGAAGCGGAGGTGTCGGCTGCGGTCGGGGCACTCACCGAGGCGTACGACGCCCTTCTGGCGAGCGTGGAGCACCGGGTGGCGGCGATCGTCGAAGCGAATCCGCTCGCAGGTGACGACACCACGGCGGCGCTGATGGCCTCGGTGCAGGGTCTCGGCGAGGCCGTCGATGCCTGGGCCGCGCTCGAGCCGGTGGATGCCGCTGCGGACGCCGTTCTCGCGTCGCAGGACGCCGCCGTGCAGGCGGCAGCAGAGGCCGCAGCGGAAGCCGAGCGGCGACTCGCCGCCGGGGCGCCCAGCGGGGACGTGCCCATCGCCGGCGACGGGGTCCCGCCCAGCTACGTCCCTATGGGGTGGGGCGGGTCGGACCCCGCCGTGATGGAGCTCGAGCCGGTCCACGGGCTCGACGGCCTCAACCACTGCGGCCCCGGCGACGGCGGGACGACGCGATACCTCGAGATGCGGTGGGTGGCACGCCCGGGCAACACGGTCGACATCTACTACGCGGTCACCGACGCCGACGTGCGTGCGACCTCCGGGTTCGTCCAGCTCGTGTCGAACGGTCCCGAGCGGGGAACGGTCATGGTCCCCCGGCCCTGCTCCGAGGACGAGGCGGTGCCGACCCTCCTCACCATCGACGCGTACGCGACGAACGAGTGGGGCACGTCGTACGCGATGTCGTGGTCGGGCATCTGACCATGGGACAGAACACGAAAACCCCCGCCTGAGCGGGGGTTTTTCACTGCTGGGGTACCTGGACTCGAACCAAGAACAACTGAACCAGAATCAGCCGTGTTGCCAATTACACCATACCCCAATGGCTCTGGCCGCAGCCCGAACCCTGGTTCGAACCGAAGCCCGAACCGACATGCAACTCTAGCCCAGACCCCCGCTCTCGGCCAAACCGAGCGCCGCGGGCGGGCGCGCCGCGCGCCCGGTCACCCCGCGAGGTGCGCGCGCAGCCGCTCGATGCGCGCGAGCGACTCGTCGCGCCCGAGGATCTGCATCGACTCGAACAGCGGCGGCGACACCCGCCGGCCCGAGATCGCGGTGCGCACCGCGCCGAACGCGAGACGCGGCTTCAGCCCCAGCCCCTCCACGAGCGCACCGCGCAGCGCCTGCTCGATCTGGTCGTGCGTCCACTCGGGTGCGGGGATGCGCACGAGCGCCTCCCCCGCCGCCGCGAGGGTCGCGGGCGCGTCCTCCTTCAGCCCGCCGAGCGCGTCGGCGTCGTACGCCAGCCCAGCGGCATCCGTGAACAGGAAGCCCAGCATGCCGGGCGCCTCCCCCAGCAGCCCGATGCGCTCCTGCACCAGCGGGGCGGCCTCGGCGAGCACCGCCTCCTGCGCGGGCGCGATCGGCGTCTCGACGAGCCCGGCGGCCTGCAGGTAGGGCACGGTACGGGCAGCGAAGTCGACGACGTCGAGGGCGCGCAGGTGGTCGCCGTTGATCGCCTCGGCCTTCTTCAGGTCGAAGCGGGCGGGGCTCGGGTTCACGTCGTGCACGTCGAACGCCTCGACGAGCTCGTCACGACTGAACACGTCGCGGTCGGCCGAGAAGCCCCAGCCGAGCAGCGCGAGGTAGTTCACGAGGCCCTCGGGGATGAACCCCCGGTCGCGGTGGTGGAACAGGTTCGACTCGGGATCGCGCTTCGAGAGCTTCTTGTTGCCCTCGCCCATGACGTACGGCAGGTGGCCGAACTGCGGCACGAAATCGGTCACGCCGATGTCGATGAGCGCGTGGTAGAGCGCGATCTGGCGGGGCGTCGACGAGAGCAGGTCCTCGCCGCGCAGCACGTGCGTGATGCCCATGAGCGCGTCGTCGATGGGGTTCACGAGCGTGTAGAGCGGAGCGCCGTTGGGACGCACCACGACGAAGTCGATGGTCGAACCGGCGGGGAACGCGATGTCGCCGCGCACGAGGTCGGTGAACGAGAGGTCGGCGTCAGGCACGCGCAGGCGCAGCGCGGGCGAGCGACCCTCGGCGCGGAACGCGGCGCGCTGCTCATCGGTGAGGTCGCGGTCGAAGTTGTCGTAGCCGAGCTGCTTCGGGCGGCCGTTCGCCTCGTTGCGCGCGTCGATCTCCTCGGCGTTCGAGTAGCTCTCGTAGAGGTGGCCGGCGGCGAGCAGGCGCTCGACGATCTCGCGATAGATCTCGCCGCGCTGCGACTGGCGGTACGGGCCGTGCGGGCCCTCGGTCTCGACGCCCTCGTCCCAGTCGAGGCCGAGCCAGGTCAGCGCGTCGATGAGCTGGCCGTAGCTCTCCTCGCTGTCGCGTGCCGCATCGGTGTCCTCGATGCGGAACACGAACGTGCCGCCGGTGTGGCGCGCATACGCCCAGTTGAACAGGGCGGTGCGCACGAGGCCCACGTGGGGCGTGCCGGTCGGCGAGGGGCAGAACCGCACGCGCACGTCGGAGCCGGTTGCGGTCGAGAAGGGGTGGGAGGTGTCGCTCATCGCCCTCCATGTTAGGGCGCGCGAGACCACGCCGAGAACGGTGGGCGGATGCCCCCTGGGCGGATCAGCCCGCGCTTCGGACCGGGTTGCCGAGCGTGCCGATGCCCGGCACCTTCACCTCGACGCGGTCGCCGTCGACGATCGGGCCGACGCCGGCTGGCGTGCCCGTGAGCACCAGGTCGCCCGGCAGCAGCGTGAACGCGGCCGACGCGTACGCGATCACGTCGGCGATCGAGTGCACCATCAGGTCGAACGTGCCGTGCTGCTTCCGCTCGCCGTTCACGAGCGTCTCGATCTCGCCCGCCGACACGTCGAACTCGGTCTCGATGACCGGCCCGACCGGGCAGAACGTGTCGAAGCCCTTCGCCCGGGCCCACTGCCCGTCGGTCTTCTGCAGGTCGCGGGCGGTCACGTCGTTCGCGACCGTGTACCCGAAGATCACGTCGTCGGCGTCCTCGGCCGCGACGTGCTTCGCCACCCGGCCGATGACGACCGCGAGCTCGCCCTCGAAGTCGACGCGCTCGCTCTGCGGCGGCAGCACGATCGCGTCGCCCGGGCCGATGACCGACGTGTTCGGCTTGAAGAACAGCAGCGGCTCCCCGGGGGCCTCGTTGCCGAACTCGGCCGCGTGCTCGTGGTAGTTGCGACCGACGGCCACGACCTTCGACCGCGGGATGACGGGCGCCAGCAGCGCCACCTCGCCCAGCGGCACGCGCTCGCCGGTCGGGTCGTACCCCGCGAACATCGGATCGCCCTTGAGGACCACGAGCTCGCGCTCCTCCTCGTCGATGATCCCGAACGTGATGGCTCCACCGTGGCTGAAACGCGCGATCTTCACGCGTTCAGCCTACAAGCGGCCATGACGAGGGCGAGCGGATGCCCCGGGGCATCCGCTCGCCCTGCATCGAACACTCAGGCGTCGAGGCGCAGCATCCAGCCGTGGCGGTCCTCGCGGCGCCCGTACTGGATGTCGGTGAGCTCCTGCCGCAGCGACATGGTGAGCTCCCCCGCCTCGGCGTCGGGCGAGCCGATCGTGAAGTCCTCGGCCACGATCTGCCCGATGGGCGTGATCACGGCTGCGGTGCCGCACGCGAACGACTCGACGATGTCGCCGGATGCGGCACCCTCGCGCCACTCGTCGATGGTGACGGCGCGACGCTCGACGGTGTGCCCGCGGTCCTCGGCGAGCTGCAGCACGGAGTCGCGCGTGATGCCCTCGAGGATCGAATCCGACTCCGGGGTCACGAGCGTGCCGTCCTTGTAGACCAGCACGACGTTCATGCCGCCGAGCTCCTCGACGAACTCGCCGTCGCGCAGGAACAGCACCTGCTGGCAGCCCTGCTCGGCCGCCTCCGACTGCGGCAGCAGGCTCGACGCGTAGTTGCCGCCCGTCTTCGCCGCACCCGTGCCGCCCTTGCCCGCGCGAGCGTAGTTCGTCGACAGCCAGATCGACACCGGCGCGATGCCGCCGTGGAAGTAGGCGCCCGCGGGGCTCGCGATGAGGTAGTACGCCACCTTGTGCGCGGGTCGCACGCCGAGGAACGCCTCCTTGGCGAACATGAACGGCCGCAGGTAGAGGCTCGTCTCGGGGGCGCTCGGCACCCACGCGCCGTCGATCGCGATCATCTGCTTGAGCGAGTCGATGAAGTACTCCACCGGCAGCTCGGGCAGCGCCAGGCGGCGGGCCGAGCGCTGCATGCGCTCGCCGTTCGCCTCGGGGCGGAAGCTGTGGATCGAACCGTCCGCGTGACGGTACGCCTTCAGCCCCTCGAAGATCTCCTGCCCGTAGTGCAGCACCGCGGCGGCCGGGTCGAGCTGGATGGGCCCGTACGGCTGGACGCGGGGACGGTGCCAGCCGCCCTTCACCGACCAGCAGATGTCGACCATGTGGTCGGTGAACTGCTGGCCGAAGCCGGGCGCGGCGAGGATCGCCTCGCGCTCGGCGTCGGTCTTGGCGTGCTCGTTCGGCGTCACCTGGAACTGGAGTCCCTGGTCGGCCATGGGGAGGTGGATCGTCATCGCGGTTCCTTCGTCGAGGGGTGCGTGTCTAGTGTGCGCCGATTCGACCGAGGATGGCATCCCCCACCTCGGAGGTGGAGCGCTGCGCCCCGGCGCGTTCGGCGATGTCGGCGGCGACCGCGCGCTGCACGCGCCCCGCGGCATCCGGCAGACCGAGGTGGTCGAGCAGGAGCGCCACGGAGAGGATGGCGGCGGTCGGGTCGGCGATGCCCTTCCCGGCGATGTCCGGAGCCGAACCGTGCACCGGCTCGAACATGCTGGGGTACCGACCGTCGGGGTTGATGTTGCCCGAGGCGGCGAGGCCGATGCCGCCGCTGATCGCGGCGGCGAGATCCGTGAGGATGTCGCCGAAGAGGTTGTCCGTGACGATGACGTCGAATCTAGCAGGATCGGTGACGAGGAAGATGGTCGCCGCGTCGACGTGCAGGTAGTCGACCGAGACCTCGGGGAACTCCTCGGCGATACGGTCGACCGTGCGCTTCCAGAGCGAGCCGGCGAAGACGAGCACGTTGGTCTTGTGCACGAACGTGAGCCGCTTGCGGTCACGGGCGGATGCCACGCGGAACGCGTGCCGCACGACCCGCTCGACACCGTACGCGGTGTTCACCGACACCTCGTTCGCGACCTCGGCGGGAGTGCCGACGCGGATCGCACCGCCGTTGCCGACGTAGGGCCCCTCGGTGCCCTCGCGCACGACCACGAAGTCGACCTCGCCCGGGTCGGCGAGCGGGCTCGCGACGCCCGGGTACAGCACCGACGGGCGCAGGTTCACGTAGTGGTCGAGCGAGAAGCGCAGGCGGAGCAGCAGGCCGCGCTCGATGTTCGCGCCGGCCAGGCGCGGGTCGCCCGGCGTGCCGCCGACCGCACCGAGGAGGATCGCGTCGTGCCCGGCGATCGAGGTGAGGTCGGCATCGGTCAGCACGTCGCCCGTATCGAGGTAGCGGGCGGCGCCGAGCGAGAACTCGGTGCGCTCGATCGCGACGTCCTCGCCCGCGATCGCGGAGTCCAGCGCGCGCAGCGCCTGCTCGACGACTTCGGGTCCGATTCCATCGCCCGGGATGACGGCGAGCCTGACGGTGCGGGGCATGGTACTCCTTCTCGATCGGTGATTTCCAGCGTACTGTCCGAATCGGTTCGGCTCGCTAGAGTGACCTCTCGCCGCGATTCCCACCCCGGATCGCGAGCCGGTCACGGCCGAAAGGCGGCCGCGACCACGAAGAGAGGAGCACGCTGCACATGAGCATCGGACTCGGAATCGTCCTGTTCGCGATCGGGGCCATCCTGGCCTTCGCGCTGAACGTCGCCGTCGACTGGATCAACCTCGCGATGGTCGGCTACATCCTCATGGCCGCCGGTGCGGTCGTGATCATCATCGGCATCGTGCTGATGGCGCGCCGGCGCACCGCGTCGTCGACCTCGAGCACCTCGGTCGACCCCGCCACGGGCAACAAGGTGACGCGGACGGAGCACACGGCTCCCGGACCCGACGAGGTCTGACCCACTTCTCGACGACGGGCCGGGCGTTCGCGCCCGGCCCGTCGTCGTTCCCCGGACGTCAGTCCGCGCCGTCGGTCTCCCGCAGCGTCGTCGCGGCGACAATCAGCGCGGCCAGCATGAGCGCGACCCCGATGGACGCCGTGACCGCGATGCCCGACTCGAAGGCATGGGCTGCGGATGCCGCGAGGGCCGCGCCGACCTCGCCGCCCGCCCGCTCGGCCTCGCCCATCGCTCCGGCGAGCGTCTCGCGCGCCGCGCCCGCCGCCGACGGGTCGGGCCCGGGCAGGGCCACGAGCACCTGGCGGTAGTGCGCCGTGAGGATGCTGCCGAGCACGGCGGTGCCGAGCACAGCGCCGAGCTCGTACGCGGTCTCGGAGACCGCCGACGCGGCGCCCGCGCGGTCTGCCGGCGCAGTGCTCAGGATGAGCTCGTTCGAGACGGTCTCGGCCGCGCCGATGCCGATACCGAGCAGCACGAACGCGAGCGTGACCGCGGGCACCGAGCGCGCGTCGGCGGTGAGCGCCACGATCAGGTACCCGGTCGCCGAGAGCGCGAGCCCCGCGGGCACGACGATGCGCGGGTGCACGCGCCGCGCGACCGGCACCACCAGGAGGCCGCTCGCGATCATCGCGGCGAGCCCCGGCACGAGCACGAACGCGGCGGAGACCGGGTCGAGGCCCATGACGAGCTGCAGCTGCTGCGACACGAAGTAGAGGAACCCGACCAGCGCGATGACGCTCAGCAGGTTGACGAGCACGGCGCCGCCGAACGCGCCGCGGCGGAACAGCCGCACGTCGAGCATCGGAGTGCGGGCCCGCAGCTGGCGACGCACGAACCAGGCACCGGCGGCGACGCCGAGCGCGATGAGCGCGAACGGCAACGGGGCGAGCCCGTCGGTCGCGAGCAGCTTGATGCCGGCGACGACCGGCAGCATAGCCGCGAGCGAGAGCACGATGGCGAGCACGTCGACCGGGCCCGGTGCCGGGTCGCGGCTCTCGTCGATCAGGATCGGCGCGAGCACGAGCAGCGGCACGAGCACGGGCACGGCGAGGAGGAAGACCGACCCCCACCAGAAGTGCTCGACGAGCAGCCCGCCGACGATGGGGCCGAGTGCGGCGCCCGCGGCGAAGCCCGACGCCCAGATCGCGATCGCGAGGCGACGCTCCTCGCGCACGGTGAACGTCGAGCGCAGCAGGCTGAGCGTCGACGGCATGAGCATGGCGCCGAAGAACCCGAGTGTCGCCCGTGCGGCGATGAGCGCCTCGGCGGTCGGCGCGAACGCCGCCGCGATCGAGACGAGCGCGAACCCGGTCGAGCCGATCAGCAGCAGCCGACGGCGGCCGAACCGGTCGCCGATGCCGCCCATCGCGACGAGCAGCCCGGCGAGTACGAGCGGATAGGCGTCGATGATCCAGAGCTGGCCGGCCGCGGTGGGCGCGAGCGCCGCGGAGATCTGCGGCAGCGCGAAGCCGAGCACGGTGTTGTCGACCGAGACGAGCAGCACGGGCAGCATGAGCACGACCAGCGCGGCCCAGCGTCGCGCCCGGCCGCGCGTCGGCTGCGCGGCATCCGCCCCGCCCCGGCCCAGTGCCGTCGCGTCCTGCTCACCGCGTCCCGTGCGCACCACGGCGACCGCTCCGGTCGTCACCCCGGTCATTTCCTGTCTCCATTCGTTTACCGTCCAGCCGGTATAGTAACAGGTCGGGTGCCGGATGCTCCCCCGCTACGATCGACCACATGGCACGACCGCCCAGCGCCCGCGAAGCCGTGCTCGACGCGTTCGAGCGCATCCTCATCGACGACGGCGAGCGGGCGGCCACGCTCGAGGCCACCGCGCGCGAGGCCGGCGTCTCGAAGGGCGGCCTGCTCTATCACTTCGGCACCAAGGAGGCGCTCGTCGACGGGCTCGTCGCACGCCTCGACGCGCTCGTCGACGACGACGTCGCCGCGATCGCCGACGCACCGGAGGGCGCGATCGCGCACTACCTGCGCACGTCGGTCGCGACCGGCTCACCGCTCGACCGCGCGATCGTCGCCACGGCGCGCCTCGCGCAGGGCGGGCACCCCACGGCGCAGGCCGCGCTGCGCACCGTGCGCCTGCGCTGGGTCGCGACCCTGGAGCCGCACGTGACCGACCCGACGCTCGCGCTCGCGATCTCGCTCATCGGCGACGGGCTGTACTTCAACTCCGCACTCGGCGGCGAGACCGACGACTCCATCGGGCGCGACGAGGTCGACGCGATCGTGTCGCTCGTGGAGCGGCTCGCCGCTCGACGGTGAGTCCTGCTACGCGGTGAGCTCGCCTACTCGGTGATCTCGATCGCGACGATCGTGTCGGCGTCGATCGCGGTGCCGACGTGCTCGATGACCTCGGCCGGCACGGGCGAGTCGACCGTCAGCACGCTGAGCGCCTGGCCACCCGCCTCGTGGCGCGCGATCTGCATGCCGGCGATGTTGATGCCCGCCTCGCCGAACTCGCGGCCGTAGACCGCGACGATGCCCGGTCGGTCGGTGTACAGCATGACGATGAGGTTCTCGGCGAGCGGCACCTCGATCTCGTAGCCGTTGATGCCGACGAGCTTCTCGGTCTGCTTCGTGCCGGTGAGCGTGCCGGCCACGGACACCTGCGTGCCGTCGGCGAGCGCGCCGCGGATCGAGATGACGTTGCGGTACTCGGGGCTCTCGGCCTCGGTGATGAGGCGCACGGCGATGCCGCGCTGCTCGGCGAGCACGGGAGCGTTCACGTACGAGACGGTCTCGCTGACCACGTTCGTGAAGATGCCCTTGAGCGCCGCGAGCTTCAGCACGCTGACGTCGTAGTCGACGAGCTCCCCGCGCACCTCGATGTCGACCGCGGTGAGCGAACCGGTCGCGAGACCCGAGAAGATCTGGCCCAGCTTCTCGACCAGCGGGATGCCGGGTCGCACGTACGGGTCGATGACGCCGCCCGCGACGTTCACCGCGTCGGGCACGAGCTCGCCGGCGAGCGCCAGGCGCACCGACTTCGCGACCGAGACGCCCGCCTTCTCCTGCGCCTCGCCGGTCGACGCGCCGAGGTGCGGCGTGACGACCACGTTCGGCAGGGCGAGCAGCGGCGACTCGCGCGGCGGCTCGCTGACGAACACGTCGAGGCCCGCCCCGGCGATGGTGCCGGCGACGAGTGCGTCGTGCAGCGCCTGCTCGTCGATGAGCCCGCCGCGCGCGACGTTCACGATGTACGAGGTCGGCTTCATGAGGGCCAGTTGCTCGGTGCCGATCATGCCCGTGGTCTCGGGGGTCTTCGGCATGTGGATCGTGATGAAGTCGCTGCGCTCGAGCAGTTCCTCGAGCGAGACCGTCTGCACGCCGAGCTGCTGGGCGCGCGCCGACGTGATGTACGGGTCGTACGCGATCACCTCGACGCCGAACGCCTGCAGGCGGGCCGTGATGAGCGCGCCGATGCGGCCGAGGCCGATGATGCCGACCGTCTTCTCGTAGAGCTCGGTGCCGCTGTACGCCGAGCGCTTCCACTCGCCGACCGCGAGCGCAGCGTGCGCCGCGGGGATGTGCCGGGCGAGGCTCAGGATGTGGCCGACCGTAAGCTCGGCCGCCGAGATGATGTTCGACGTCGGGGCGTTCACGACCATGACGCCGGCCTGCGTCGCCGCCTTGATGTCGACGTTGTCGAGCCCCACGCCGGCGCGGGCGATGACCTTCAGGTTCGGCGCGGCGGCGATCGCCTCGGCGTCGACCTTCGTCGCGGATCGCACCAGGATGGCGTTCGCGTCGGCGAGGGCCGACAGCAGCGCCGGGCGGTCGGTGCCGTCGACCGAGCGGATCTCGAAGTCGGGCCCGAGGGCGTCGACGGTGGCGGGCGAGAGTTCTTCGGCGATCAGGACGACCGGTCGTGACACGGATGGATCCTTCGTGGTGATGAGCGAGACGCGAGGAGACGGCTCGGCGTCGCGCGGCGGCGGCCGGCCAGCATCACTCTAGCGGAGCGTGCGGAAGCGCCCGAAACGCATGACGCCGGGCTTCGCCGGACGCCGAATGCGCTACTCGCCGAGGTCGAGGCCGCCGAATCCGAGGAGCACCTCGAGGTCGAGCTGCACGACCTGTACGAGGGCCCACCCGGTCAGGAACAGCAGCAGCACGCCGAGCGGACCGCGCCGGCGCGCCAGCCAGAATGCGCCGGCGTAGGCCGCGAGCGGCACCAGCAGCCCGATCACGAGCACGGTGAGGCCCCACGTGCTGATCGAGACGCCGAGCGCGGCGGCCAGCTGCCCGACCCCCACGAAGTTGCCGACGCCCTCCCAGAGGTCGTACGCGTAGAGGAGTCCGAACACGCCGGCGACGACGGCGAACACCCAGCGGGACGCGGCGCGCGAGGCAGGTGCGGGCGCGTCGTGCTCCGGGGCGGCCGACGCTTCCGGGGCATCCGTCGTGCGCTCCGCACCCGTCGGCTCGGGGGCATCCGTCGCCCTCGTGGCATCCGACCCCACCTCGTTGCCGTTCGCGGCGCTCATGCGAGCCCCCCGTCGAACACGAACGGCAACGGCGCCAGCACCAGCACGCCCGCCAGGAGCCACCACAGCCGCGTTCGGCCGTGCGCCACCAGCAGCACGCAGGCGAACCACAGGGGCGCCGAGATCACGGCCAGCCACCGGCCGACGTCGTACATGACCTGCGCGACCGGGTCGGCGAAGGCCGGCCCCGGCTGCAGGGCGGATAACGCCCAGCCGGCCGAGTACAGCAGGAAGACGCCCGCGAACACGCCGAACAGCACGAGCGTCGTGGCGCTCATGGCAGGCTCGTCGGGCTCATCGGGCGCCGGCTGCACGAGGGCCGGCTCGCCGACGGGCTTCCACCCGGGTGCGAGCTCGGCATCCTCGTCGCCCGCCCAGTGCAGGGCGTCGTCGTCGGATCGGGTCATGCCCACGACGATAGCGGTCGCGTGCACGGCCAATCAGCACAAGCCCCCGATGAGGCGCTCGGCCGTGTCGGCAGTCACCAGCGGACGCTGCGCGAGCGCGAGCGCCGCACATTCCTTCAGGCTGCGGGCCGTGCGACCGGTCTCGGCGACGAGGCGCTGCTCGATGCGGTCGGCCGGCAGCCCCGAGTACTCGTCGGCGAGTGCCCGGCGGTGCTCCACCTCCTGGAGGATCGCCTGCTCGAGGCGGTCGGCGGGGGCGAGGTGAGAGACGTAGGCGGGGCGAGCCGCGTTCGCGCCGCCCGAACCGGGCGCCTGCGGACCGGCCGTCGCGCCGGCGCCGCAGGCGGTGATCGCGAGTGCGACCCCCGCTGCCAGTGCGATCCCAGCCGAGGCGCGAACGGTGCGAGCCCGGCGGATTCGGATGCGAGTGTTCATGATGCTCCCTTCGGCCGGAACCGTTCCGGCGTCTGGTTTCACGCTCGCAATCGCGGATATCGGTGGACGATCGGCCGATATCCGTGCGATATCCGTGCGAGCCGGGCAGCATTGACGACTACCTGACGATTTCTCGACACTGCTGGCATGAGCATGCGCATCCTGGGACCGATGGACACGGGCGGCCCCTCGCTGAGCCCGAGGGAACGCACCATCCTGACCGCGCTCATCGTACGGCGCGAGGCCGCCGTCTCCCCCGACGAGCTCGCAGGAGCGTGCTGGGGCGACGAGCCGCCTGCCACGTGGGCGCAGCAGGTGCGGAACGCCGTGGCGAAGATCCGGTCGAAGCTCGGCGCCGAGGCGGTGCGCACCGTGGGCGTCGACTACCGGCTCGGCCTCGACGCGGACGCGATCGACGCGGTGCAGTTCGAGCAGGCGGTCGCACAGTCCCGCCGACACGCGCTCCAGGGCGCGCACGATCGCGCCGCGGCCGGCTTCGAGAAGGCCCTCGCGCTCTGGCGCGGGGCTCCGCTGCCGGATGCCGCGGACTGGCCGCCCGCCGCGATCGAGGCCGCCCGCCTGGTCGAGGTGCGCCGGAGCGCCGAGGAGGAGCTGCTCGATGCGCGGCTGGCGGCCGGCGAGCGCGGCGCGGTGATCGCCGACGCGGAGCGGCTGGTGCGCGAGGAGCCGCTGCGCGAGCACCGCTGGGCGATCCTCGCGCTCGCGAACTACCGCGCCGACCGGCAGGCCGAGGCCATGGCCGTGATCCGCGGCGCGCGCGAACGGCTGTCGAACGACCTCGGCATCGACCCGAGCCGCAGCCTCGTCGACCTCGAGACCGCGATGCTGCGCCAGGACCCCGACCTCGAGGCGCCCGCGGTCGCGCTCGCCGAGCGGGAGGTCTCCGAGGCGTGCCCGTACCGCGGCCTCGCCGCCTACGGCGACGACGATCGTGCGTGGTTCTTCGGCCGCGACGGCGACATCGAGGAGGTGCTCTCGCGCTGCGGGCGGCAGTCGGTGGTCACCGTGATCGGACCGAGCGGTTCGGGCAAGTCGTCGCTCGTGCGCGCGGGCGTCGTGCCCCGCCTCCGCGACCAGGGGCGCGAGGTCGTGATCGTGACGCCGGGCGCCAGCGGCGCCGAGCAGCTGCGGGCGGCGTTCGCGGGCGGTGCGGCGGTGGTCTGCATCGACCAGGCCGAGGAGTTCCGGATGCTGCCGGAGGACGAGCTCCGCGACATCGGCACGCGGTCCGCGGCATGGGTCGAGCACGGCGGATGCCTCGTGCTGGCGCTCCGCTCCGACTTCCTCGACGGCGCGACCGCGATTCCGTCGCTCGGCACGCTGGTCGGGCGCGGACTGTACGCGCTGCCACCGCTCGGCCCCGACGGGCTGCGCGAAGCGATCGCCCGGCCCGCGGAGGCCGCGGGGCTGGAGCTCGAGTCCGGGCTCGTCGAGGTGATCCTGCGCGACGCCGGTGACCGCCCCGGCATCCTCCCGCCGCTCTCGCACGCACTGGTCGCCACGTGGTCGAGACGGGAGGGCGCGACGCTCACGGTCGACGGCTACGAGACCTCCGGCGGCATCGCCGGCGCGATCGCGCAGTCGGCGGAGCAGGTGTTCCAGGGGCTCTCCCCTGCTCGGCAGGAGGTCTGCCGGTCGCTCATGATGCGCCTGGTCGAGCGCACGCCCGAGGGAATGACCGTACGACGACGGGTGCCGCTCGCCACGCTCAGCACGAACCCGCAGCGCCGCGCGGTCGTCGAGGGGCTCGTGCACGCGCGACTGGTGACGATCGACGGCGACGCCGCGATCATCGCGCACGAGGCGGTCGGCACGACCTGGCCGCGGCTGGACGGCTGGCTGACGGAGGACGCCGCGAACGCCCGCGTCCTCCGCCAGGTCGAGGTCGCCGCCGCCGCGTGGGACGCCGCGGGCCGCCCCGACGACGACCTGCTGCGCGGTGCCCGCCTGCACGGTGCCAGCGAGTGGCGCGAGAGCGCCCAGCCCGACCTCACTCCCATCGAGTCCGCCTACCTCGACGCATCGATCGAGCGGAACGAGGCGGAGGTCCGCGAGCTCGAGGCCCGGTCGGTGCGCGACCGCACGCGCAACCGGTGGCTGCGCAGCGCGCTCATCGCCGCCGCGGTGCTGCTGCTCGTCGCCGTGGTCTCCGGCGGCATCGCGGTCGTGCGCGGCTCCGAGGCATCCGCTGCCGCCGAGGACGCGACCATCGAGGCGCTCGCCGCCACCTCGCTCGCGATCCGCGACAGCGATCGCGACGTCGCCGCACTGCTCGCCGCCGAGCTGCAGCGGCGCTGGCCCGAGGACGCCCGGGCGCGCTCCGCGCTGCTCGGCAACCTGACCGGCGGCGACGGCCTGGTCGCGCGGCACTGGTTCGGCGAGGGGACACGCGCGTTCGGCGCCGGCGTGCCGGGCACGCGCACCGCCCTGATCGTGGAGGACGAGCTCACCGACGCGGAGACGGCGGAGGGCCCGACGGAGCCCGCGTCGATCCGCGTGATCGACCTCGACACCGGCGAGACGCTGCGCGAGTTCGACGTGGAACTGCCCCCGGTGAACTTCAACTTCGAACGGGACGTGTTCGTGAGCGGCGACGGGTCGACGGCGCTCATCCAGACCGGCGAGATGCGGCGGCCGAACGAGGAGAGCTGCTGCAAGAACCACTTCGTCGTCATCGACCTCGCGACCGGGACGCAGCCGTTCCCCACCCTCACCTACGACGACCGCACCGGGCAGATCCCCGAGCTCACCGAGGACGGCTCGCGAGCGTACTTCAACCACCCGATCACCGGCGACCCGGGGTGGATCGACCTGCGCACCGGCGAGATCACCCAGTTGGTCGAGCACGACCCCGACGAGTTCGAGGGTCGCGGACTCCGCACCAATGGCATCGCGCTGGTGGACGACCGGATCTACACGACGGGCGACGCCGGCATCGCCATCTACGACGCGGAGACGCTCGAGCCGGTCGGCATGCTCGGCGACGTGCCCTTCGGGTACGCGCATCTCACCCTCACTCCCGATGGCGACGGCGGGCTCATCGCGAGCGGAGACGAGGGCGCCGTGAAGGTCGACCTCGAGACCGGCGAGGAACTCTGGCGGCGACAGGCGAGCGAGATGCGCTGCGTGAACGCCGCGACCGTTCCGCCGGACGTGCTCGTCTGCATCAACGGCGTGGGACTCGTCCGCGCCTTCGACCTCGCGACCGGCCTGCCGACCGGCGCCGGGCTCGACACGCTCTCCGACTGGAACCGCGGCGTCGACGTCGTGGGCGACGGGGGCGAGATCGTGACGTTCACCTCCCGGTCCCCGGCCGCCGCCCTCGTCTGGCGGGTCGACGGGCGCCCGTCGATCACCCGCGCGATCGCGGAGGACCAGATCGCCATCGGCGGGTTCGGCATGGACGACACGATGCTGATCACCGCGCCGGCTCCCCCGCCGCTGGTCGAGACCGTGGACGACATGCAGCTCTGGGACATCGCCGCCGACGAGGGGATCGGGGCACCGGTGTACGAGCTGGTCTGGGTCACCGACGAGACGGTGGCGGTCTTCGAGACCGGAATCGGCGACCGCTACCTGCAAGACGTCGGCTCAGATGAGACTCGCGAGATCGACATGCCCGGCTCAGCCGGTCGCGACTGGTGGATCCCGTTCGAGCGCGGCGGCCCGCACGTCTTCGCGGTCACGCAGGCTGGAATGATGGTGATCGATCCGGACACCGGCGAGACCGGGCCCCTCATCGAGACGCCCGTCAACGCGTGGATGGACGGCATGGACCACGCAGTACTCGGCGACAGCGGACGCATGGCGTTCACCTGGTGGGACGAGTCACTCGGCCGCTCCTTCACCTCGGTCTACGACATCGAGACCGGTGAGGAACTCGCGCAAGGCCTCGAGGACGACGTCGACGTGGTCGGGCTGCCGAACGGCGACGCGCTGAGCGCCAGCGCATCCCGACTGAACCGCAGCACGGGCGACCTCGAGCCGCTGCACTCGCTGCCGAAGTCCGGCGTCGCCCCGCTCCACATGGAGGTCAGCGCCGACGGCCGCACGCTGCTCACGTCGGGATGGGATCAGTCGATCACGCTCTACGACCTCGAAGACGCACGCCGGCTCGGCGACGAGATCCAGATGCCGGGCGGTCCGAACGTGTGGTGGCCGTCGGGCTTCCTCAGCCGGGACGGCACGATGCTCGCCACCAATGCCGCGGAGGGCGTGCTCCTCTGGGACATCGGCACCGAGCACATGCGCGACGCCGCCTGCCGCATGGTCGGCCGCGACCTCACCGAGCTCGAGTGGTCGACCTACTTCGGCGACGAACCGTACGTCGCGACGTGCGCCGACGTGCGGGGGTCGGTCGAGGCGTCCGGCTGAGCCCACCGGGGCTCCGGGACAGCCGCGGCACGGGGCGTCAGTCCGTCGCCGGATCCCCCTCGACCGGCACGCACTCGAGGGTGCGGGTCGCCGACGTGACCTCGTAGTACTCGCTGCAGCGCATGAGGTACTCGTCGACGACGACCCTGGATCCGTCGACGCGGGTCGAGTCCGACTCGCGCAGCGTCACCGAGGTCCGCACCTCGGGGTGCGGCTCCTCGACCGGCGGAGCAGGTGCGCCCGACCCGGCACCGGCCAGCGTCGGCCCCAGCACCAGGGCACCGCCGCACAGCAGGGCCGCTCCACCGAGCACCGCCCAGCCGACGCGCCGATCGGCGTCGCCGCGCGCATCGCCGGTCACCCACCGCCGCAGGCGCTCGAGCCCGCGGTGTTCGCCTTCGTCGCGCTCCATGACCCCTCCCCGCTCGTGGTTCGAGCGTGGCGCGGGCCGGCATGCGCCCGTCGTCCGGTCGGTATGCGACCGGCATGCGCCGGAAAGCGACGAGGGCGCCCCGCACGCGATGTGCGGGGCGCCCTCGGAGCGGATGCTACTGAGACGCGAGCGCTAGCGAGCGACTTCGCCGTCGACGTAGTCGTCCTCGTCGACCTGGGCCCAGGCGAACAGCTTGCGCAGCTCGCGACCCGTGGTCTCGATGGGGTGACCCTCGCCCTTGGCGCGGAGCTCCTGGAACTCCTTGCCGCCGTTGTCCTGGTCGTCGATGAAGCGCTTCGCGAACGCGCCCGACTGGATGTCGGCGAGCACGGCCTGCATGTTCTCCTTGACGTGCGGGTCGATGACGCGGGGGCCCGACACGTAGTCGCCGTACTCGGCGGTGTCGGAGACGCTCCAGCGCTGCTTCGAGATGCCGCCCTCCCACATGAGGTCGACGATGAGCTTCAGCTCGTGCAGCACCTCGAAGTAGGCGATCTCGGGCTGGTAGCCGGCCTCGGTGAGGGTCTCGAAGCCGTACTGCACGAGCTGCGAGACGCCGCCGCAGAGCACCGACTGCTCGCCGAACAGGTCGGTCTCGGTCTCCTCGGTGAAGGTGGTCTTGATGACGCCGGCGCGGGTGCCGCCGATGGCCTTGGCGTACGACTTGGCGAGGTCCCACGCGGTGCCGGTGGCGTCCTGCTCGACGGCGATGATGTCGGGGATGCCGCGGCCGGCGACGAACTCGCGGCGCACGGTGTGGCCGGGCGCCTTCGGCGCGACGAGGATCACGTCGACGCCCTCGGGCGCCTCGATGTAGCCGAAGCGCACGTTGAAGCCGTGGCCGAAGACGAGGGTGTCGCCTTCCTTGAGGTTGTCCTTGACGGACTCGGCGTAGATGTGACGCTGGAACTGGTCGGGCGCGAGGATGACGATGACGTCGGCGCTCGCGGCGGCATCCGCCACCGGCAGCACCTCGAAGCCCGCCTCCTGCGCCTTCGGGGCCGACTTCGAGCCCTCCTTGAGCCCGATGACGACCTCGACGCCGGAGTCGCGGAGGTTCTGCGCGTGCGCGTGGCCCTGCGAGCCGTAGCCGATGACCGCGACCTTCTTCGCCTGGATGAGCGAGAGGTCGGCGTCCTTGTCGTAGTAGATCTCAGCCATGGTGCTGTTCTTTCTCCTTGATCGGGGTCTGGGGTGTGCGGCGACGGTCGCCGGTCAGTTCTTGAACACGCGGTCGGTGATCGCCTTCGGGCCGCGCCCGATGGCGAGCAGGCCCGACTGTGCGATCTCCTTGATGCCGTAGGGCTCGAGCACCTTGAGGAACGCGGTGGTCTTGCCCGAGTCGCCGGTCACCTCGATGACGAGCGCGTCGGTCGCCACGTCGACGACCCGCGCACGGAACAGGTTCACGGCCTCGAGCACCTGGGAGCGCGTCGTGTTGTCGACCCGCACCTTGATCAGCAGGTGCTCGCGGTGCACCGACTGCGCGGGGTCGAGCTCGACGATCTTGATGACGTTGACGAGCTTGTTGAGCTGCTTCGTCACCTGCTCGAGCGGCAGGTCCTCGACGTCGACCACGACGGTGATGCGGCTGAGGCCCTCGATCTCGGAGTGGCCGACGGCGAGCGACTCGATATTGAAGCCGCGACGGGCGAAGAGGCCCGCGACGCGGGTGAGCAGGCCGGGCTTGTCCTCGACGAGGAGGGAGAGCACGTGTGACATTTCCTAGATCTCCTGGTCGAACGCCGGGCTGTGGTCGCGTGCGTACTGCACGAAGGAGTTCGAGACGCCCTGCGGCACCATCGGCCACACCATCGCGTCGGCGCTCACGACGAAGTCGATCACGACCGGGCGGTCGTTCGTCTCGAGGGCGAGCGCGATCGCGGCGTCGACCTCCTCTTCCTTCTCGACGCGGATGCCGAGGGCACCGTACGCCTCGGCGAGCTTCACGAAGTCGGGCACGCGGCGGGTGTCGTGCCCCGTGTTCAGGTCGGTGTTCGAGTAGCGGCCGTCGTAGAACAGCGTCTGCCACTGCCGCACCATGCCCAGCGACGAGTTGTTGATCACCGCGACCTTGATCGGGATGTCGTTGAGCGCGCACGTCGCGAGCTCCTGGTTCGTCATCTGGAAGCATCCGTCGCCGTCGATCGCCCACACGATGCGCTCCGGCTCGGCCACCTTGGCGCCCATGGCGGCCGGCACCGAGTAGCCCATCGTGCCGGCGCCGCCGGAGTTCAGCCACGAGTTCGGACGCTCGTACTTGATGAACTGCGCCGCCCACATCTGGTGCTGGCCGACGCCGGCGGCGTACACGGCCTCGGGGCCGCTCAGCGCGCCGATGCGCTCGATCACGTACTGCGGTGCGAGCAGCCCGTCGCTCGTGGGCGTGTAGCCCAGTGGGAACTCGTCGCGGAGGCCGTCGAGGTAGGTCCACCACTCGGTCAGGTCGACATCGGATGCCACGGACTTGTACGCCGCGGAGAGCTCGGTGATGACGTCCTTGACGTCGCCCACGATCGGCACGTCTGCGGTGCGGATCTTGGAGATCTCGGCCGGGTCGATGTCGACGTGCACGACCTTCGCGTTCTGCGCGAACAGCGCCGCCTTGCCGGTGACGCGGTCGTCGAACCGCGCACCGAGCGCGACCAGCAGGTCGGCCTCCTGCAGCGCGAGCACCGCGGGCACGGTGCCGTGCATGCCGGGCATGCCGAGCTGCTGCCGGTGCGAGTCGGGGAACGCGCCGCGGGCCATGAGCGTGGTCACGACGGCGGCGTTCGTGGTCTCGGCGAGCTCGAGCAGCTCCTCGGAGGCGCGGCCGCGGATGACGCCGCCGCCGACGTACAGGACGGGCTTCTTCGCCTCGGCGAGCAGCTGTGCGGCGGCCTGCACCTGCTTGCCGTGGGCGCGCGTGATCGGGCGGTAGCCGGGCAGGTCGACCTTGGGCGGCCAGCTGAACTCGAGCGTGTCCTGCTGGGCGTCCTTCGTGATGTCCACGAGCACCGGGCCGGGGCGACCGGTCGAGGCGATGTGGTACGCGGCGGCGATGGTGCCGGGGATCTCCTCGGCGCGCTTGACCAGGAACGAGTGCTTCGTCACGGGCATGGTGATGCCGACGATGTCGGCCTCCTGGAAGGCATCCGTGCCCATCAGGTTCGAGAACACCTGGCCGGTGATCGCCAGCAGCGGCACGGAGTCCATGTGCGCGTCGGCGATGGCGGTGACGAGGTTCGTCGCGCCGGGGCCCGAGGTGGCGATGGCGACGCCGACCTTGCCGGTGGCCGATGCGTAGCCCTCGGCCGCGTGGCCCGCGCCCTGCTCGTGGCGCACGAGGATGTGGTTGATGTCGGGCGCGTCGAGCAGCGGGTCGTAGACGGGGAGGATCGCGCCGCCGGGCAGGCCGAAGACGTCGCGGATGCCGAGCATCTCGAGCGAGCGGACGACCGCCTGGGCGCCGGTCATCGTCTCCGGGGCCGCTGGTCGGGCGGCGGCTGGCGTGGGCACGGTGGTCGAGTCCGTGGACATGCGAGTTCCTGTTCTGATGCGAAAGCGTGCGGATGCGAGCGAGACTCAGCCCGTGGTCGCGCCTTCGGAGGCCGACCGCACGAGCTTGGAGTACTTCGCGAGTACGCCACGGGTATAGCGCGGGGGAAGCGGTGCCCAGCCGTCGCGGCGGGCTGCCAGCTCTGCGTCGTCGACAAGTAGGTCGATGCTGCGAGCTGCGATATCGACCCGTATCAGATCACCATCGCGCACGAAGGCGATCGGACCTGCGTCGACCGCTTCGGGTGCTACGTGGCCGATGCACAGGCCGGTTGTGCCGCCTGAGAATCTGCCGTCCGTCAAGAGTAGTACATCTTTTCCGAGCCCAGCGCCCTTGATGGCCGCCGTGATGGCGAGCATCTCGCGCATGCCGGGCCCGCCCTTCGGGCCCTCGTAGCGGATGACCACGACATCGCCGGCCGAGATCTCCCCGTTCGTGAGGGCGTCCATCGCGGCGCGTTCGCGCTCGAACACCCGCGCGGGGCCCTCGAACGTGGCCGCGTCGAAACCGGCCGTCTTCACGACCGCGCCGTCGGGCGCGAGCGAGCCGTGCAGGATGGTGAGGCCGCCGGTCTCGTGGATCGGGTCGTCGAGCGAGCGCAGCACCTCGCCGTCGAGCGGTTCGATGTCCATCTCGGCGAGGTTCTCGGCGAGCGTCTTGCCGGTGACGGTGAGCGCGTCGCCGTGCATGAGCCCGGCGTCGAGCAGCGCCTTCATGAGCACCGGCAGGCCGCCGCGACGGTCGACGTCGTTCATCACGTACCGTCCGAACGGCTTGAGGTCGCCGATGTGCGGCACCCTCGAGCCGATGCGGTTGAAGTCGGCGAGCGTGAGCTCGACGTCGGCCTCGCGGGCGATCGCGAGCAGGTGCAGCACGATGTTGGTCGAGCCGCCGAGCGCCATGCCCACCGCGATGGCGTTCTCGAACGCCTCCTTGGTGAGGATCTGCCGGGCGGTGATGCCCTGCTTCAGCATCTCGACGACCGCCTCGCCCGATCGGTGGGCGAAGTAGTCGCGGCGACGGTCTGCCGAGGGCGGCGACGCCGAGCCGGGCAGGCTGAGGCCGAGCGCCTCGGCCACCGAGGCCATGGTGTTGGCGGTGTACATGCCGCCGCAGGCGCCCTCGCCGGGCGCGAACGCGCACTCGATGCGCTTGGCGTCGGCCTCGCTCATCTTGCCCGCCTTCACCGCGCCGACGGCTTCGAACGAGTCGATGATCGTGATGTCCTTCTCGGTGCCGTCCGACAGGCGCACCCAGCCGGGCGCGATCGAGCCGGCGTAGAGGAACACGGAGGCGAGGTCGAGACGTGCGGCGGCCATGAGCATGCCGGGGATCGACTTGTCGCAGCCGGCGAGCAGCACCGATCCGTCGAGGCGCTCGGCCTGCATGACGACCTCGACGGAGTCGGCGATGACCTCGCGCGAGACGAGCGAGAAGTGCATGCCCTCGTGGCCCATCGAGATGCCGTCGGAGACCGAGACGGTGCCGAACTGCAGCGGGTACCCGCCGCCGGCGTGCACGCCCTCCTTCGCGGCCTGCGCGAGGCGGCCGAGCGAGAGGTTGCAGGGCGTGATCTCGTTCCACGAGCTGGCGATGCCGACCTGCGGCTTGTCCCAGTCCGCATCCCCCATGCCGACCGCCCGGAGCATGCCCCGGGAGGTGGTGGCTTCGATGCCGTCGGTGACGACGCGACTACGCGGCTTCGGATCGTGAGGCATGCAGGCAGTCTATTGCCCAGCGGATGCCTCGGATTCGCGCCCGCACGGGCGTCAGCGCGCGGCGCGCAGCTCCGCCAGCATCTCGAGCAGGCGGTCGACGTCGTCGGTGCCGCGCACGCGGTACCGGGCGAACGTGCGCCCCTGGCCGACCTTCACGCCGACGTCGCCGGGCTCGAGCGCGGCGAACCCGTCCTCGTCGGTCACGTCGTCGCCGACGTAGAGCACCGCGGTCGCGCCGGTGTGCTGGCGCAGGCGAGCGATCGCGTCGCCCTTGGTGCTCGATCGCACCGCGAACTCGAGCACGTTCTTGCCGTCGCGCAGCGTCAGCTCGGGCAGCTCCTGCTTCACGCGCGTGCGTGCGGCGCGCTGCGCCTTCTCGCCCGCCGACACGCTGAGCTTTCGCGTGTGCAGCGCGAGGCCGGCGGGCTTGCGCTCGACCCAGGCGCCGGGTGCGGATGCGACGACCTCGTCGAGGATCGTCGCGAGCGCGTGCAGGTCGGCGATCTCCGACTCGTGCAGGTCGAGTGCGCCCTCGCCGCCCGCGAACTGCAGCTCGACGCCGTGCGAGCCCGCGAGCAGCACGTCGTCGTGCGGGTCGGAGACGTGGCGGAGGCTGTCGATGGCGCGGCCGGAGACGAACGCCACGGCCGTGTCCTTCGACTCCAGCAGCCGGTCGATCGATCGCTTCGCGCCGTCGGAGGCGCGGGCGTCGTCGGGCACGTCGACGTGGGGGGCGAGCGTGCCGTCGAAGTCGAGCGCGACGAGCAGGCGCTCGGTCGCGGCCAGGCGCGCGACTGCGCGCCCGAGGTCGTCGCGCACGCCGGGACGGATCGTCGCGTTGCCCGTGAGCGTCTCGAGGAAGTCGGCCGACCAGCGGGCCACGTCGTAGTCGCGCACGCGGCGTCGCAGTGCCCGCATCCGCCTCGCCCGCTCCTTGCGCGGCATCTCGGCCGCCTTGACCATCGCGTCCTTCAGCCCCTCGATGTCGTGGGGGTTGACGAGCACCGACTGGCGCAGCTCGTCGGCCGCGCCCGCGAACTCGCTGAGCACCAGCACGCCGTCCTCGTCGAAGCGGGACGCCACGTACTCCTTCGCGACGAGGTTCATGCCGTCGCGGAGCGCCGTCACGAGCATCACGTCGGCGGCGAGGTACAGCGCCGCCATCTCCTCGCGCGGGTAGCCGTGGTGCAGGTACGCGATCGCCTGGTGGCTGATCGTCGAGTAATCGCCGTTCAGCCGGCCGACGGTCAGCTCGATCTCGTCGCGGAGCTGACGGTAGGTCTCGACGCGTTCGCGCGACGGGCTCGCGACCTGCACCAGCGAGGCATCCGACACGCTCAGCCGGCCGTCGCGCAGCAGCTCGCCGAAGGCCTTGAGCCGGTGCCGGATGCCCTTCGTGTAGTCGAGCCGGTCGACGCCGAGCATCACGGTCTTCGGGTTGCCGAGGCCCTCGCGGATCTCCTTCGCCCGCGCCTGCACGTCGGGGCGGCGTGCGAGCTGCTCGAACCCGTCGGCGTCGATCGAGATCGGGAAGTGGCGGGCGATGACCCGCCGCACGTCGTCGCCCTCGGGCACCTCGACCACGGCGCCACGGGTCGTGTAGCCGTAGAGGCGTCGCACCGCCCGCTGGAAGTTGCCCGCGTCGGCCTGTCGCTGGAAGCCGATGACGTCGGCGCCGAGCAGCCCCTCGATGACCTGGCGACGCCACGGCAGCTGCGAGTAGATGCCGTATGCGGGGAACGGAATGTGGTTGAAGAAGCCGATGACCAGGTCGGGGCGCGCCTCGCGCAGCAGCTTCGGCACGAGCTGCAGCTGGTAGTCCTGCACCCACACCGTCGCCCCCTCGTCGGCGGCGCGCGCGGCCGCCTCGGCGAAGCGGCGGTTGACGCGCACGTAGGCGTCCCACCATTCGCGGTGGTACGTGGGCGGCGCGATCACGTCGTGGTACAGCGGCCAGAGCGTGTCGTTCGAGAAGCCCTCGTAGTACTCCTGGATCTCGTCCTCGCTGAGCGGCACGGGGATGATCGAGATGCCGTCGTTCTCGAAGGGCGCGAACTCGCGGTCGGCGACGCCGGCCCAGCCGACCCAGGCGCCGTCGGCGGCCCGCATGATGGGTTCGAGGGCGGTGACGAGGCCGCCCGGCGACGTCTTCCAACCCGGCGTTCCGTCTGGCTGCTCGTCGTAGTCCACCGGCAGCCGGTTCGACACGATCACCATCGAATACACGTCGTCGGAATGGGTCTGATCGGACTGCTGGTTCACGCAGGTGTTCCTTCCGCGCGGCTCGTGGAACCGCATCGTGACATCGCCCACAGGCTAACAGCCGCGTCGTTCGCAGGGCTTCTCCGGGCGTGCGCCGCGGCGTCACACGCCGTTCACACGGACGTGCATACACTGCGGCTGATGATCCCGATCGGCATGAGCACGACGTGCGTCTACCCCCTCCCGCCCGCGGACGCGTTCCGCGAGGCCGCGGAGGTCGGATTCGACGGCGTCGAGGTCATGGTCACCCAGGAGGAGACGACGCAGGACGCCTCCGCGCTCCTCGCGCTCGCCGACGCGCACGGGCTGCCCGTGCTGTCGATCCACGCGCCCGTGCTGCTGCTCACGCACTTCGTGTGGGGTCGCGACCCGCGCGTGAAGCTCGAGCGCACGGCAGCGCTCGCGCGCGACACCGGGGCCGACACCGTGGTGGTGCATCCGCCGTTCCGCTGGCAGGCCGGCTACGCCGAGCAGTTCCTGCCGATCGTGCGCGAGACCGCCGAGGAGTACGGCGTGCACATCGCGGTCGAGAACATGTTCCCGTGGCGGGTGGCGAAGCGGAACCTGAAGGCCTACGCGCCCGGCCCGGACCCGCGCGAGATGGACTGCGACGACATCACGCTCGACTTCTCGCACGCGGCGCTCGCCGGCATCGACTCGCGCGAGTTCGCGCGCGAGGTCGGCGGACGCCTGCGCCACATCCACCTGTGCGACGGTTCGGGCAGCAGCGACGACGGGCGCATCTTCGACGAGCACCTGCTGCCTGGCCGCGGCACGCAGCCCGTCGCCGAGACGCTGCGCGACCTGGCCGACGCGGGGTGGCACGGGCAGATCGCCGCCGAGGTCAACACCCGAAAGGCGCGCAGCGAGGACGAGCGGATGCAACTGCTGCGCGAGACCCTCGAGTTCGCGCGCGAGCACACGGCGCCGGCGACGGCTCCCGTCGAGGGCGAGCGCGATCCGGTGGCATCCGTCGCCGCGCCCGACCCCGCCTGACGCGCGCCACGCCGGAACGAGCCGCCCGCGCCCCGACGACGTGCGTCGCGCCTCGGCACCCGCCGACATGCGGCACTATTCAGGAAGCCGTGGCGCCCCGACGCAACACATCGCCACCATCAGGTCGTGCACGCAGAATTCCGGCCGGGTTGGGGCCGGCTACGCACCACCTGTGATTGCTGCCTCCCCGGCTTCCTGAAAAGCGCCGCACTTCAGGCGTCAGCGGTCGGCGAGCCTCGCCGAGGCGAACCCGAACGAGCGGGCTCCGCGGCGACGCGCCACGAGCGCGAGCGAACCGAGCACCGCGAACAGGCCGAACGCGGCGAGGATCAGCGCCGGCATCGCGACCGCCGACCCGCCGACGCCCGACACGATCGCCTGCATGCCCGCGACGGCCCAGGTGAGCGGGAGGAACGGGCTGATCGCCTGGAACGGCGCGCTCAGGATCTCGACGGGGAACAACCCGCCCGATGCGAGCAGCTGCACCGCGAGCAGCACGAGCGAGACCACCATGCCGAGCCGGCCGAGCCACGTCGAGAGGAATGCGTGCAGCGCCGTGAAGACGAGCGCGATGAGCCCCGCGTACGCGAGGGTCTGCGGCAGCATCGCCCAGCCGACGCCGAGCGAGACGTGCAGCAGCACGGTCGCGACCACGGCCTGGGCGAGGCCGACGAGGCCCGCCCGCGCGAGGCCGCGGAAGACGATGCGCCCGGTCGGCGCGGTGCTGCGCAGCTCGGCCGCCGTCACGGGCCGGAAGATCAGGAACATGGCGAGCGCACCGACCCAGAGGCCGACGGGCACGAAGAACATGCCGACGGCCTCGCCCACCGACGCGATGGGGTTCGCGCGCTCGGCGGTCGTGACGACCGGCGCGGCGACCACGGCGGCGGCCTGCTCGGCGTCGATGCCGGCGACGGCGGCCGCCTCGTCCGCGCCCTCCGTGAGGCCGTCGGCGAGCGCACCGGCGCCGGTGGAGAGCTCCGAGGCACCGGATGCCGCGCCGCTCGTGCCGTCCGCGAGTTGGCGTGCGCCGTCGGCGAGCTGCGACGCGCCGCCCGCGAGCTGACCGGCGCCGTCGGCGAGCGCGAACGCTCCCCCGGCGAGCTGGTTGGCGCCGCCCGCGGCGTCGGTCGATGCGCTCGAGAGCTGGCCGAGCCCGGCCGCGAGGCCGTCGACGCCCGCGGCGAGGTCGTCCGCGCCGCCGGTGATCTCGGCCGAGCCGGCCGAGACCTGCGCGGCGCCGTCGGCGAGGTCGGCGGCGCCCGCCTGGGTCGCGCCGACGGCGGCCGCGGTGCTCGGGATCAGGCCGGGCTGCGCGGGCGTGCCCGTCTCCCCGGCCACGACGAGGGCGTCGAGCCCCTGCGCAGTCGCGGTGGGCGCGCCCATCAGCTGCGCCGCCCCGGGCACGCCGGCGGCGTCGGCCGCGGCGAGCACGGCCTCGAGCTGCGGCGCGAGCATGCCGAACCCGTCGGCGGCGTCGCTCACGCCGCCCACGTACGAGGTGACGCCCGCGGTCAGCGCGTCGAGCCCGTGCGCCGGGTCGGAGATGCCGGCCGAGAACGCCGCAGCGCCGTCGGCGACACCGTCGACGCCCGACGCATACAGCGCGACGCCGTCGGCGTAGGCATGGGCACCGGATGCCGCCTCCGCTGCGCCCGTCGCCGCCGAACCGACGCCACCGGCGAGCTGGTCGAGTCCCTTCGCGAGGCCGCCGACCCCGCCCGCGATCTCCCCCGCGCCCGACGCGGTCGCCGCAGCGCCGTCGGCCGTGGCGGACACGCCGTCGGCCGTGGCATCCGCCCCGCCCGCGAGCCCGTCGAGGCCGCCGGCGAGCTCGTCCACGCCGTCGGCGAGCTGCGTCGCACCGTCGGCCGCGTCGCCCAGTGCATCGGCCGTGGTCTCGAGCCCGCCGTAGAGCCCGGCGAGGTACTGCTCGGTGATCTCCCGCCCGAACGCGCTCGACATCGCGTCGCCGACCGACTGCGCGACCGAACCGGTGAGGTAGGCGTGCGCGTCGTCGGTCACGATCGTGAGCTCGGCCTGCTCGGGCGCATCCCCCGAGATCGTCGCGACCGACGCCGAGAAGTCCTCGGGGATCGTGAGCACCGCGTATGCGTCGCCGTCGGCGAGCGCCTCGGCCGCCTCCTCGTCGTTGGAGATGGTCCAGTCGAATCCGACCATGTCGGGCCCGGTCAGCTCGGTCACGAGCAGGCGCCCGGCGAGCAGCACCTGCTCCTCGCCGTCGGCGTCGGTCGTGGTGACGAACTCGTCGTTGTTGACGACGACGGCGGGAATCGCCTCGAGCTGGTCGTCGCCCCCGGAGATCGCGGCGGTGACGAGCCCCGCCACCGCGAGCGGCACGGCGACGACGGTCGCGAGGGCGATGGCGAGGCGGGTGCGGCGCTGGCCGGGCGTACGGCCCAGGGCGGCTTCGAGTCGGGTGGTCATCGGAGGCTGGCCTTCCGGTCGTGCGCGAACGCGTCGGGCGCGTCGTTCGCCTGGGAGGTGAGGTCGAGGTCGCGGCGCTCGCGTCGCGGGGGCACCGTGTCGGCGGTGCCAGCCGGGCCGGTGAGCACGAGGGTGACGTCCGCCGGCAGCATCCGGTCGAGCAGTTCGGCCCACTCGGCGTGGCGTGCTGCGGGCACCGCGTCGTCGAGTTCTACGACGAGCACCGCGGGGCGCTCGGCGAGCGCGGCGACGACGAGCGCGGCGGCGCGGGCGACCGGGTCGAGGGTCGCCAGCGGGGCATCCGGGTGCACCTCGACGCCGGCACCTCGCAGGCGGTCGAGCGCACGGTCGGTCGCCCTGGCCGACCCGGTCAGGCGCCACCACGGGGCCGCCGCGTCGGCGCGCTCGGCGACGATCTCGCGCACGGTCCGATCGCCGTCGGCGGATGCTCCGGGCAGGTCGACGAGGGCCACGCGGCGCATCGCGCGCGACGCGTCCGACGGCAGCGGAGCACCGAGCACGTGCACTCGGCCGGAGACCGGTTCGAGGCGCCCGGCGAGGGTCGCGCCGACGATGCGTCGCGATGCGGCCGCACCCGTCACGTGCAGCACGCCGCCGGTGGGCACGCGCAGGTCGACCGGGCCGATCGGCTCGTCGTCGAGGCCGAACACGGCCTCCGACGCCCCGATCGCGTCGCCGTCGCGCGCCGCCCAGCTCGCGTCGTCGAGATGCGTTCGCAGTCCCTCGCCCTCGATGTCGACGTCGGGCAGCAGCTTCGCGAGCCACGCGGGCAGCCACCAGGCGGCTCGCCCGGCGAGCGCCATCGCCGCCGGCACGAGCGTCATGCGCACGAGGAACGCGTCGAACGCGACGCCCACGGCGAGCGCGAAGGCGATGCCCTTGATGACGCCCGAACCCTCGGGCACGAACGCGAAGAAGACGAAGAACATGATGAGCGCGGCCGCCGTGACGACGCGCGCGGCGTGCTGGAAGCCGTGCACGACCGACTCGCGCGGCCGGCCGGTGCGCACGTACTCCTCGCGCATGCCCGAGACCAGGAACACCTGGTAGTCCATCGCGAGGCCGAACAGCACGGCCATGAGGATGATCGGCAGGAAGCTGAGGATCGGGCCGGGCTCGATGTGCAGCAGGTCGGCGAACCAGCCCCACTGGAAGATCGCGACGGTCGCGCCGATCGCGGCGAACGCCGAGAGCAGGAAGCCGAGCGCGGCGGTGAGCGGCACGTAGAGCGAGCGGAACACCACCATGAGCAGCAGCACCGACAGCCCGACGACGATGAGCGCGAACGGGATGAGCGCGTCGGAGAGCCGGTTCGAGATGTCGATCGACACCGCCGTGTACCCGGTCACGGCGATGGGCGTGCCGTACTCGGCCTCGATCTCGGGGGCCAGGTCGCGGATCGACCCGACGAGCTCCTTGGTCGCCGGATCGTCGGGCGCGGTCTCGGGGATGACGCGGATGATCGCGGTGTCCACGGTCTCGTTCGGGATGCCGTCGGCGACGTACTCGACGCCGTCGAGCTGACCGAGGCGCGTGCCGATCGCGTCGAGGTCGTCGAAGACGTCGGTGGTCTGCGTGATGTCGACGGTGACGACGAGCGGGCCGTTGTAGCCCGGCCCGAAGCCGTCGGCCATGAGGTCGTACGCCTCGCGCACGGGCGTGCCCTCGGGCTCCGAACCGCTCGTCGGGAGGTTCAGGTCGAGGCTCAGCGCCGGGACGGCGGCGACGCCGAGCACGCCCACGACGGCGAGCGCCGCGACGACGGGAGCCTTCAGCACCGCATCGACCCAGCGGCGGCCCATCGGGCGCGAGCCGCCCTCGTCGGCGGCGATCGCCCGGCGCGCGGTGCGTCCGCCGGGCTTCGGTGCCAGGCGACGACCTGCGAGGCCCATGACGGCCGGCAGCAGCGTGACCGCGCAGAGCACAGCGACGAGCACGGCGAGGGCGGCAGAGAGTCCCATGACCGACAGGAACGGGATGCCCACGACGAGCAGGCCGAGCAGCGCGATGATCACGGTGAGCCCGGCGAACACGACGGCCCCGCCGGCGGTGGCGACCGCTTCGGCCGCAGAGTCCTCGGGGTCGGCGCCTCGCGCGAGCTGGGTGCGATGCCGCGACAGGATGAACAGCGCGTAGTCGATGCCGACCGCGAGCCCGATCATGACGGCGAGCATCGGCGCGGTGCTCGAGACCGTGGTGAACGCGGCGGCGATCGAGATGCCGCCGAACGACACGCCCACGCCGATGAGCGCACTGAGCAGCGGCATCCCGGCGGCGAGCAGCGAGCCGAACGTGACCACGAGCACGACCGCGGCGAACAGCACGCCGAACGCCTCGGTGATGGTGAGGCCGAACTCGGTCTCCTGGAACACGTCGCCGCCGAACGCCACCAGCAGGCCGGCATCCTCGCCGATCTCGGCGGTGTCGGTGACCGCCTCGATCTGCGCGTCGGTCACGTCGGTGACCTGGCCGTCGAACTGCACCTGGATGTACGCGGTGCGCCCGTCGTCCGAGACCGCGTTGCCGGCGTACTCGTCGAACGGGCTGGTCGCCGAGGCGACCCCGCCGAGCGCCCCGAGCTCGTCGGCCATGTCCTCGATCGCCGTGCGGTACGGCTCGGATTCGACGATGCCGCCGTCGGGCGCCTGCACGATCGCGTTCGCCGACGCGCCCGCGGTCTGCGGGAACACCGCCTCGAGGGTGTCGAGCGCGTCCTGCGACTCGGTGCCGGGAATCGCGTACGACTCCTGCAGTTGGCCGCCGAGGGCGACGCCCCCGCCGACGAGCGCGCCGAGCACGACGACCCAGCCGACCAGCACGAGCCAGGCGCGCCGGTACGAGAACCGGCCGAGACGGTGGAGGAGCAGTGCCACGGAGTTGTCCTTATCGCTGTTCGGTGACGGGTTCGAGCAGTTCGCCGACGATGCGGTTGAGCGCCCGGCGGACCACGTCGTCCTCGGCGAAGTCGGCCTCGTCGCGGTAGGTCATGCCGGCGACGAGGGCGTAGGCGGCCCCGCCGAGCGCGATGCCGAAGCGCAGGCGCTCCTCGGTGCTCGGCTGCTGGGCGAAGATGAGGTCGGTGAGGCGGCGGATCACGTCGTCGGTGCGCGTGCAGACGGGCACGCCGGCGAATGACGACCGGTGGTTGATGAAGGTGAACACCTCGAGTCGGTGCGCGAGGAGCATCTCGATGAACCGCTCGCGGAATCGCACCCAGTCGTCGGCGGCGAGGTCGGATGCCACGAGCTCGTCGATCACGTGCTCGAGCGCCTCCAGCGCGGGCGAGATCGCCGCCTCGAGCAACGCCTCCTTGGAGCCGAAGTGGTACAGCACGCTCGACTTGGCGTAGCCGGCGTCGTCGGCGATCTGCTGCAGCGATGCGCCCGCGAATCCGCTCGCGGCGAAGTGCCGCAGGGCCGTGTCGCGCAGCGCGTCGCTCGGCGCGGTGCGCGCCTCGGGCGTCGTCGTGGTCACCCCAGCAGCGTAGGCTGACCGATCGGTCAGGGTGGAATCGGGCGACGGGATTCCAAGGTTGCTCTCAGGCTCGCGACACATCGCGGTAGCGTGGGCCCATGCGCAAGTACCTCTTCAGCGGTGCAGTGATCAGTTCGCTCATCAGCGGCGTCGGCGTGGTCCGCGCGACGGCCAGCGGGCCACGTGACTGGAGGCTGCTGCTGATGTGGGTCGCCTGGGGCGCGAGCCTCGCGATCGCGATCGGCACGGTCGCCGACGAACGCGCGCTCGAGGAACTCGAGGACTGACGCCGCCCGTCCACAGGGGCGGCGTGTCGGCGGGGTGGCGCCGGTCCGGCGTACGAGACTGGTGGCAGCTCGTCGTTCCACTCCCGGAAGGGGACCCTGATGTTCCGCCGCCGTCGGCGCCGCAAGGCGCAAGCCGCAGCCGCCGAGGCGCCGAAGCAGATCACCCTCACCGGTGAGCAGGTCTTCGACCTCCTGAACGCACGTCTCGCCGAGTTCATCGGCGCATCCGGCGACTGGACCCTCGTCCGCCGCACCGACGACGACACCGACGGCATCTTCCGCGCAATGGTCACGCACCAGATCGCGGCGGAGCTGACCCGCGAGATCCTCGCGACGCAGGCCGACGCGCACGCGACGGGCGATGCCGAGCACGCCGCGCGCACGAGCGAGATGGCCCTCAGCTGGACGCCCGAGCCCCTCGTCGTCTGGGCGGACCCGACGGATGCCCCGAAGTCCGACGTCGTCGCCGACATCTCGCCCGTCGCAGCCGACGAGCTCGAGACCGCCGACGCCGCGTAGCGAACGGCGGCCCGGCCGCGGGTGAAAATTCCGGGCCCCGTTTTTGTACGGGCATCCGTGCGCCGCGCTGTCGCCGCTGCATAGCGTGAGAACCGACGATCCACTCGACCGACGGGAACCCGCCCATGTCCTCACGTTCCACCGTCCGCGATCTCGCCCAGATCGCGGTCTTCGCCGCCCTCATCGCTGGCCTCAGCCTGCCCGGCGCCATCCCGATCGGGTCGCTCGGTGTGCCGATCACGCTGCAGACGCTCGGCGTCATGCTCGCCGGCGCCATCCTCGGGCCGCGCAAGGGCACGCTCGCCGTGACGACCTACGTGGTGCTCGCGCTCATCGGCCTGCCGATCCTGCCGGGCGGCCGCGGCGGCCTCGGCGTCTTCGTCGGCCCGACCGGCGGCTACCTGCTCGGGTTCATCCTCGGCGCGTTCGTGATCGGCTGGTGCACCGCGCGCCTCCTCCCCCGCTACCGCATCCTGCCGGCCCTGCTCGTCACGGCGATCGGCGGCATCCTCGCGATCTACCTCATCGGCGTCCCGTGGACGGCCGTCACGGTCGGCATCCCGCTCGACGCCGCCGCGATCGGCGCACTCGCGTTCATCCCGGGCGACCTCATCAAGGTGGTCGTGACCGTGCTCGTCGCATCCGCGGTGCACCGCGCCTGGCCGGGCATCATCGAGCCGAAGCCGTGGCCGTGGGCCGCTGCGAAGGCCGAGACGGATGCCTCGGGCGCACCCGTCGACCCCGAGGCATCCGGCCGCCCCGCCGTCGCCGACCCGTCGGTGCAGCAGGACGACCGCTCCTGAGCATGACCGAGATCGTCTTCGAGCACGTTGCGCACCGCTACGGCGACGTGCCCGTGCTCGAGGACGTCTCGCTGCGCCTCGCCGAGCGCCGCATCGGCATCGTCGGCGCGAACGGGTCGGGCAAGTCCACGCTCGCGCGCATGGTCAACGGGCTCGTGCAGCCGACCTCCGGGCGCGTGCTCGTCGACGGTCTCGACGTCGCCCGCCGGGGCCGCGAGGTGCGCCGCCGGGTCGGATTCGTCTTCACCGACCCCGACAACCAGATCGTCATGCCGACCGTGCGCGAGGACGTCGCGTTCACCCTGCGCCGGCACAGGCTGCCGGCCGACCAGGCGGCCGCACGTGTCGACGACGCGCTCGAGACGTTCGGTCTCTCCGACCTCGCCGACCGGCCCGCGCACAAGCTCTCCGGCGGCCAGAAGCAGCTGCTCGCACTCGCGGCGGTGCTCGTCGCGCGCCCCGCGGTGCTCGTCGCCGACGAGCCGACCACCCTGCTCGACGCCCGCAACGCGCGCATCGTGGGCGAGCACCTCGCCGCGCTCCCCCAGCAGCTCGTGATGGTCACGCACCACCTCGACGCCCTGGCCGACTTCGATCGCGTGCTCGTGGTCGACGCCGGCCGCATCGTCGCCGACGACGCGCCGGCCGCCGCGCTCGAGGCCTACCGCGAGGTCGTGGCGTGATCGGCTTCGCGGTGCCGGGCACCTCGGTGCTGCATCGGATGCGGCCGGGCGTGAAGCTCGCGCTGCTCGCCGCGGCCGTCACCGTGCTCGCGGTGCTGCGCGACCCGGTCCAGCTGGCCGTCGCCCTCGCGCTGTCGTGCGCCCTCGTGCCGCTCGCGCACCTGCCGCTGCGGCAGACCGCACGGCAGGTCACGCCCGTGCTGTGGCTGCTCGCGGTGGCCGTGCCGGTGCACGCCTGGTTCGGCACCTGGCCGGATGCAGCGGCGATGGGCCTGCGCATCCTCACGGCCGTGACCCTCGCCGCCGTCTTCACCATGACCACGAAGGTCGAGGCCCTGCTCGACACCGTGCAGGCGGCGCTGCGCCGCGTGCCGTGGATCGATGCGGAGCGCGTCGGACTGGTGCTCGCCCTCACGATCCGCTGCGTGCCGCTCCTCGCCGCGATCGTGCGCGAGGTGATCGACGCGCGCCGTGCGCGCGGGGTCGGCGGGTCCCTGCGGGCGATCGCCGTGCCCGTGATCGTGCGCTCGCTGCGGACGGCCGACGCGTTCGGCGAGGCACTCGTCGCCCGCGGCTACGACGACTGAGCGGATGCGGGCGGCCCGGCCGCATCCGTCGCCCTGGCCCTACCCCTTGTGGCGGGGCTTGCGCGGCGGCCGGTCGTCGTACCGGCGACCACCATCACGGTCGTCTCGCGGCTTCCGCGGGCCGCGGTCGTCGCGATCGCGGCGCTTCGGGGCGCCGGTGTCGGGGCGCAGCTCGATGAGCTTGCCCGAGATGCGCGTGCCCGAGAGCCGGTCGAGCACGTCGCCGGGCAGGTCGGCGGGCAGCTCGACGAGCGAGAACGCCGGGCGGATCTGGATCGCGCCGAAGTCGTCGCGCTGCAGGCCGCCCTCGTTGGCGAGCGCGCCGACGATCTGGCGGGGCTCGACGCGGTGGCGCTTGCCGACCGCGATGCGGTAGGTCTCCATGGGCTTGCCACTGCCGCGACGCGGGCGAGCACCCCGCTCGCCGCCGTCGCGGTCGCGCGCCGGCCGGTCGTCGCGCTCGCGGCGGGGCCGCTCGGGCTCGGGCTCCATGAGCAGCGGCGAGTCGCCCTGCGCGACCACGGCGAGCGCCGCGGCCACGTCGGCCTCGGGCACGTCGTGGTGGCGCACGTAGTGGGCGATGATGTCGCGGAAGCCGTCGATGCGCTCGTCCTGCGCGAGCGCCGCGCTGATGCGATCGTCGAACCGGGCGAGACGTGTGACGTTCACGTCGTCCACGCTCGGCAGCTGCATCTGCTCGATCGGCTGGCGCGTGGCCTTCTCGATGCGGTTCAGCAGCCCGCGCTCGCGCGGGGTCACGAAGCTGATCGCATCACCGGTGCGGCCGGCGCGGCCGGTGCGGCCGATGCGGTGCACGTACGGCTCGCTGTCGGTCGGGATGTCGAAGTTCACCACGTGACTGATGCGCTCGACGTCGAGGCCTCGCGCCGCGACATCCGTCGCCACCAGGATGTCGAGCTTGCCCGACTTCAGCTGGTTGACGGTGCGCTCGCGCTGCGCCTGCGGCACGTCGCCGTTGATCGCCTGCGCCGAGTAACCGCGCGCACGGAGCTTCTCGGCGAGCTCCTCGGTGACGTTCTTGGTGCGGACGAAGATGATCATGCCCTCGAAGTTCTCGACCTCGAGGATGCGGGTGAGCGCATCGACCTTCTGGGCATACGAGACGACCAGGTAGCGCTGCGTGATGTTCGCCGAGGTCTGGGTCTTCGCCTTGACCGTGATCTCCTCGGGGAGGTTCAGGTACTGCTGCGAGATGCGGCGGATCGCGGCAGGCATGGTCGCCGAGAACAGCGCGACCTGCTTGTCGTCGGGCGTCTCGGCGAGGATGGTCTCGACGTCCTCGGCGAAGCCCATCTTCAGCATCTCGTCGGCCTCGTCGAGCACGAGGTACTTGAGCTCCGACAGGTCGAGCGTGCCCTTGTCGAGGTGGTCCATGATGCGGCCCGGGGTGCCGACGACGATGTGCACGCCACGGCGCAGCGCGGACAGCTGCACGCCGTACCCCTGGCCGCCGTAGACGGGAAGGATGTGCACGCCCCGCAGGCGGGCGGCGTACTTCTCGAACGCCTCGCAGACCTGGAGGGCCAGCTCGCGCGTCGGCGCGAGCACGAGCGCCTGCGGCTGCTTCTGCGAGACGTCGAGGCGCGCGAGGATCGGCAGCGCGAATGCCGCGGTCTTGCCCGTGCCGGTCTGTGCGAGGCCGACGACGTCGCGCCCGCTCAGCAGGGTCGGGATGGTCGCCGCCTGGATCGCGGACGGGGTCTCGTAGCCGACGTCGTCGAGTGCCTTCAGCACCTCGCCGTCGAGTCCGAGGTCGGAGAAGGTGGTCGCGGCCGGCTCATCGGGAGCCGCTGCCTCGACGTGGGAGTCGGTGGAAGTCACAGTTCAGGGTAGACCCCGCGCCTGTGACGACGCCGGTAGCCCGCGCGCTCCGGAGACGACGGAAGCCCGGTCACTCACGTGACCGGGCTTCTGCGGTGCACCCCCAGGGACTTGAACCCTGAACCCACTGATTAAGAGTCAGTTGCTCTGCCGATTGAGCTAGAGGTGCGTTCCGATTCGATGCTGTCGCATGTCGAACCGAGGGTCAACGGTAGCATCACGAACCCCGTTCGCGCCAATCGAGGCAGGCGGCGCGTCGCGAGCCGGCCACCGGCGCTCAGGCGAGGTCCGCCAAGCGGTCGAGGAGCATCGGCAGCGAGTCCCTGGCGTGCTCGGCCAGTGACGTGTCCTCGTACTGTCGATACGGCACCTCCGCGACGAGTATGAGGAACAGGTTGACCGTGTAGAGCAGCCGGCGCCGGCGTTCCGATCGGGTCAGTTCGCCCCGCCCGTACCCGCGGACGAAGTCGTCGAAGCCACCGACCCCGGGGAGGTCGACCGGCGCGAAGCCCGCTTCCATGATCGGGTCGCCGTAGAGGGCGCGCTCGTGGTCGATGATCCCGATGATCGTGCCGTCGGCGACGATCGCGTTCGTCGGCCACAGGTCCCACTCGATCAGCCTGGGCACTCGCACCTCGTCGAGGTCAGCCGCGTGATCGGTCACGGCACGCCGGATCACGTCCGGGTGGACGCCCAGGTCGACGCCCGCCTGTTCGGCGTCCGCCAGTGCATTCCCGACCAGGTCCGTGAACGCCTCCCGCCACGTGTCGAAACGCGGATCGAGGACGCCGCCGAAGGCCGGCCCGACGATCGAGTTCACCTCCCGTGTCATCGCGCCCAGTTGCGCATGGAGGCGGGCCGCGTCGTCCGCCGGGAGCACGTCGTCGCGGAGGAGGTGTCCGAAGTTGTCACCGTCGATGTAGGGCATGGCGAACCACTCGGCATCGACCAGTCCCCTGCTGCCGTCGAAGTGGTCCACGACGGGCACCGGCAGCGCGGTCCGCTCGCGCAGGAGCCGGATCGCGGCGACCTCGGTGCGAATGAGCGCGTGTTCGTGGGACATGAGACCGGCGTGCGGCGAGGCCCCGATCTTCAGCACCACCCGCCGACCGTCGCGGAGCCCGGCCGAGTAGACCGCGTTGCAGTGGCCCTCGTCCAACGCGTGCGCGACCACGTCGCCGGCCGGGACGGCATCGGAGCCGTACGCGCGCTCGAGCAACGACCGCAGCGTCTCGGCGGACGGTGCGTACTTCGTCTGGCTCTTCATGGTGACGTCCTCGTCCCCCGTCGGCACCATGGCCGCCGGGCCGCGACTCGCGGCCCATGCTCCCACGGCCGTCGCGCGCACGCCACCGGTGTGGGCGTGCACGGCGGGCACCCGCTCGATAGCCTGAACGGGTGACCGCACCGCACGCCGACGACCTCGCACTGGCCCTCGAGCTCGCCGAGATCGCCGACCGCGTCTCGCTCCAGCGGTTCCGCGCCGTCGACCTCGACGTGCAGACGAAGCCCGACCGCTCCCCCGTCACCGAGGCCGATCTCGCGGTCGAGCGCGCCATCCGCGAGCACCTCGCGGCGGAGCGCCCCGACGACGGCGTGATCGGCGAGGAGTACGGCACCGAGGGCTCGAGCACGCGCCGCTGGATCATCGACCCGATCGACGGCACCGCGAACTTCCTGCGCGGCGTGCCCGTGTGGGCGACGCTCATCGCGCTCGCGGTCGACGACGTGCCGGTCGTGGGCGTCGTCTCGTCGCCCGCGATGGGCCGCCGCTGGTGGGCGGCCACCGGGTCGGGCGCGTGGACGTTCTCGTCGGACGCCGAGCGCGGCCATGCGGTCGACGGCGACCCCGAGGCATCCGCTTCGGGAGCCCCCCGGCGCATGCACGTGTCGCAGGTCGCCGACCTGGCCGACGCGTCGCTCAGCTTCCAGAGCCTCGGGCAATGGCGCGACGCCGGCTACCTCGAGCGGCTGCTCGACCTGCAGGGGCGCGTCTGGCGCGATCGCGCGTACGGCGACATGTGGTCGTACATGCTGCTCGCCGACGGGCTCATCGACATCACGGGCGAGTTCGACGTGAAGGTCTACGACCTGGCCGCGCTGATCCCCATCGTCGAGGAGGCCGGCGGCCGGTTCACGAGCATCGACGGCACGCCCGGCCCGTGGAGCGGATCGGCGCTCGCGACCAACGGCGCGCTGCACGACGCGGTGCTCGGCGTGCTCGGGCACGGCCCGCGCTGAGCCGACCAGAACGGCCCCGACGGGGCATCCGATCGAGAGGAACCCATGGAATTCTGCGTCTTCACCGAGCCCCAGCAGGGCGCGAGCTACGACACGATCCTCGCGCACGCGCAGGCGGCCGAGCGGCTCGGCTTCGACGGCTGGTTCCGCTCAGACCACTACCTCGCGATGGGTCCCGGCGAGGGGCTGCCCGGCCCGACCGACGCGTGGACGACGCTCGCCGGGCTCGCGCGCGAGACCGAGCGGGTGCGGCTCGGCACGCTCGTCTCGTCGGTGACGTACCGGCACCCGGGCGTGCTCGCGATCCAGGTGGCGCAGGTCGACCAGATGTCGGGCGGTCGCGTCGAGCTGGGCCTCGGCACCGGATGGTTCGAGGCCGAGCACGCCGCCTACGGCATGCCGTTCCCCGAGCGGCGCTTCCAGCTGCTCGAGGAGCAGCTCCAGATCGTCACCGGGCTCTGGGGCACCCCAGTGGGCGACCGATTCCACTTCGACGGCGAGCACCACACCCTGAGCGACTCCCCCGCCCTGCCGAAGCCGGAGCAGCACCGCGTGCCGGTCATCGTCGGCGGCGGCGGGCCGCGACGCACGCCCCAGCTCGCCGCGCGCTACGCCACCGAGTTCAACCGCGGGTTCGTGAGCGAGGACGAGCTCGCCGAGAACTTCGCGCGAGTGCGCGCCGCGTGCGAGGCCGAGGGCCGCGACCCCGGCGACCTGAAGTACTCGGCCGCGCTGCCGACCGTCGTGGCGTCGAACGACGACGAGTACCGCCGCCGCGTGCTCGCCGCGGGCGGGAACCCGGAGACGTTCGCCGAGGTGAACATCGCGGGCAGCCCCCAGCAGGCCGTCGACAAGCTCGGCCGCCTGCGCGAACTCGGTGCGGGCCGGGTCTACCTGCAGACGATCGACATGACCGACCTCGAGCACCTCGAGCTCATCGCCGCCGAGGTGCTGCCGCACGTGCGCTGAGGCGCGACCCGGCTACTCGGTCGCGGCGGCGGGCACCGGCCGTGGGGTGCGTCGCGCGGCCGGGTTCACGCCCGCCCGTCGCATCCCGGCGACCACCGCGATGCCGAGCGCGGTGCCGGCGATCGCGCTCGCCATGGTGAGTGCGAAGAAGCCGACCTGCGCGCCCGTCGTCATCGACGCCAGGTCGAACGACTGCGCCGACAGCACGGGGTAGACGATGCCGACGAGCACCGCGCCCGCATAGTGCTGTGCGAGGGTCCAGAACCGGTACAGCACGACGAGGAACGCGACCTCGGCGAAGAACGCCCACCACAGGTTCGTGAGCACGCTCGTGAACCCGTAGCCTGAGAACGGCACGAGCACGATGCCCGAGATGAGCCCCACCAGCAGGCCCGCGCCCGGCCGCTGGAGCAGGCGCAGCGCGACCACCGCGGGCAGCAGCCAGAGCCCCGCGACCGCGACCGAGGCGAACGGCACGGCCGCGAAGAGCACGGTCGAGAGCCAGTTCGCGGGGGCGAGCAGCAGGCCTCCCGCGACGCCGATCACGGCGCAGGTGAGCAGGTACGAGGTCGACACGCGGCGCATGCAGTAAGGCTACCCTTACCTGTACGCCCGCCCCGACCGCTGTGGGCGGGCGAGCGGCTGCCCGTGAGCCTGCAGTTGCCCCGAGTCAACCCTCGCGCTGGAACGAACGCAGCCGACGCAGCAGCGGCCGCTTCTTGTCGAGGTGGCCGCCCATCCGGCTGAAGATGTCGTCGAGCGTGCGGATCGCCTCGGGGATGTACGGCCCCTTGTTGAGCATGACGCACTCGGCGCGATCTCCTGCCGCCGCATCCGTCACCTCGGCTCGCGTGGGCACGCCCGTGTCGGCGAGCGTGTCGAGCACCTCGGTCGCCCAGATGACCGGCACCGCGGCCGCTTGGCACAGCCACAGCACCTCCTCCTGCAGCTCGGCGAGACGCTCGAAGCCCGCCTCGACGCCGAGGTCGCCGCGGGCGATCATGACGCCGACCTTCGGACGGCGCATGAGCTCGAGGAAGATGTCGGGCAGGTCGGCGAAGCCCTGCGTCGTCTCGATCTTCACGACCACGCCGAGGTCGTCGGCGCCGCGGGCGTCGAGTTCGTCGGTCAGTTCGCGCACCTCGGTCTCGCTGCGCACGAAGGAGAGCTGCACGATGTCGGCGATCTCGACCACGGAGTCGAGCGCCTCCCGGTCGTCGACGGTCAGCGCCGACACCGGCAGGTCGGTGTCGGGCAGGTTGATGCCCTTCTCGGCGCGCAGCTTCGTGCCGCCGGGCGGTGCGCGGACCACCTCGACCTCGGCGCTGCGCTCCCCCACCTCGCGCACGACGCCCGCGATCGCGCCGTCGTCGAACGCCACCCGGTGCCCGGGCTCGAGGGTCGCGAACGCCTCGGGCAGCGTGCAGCCGACCCGATGGTGGCCGCCCGAGGTGGGCTCGGCCGGCGTGAGGTCGGCGGTGAGCGTGATCGTGTCGCCGGGGTGCACCCGGTGCGCCTGCACGACGGCCGGCAGCACGCCGACGGATGTGCGCGCATCCTCGACCGCGAGCACCATCCCCGTCGCGAGGTACGACGTGCGGTCACCGCGCAATACGACGGAGTCGTCGTCGCACTCCTCGACCCGCAGGCGACGCGAGCGACCCCGAGTGTCGCTGAACCGCACGATGTCGCCCGGCGCGCGACGTCGCAGCCACCCACCGTCAGTGACGGGCACGACCGGCAGGGCGGCGCCCGGTGGTGGAGTCGCGCCCGGCCCGAGGAGTCGCACCCGGGCGGGCGCCTCAACGCGGCCGAGCTGGTCGCGCTCCGGCTTGACTCGGACCACGCGCGGGCCTGCAGCGATCGGGCCCGTGCGGAGCTTCGGCCCCGCGAGATCCATGGCGACCGGGATGCTCGCATCGGCGAGCCGCACGTTCGCGGCCATGCGTACCCACGCCGCGGGGCCGTCGTGCGCGCAGTTGACCCGCGCGAGGTCCATGCCCGCCGTGACGAACGACGCCACCTGTCGCGGGTCGTCGGCCGCCGTCGACGGCAGCGTCACCATGATGCGGGTCGTGCGGTCGTCGGGGAGGCCGCCGAGCAGCGCGGCCGCGTTGGCGGCCAGCTGCAGCTCGAGACCGCCCCCGTCGGCGATGTCCTCCTCGGGCTCGCCGAGCGCGTCGCCGATCGTCCGCAGGACCGCCTCCAGGTTGCGCAGCACGCCCGCCTCCATTCGGCCGAGCGACGACAGTCCCTCGGCCGTGAGCCGCTCCTGCAGCGGGCGCAGGTCGCGCGACCGCAGGGCGAGGTAGTGCACCAGGTTCGCCGCGCCCGCGCGATGCACCGGGTCGACCGCGTCGATCCGCTGCCGGTCGCGCTCCTCGGCGGCGAGCGCCGCGTCCCTGAGCTCGCGAACGTCGGCGCGCAGCGCGCGAAGGCGCTCGGCACGTGCGATGAGCTGCTCCATCGGTTCCTCCCGTGCTCGTGGGTGCGCGGCGGATGCGGCGTGCTCGCCAGTCTCAGAGTGTACGACTGCCGGGTGACGCGTCGCCGTCGCGCGGGTGCGACCGCCGCTGTGGACAAGCGCGAGCCCGTCACCGGCGCTCGATACCATGCAGCCCCACCCCGAGATCGGAGTCCCGCGTGCGCACACGTCGTTCCCGTCCCCGTGCGATCGCGTCCGCCGCGCTGGCCGCAGCCGCCGTGGTGCTGCTGAGCGGATGCGGCCTGATCGAAGCCGCCATCACGGGCTACGAGCTGCCGCCCGTGCGCGACGCGGATTCGCAGGAGATCGTGGAGGGCGGCCAGACCCATGTGCTGAACGTGCGCATCGGCGACTGCCTCGGCGGCATCACGAACGACGACGTCATCGACCAGATCGACGTCGTGCCGTGCGACGAGCCGCACGAGTTCGAGGTGATGCACGAGTTCGACCTCACCGGCGACGCGTACCCGGAGGTCGAAGCGATGGACGAGATCACGATCGAGGAGTGCGACGCCGCGTTCGCGGAGTTCGTCGGCATCGCATGGGAGGACTCGGTGCTCGACTGGTACTCCGTCGCGCCGACCGAGACCTCGTGGAACGAGGTCGGCGACCGCGTCGTGCAGTGCTTCGTCTTCGACCCCGCCGGCCAGGTCACCGGCTCACTCGCGGACGCCGGCATCTAGCGGGTACGTGACTCAGTAGTGGTCGCGCGCTTGCAGGATCACGACATGCTCATCCGTCACGTAGTAGACGAGTCGGTTCTTGTCGTCGATGCGCCGCGACCATGCACCAGACAGCACGTGTCGGAGCGGCTCGGGCTTTCCGATGCCGGCGAAGGGGTCTCGAAGCACGTCGGCGACCAGCGCGTTGATGCGCTTGAGCGTCTTGCGATCCTGCGTCTGCCAGTAGAGGTAGTCCTCCCACCCGTTCGGGTCGAAGACGAGCCCGCGGGTCACGCTTCGAGCAGGTCGTGCTGCTCGAATTCGCCTCGGCGGGCGCGCTCCATCGCCTCCAAGAGACGGTCGGCGTTGGCGGCGTTGCGCAAGAGGTACGCGGTCTCGGTCAGCGCGTCGTAGTCGTCCTTCGACATGATGACCGCGTTGCCGCGCCGCGAGACCACTTCGACCGCAGTGTGATCGTCGTTCACCTGCTGGATGAGCCCGAACAGGCTCTTCCTCGCTTCGCTCGCAGTGATTGCGGACATGATCACGCTCCCCTGAAGAGTGGTACGTGAAATGGTACCAACCCACAGCGTGCGACGACGACCGGTGGTGGAGATGGGGGGAATTGAACCCCCGTCCATCGCTGAGATTCCACGCATTCTCCGGGCGCAGCCTGTGAAGGCGTTCTGCTCGGCCCCGACCTTTGCCACAGGCATCCAAGTCGACAGGCCCAGCCTGAGGAAAGTCCCGCACGACGCTCAGGCGACGTCGCGCAGCGAGTTCCCTAGATGACGCCAGGACCCGGGGCGGGAACAGACCCGGGCTGACGGACTATCGGGCTCGCTTAAGCAGCGAGGGCGAAGTCGGACTGCTTCTTATTGGCAGTTATTGGTGTGCAGAGGGCGTTTGCGAGATAACTCTGCATCCTCGGCCCGCTTCTCGTGGGCACACAGGCAATGTCGAAACCGATCATCCCCATGAGCCGCCGAATGGCGGGTCGTCGTCGCACGCTGTGGAGTTGTCAAGCCCGCGACCCTCAGGGGTGCGCGGCCTTTCAGGATACACCTTCTCGGTGGCATCCGTCACCCGATGCGCACGTGTCGCAGCGGCCCGAGCGCAGCGGATGCCTCGTCGCCAGCCCGACACACGCACGTAATGCGATCAACACATTGCGCCCATACCGTCCATGCATGGGCACCACCGGAACCACCCGGCCGCAGCCGCCGACGACGACGGGACAGGCGGCATGATCGACCGCGTCGACCCGTTCATCGGCACCGAGGTCACCTCCCTGCCGGAGCAGACCGGGCTCGCGGCGACGTGGTGGTGGGCCAAGCCCCAGGTGGGCAACACGCACCCCGGCGCGACCTACCCGCTCGGCATGGTGTCGGCATGCGCCTACTCGGGGGCCTACCCGACGGGGTACGGGCGGTACGACCTCAACACCGAGGGCGTGCCGCGCACCATCCACGACGAGCCCGTGGCATCCGGCTTCACGCACTTCCAGCAGTCGGGCACCGGGGCGATCCGCAAGTACTACAACTACTTCCGCGTCACGCCCATGCTCGAGCCGCTCGACGTGCTCGGGCGCACCTGGGGCATCGAGGACGAGGAGGCGACGCCCGGCTACTACGCCGCGACGCTCGACTCGGGCGTGCGTTCGGAGATCACCGTCGGGCCGAAGAGCGCCGTGCACCGGTACACCTTCCCGCGGCACGAGAACGCGCGCATCGTCATCGACTTCTCGCTCGGCGGCCTGTCGATCCCATACGGCTCGACGATTCCGCTGCGCGCCCACCTCGAGCAGGTCGCGCCGGGCATCGCACAGGGCGAGATCGTGGTCGAGGGCACGCCGCTGTCGGTCTACATCGAGTGCGACGAGCACCACTGGCGGCAGATGCTCTGGTACGACCGGCGGCTCATGCCCGGCGGCACGCGGCTCGACTTCGACCACATCCGCCCCACGACCCTGCGCCCGTTCGGGCTCATGTGGGCGGGGCCGAGCGAGCCCGGGCACACCATCGAGATCCGCATCGGGTTCTCGCTGCGCGGCGTCGAGCAGGCGCGCGAGAACCTGCGGCGCGACTGCGGGTCGGGCGCGAACCGGTTCGGGTACCGCCGCGAGCGCACGCAGAAGGCGTGGCGCAAGCAGCTGCGCTCGATCGCCGTCGACACCCCGTCGGCCGACCGCGAGACGATCTTCGGCACCGCGCTGTACCACTCGCTGATCAAGCCGTGCCTCGCGCCGCAGGAGAGCCCGTTCTGGCCCACCGACGGGCCGTTCGTGTTCGACCTCTCGACGATGTGGGACATCTACCGCACGCAGTTGCCGCTGCTCACCACGCTCATGCCCGAGCGGGCGGTGGAACTCGGCAATGCGCTGCTCACGATCTGCGAGGAGGAGGGCAACTTCCCGATCGGATACCGCATGGCGCGCGGCAGCGACCGCTTCTCCCGGCAGGGCAGTGCCCTCGCACAGACGTTCCTCGCCGACCTGTGCCAGCTGGGCCTGCCCGGCATCGACTGGGACTGGGCGCTCGTGCACATGCACAACGACCTGCGACGCACCTACGGCGAGGACTTCCTGCTCCGCGGACACGCGCACCCGATCAGCCACACCCTCGACCTGGCGTTCGGCTACTGGTGCACGGCGAAGGTCGCCCTGCGCATCAGCGACCGGGCGCTCGTGAAGGAGTTCGAGCCGCTCGCGGCCCAGTGGGTCAACGCCTTCGACGCCGCATCCGGCCTGCTCCGCGACTCGACCTTCTACGAGGGCAGCAAGCACAACTACTCGTTCCGGCTGCTGCACGACATGGCCGGGCGCATCGACCTGGCAGGTGGCGACGACGCGTTCGTGCAGCTGCTCGACGACTTCTTCGGCTACGGCGCCGACCCCGTCACGCAGCCGGGCATCGACCCGGGGCCCGACGAGCTCGCGGCCGGATACGCGCTGGGGCGGTTCGAGGGGCTCAACAACGAGCCCGACATGGAGGCGCCCTGGACGTACCACTACGCCGGCCGCCCCGACCGCACGGCCGAGGTGGTGCACGCGATCGTGCAGCAGCAGTTCGGCACCGGCCGTGGCGGACTGCCCGGCAACGACGACTCCGGCGGGCTGAGCTCCTGGTACGTCTGGGCGTCCCTCGGCATCTTCCCGATCGCCGGGCAGAACCGCTTCCTCGTGAACGCCCCGTCGTTCGCCGAGTCGGAGATCCGCGTCGGCGGCGAGGAGACGTTCTTCGTGCGCACCCGCGGGTTCCGCGAGCCCGAGCACGACGGCCCCGCGCAGTACGTGCAGTCGGCGACGCTCAACGGTGCACCGCTCGACCGCACCTGGCTGCGCGGCGACGAGCTGCACCGCGGCGGCGAGCTCGTGCTCGAGCTCGGCGACGCGCCATCCGCGTGGGGCACCGCACGGAGACCACCCTCGACCCCCGTCCGCTGAACGCACGACCTGCACCACCGCACCACCGCATCACCTGCACCACCGATCCACCGTCCATCGCAACGCACGGCACGCACCACCGCACCAACGAACACCGGAGGAAGCCATGGAGACCAAGCCCCGGAACCGTCTCGTCATCGTCAACCGCGCCGACCCCGTGATCTGCGGGCACTCGGTCGAGGGGCGCAATCTCGCCGAGACGGCGCGAGAACGCGGCTTCGACGAGGTGCGCATCGTCACCTGGCCGATCGAACGGCTCGAAGCGACGGGCCTGCCCCTCAAGCCGCTCGAGGGCGTGCTGCCGTACAGCGACGGCATCTTCGTCGAGCGCCCCGAGCCGGTCGGCGACTACAAGGTGCCCGACGGCCGCTACCTCGCCGGCATCACGGGGCGGCTCATCGAGCTCTTCACCGACGGCGTGCCGACCGTGTGCCTCTCGCTCTACCTGAGCCCGCACACCGTCGCCGTCGCCGACGCGGTGCGTGCCGCGTGGAGCACCGGCCTGCCGGTCAACGTGACGACCATCGCCGAGGCGGTCGGGTCGGATGTCACGAACGTCGTGCGCTCGTGCGTCGACAGCGGCCAGTTCGGGGCGGCGGCGCACATCCTCTCGAGCTACCTGAGCCAGGACCACTGCGTCGCGGTCTCGGAGTACACGCGCGAGCTGATCGTGTCGTCGGCGGCCGAGATCGACGCGTTCCACGGCACGAGGTTCGCCGACCAGTGCCGCGAACGCATCGAGATCTCCTACCCGGCGATCGACACCGACCAGTACCTCGACCTCGACGAGTCGGAGCTCGCGGCGCGCCTCGCATCACGCGGCCTCACGCGCGACGGGTACATCCTGTTCCTCTCGCGGCTGACCAAGGCGAAGGGCGTCGACGACCTCATCGCCGGATTCGAGAAGAGCGCGGCGAGCACGAGCCAGCAGCTCGTCATCGCCGGCCGTGGCCCGGAGGCCGAGGCGCTGCGCGCGCTCGCGGCCGCCTCACCGCTGGCCGACCGCATCCGCTTCCTCGACGACGTCGACGACGCGGAGAAGCCGTTCCTCATGGCTGGGTGCTCGACGTACGTGCTGCCGAGCAAGCCGCGGCCCGAGTTCGTCGAGACCTTCGGCATCGCACTCGCGGAGAAGATGCTCGCGGGCGGCGGGCCGGTCATCACTGCCGACACCGGGGGCATCCTCGAGGCGGTCGGCGAGCACGCGACGATCATCCCGGTGGAGGACGCCGACGCGATCGCCCGCGCGATCGACGACGCCGTGGTGGGCCTCAGCCCCGACGACCGCCTCGCCCGGTCGCACGCGGCGCGCGAGTACGCACTGCAGTTCGACCGGCGCAACGTGTTCGACCGCCTCTTCACCGGCGCCGGGGCGCTGCCGGAGGTGCTGCCCGTCTGACCCGACCTCGCGAACCGGCCGGTGATCCTCGGGTCGCCGGCCGGACGCGCGCGGATCAGTCGGCGCGCACGAGCACCTGCTCGAGCGCGGCGAGCTCGTCGAGCGACAGGCCGCCCGCGAGCAGGTAGTCGCGCGCCGAGCCGTGCCGACGGTCGATGAGGTCGAGCGCCGAGGCGAGCGCTTCGCGCGGGCTGCCGCCCATGAGCATGCGCAGTCCCGGGGAGTCGGGCACGCCGTACTCGCCGACGAGCGTGATCATGCCCTCGAGCCACGGGCCCGCGAGGTACTGCTCGGTGCTCGCGTAGTCGTCGAGCACGAGGTCGCGGTCGACGCCCACCGACAGCAGCGCGAGCGCCGTGATGACGCCGGTGCGGTCCTTGCCGGCCGTGCAGTGCACGACCACGCCGCGACCGTCGGCGCGCGAGATCTCGCGGAGCGCCTCGACGACCACGCCGGTGTGCTGGGTGACGATGCGCGCGTAGAGCGCGTCGAGGGTGATACCGGGCTGGCCGGCGGATGCCCCGGAGCCCTCGAACACCGGCAGGCGCAGCAGTTCCACGTCGAGCCCGTCGAGGTCGTCGGGACGGTTGGCGACCTCGTACTCGTCACGCAGGTCGATCACGATGCCGACGCCGAGCTCCCGCAGGGCGGCGCGCCCCGGATCGCCCAGCTCGTGCAGCGCGTCGGAGCGGAACAGCACGCCCTCGCGCACCGTGCCGGCCGCGGCGGGAACCGGGCCGACCGAGCGGAAGTTGACGGTGCCGGGGACGTCGAGTCGGGTCGAGGCGTTCATCGCGTCGAGCCTAACCCCGCTCACTCCCCCAGGTGCCGCCGGCTGGCGATCGCGCGGTCGGCCTCGCGCTTGTCCTGCTTCTCGCGCAGCGCCTGGCGCTTGTCGTACTCGCGCTTGCCCTTCGCCACCGCGATCTCGACCTTCGCGCGGCCGTCGGAGAAGTACAGCTTCAGGGGGACGAGCGTGTACCCGCCCTCCTTGGTCTTGTGGCTGATCTTCACGATCTCCTGCTTGTGCAGCAGCAGCTTGCGCTTGCGCCTCGGCGAGTGGTTGTTCCAGGTGCCCTGCATGTACTCGGGGATGTGCACGGCGTCGAGCCACGCCTCCCCGCCGTCGATGTACGCGTAGCCGTCGACGAGCGACGCGCGGCCCTGCCGCAGCGACTTCACCTCGGTGCCGCTCAGCACGATGCCGGCCTCGTACGTGTCCTCGATGAGGTAGTCGTGACGGGCCCGCCGGTTGGTGGCGATGACCTGCTCGCCGCGTTCCTTGGGCACGATGTACTCCCGTCTCGATCGCTCCGCCGGGTGCGGGGCAGCCTCACAGTCTAGCCGTTGCTACACCCGGAGGTAGCGCGCGATCGCGATGTAGGCCGAGAGCGCGGCGAGCAGCACGCCCGAGACGATCAGCAGCGGCACGACCACGAGCGCGTCGCCGAGCCCGACGAGCGCGGTGAAGGTGAGCCTGGTCGACAGGTAGCCCTGCACGAAGAACTGCACGATGCCGACCACGGCGGCGCCGGCGAGCAGCGATCCGATGAGCGCGGCGAACACGCCCTCGAGCACGAACGGGGTCTGGATGAACCGGTTCGACGCACCGACGAGGCGCATGATGCCGAGCTCGCGCCGTCGCGAGTACGCCGACAGGCGGATCGTCGTGGCGATGAGCAGCGTCGCCGCGACGAGCATGACGAGGGCGATGCCGATCGCCGTGTAGCTCGCCGCGTTCAGCACGGAGAAGATCTGGTCGAGGTAGCGCCGCTGGTCGACGACCTGCTCGACGCCCGCGACGCCCGAGAAGCTCTCGGCGATCACGGCCGACTGCGACGGGTCGACGAGGTTGATCCAGTACGTCTCGTTCAGCACCTCGGGCGTGACGTAGTCGGCCGCGGGGGTGCCCTCGAACTGCGCCTGGAAGTTCTCGTACGCCTGGTCGTGGTCTTCGAAGTAGAACTCGTCGATGAACGGCGCGAGCGTGTCCGACTCGAGCTGCGCCTCGATCGCCGCCCGCTGCTCGTCGGTCGCCTCGCCGTCGGTGCAGGTCGTGCCGGGCGACACGGACGTGCACAGGTACACCGCGACCTGCGCGCGGTCGTACCAGTAGTTCTTCATCTGCGCGATCTGCAGCTGCAGCAGCGCGGCGGTGCCCACGAAGGTGAGCGACACGAACGTCACGAGCACGACCGACACCACCATCGAGGCGTTTCGCCGCAGCCCGCTCGCCGCCTCGGCGAGCACGAGTCCGGCTCTCATCGGGTGGGCCCCACTTCCTGCTCGTCGTCGCCCTGCTTGGTCTCGCCCGCACGCAGCCCGAGCCGTTCGGCGAGGGTCAGCTGCTGCGCGACCTCGGGCGTCGGCTCGGCGTGGCTCACGCCGTCGAGCACCTGATCGGCACCGGATGCATCGGAGTCGCCGTCCTCGTTGCCCTCACCGCTCCCGTCGTCGGCCAGGTCGACGACTCCCGTGGCTGCGGCGGTCACGCGCGCGGCCGCATCCGTCACCTCGTCGCTCTCCTCGGGTTCGACGTAGAGCGGCTTCGCCTGCTGCATCGCGGCGACCGGCACCTTCGGTGCCGCGACCGTCACGTCGCGCTCCGCCGCGATCTCCTCCCGTGCCTCGTCGTGCCCGTACCCGCCCTGGCGGTCGTCGCGCACGACGGTGCCCGCCGAGAGCTCGATGACGCGTCGCTGCATCTGGTCGACGATGCCGGCCTCGTGCGTGGCCATCACGATCGTGGTGCCGCCCATCGAGATGCGCTCGAGCAGGGTCATGATGCCGGCGCTCGTCACGGGGTCGAGGTTGCCGGTGGGCTCGTCGGCGAGCAGGATCTGCGGCTTGTTCACGATGGCGCGTGCGATCGCGACGCGTTGCTGTTCGCCGCCCGACAGCTCATGGGGCATCCGCTTCGCCTTCTCGTCGAGGCCGACGAGCTTGAGCGTCTCGGGTACGACGGACTGGATGAATCCGCGCGACTTGCCGATGACCCGCAGCGAGAACGCCACGTTGTCGTAGACGTTCTTGTTCGGCAGCAGCCGGAAGTCCTGGAACACGACGCCGAGGCTGCGCCGGAAGTACGGCACCTTGCGACTGGAGATCTGCCCGAGGTTCTGCCCGAGCACGTGGATGCGGCCCGCCGACGGCTTCTCCTCCTTGAGGATCAGCCGCAGGAAGCTCGACTTGCCCGACCCGGACGCGCCGACGAGGAAGACGAACTCCCCCTTCAGGATCTCGACGTCGACGCCGTCGAGCGCCGGCCTCGGGTTGCCGGGGTACTTCTTGGTGACGGAGTCGAAGCGGATCATCGGGATCGAGCCTAAGCAGCGGCCCGCCGTGTGTCAGCAGCGACGCGCGTGTCGTGCGCGAGCCTGTGCGGTGCCCGTGTGCCGGCTGTGACGGGCGGGCGGATGCCTCGGGCCGACGCGCGGGCCCAGTGGCATCCGCTCGCCGTGCTCTTGCCGTCGGGAACCTAGGCCGGCTGCGCCTGCTGCTGCTTGCGCCAGCGGATGCCCGCGGCGATGAAGCCGTCGAGGTCGCCGTCGAAGACGTTCGACGGGTTGTTCACCTCGAACTCGGTGCGGAGGTCCTTCACCATCTGGTACGGCGCGAGCACGTAGGAGCGCATCTGGTCGCCCCAGCTCGCGGTGATGGTGCCGGCGAGCTCCTTCTTCTTCGCGGCCTCCTCCTCGCGCTGCTGCAGCAGCAGGCGCGACTGGAGCACGCGCATCGCGGCGGCGCGGTTCTGGATCTGCGACTTCTCGTTCTGCATCGACACGACGATGCCGGTCGGGAGGTGCGTGATGCGCACCGCGGAGTCGGTCGTGTTGACCGACTGGCCGCCGGGGCCCGACGAGCGGAACACGTCGACGCGGATGTCGTTCTCGGGAATCTCGACCTCGACGGCCTCCTCCATGAGCGGAATGACCTCGACCGCCGCGAAGCTCGTCTGCCGCTTGCCCGCGGAGTTGAAGGGGCTCATGCGCACGAGGCGGTGCGTGCCGGCCTCGACCGAGAGCGTGCCGAACGCGTAGGGCGCGTCGACCTCGATGGTCGCCGACTTGATGCCGGCCTCCTCCGCGTAGCTCGTGTCGAGCACCTTGGCGGGGTACTTGTGCTGCTCGGCCCAGCGCAGGTACATGCGCAGCAGCATCTCGGCGAAGTCGCTCGCGTCGACGCCGCCGGCACCCGCGCGGATCGTGATGACCGCTGACTTCGGGTCCCACTCGCCGTCGAGCAGGGTCTGCACCTCGAGGTCGCCGATGGTCTTGGTGAGCGCGGCGAGCTCGTCGCGCGCCTCGGCGGCGCTGTCCTCGTCGCCCATCTCGTTGGCGAGCTCGACGAGCACCTCGAGGTCGTCGAGCCGCTGGTCGACCTTCTTGACCTTCGCGAGGTCGGCCTGCTTGTGGCTGAGGGCACTGGTGACCTTCTGGGCGTGGTCGACGTCGTCCCACAGGTCGGGCGCGCCGGCCTGCTCGCTGAGGTCGGCGATCTCCGACTCGAGCCCGTCGACGTCGACGACGGCGCGGATGTCACGGAAGGTGGTGCGCAGGGCGGTGATCTCCTGCGAGAGGTCAAGTTCCAACATGTCGGGGTCCAGCCTACCGGCGCGGGCGGGCGAGCGGATGCCCCGGGGCATCCGCGGGCCTCGTCCCGACCGCTCCGCGCCCGGCGACTCAGTCGACGGGGAACTCGTCGAGTCGGGCGCGGGCCAGGAGGTCGGCCAGCGCGGCGCGGTCGCGCAGGCCGGTGCGGGCGTAGATGCGCTCGAGGTGGCGCTTGACCGTGTGCGGCGAGAGGAACAGGCGCTCGGCGACCTCGGCGTTCGAGGCGCCGGCCGCGACCTCGGCGAGCACCTCGTGCTCGCGTTCGCTCAGGATCGAGACGACCGGCTTCGCCGCGATCCACTGCTCCGCGAAGATCGGTGCGACCTGCCGCACCCGCAGTTCGGCGATGAGCGACTCTGCCGCCCGACCGGCTGCGCGATGCAGGGCATGCGAGCGAACGGATGCCTCCCAGGCGATCGCGTCCGCACCGAACACCGCTGCCCGCAGCGCCACCTCGTCGAGCCCAGCGGCATCCGTCGCCACCACCGCGCGTGCCTCGTCGGCGATGATGCCGGGCAGGCCGCCGCCCGGGATGTCGGCGATGCGGGCGATCTCGTCCATCCGCGCGACGACTCGGTCGTCCGCGCCGACGAGCATGACGCGCTCCCGGTGGCAGAGCAGCTCGTAGAGCCGCGTGTGCTGGCGTCGCGCGACCTCGACACCGCGCTCGAGGTGCACGCGCGCAGCCGCCGCGCCGTGCTCCCGGAAGGCGAGGCGTCCGAGCGCGAGGTGCTGCAGTGCTTCGCTCTGCACACGCCCGTCGGCGATCGGTTCGGCGAGGTCGGCGAGGATGCCCCGGACGTCGTCCGCGGGCACGCGCTGCGACGCGAGCGCGACGGCGTACTCGGCGAAGATGACCGGCGCGTGGATGCGATTTGCGCCGCCCCGTGCGGACCGCTCCGTCTCGAGCAGCGCGCGGGCGGCTTCCCCGGCCCGACCTCGACGGGCCGCGATGAGCAACTGCGCCCCCGGTACGAGTACCTCGCCCGCGGGGTTGCCGCTCTGCGCGGCGGTCTCGGCGAGCATGACCCAGGCTTCCCGCGCGGCCGCGGTCCCCTCGGCCCAGGTGGCCAGCGCGACGTGGCTGTTCCACAGTCGCAGCCGCTCGTACATGCGCTGGCCCGGCAGGTCGCCTGCCTGTTCGGCGACGGCCATCCCACGGCCCACGTGACCCGTCTTCCACGCACTCGTCACCGCGTCGACGGCGACCACGCCCGTCGACCCCCAGCGCAGGTCGTCGTCGCCCACGTGCGCGTCGAAGAACTCCCACACCGGGTCCAGCGGCTCGACGAACATCCGCGTGCGCATCTCGTACGCCGCGACGGCGTCGGCCGCGGCGCCTCGGAGGCGCGCGCGTGCGGCGGCGGCGACCTCCCGAGCGGCGGCGACGTCGTGGCCGAACTCGAACCGGGCGCGCGACTCGGCGCATGCCACATCGGCGATCTCGTCGTCGCCCGTGGCCGCCGAGCGCGCCTCGTCGAAGAGCCGATCGGCAGTCACCCAGTCCTGCGTCATGGCGGTCAGCTCGGCGGTGAGCGCCAGCGTGTGCGGCGATCGCTCCACGCTCGCGAGCGCGGTCGCGATCACGCGCGCGAGGTCGACGCGCTGCACCGAGAGCGCGCGCTCCAGCGCGCGACGGAGCAGCTCCGGCCCGAGCGGCCCTCCGGATTCGAGCAGGAGCACGACCGACCGGGCAGGGTCGATCTCGGCGAGCGCCTCCGCGAGGACCCGTCGCACATCGTCCCGGACCTCCGGCGCGAGCGCCGCCGCAGCGACCTCGCCGTGCAGCGGATGCCCGAGCTCGACGCCGGCCGCGCCGTCTGATGCCATCCCCCGCTCACGGAGGGCATCGAGCGACGACGTGGGCGCGACGCGCGCGAGCACCTCCTCGGGAACGGGCTGTCCGAACTCCAGGGCGGCGAGGGCCCGATGGGATGCCTCGTCGAGCCGCTCCACCTGCCCACCGATCACCTCGCGCAATCGTGGCGGCGCGGCCGTTCGCGCCGGGCCCGCGAGCCGCGCAGCGTCCGAGCCGACCACCAGGTCGCCGTCCTCGATCGCCGCGGCGACCAGCTCGCGCACGCACAGGGGCAGGCCGCGAGCGGCCTCGACGATCCACTCCTCCGCAGCACGGTCGAGCGCGGCGCCGACCATCTCCGACGCCAGCCGCGTCACCGACTCGGGCGACAGCGGCTCGACTTCGATGCGCTCGAGCACCTCGTCCTTCCAGAGCATCGTGAACGGCTCCGGGCACCGCTCCCCCGCACGCTGGGTGACGACCGCACCACATCCGATCACGTCGACCAGGTGCGCGATCACGCGCGCGGACTCCTCGTCGAAGAGGTGCGCATCGTCGACGATCAGCACCTGCGGGCGGGCCCGACGTCGCTGCCGCAGCACGGTGATGGCGGCCGTGGTCGGATCCTCCGTCGTCTGCGGCTCGATGGTCGCGACGATCGAGTCGAGCGGCATCGATGCGACGGATGCGGCGCCGCGGACGCGGTACACGTCGGCATCCGCCCGCTCACCGCCGACGACGTGCGCGAGCCGGGTCTTGCCGACGCCGGCAGGGCCGACCAGTATCGCGCCACGACCGCGCAGCGAGTTCCGGATGCGCACCAGCTCGGCGTCGCGTCCGATGAGCAGGTCCGTGCGCATTCCGGGTCTGCGGCCACCGCGATCGGCCGCGCGTGCCTGTCGTGCCATCGGATCCCCTGCCGATAGTGAGCAGCCGTCGTTTTCTGGGGGCAACGCTACCGGCACCGGTTCGCGGAGCGCGTGCCCCCCGTTCGAGCCACACGTCCCCGCGCTCGGCTCGTGCGGACTGGTCCGCCGCGCGGTTTGGGCCGTCCACGACCGCCTCTTGGGCCGCTCGACACCTGTCGCGGACGCTCCACGGCGCACCAGACTCGGTCGCGTCACCCGAGGTTCCCCCAGACACCCTGGAGCAGACGATGACGAACCCCACACGAACCGCGACCACCATGCCGACGCCGACCCGATACGTGCGACACGATCACCGACTGCGACGCGCCATCGCGGTCGTGCCGATCGTGCTCGCCCTCGCCGGCTGCGGCATGGTCACCGCGCAGCCCGACGCGATCGCCCCGACCTCGCCCGCCGACCGCGGTGCGGGTGGAGGTTCGCTCGCGGTCAGCATGCGCTGAACCGCGCCCGCCGCCGGCCACGGCCCACAGGGGTGGCCGACCCGGTGGCGGGCGCGGTGCGCTGAGCCCCGCGCGAACGCCGACGGCGGGGCAACGCGAGAGGCCCCTCACCGAACGGCGAGGAGCCCCTCTGGGGTCGCGAGGCGCGTCAGTCCTCGGGTTCCTCCTCGTGCGCCTTCCTCCGTCGCTCCGCGCGCTCGGCCGCGCGGTTCTCGCCGACGGTGAGCGAGGCGTCGCCCGAGGCGGTGTGATGCGGGTCGACCGGGCCGGGCTTCTCGATGTGGCCGGGCTCGAGGGTGCGCGCGACGTCGTCGGCGGTCACGACCTTGACGGTGCCCGTCGCCGTCTCGTACCACTCGACCAGCTCGGGGTCGGTGCTGTCGAAGCCGGCACCGGCGCCCTCGTCCTGGGCGACCTCGGTCGCGCCGAACACGAAGTCGTCGCCGTGCTTGGCGATGCCGAGCCGCACGCCCTGCGCGATGGCCGCCTTCGCGTACCTGCGCCGCAGCATGTACGGATCGGTGCGCAGGTCCTTCGCCCACGCGATCATGATGCCGATCAGCACGACCGCGAACGGCAACGCCGTCACCACCATGATCGACTGCAGGCCCGACAGCGCCGTGTCGCCGCCCACGAGCAGCAGCGCGAGCGCGGCCGCACCGAGCAGCACGCCCCAGGTCACGGTGACCCAGGTCGAGGGCTCGGGCTTGCCGCGCTGGCTCATCGAGCCCATCACGATCGCGGCCGAGTCGGCCGAGGTCACGAAGAACAGCACGATCGAGATCATCGCGAGCACCGAGACGATCGCCCCGAACGGCAGGTTCGAGAGCACCGCGAACAGCGCACCATCCGACCCGCTCTCGCTGATGCCGAGGCCCTGCTCCTCGAACAGCATCGCGGTGCCGCCGAGGATGGCGAACCACACGATGCAGACCGCCGACGGCACGAGGATCACCACGGTGGCGAACTGGCGCAGCGTGCGCCCGCGCGAGATCTTCGCGATGAACATGCCCACGAAGGGCGACCACGAGATCCACCACGCCCAGTAGTAGTTCTGCCACGCGGCCATGAACGACGCCGCGTCCTCGCCCTGCGCCGGGTTGCGCGTGAGCATGATCCAGAGGTCGCCGAAGAACGCCGACATGCTGGCCGGAATGAGGTTGAGCAGGAAGAGGGTCGGCCCCGCGACGAAGACGAAGATGCCGATGACGCCCGCGACCACCATGTTGACGTTCGACAGCGCGCGGATGCCCCGCTTGATGCCCGACACCGCCGAGACCACGAACGCGGCCGTGAGCAGCGTGATGATCACGATGATCGCACCGTTGCCGAACGGGCCCGCACCGGTGACGATCTCGAGGCCGCTCGCGATCTGGAGGGTGCCCATGCCGAGCGTGACGCCCGTGCCGAAGAGCGTCACGATGATCGCGAAGATGTCGATGACGCTGCCGAGCGGCCCGTCGGTCTTCTCGCCGAAGATCGGGCGGAAGATCGCGGAGATGAGCGGTGCGCGCCCGCGTCGGTACGCCGCGTAGGCGATCGCCCCGCCGACGACGGCGTAGAACGCCCACGCCAGCGGGCCCCAGTGCAGGTTCGCCTGGGCCAGCGCGTGGAACATCGCCTCCCGGCTGCCCGCCTCGGCGTCGAACCCGGGCGGCACCGTGTTGAAGAACGCCAGCGGCTCGGCCGGACCCCAGAAGAGGAGCCCGATGCCCATGCCTGCGGCGAACAGCATCGCGATCCACGACACCGTGGAGAACTCCGGCGCCTCGTCGTCGGCGCCGAGGCGGATGCCGCCCGTGCGCCCGTAGCCCACCGCCATCATGAAGCCGAAGCAGATGATCGCGAGCGCCGAGAACAGCCAGCCGAAGTTGGTCGTGACCCAGCCCAGCGAGGCGGAGCCGGCCGCGCCCATGCCCTCGGGGTCGGCGAATCCCCAGATCACGACGGCGAGCACGAGGGCACCGGCGATGCCGAAGACGAGCCAGTTCGTACTGAACTTGCGTGGGGTGTCCTCCACGCCGATTCCGGGGATCAATGCCGGATGCAGGAAGTCCCGCAGGATCTTCTTCGGCTTCTTCTCCGGCGGCTGGTTGGCCGGAGGGGCGGGACGATCGGTTGTGGTCATCGGGAAACTCCCTGCGGCCGACTCAGCTGTCGACGGCCGACTTCCTCTTCGACGGTTGATGATCCCGACCCACACTAGCGAGGTGCGTTTCGGCGGCCTCCGGCACGCCGGCGGCGCGGCGGGAGGAAGGGCGGCGGACCGGTCGCCGTCAGCCTGCGCTGAACCGCACCGGCGACTGGGGCGCCGTGTCCACCTCGAGCCGAAACAGGTCGGGCCGGGCGTAGTGGCCCGTGACGTCGAACCACGAACGCGGCAGGCGGCACTTCTCGAGGTCGAGCTCGGCGACGAGCAGCCCACGCTCGCGGCGCATGGGCCCGGCGATCGCGGGCCCGAATGGCTCGTACACGACCGCCTCACCGGGGCTGATCCACGCCTCCTCGTCGTCGACGAGCCGGTCGCGGAACGGCACGTCGTCGGGCAGGTCGCCGAGCCGCCAGCTCGTCGAGCCGGCGAGCACGTACGCGCAGCTCTCCCGGGCGATGTGCTGCATGCTCGCCTGCCAGCCCTCCCCCACGTCGGCCGTGGGCGCGACGTAGATCTCCGGCATCTGCGCGTACAGCGCGTAGCGCGCGAGCGGCATGAGGTTCTCCCAGCACAGCAACGCGCCCACGCGCCCTACCGCGGTCTCGACGACCCGGATCGTCGAGGCATCCCCGAACCCCCACACCATGCGCTCCCCGAGCGTCGGCATGACCTTGCGGTGGTTGTTCAGGATCGTGCCGTCGGCGTCGATGATCGCGACGCTGTTGAAGATCGTGCCGCTGTGCGCGCGGTCGATCTCCTGATGGGCCGCGACCACGACGACGCCGTGCTCACGTGCCGCAGCCCGCACAGGTGCGAGGTCATCGGATGCCAGGTCGACGGCGTTGTCCTGCAGGCGGCTGACGAGCGCGACGACCATGTCCAGGTCGCCCTCCGGGCGAGCGCGCTGGACCCAGATCGGGTAGCCGGGGAACCACGCCTCGGGGAACACGATCAGCTCTGCGCCGAGCCCGGCGGCCTCCTCGATGTGCCGCACGGCGTGTTCGAGGGTGCGTTCGAGGTCGAGGAAGACGGGCGGGTACTGCACGATCGCGGCTTTCATGCGCGATCACCTCCGCGGCATCGGGTCGGGCGCTCCGTTCGGACGTTACTCCTCGTTCACCTCGCCCGCCGCCCCACTTCGGGGGCCGAATTCCGACCGATCGGCGCATTCCCGTCGTCGTGAGACGGTCGCCGGTATGGTCGGAGACGGCAGCGCCGCCACTCCGAGCACCCTCGACCAGGAGGTCGACATGAGCCAGCTCACCGACACCACGCAGTTCTTCGCCGTCTTCCGCTTCCCGCCGGAGCGCGAGGCCGAGGTCGACGACTTCTTCGCCCGACACGCCGCCTGGATGGAACGGGTCCACCCGCGCGAGGGCGCCGAGGCGCTCGTGCAGTACTCGGTCGCCAAGGGCGAGGACGCTGGGAAGATCGTCGTGCTCGTGACCGAGGTCTTCGCCTCGCAGGCCGGCTGGGAGAACCACCTCCGCATCGCCGGCTCGGACCCCGACACGGTCGACCTCGGCACCCTGACGGAGATCGGCGAGCACGTCATCTGGAACCCCGCGCAGGTCGTGCACTCGCTCTGGTGAGCTGAGCGTCAGCCCGCCGCCAGCCCCCCAGTTCGGGGGCATATCCCAACTGCAGCCGACCCATCCGCGATTCGGCGCTCCACAGAGAACTTTGCAGCCATTAGGCTCCGCTCATGAGCAGGAGCTACGTGCCCTGGATTCTGGGTATCGCGACCGTGGGTGGGCTCGCCCTGGCCGTTATCTCCGTCGTGATCGGCAGTGACCTCCCGAGCCTGGCGGCGGGACTTGTGATCGGCGGCTGCGTCGGTGCCGCGGGAGTCGCGTTCTGGGCGACGCATTCACGGCCGAGGACTCCGGAGTCCGGAATCCCGAACCCGGCCGAACTCGCATCCGCGATCCTCGAGGCAACCAAGGTCGACATCATCGGCATCGTCCCGCTTCACCTGCTGAATGCCATCCGTGCCGCCGCGGACGGCACGACGATCACCGACCCCACGCACCTGACATACGTGACGCCGGCCCGGCATCACCTCGGCATCGGCTCGCCCGACCAGCTGCGCATGCGGAGTCGCTGGCACCGCGCCATCACCGAGCTGAGCAACATGTTGCCGCGCCTTGCAGGCGAGGAAAACACGGGCCAGGTGGCCCAGTTCGTCCACGAGATGCCTGTGCCGTACTACGGCTGCCTCGTTCGCGTCGACTCCGAGCGCTACATCCTCGAGGACCTCCCCCGCGTCGGGCAAGACCCGAAGCCCGACCCCATACTCATCTCACGAGTCGAGGAGGCCGACCACGCCGTCGTGGACGGCTGGTTCGACACCTTCCAGCACCTCAACCGGCTCCTCACCCTGAACGAGATCACCTGCAAACGGGTCACCGCACATGGCCCGGTCGAAGATCAGCCAGCGGTCGTAATGAGCAGCGTGCGCAAGTACGGCACGAGCGCCGGCAAGCCAGACGTGATGCTGCCGATCGCTGCGGTCATCGCTCGCTGCCGTGAAATGGGCGGCGCATCGGTTGTGCTGAAGCGCCGCTCGCAGTACGCGGAGAACGATCCGAAGCGGCTCAGCATGCTCACCGCCCGGCTGCAGCCGGACGACATGCTGGCCGCAGCGCTGCGGCTGGCCGCCGATGACACGGAGCGGCAGCGCATCCGTGCCGACCGCGATGCTGTCGATCCGCTCGATGGCGGCGCCGTGTGGCGCGCGTACAACCAACCCCACGAACTCGGAGTCCCGGTCGAGGCCTTCGAGAGCGCCGCTGCCAGGGAGATCGAGCTCTCCCTGGCCATCGACGACGCCATCGAGCGCATGAACTACGAGGGCTTCGCCGTGCTCGACCACGGCCAGGGACACCAGCTGGGCTTCGCAGTGTTCACGTTGGACCTGAACCACGCCGGCGGCAGGCACCAGTCCGAGGTGGAGCGGGTCATCCAGTCGAGCCAGGACTTCGAACTGGTAGACGAGCGCGCCTACCTCGAGAGCTGCGAACTCATTCAGCGCCGCCAGACGGCACCACTCGACCTCAATCACCTACTCACGCAGGAGAAGTCATGGCTGAGCCCACGAATGTTCCCGCACTGAACGCGATCGTGCCAATCCGTGCGACCAGCCTCGATGCCGTGACCTGCGTCATCTCGGCGTGCGTCTACCGGGACGCGAGTCGTCGCGAGGTGCTCCTCGGGGTTCGCCGTTCGACCGAGACGAGCCGACGCCACCCGGGCGTGCTCTCGACGCCAACCATGCGTATTCCCGCGAGCCTCATGAGCGCGCTGCTCGCGCGACAAGGGGTCACCGACGAGGAAGCCATGGACTTCAGCGGGTTCGCGAACGTCGCACCGATGGAGTCCGCGCGTATCTCGGTGGAGGACTCCCTCGCCGACCCGCTGTCGTACGCGATCGAGGGCCTGCTGACACGCAAGCTGGGCTTGGCCGAACGCCTCGTCGAGGGACGCGCCCGCGGAACCGCCAAGTCGGTCGCGCTCGCGCGCGACGTCGTCGACGGGTGCGAGACGGATGCTCCCGAGGACACGCTCATGCTCACGGCCGAGCTGGTGCTCGACGACGTCCTCGAACTCGACCCCACGGCGTCGTACTCCCGGCTCGACTGGGTCGACGTCGACCTCTTGGACCGCGCACTCGCCGACGATGACCCGTACCTGCTGATCCAGGGCGGCGAACCGTGGGAGGTCTGCCTGTACGGGCTGTGCGTGCGCAGTGCAGCGTTCGCCGTCCACCATGCCGCCTAGCGATCCCGCACCTCGCCTGGTGCTGCTCTGCGGCGGCGAGAACACTCGGCTGCGCTCGCTCCGCCACACGGTCTACAAGCCCTTCCTCGACATCGAGGACTCGACGTTCGTCGCCCAGCAGGTCGAGCGTGCGCGCCGCGAGGGGCTGGAGGAGGTCGTCGTGGTGACCGATGCGGAGGACGGCCTCGTGACCCGGCTGATCCGGGAGATCCGTGCGTCCGTCCCCGGCGTCGAGCTGGCAGAGGCGACCGTCGCGGGATCCGTCGAGGAGAAGATCGTCGCCGTCGCACCGCATGACCGTGCGCTCGTCGCGCACGGCGACACCCACGCGTGGTTCTCCTGGCGGGACCTCATCGATGCGGCAACGCAGCAGGCGACAGACAGCGCCATCCTGGTCGCGCCGTACCGCCTCCCGTTCGGGGTAGTTCACGTCGCCGAGGACGGCCGAGCGACCACGTTCGAGGAGAAGCCGGAGACCGGGTACCTCGTCAACCTCGGGCACATGCTCCTGGGGCCGCGCGCTCTGGAGATGTTGGGCTCTGGCACGTCCCTGGTCGATGTGCTGCGCACGCTGTCAGCCGACGGGGATGTCGCAACGCTGCGCGCCGGGAAGGCGACCTTCCTGACGCTCGATGGCCCGGAGGACGTCATCGCCGCGCAGGCGCACATTCGTAAGCTCGGCTGGGACTGAGCGTCCGCACCGGTTCACCGGACTGCGATCACGATCCCTCAGCCCGAGAACACCGACCGGGCGACGCTCGTCACCTCGATCGGCACCTCCGCGGGAAGGAACTCCCCCACGATCGGCGGGCGCCAGACCGTGCCGAGCGTGACCGTGGCGCTGCGGCCGTCGAGGGTCGTGGCGTGCACGACCCGCACGTCGCCCTCGATGCCCGGGCCGGCCGCCAGGTGCTCCGACACCGCCGAGGCGACCTCCGACGGCTCGAGCTCGACGACCAGCCGATCACCCTCGCGGCGCACGTCGGCGAGCGCGAACGCCTCGGCCCCGGCGAGCGCCGCCCCGTCGGCGATCGTGAAGAGGCGCTTCCGCTCGAGGTACAGCGACGTCGCCCCCATCGTCACGATCATGACCGCGAGGCCGAGCGCGCAGCATCCGATCGTCAGCAGCAGCGTCGAGCCCGACTCGTCGTCGGCGAGCCGCGCCCGCAGCCGGCGCATCAGCCGGCCCCCGCGAACCGCGACACGGGCACGGTGGCGGATGCCTCGACGGGCACGCTCGCGCGCTCGCGCATCGCGAGCACGGGCGGCACGAGCGGCAGCGTCACCGACGCGCGCACGACCACGGTCACGCGAGACCCCGGCTCGAGGCATCCGCCGTCGCAGTGCAGGGCGACGGATGCCGCGGAGCGGTCGATCCCGTAGTCGGCCAGCGCGACCGCGACGGCGCGATCGACCGCGTCACGGCCCGACGCATCGTCGGGAGCGAGCGAGTACACACGCGCCGCGTGCCGGGCCGCACCCTCGGTAGCGAGCACGCCCGCCTGGATCGCACCGACCGCGAGCACCAGGTACACGAGCGGCACGAGCAGGATGACACCGACGGTGACGAACTCGAGCGACGCGGAGCCGCCCTCGCCACGCAGCAGGTCGCGAGCGCGGATGCGGATGCGGCGGGTCATCCGTAGGTCTCCACCACGGCGTGCCCGCGCACGTCGAGCGCGGCCTCGAGCCCGATGAGCCCCACGAGCGGCAGCGTCGCGCGCACCCGCACCTCGATCACCTCGGCGCCGGCGCCGCCGACCGATGCCGTGACATTGCGCGCGTACGACTCCGAGACGGCCGCGTCGATGAGGGCCCGCGTGCGCGCCACGCCGTCGGCCGCCCCGTTGCCCGCGAGTGCCGCGTACCGCGCACCCTCGGCCGCCGCGTCGAGCACCGTGTTGCGCACGTGCAGCGCGAGCGCGAGCTGCACCACGGCGAGCGCGAGCGCCGCGAGCAGCACCGTGACGAGCATCGACTCGACGAGCGCCGAGCCGCGCTCCGCCGCAAGCCGCCGACCGAGCCGGCTCAGAACCCCATCACGCGGTCGATGGCGGCGTCGAACACCCCGCCGAGTGCGGGCCCGGCGAGGCCCCACAGCACGATGACCAGGCCGGCCGTCATCAGGGTGATCAGCACCCACCCCGGCACGTCGCCTCGTTCCTCGTGCCGTACTCGCGCCAGCGCTCGTCGCATCCGTTCCGTCCTCTCCCGCCGGCACCGCCGGCATCTCCGTCGTTCGCATCACGTGCTCATCCGCCCGGCCGCCACTCAGAAGCCCGCCTGCAGCACGAGCAGTCCCGGGTACACGGCGAACGCCACCGTGACGGGCAGGATCATGAAGACCAGCGGCACCAACATGGCGATCTCCTTGCGCCCGGCCAGCTCGATGAGGGCGCGGGATGCCTCGCCGCGCACATCTCCGGCGAGCGCTCGGAGCACCTCGGCCGTGGGCACGCCGCGTTCCATCGCCGCGACGATCTGCGAGATGCAGCGGTCGAGCGCCGGGTCGTCGAGCGCCGCGGACAGCTCGCGCAGGGCGCGTGCGAGCGGCACGCCGGCGTGCACCGACGTCACGACCGCCGCGAACTCCCCCGGCAGCACGCCCGTGCCCACCCGCGAGACCCGCGTGATCGCGTCGAGCATCGACTCGCCCGCGGTGATGCTGAGGGTGAGGAACTCGAGCACGGTCGGCAGCTCGCTCGCGAGGCGGCGCATGCGGCGCTTCGCGCGCCACTCGAGGATCTGCTGCGGCACGAGCGCACCGGCTGCGGCGGCGATGATCGGCAGCAGGATGCGTGCGATCGGCGGCAGGCCGGACAGGCCCGGAAGCAGCACGACCGCTGCGACGGCCGCGGCACCCGCGCCCACGGCGGCGACCAGTTGCCGGAGGCGGAACTGCTCGCGCGTCGTGGCGACGCCGGCCTGGCGAGCGCGTCGCGCGATCTGGGCGTCGTCGCCGAACACGAGCGCCGTCGCGCGCAGCACCGACGCCACCGCCGGGCCGAACAGGCCCGCGAGCACGGCGGTCGGGTCGCTGCGGTCGCGGTGCACGACCGCGTGGGCCTCGGGAGAGACGTCGAGCACGTACGGTGCCACGCGGTCGATCGCGCGCGGGCGGCTCCAGCTCGGCAGCGCAGCGAGCAGGCACCACAGCCCGATGCCGAGGCAGGCGCCGAGGGCGACGGATGCCGCGCTCACGCGAACCACCGCCCCTCTTCGGGCAGCCGCCCGAGGCCGAGCATCAGTCGGTACGCGACCACGCTCACGCCCAGCCCGATCACGATCAGCGCGATGCCGGCGGGGGTGTTGTACGCAGCGATCGCCTCGGGTCGCGTCGACAGGATGAGCAGGAGCAGCCACGGCGCGCAGACCCCGAGGCGGGCGGCGTTGCGCACCCACCCCTGGCGAGCGGAGACCTCGGCGCGCAGCGCGGCATCCGATCGCAGGTAGGCGGACAGTGCGCGCAACGTGGGAGTCAGTTCGGTGCCGCCCACCTCGCGCGCCATGCGCAGCGTCTCGATGATGCGGTCGGCGACGGGGTCGGCGAGCGTCGCCTTCAACCGGTCGAGCGAGCCGGCAAAGTTCGCGGTCTCCCGCCAGTCTCGACGGAACTCGGCGAACGCGGCGCGCAGCGGGGCCGGGCCGATGTCGGCGAGCGCCGACACCGCGTCGGGCAGCGACATGCCGGCGCGCACGGCCGAGACGAGGTGGTCGACGAGGTCGGGCCATGCCGACCGGTGGGCGGCGCGGCGCGCGACCAGTCGCTGGCGCACGAGCACCCACGGGAGGGTCAGCGCGGCGACCGCGACGGCTGCGGCGAGAGCGACCACCCCCGAGACCGCGAACACGACGGCTCCGCCGACGACGGCGAACACGAGCGACATGACCACGAGCAGGCTCGGCGACACGCCTGGAAGGCCCGCCGCGGCAAGCGTACCGCGCAGGCGTGACGTGCGACCGGCTCCGGGCGACGGCGCGACGACCGCGCGGCGCGGCCACAGCCAGGGCGACGCGCAGAGCACGAGGCCCACGCCGAGCACGCCGCCGAGGGCGCCCGCGGCCGCGGTCACGCCACGTCTCGCAGCGTCGCCGCGAGATCGATGCCGACCGCGTCGAACTTGCGCCGGCTCGGGGTCGCTCCCGGCACGACGTCGAGTCGCCCGTCGGCCCGGGCGAACACCGGTCGGACCTCGATCCGGCCGTCCGCGCCGATGCCGTCGGGCGCCGCGATCTCGGCGACGTGGCGCGACCCGTCGGCGCCGAGGCTCGTGTGCACGACCAGGTCGATGCTCGACGCGACCGTCGGGACGACGAACGCGGCGTCGATGTTGCGCCCGGCGAGCAGCGGCAGCGTGCAGAGCTTGAGCAGCGCATCCGCCGCGCTGTTCGCGTGGATCGTGCACATGCCCGGCACGCCGGAGTTGAGCGCGATGAGCAGGTCGAGGCTCTCCGCCTCGCGCACCTCGCCGACGACGAGCCGGTCCGGGCGCATCCGCAGCGACTCCTTGACGAGGCGACGCAACGTGATCTCGCCCCCGCCCTCGAGGTTCGGCTGGCGGCACTGCAACGACACGACGTCGCGCGCGTCGAGGTCGAGCTCGAAGGTCTCCTCGACGGTGACGATGCGCTCGGCGGGCCGCGCCCGACCGAGCAGCGCGCCGAGCATCGTCGTCTTGCCGCTGTGGGTCGGGCCGGACACGAGGATGTTGAGGCCCGCACGTACGCTCGCATCGAGGAAGGTCGCCGCATGCTCGGTGAGGCTGCCCGACTCGACGAGGTCGTGCAGGTCGCGGATGCGGCGGTGGAACTTCCGGATGTTCACGGCCCAGTGCCTGCGCGTCACGTCGGGGATCGCGACGTGCAGGCGAGATCCGTCGGGCAGGGACGCATCGACGAACGGGGAGCTCAGGTCGACTCGGCGGCCGGATGCGCGGAGCATCCGCTCGACCAGATCGCGCACGTCCTGCTCGCTGAGCACCAGCGGCGTGAGTTCGCTCACGCCGTTGCGGGCGACGAACACGCGAGTCGGCCCGTTGATCCAGATCTCCTCGACCGAGTCGTCGTCGAGCAGCGGCTGGATCGCGCCGAGACCGGTGAGCGCCGCGACCACCTCGCGCGTGGCCTCCCGCTCGTCGACGTCGACCAGGCGGCCGCGTGCGAGCAGGTCCTCGCTGCGGCGCCGGATCTCGTCGCGCGCGTACCGCTCCGCGACGGCCGCGTCCTGCGAGAGGTCGACACCGTCGCGCAGCACGCGGGCCCGCACCTGCTCGGTGATCGTGCGGACGGCGTCGGACATGCGCAACAGTGTGGACGAGACGGTCCGCGCGCGTCGGCGTTGTCCACATCGCAACCTGCGCGACGGGCCCGCCTAGACTGTGCACGCACACGCGGGAGTGGTGAAACCGGTAGACACGCAGGATTTAGGTTCCTGTGCCTTCGGGCGTGTGGGTTCGAGTCCCACCTTCCGCACCGCTGATGGCGGATGCCGCCTGAGGGCCGATTCTTGGTCTGAGGGACGTAGCTTCGGCACTCAGACCAAGAATCGGCCCTCAAGCGGGGTGGGCGGGCGCTACGAACGCTGCCGGGCGGGGTCGAGCCTCGGCGACATGGAGGCGTCGCCCGAGCGCAGCATCGCGGCGATCGGGCGCGACGACAGCGCGAGCATCCGGGCGAGGCCGCGGCGGCCGGAGCGGCGCGCGATCGACGGCGCGACGCGCGCCGGGATCTGCGCGAGCGCCGCGAGCGGGCGCACGAAGGCCGAGACCTCGCGGATGCGGCCGTCGGGCGCGAAGCGCAGCAGTTGCGCGTCCTGCCCCCGGACGTCTCCGACGCTGAACGCGAAGACCGCCAGGCGCGTGTCGCCCGTACCGGTGCGGGCGATGCAGCGCACGTCGCGGAACTGGGCGAAGGTCGCGGTCGCCATCTCCTCGATGTCCGCACGGCTGCGGTACTCGAACGCGTCCGTCGAGGCCGAGTGGAACACCGCGTCGTCGACCATGCGGGCCGCATATCCGGGAGCGTCCCCCGCCTCGACGGCGGCGATGAGGCGGTCGAGGGCCGCGTCGACCGCGTCCTCATCGATCGGGGTCGGCGTATCGGCCATGCTCACTCCTCCTCGAGTGCCCGGGCGTACTCACCCGCGAACGCACGCAGCGCGGGCACCTTGGGAGCGTGCACCCAGAGACGTCCGCCGCCGTCGGGCGCCTCGGTGCCCGACACCAGGTACGCGTCGGCCCCGAGTTCCTCGAGCAACGGCAGCAGGCCGCGCGACTTCGACTCGGTGAGGTGGCCGATGCGGCGACGGCGGCCGTAGACCGCGACCAGGTGCGGGTGGTGCAGCGGGTCGCGCTCGCGCACCAGCAGGTACGAGTCGGCGGTGTGCGCGTCGACCTCGTCGTGCGGCACGTGGCGCTCCACGGCGGCGATGCGCAGGCGGGCCGCGGGCAGCGCGCGGAGGTCGACGACGTGCTCGGGCTCGGGCAGCAGCCGCACGGTCAGCGGCGGCAGGCCGCGCTCGGCGGCGTACTCACGCGCCCGTTCGCGGGCCGCCCGCTCGGCGTCGAGGTCGGCCACCCACGTGAGGAAGATCTCCGATGTGGTCGGCACCTCTGTGTGAAGCGGCGCGCTCTCGGGTTCGGGCGGCACCACCGCCTCGGGGCTCGCGCTCGGCTCGGTCTGCTGCGGGGTCGGCTTCGACCGCCCGAAGAGTCGCTCCACGAGGCTCATGCCCAGAACCTAGCGGGCCGACGGGTCCGGCGGGGGCCGACCACGCCGACATGTGAGTCATCCTCGGGGCGGACCTGCCGCGATGCGCGCCCGCGCGGCATCCGCAACCCGCTCCTCGGGCACCGACCAGTCGGCCTCGAGCCACCAGGTCGCCCCCGCGTCCGCCCACGGGCGCACGATCGCGTCGTCCGCTGCCGCATCCGCGCCCGACGTGCGGCCCTCCTGCACCACGTCGAACGGCCGATCAGAAACGCCGAGCCGCTCGCGTTCCGCGCGCAGCCACCCGATCGCCTCCGCCGCGACCTCGGGCGTGTAGGCGGCCGCCTGCTGGTCGGCATCGACGACGGATGCCCCGGGCGGCGCGTAGTTCGGAATCCAGCCGTCGTACCTCGCGACCCGCCGCATCGACCTCATGCGCGGCCACACGCCCACCACCCAGGTCGGGATGCGCGGCCGCTGCACGGTCGGCGCGGGCAGCATCGTCTCGGTGCGCGACGCACGGTAGTGCCGCCCGTCGTAGTCGAACGGCTCGCCCTGCCACAGGTGGTCGAGCATCTCGAGGCCCTCGTCGAGCAGCTCGGCGCGGGTGCGTCGACCCGGGTCGTCCTCGAAGAGCCAGAACCGCTGCTCGACCTCCTGCGGCACGCCGAGGCCGACCGACAGCACCGTGCGCCCGCCCGACAGCGCGTCGACCGTAGCGGTCTGGCTCGCGAGCTCCCACGGCCGGCGGCGCGGCAGCGGGGTGAGCATCGTGCCGAGGCGGATGCGCTCGGTGCGCATCGCGGCGGCGGCGAGCACCGACCACGGGTCGGTCGCCCAGATGCCCTCCCAGACGAACATGGCGTCCCACCCGTGCTGCTCGATGAGCGGCGCGAGCTCGACGGCGAGGTTCGGGTCCGACCCGGTGACGACGAATCCGTAGCGCATGGGCCGAAGGTACCGCGTGCCGCCCACAGGCATCCGACCCGAACCCTTGCGAGGGCCCGGCCCGCACCATACGTTTGTTAGGGAACCCTTACCCCCACACGATCGGCCCTCCCCCATGACGAGCGACACCCTCACCGAAACGGCGCCGCTCGACGTTGCCGCCCTCATCCGCACCGCATCGGCCGACGACCACCGCGCCGCCGAGTCGCGCGGCTTCGTGACCCGGCTCATGGCGGGCGAGCTCGACCTCGACGCCTACGCGCGCTACCTCGCGCAGCTCGCGTGGGTCTACGAGGCGCTCGAGGCATGGGAGCCGCGCGCCGGCGACCCCGAGATCTTCGAGCCCGGACTCGCGCGCATGGCCGCCATCGAGTCCGACCTGGTCGCCCTCGGCGTGACCGACCACCGAACCACCCACCCGGCGCTGCCCGCGACCGCCGCCTACGCCGCGCACCTGCGCGACATCGTCGGCCGTCACGACGTGGTCGAGTACCTCGCGCACCACTACACCCGCTACCTCGGCGACCTCTCGGGCGGGCAGGCCATCGCCGCACTCATCGCCCGCCACTACGGCGCGACCCCCGACCAGCTCGCGTTCTCGCGGTTCGACGCGCTCGAGGCCCCGGTGCCGTTCAAGCGCCGCTACCGCGAGGGCATCAACGAGCTGCGCCTGCCCGCGGCATCCGTCGACCGGCTCATCGCCGAGGTGCGCCGCTCCTTCGCGCTGAACAGCGCGGTGTTCGACGCGCTCGACGCCTGACCGCGACCGGCGCCGCCGGCCCACCGCGCGCTGCCCCCAGTTCCGGGGGTTCACCCCCGGCCCCGCACGCACAGGCCGCGGATAGACTTGACCCCACGCTTTCCCGCCGCAGCCGCCGCGCGAGGCCTGCCGACTGGAGTCCACCGAGATGAGCCCGACCGCGCTCCTGCCGTTCCTCGACCCGGAGACGATCATCGCCGCCGCCGGGCCCTGGGCGCTGCTGGTCGTGTGCTTCATCGTGTTCGCCGAGACCGGGTTGCTCGTCGGCTTCCTGCTGCCGGGCGACACGCTGCTCATCATCTCGGGGCTGCTCACCCACACGTCGCTGGTGTTCGGCCTCGACATCTGGTGGGTGTGCCTCGCGATCGGCTTCGCGGCGTTCGTCGGCGGGGAGGTGGGCTACCTCATCGGGCACAAGTTCGGCCCGAGCGTGTTCGAACGCAAGGAATCGGGCGTGTTCAGCGTGAGGAACGTCGAGCGCACGAACGCGTTCTTCGAGCGGTTCGGCGCGATGGCCGTGATCCTCGCCCGGTTCGTGCCGGTCGTGCGCACCTTCACCCCCGTCGCCGCGGGCGTCGGGCACATGAACTACCGCAAGTACACGCTCTACAACTTCATCGGCGCGGTGATCTGGGGCGTCGGGCTCACCTACTTCGGGTACGCGATCGCGTACATCCCGTGGGTGGCCGACTTCGTGCGCGAGTACATCGACCTGATCCTGCTGGTCGCGATCGGGCTCACCGCCATCGTCACGGGGTTCCACTACTGGCAGTCGTCGCGCAAGGCGAAGCGCGCCGCGGCCGCGGGCGAGGACGTCGTCACCGACGAGTTCGAGGCGCGCGAGCTCGTGCTCGACCAGGAGACCCTCGAGCACGGCGGCCACCACGAGCACCCGCACCACGACGACGACCGCCGCGACTGACGTCGGCCTGCGCCTGCTGGGCCCGTCGAAGTCACGCGGGCCCGTGTTCGAACGCGTGCCCGTGCGACTTCGACGGGCCGAACCGGTGAGCACCGGCGAGCGGATGCCCCGGGGCGGCCGCTACGGGTGCTGCGCGCGCTCCGGGTGGCCGGCGGGTTCGAGCTGGAACGTCGAGTGGTCGACGTCGAAGTGCTCCTCGAGGCATCCTCCGAGTTCCTCGAGCAGGGCGGATGCCCGGCCTTCGGCGAGCAGCTCGGGCTCGACGACGACGTGCGCCGTGAACACGTGCGACCCCGACGTGATCGCCCAGACGTGCACGTCGTGCACGTCGACCACGCCGGTCGTGCGCAGGATGTGGTCGCGGATCTCGGCGACCGACGTCTCCGCCGGCGCGGACTCGCTGAGCACCCGCATCACGTCGCGCAGCAGCAGCAGCGCGCGCGGCACGATGAGGGCGGCGATCACGAGCGACGCGATCGCGTCGGCCGCGCCGAAGCCGGTGACGAGGATCACGCCGGCCGCGACGATCACGGCGATCGAGCCGAGCGTGTCGCCGAGCACCTCGAGGTAGGCGCCCCGCATGTTGATCGACGACTTCGCGCCCGCGCGCAGCACGAGCAGCGCGGCGATGTTCGCGACGAGGCCGACGGTGGCGACGATCAGCATCGGCAGGCCGGTCGGCTCCGCGGCATCCGCTCGCAGCAGTCGCCCGACGGCCTCGACCGTGACCGACGCGGCGATCACGAGCAGGATCACCGAGTTCAGCAGCGCGGCGAACACCTCGACCCGCTGGTACCCGTAGGTCTGTCGGTCGGTCGCGGGGCGCCCGGCGACGACGACCGCGACGAGCGCGATGATCAGCCCGATGAGGTCGGAGAGCATGTGGCCGGCGTCGGCGAGCAGCGCGAGCGACCCGCTGATCCAGGCGCCGACGACCTCGAGCACGAGCACCGACGCGACGATCGCGATCGCGATGCCCAGCCGGGTGCGATTCGCGTGGCGCGCGTGGTCGTGGTCGTGTCCCATCACCCTCAGCGTAGGTGGGCGACGGATGCCCCGGAGACCGCTCGCGCAATCAGGAACGATTCGCGTTCTCAGCAGTGCCTGCAGGTCGTGCAGGCGGGCAACAGGGGCCGGCGGCTAGCCTGCCGACGCCACGCGCTCGAGCTCGGGCAGCAGCGTCTGGAACGCGCGCGCCCGGTGGCTCTCGGCGTTCTTCTGCGTGGGGCTCAGCTCGGCGGCGGTCACGTCGTGGCCGTCGGGCACGAAGATGGGGTCGTAGCCGAAGCCGTGGGCGCCGGATGCCTCGGTCGCGAGCCGACCCGGCCACACGCCGACCGCGGCGAACTCCTCGGCCTCCCCCGCCGACGCCGGCACGACCAGCGCGATCGTGCAGTGGAACGACGCCCGCCGCTTCGCCGGGTCGGTCAGGTCGGCCAGTTGCGCGAGCAGCAGGTCGAGGTTCGCGAGCGCGCCCGCGTCCGGCCCCGCCCAGCGCGCCGAGAAGATGCCGGGCGAGCCGCCCATCACGTCGACCGCGATGCCGGAGTCGTCGGCGAGCGCGATGCGCCCGGTGTGCGCGGCGGCCGTGCGCGCCTTGATGAACGCGTTCTCGGCGAAGCTCGTGCCGTCCTCCACGGGCTCCGGACCGTCGTACGGCAGCACGGTGACCCCGGGCATCCGCTCGCCGATGATGCGCTGGAACTCCTCGACCTTGTGGGCGTTGTGGGTCGCGAGCACGATCTCCATCGGGCGCCCCGCGTCAGGCCTGCGCCGCGGCCAGCACCGCGCGCTGGATCTCGGTGAGCTCGCGCGTGCCGGCGAGCGCCAGGTCGAGCAGCGCGTCGAGTTCGGCCCGGTCGAACGGCGCGCCCTCGGCCGTGCCCTGCACCTCGACGAACGCGCCCGCGCCCGTGGCGACGACATTCATGTCGGTCTCGGCGCGCACGTCCTCGACGTAGGCGAGGTCGAGCATGGGCGTGCCGTCGATGATGCCGACGGAGATCGCCGAGACGGAGTCGGTGAGCGGCACGGCCTTCTTGCCGATGAACTGGTGCTCACGGCCCCACTCGAGCGCGTCGGCGAGCGCGACGTAGGCGCCGGTGATGGCCGCGGTGCGCGTGCCGCCGTCGGCCTGCAGCACGTCGCAGTCGAGCACGACCGTGTTCTCGCCGAGCGCCTTCATGTCGACGACCGAGCGCAGGCTCCGGCCGATCAGGCGCGAGATCTCGTGCGTGCGCCCGCCGATCTTGCCCTTGACGGCCTCACGGTCGTTGCGCGAGTTCGTCGAGCGCGGCAGCATGGCGTACTCGGCGGTCACCCACCCCTTGCCCTTGCCGGTGAGCCAGCGCGGCACGCCGTTGGTGAACGAGGCGGTGCAGAGCACCTTGGTGCGGCCGAACGAGATGAGCGCCGAGCCCTCGGCGTGCTCGCTCCAGCCGCGCTCGATGGTCACGTCGCGGAGGTCCGCGGGCGTGCGGCCGTCGGCCCTCAGCAGGTCGGGCTGGTCGGTCATGGTGTTCCCTTCGGTGGGGCGGATGCGCCGGGTCAGCGCTGGATCGGGATGGTGCCGGTGTGCACCAGGTCGACGTGCTGGATCTCGGGGCCCATCAGCCGGTGCGCGAGCCCGAGGAACTCCTCCTCGCTGCGGCCGGTGGCCTCGTAGCGGTAGGTGGGTGGCGCGCTCGCGGTGCGCTCGAGCCCGGTCGAGACGAGCACGCGGTACACGTCGTTGGCGGTCTCGACGTCGCTCGAGACGAGCGTGACCGCCTCGCCCATGACGTACTGGATCGCGCCCTTGAGGAACGGGTAGTGCGTGCAGCCGAGCACGAGGGTGTCGACGGATGCCTCGCGCAGCGGGGCCAGGTACTCCTCGGCCACCGCGAGCAGCTCGGGCCCGGTCGTGACGCCCGCCTCGACGAACTCGACGAACCGCGGGCACGCCCGCGTGTGCAGGTCGAGGTGGGGCGCCGCGGCGAACGCGTCCTCGTAGGCGCGCGAGTTCACGGTGCCGGCGGTGCCGATGACCCCCACGCGGCCCGAGCGGGTGGCGGCCACGGCCCGCCGCACGGCGGGCTGGATCACCTCGACGACCGGCACCTCGTAGCGCTCGCGCGCGTCGCGCAGCATGGCGGCGGACGCGGTGTTGCACGCGATGACGAGCATCTTGACGCCCTGCGCGACGAGGTCGTCGAGCACGGCGAGCGCGTACTCGCGCACGTCGGCGATGCGCTTGGGGCCGTAGGGCGAGTGCTCGAGGTCGCCGATGTAGAGGATCGACTCGTTCGGGAGCTGGTCCTTGACCGCGCGGGCCACGGTGAGCCCGCCGACCCCTGAGTCGAAGATCCCGATCGGCGCGTCCGTCACGGTCTCCAAGCCTAGAACAGGCCGAGCGGATGGCTCGCAGCCGGCGTCCGCCCGAACCCGACCGCGCGCGGTCAGGCGTCGCCGTCGTAGGCGGCGCGCACGGCACGAGCGAGCCGCCCGGCGGCGTCGTGCGGGTGCGCGCGCAGCCACGCGAGCCGCACGTCGACGCGCGGCGCGTCGGCGATCGGCACGAACGCGACGCCGGGGCGGGGATAGTGCGCGGCGGTGGCCTCGGCGGTCACGCCGATCACCTCGGCGGCGGCGATGAGGTCGAGCCACGACTCGACGTCGTCGGTCTCGACGGTCGCAGGCGCCGGCAGCCCGGCGTCGGTCCAGAGCGACGGGCGCGTGGTGCCGTTGTGGGGGTCGACGCCGAGGGTCTCGCTCGTGAGGTCGGCGAGGCGAACGGATGGCCGGAACGCGAGCGCGTGGTCGACCGGCAACGCGACGACCCGGCGCTCGGTGCCCACGACCTCCGAGCGCAGGTCGCTGCGGTCGAGCGGCCCGCGCACGATCGCGAGGTCGATGCGCCCCTCCGCGAGCGCGAGGTCGGCGCGATGCACGCGCACGAGGCGCAGCCGCGCGTCGGCGTGGGCGTGGTTCCACGAGCGCAGCACGCCGGTCGTGTGGGCCCCGAGCGCGGCCCACGCGTAGCCGACGCGGATCGTCGCCGCCTCGCCGCGCAGCCCCGCGACCGCGCGGTCGAGCTCACCCACGACCCGTCGAGCGACCACGAGGAACGCCTCGCCCGCGACCGTCGGCTCGACGCGCCTGGTCGTGCGGTGCAGCAGCGGCACGCCGAGCTCGTGCTCGAGCGCCGCGACCTGGCGCGAGACCGCCGCCTGCGAGACGCCGAGCTCGTCCGCGGCGTCGGTGAACGACCGCTCCTCGTCGACCGCGATGAGCGCCCGCAGGTGCCGTAGCTCCACGTCCATGCTTTGAGCGTATCAATAGGCGTCGATTGCATTTCCAGAGAGCGATAGTGCGACCTAGCGTGGGCGGCATGAAGCAGGAACGTGTCGCGGCCGCCGCATCCGTGGGTGGGGCGTGCTCGGTGCAGGTCGGCGCCGCCCTCGGCGCGACCGTCTTCCCGCTCGTCGGGCCCGCCGGCGTGGTCGCGCTGCGGCAGGCCGTCGCCGCGACCGCCCTGCTCGCGATCGCGCGACCGCACCCGCGCACGCTCTCCTGGCGCGCGGTCTGGCCGGCGGTACTGCTCGGCCTCGCCCTCGTGGTCATGAACTGGGCGCTCTACGGCGCGGTCGAGCGACTCGGGCTCGGCCTCGCCGTCACGCTCGAGTTCCTCGGGCCCCTCGCGCTCGCGCTCATCGGCTCGCGCCGCCGCATCGACCTCGGCGCGGCGCTCCTCGCCGGGGTCGGCGTCGTGCTGCTCACCGGCACCGTGCCCGGCATCGACCTCGCCGGCGTGGCGCTCGGGTTGCTCGCGGCGGGTGCCTGGGCGGCCTACATCGTGCTCAACCAGCGCGTCGGCGCGCGCCTGCCGGGCGTGCAGGGCACCGCGATCGCGAGCCTCGTCGCAGCCGTGCTCACCGCTCCCCTGCTCGTGTTCGCACTCGTCGGCCTCGACCCGCGCGAGCTCGGTCACGTGCTGCTGATCGGCCTGGCCGCGGGCATCCTCTCGTCGGCCCTGCCGTACTCGATCGACCTCAACGTGCTGCGCGTGCTGCCGCGCCAGGTGTTCGGCGTGCTGCAGAGCGTGCAGCCCGCCGCCGCCGCGCTCGCGGGCTTCGTGGTGCTCGGGCAGGCGCTCAGCGCCTGGCAGCTCGGCGGGCTGGTGCTCATCACCGTGGGCAACGTGGTCGCGGTCGGGCGACCGGCGCGCGGCGCGGGCCCCGCCGAGGCGCCCGTCGGCGCGTAGGCCCGCGGCACGCGCGACGCTAGGCTCGCACTCGTGACCGGATCCGCCGCGCTCCTCACCGACCGCTACGAGCTCACCATGGTCGACGCCGCCCTGCAATCGGGCACGGCCGAACGCGAGAGCGTCTTCGAGGCGTTCGCGCGCCGGCTGCCCGACGGCCGCCGCTACGGCGTGCTCGCCGGCACCGGGCGCATGCTCGAGCTCATCGCCGAGTTCCGCTTCGACGACCCCGAGCTCGAGTGGCTGCGCGCCAACGACGTCGTGCGCCCGGCCACGCTCGACTGGCTCGCCGACTACCGGTTCTCCGGTGACATCTGGGGCTACCGCGAGGGCGAGGCGTACTTCCCCGGCTCGCCGCTCGTGACCGTGCAGGGCTCGTTCGCCGAGGCGGTCGTGCTCGAGACGCTCATCCTCAGCGTGCTGAACTACGACTCGGCCGTCGCGAGCGCGGCGGCACGCATGTCGTCGGTCGCGATCGGCCGGCCGCTCGCCGAGATGGGCTCGCGCCGCACCAATGAGCGCTCGGCGGTCGCCGCCGCGCGTGCCGCGTACATCGCGGGGTTCGACGCCACGAGCAACCTCGAGGCGGGCCGCACCTGGCAGGTGCCGACCATGGGCACGGCCGCGCACTCGTTCACCCTGCTGCACGACAGCGAGGCCGACGCGTTCCGCGCGCAGGTCGAGGCCATGGGGCCGGACACGACGCTCCTCATCGACACCTACGACATCGAGCGCGGCGTCGCGACCGCCATTGAGGTGGCGGGCACCGGGCTGGGCGCCGTGCGCATCGACTCGGGCGACCTGCCCACCGTCGTCGCCGCCGTCCGCCGCCAGCTCGACGACCTGGGCGCCGTGCACACGAAGATCACGGTCACGAGCGATCTCGACGAGTACCTCATCGCCGCGCTCTCCGGGTCGCCGGTCGACGCGTTCGGCGTCGGCACCCGGGTGGCGACGGGCTCGGGGCATCCGGCCGCCGGCATGGTCTACAAGCTCGTCGCCCGCCGCGGCGACGACGGCACGTGGGTCGACGTGGCGAAGTCGAGCGCGCACAAGGCGAGCGTGGGCGGGCGCAAGCACGCGGTGCGCCGCCTCGACGGGTCGCGCACGGCGCGCGACGAGATCGTGATCGTCGACGCGGGCGAGCCGGTGGTCGGCACGGATGCCCCGGGCGACACGAGCGACGCAGGCGGCACCGCCACGGAGCGCGACCTGGTCGTGCCGCTCATGCAGGCCGGCGTGCCCGACGAGCGCTGGCTCGGCCCCGAGGGCACGCGGCTCGCCCGCGAGCACCGCGCGGCCGCGATGCAGGAGCTGCCGATCGAGGCGTTCCGGCTGGGCGCGGGCGACCCCGCGATCCCCACGACCTACCGCTGACGCAGCGGCACCGACGAGGAGAAGTCCCTACTCGGACTTCATCTTCTCGTAGATCTCCTTGCAGGTCGGGCACACCGGGAACTTCTCCGGGTCGCGCCCGGGCGTCCACCTCTTGCCGCAGAGCGCCTTCACCGGCTTGCCGGTGATGGCCGACTCGAGGATCTTGTCCTTCTTCACGTAGTGCGAGAAGCGCTCGTGGTCGCCGGGCTCGACCCCCTCTTCCTCGAGCAGCTTCTCGAGCTCGCGGTCGAGCACGGACGTGCTGCCGCCGGAGCTGTCGGGATCGGCGATGCTGGCGCGGACGTCGGGGACCATGCCCGAGATTCTACGCCCGCTGCGCCGCCGCGAGGATCTCGGGGCCACGACGCGTGAACACCGCGCCGCCGATCAGCACGCCCCCGACGAGCACCGCGACGCCGATGCCGAGGCCCGACCACAGCGCCGAGTCGTACCAGCGGTCGATGCCCGACATGCCGCGCCAGGTGAACCACACGGCCGGCAGCGCGAACACGATCGACACGACCATCGTGATCGACTGCACGAACGCCGCGATGCTCGACGACGACTGCGGCGCCTGGAACGGGCTGTCGCCCGGCTTCACGGCGGGGTACGGGAAGCGCGCCGAGACGATGCTGCCGATGCCGAGGGCGCTGCCGAGGAGGCATCCGCTCACCCCCACGATCGCGGGGAGCACCGCCATGTCGCCGAAGAACATGGCGCTGATCGGCGAGCCCACGGCGATGACCACCACCCCGACGATGAGCACCGGCAGGAGCCGGCCGACCCGGTCGGCGGTGCCCCGGATGCCGGAGACGACGTGCATCCACACCGCCGTCGAGTCCATGGCGACGTCGTTGTGCACCGTCCAGGCGAGGAACAGCGCGACCATCGGCACCGGGATGAGCGCGAGCAGGCTCGGGTCGACGCCCGCGATGCCGAGCGGCACGACCACGAGCACGGGCGCGATCGGCAGGATCAGGTACGACGCCCAGTAGCGGGCGTCGCGGAAGATGTACGTCAGCGTGCGGGCCGTGACGGCGGACGTCGGGGTGCCGAGCAGCACGTCGAACCAGCCGAGCCCGCGGTACGAGCGGGCGGATGCCTCGCGGCCCGGCGTCACGAGCATGCGGGCGACGATCCACTGCCAGGCGAACCACAGCGCCACGACCGTCGCGGCCGCGAGCAGCAGCTTGAACAGCGCCGTCCAGACCTGCCCGGAGGCGGCGTCGCCCGGGATGGCCCAGACCGCGCCGAGCGGCGTCCAGGCGAGCACGGCGGCGAGCTGCTCGAGCACGCGCAGGCCCGAGCGAGCCCAGTCGACCGTGAGCAGCGAGAGCAGCGCGGGGGCCGACAGCACGGCGAGCACGATGCCGATCACGCCGAGCGCCTCGCGCGAGCGACGCGTCGACAGCGCGAACGCGCCGATCGACGTCGCGACGCGGGCGAGCAGCACGCACGTGGCGAACGCGATCGCGGCGGCCAGCAGCGCGAGCAGGGTGACCCAGAACCCGCGGCTCCAGGTGATGACGGTGCCGACCAGCCCGATGCCGAGCACGACCGTGGGGATACCGACCATCGCGGCGACCGCGAGCCCCGTGGCCAGGGTGCGGTCGGGCATGCCGAGCAGCGCGAAGCGGCGCGGGTCCATGCTGTCGTCGACGCCCAGGATGAGCGGCACGACGATGAAGCCCGCAACCACGACCGAGCCCGCGACGACGAGCACGTCGCGGATGAGCCCGGTGTCGGGCGCGAACCGCAGCCCGGCGAGGATCACGGTGATGAACAGCGAGACGCCGACGCCGTAGACGATGCCCAGCGTGATGCCGACGACCTGCCAGGCCGAGCGGCGGAACATGTTCGCCAGCAGCTGCAGCTTCAGTCGGACGAGCTGTGCAACCACTCGAGCCCCTCCGCGGCCTTGCGCCCACCCGCGAGGTCGACGAACCGGTCCTCCAGCGTGCGACCGTCGCGCACCTCGTCCATCGTGCCCTCGGCGAGCACCTTGCCGCCGACGATGACGGCGACGCTGTCGCACGCGCGCTCGATGAGGTCCATGCCGTGGCTCGAGATGATCACCGTGCCGCCGCGGTCGGCGAACCGCTGCAGGATGTCGCTGATGTTCGCGGTCGACACCGGGTCGACCGACTCGAACGGCTCGTCGAGCACGAGCACGCGCGGCGAGTGGATCATGGATGCCGCGAGGGCGATCTTCTTCGTCATGCCGGCGCTGTAGTCGGCGACGAGGCGGTCGAGCGCCTCCTCGATGCCGAACGCCGCCGCGAGGTCGGCCGAGCGGGAGCGCACGGTCTTCGCGTTCATGCCGCGCAGGATGCCCGCGTAGTAGAGCAGCTGGCTGCCGGTGAGGCGGTCGAACACGCGCAGCCGGTCGGGCAGCACGCCGAGCGCCTGCTTCGCCCGACGCGGGTCCTTCCAGACGTCGATGCCGTGCACGGTCACCGCGCCGGAGTCGGGCCGGAGCAGCCCCGAGATCATCGAGAGGGTCGTGGTCTTGCCGGCGCCGTTCGGGCCGACGATGCCGTAGAACGAACCGGCGCGCACCTCGAGGCTCACGTCCGCGACGGCGACCGTCGAGCCGTAGCGCTTGCCGAGTCCGGCGAGTGAGAGCACGACGGGGGCGTCCTCGCCGGGTGCGGGACGCGCCGGGCGGATGCTGGTGCGGCGCGCGAACCGGCGCGGCGGGCGCTGGCCCTTGGGCCTGCGCACGGGCGCAGGCTCCGGCTCCGGCTCGGGCTCGATCGCGAAGTCCGCGGCGAACTCCGTCTCGAGCTCGTCCGCCGCGGGGGCGACTTCCTCCGCGGCGGCGTCGAGGTCCGCGTCTGCGTCGGCGTCGAGGTCCGCATCGGCGTCGACGTCGGCCTCCGCCTCGGCCCCTACGTCGGCCTCCGAGTCGAGCTCGGCGGACGTGTCGGGCGCGGACTCGGCCTCGAGGTCGACCTCTTCCTCCTCCTCGCCGACCAGCAGGAGGGCCTCGTCGGGCGGAAGCGTGCCCTGGGCGGCATCCGTCACCGGCGACTCGTCGAACGAGTCGACCTCGACCGGGTCCTCCTCGACCGCCGCCGCTCCGCCCATGGGGCCGGGCTCGGTGCGCGAGGCGCCGACGACGGTGGACGCGGCGACCTTGGCCTGCCGCCGCCGTTCGACGACCGCGGTCGTCGTTCCGGTGCGCGACGACTTCGCGTCCGCGACGGCCTGCGACTTCGCGCGCGACTGGTCGGCGGCGGTGCGGCGCGCCGCGGCGCCGCGCGCGCTCGCGGCACGACCCGAGGCCGAGCGCGACGACGACGTGCGCTTGGAGCCGTTTCGGCCCGCGCCGTTGCCCGATGCGCCCTCGTCGGGCCCATCGGTTCGTTCTCCGTCATCCCGGAACGGCGGCACGGGTGTCACCGTCCCAACCTAGCAAGCCACCCCGGCTCGCGCGCGTCTTCCATGCGTTCCCCCGAATGCTCGATCGCGGCGCTTCCGGGCCACGGTACACGAGACGTGTCACAATCTGACTACGGTGCGTCGGACGATGGCGGCCGCTCAGGCGGTTCCGGTAGTCTGACCCCCGGCATAACGGTGTGTCCAGATGTGAACTTCCGGATGAACGGCAGGGAAACGACTCGACACGAGGCTGAGCAGGATCGTCGATCGTCTCCCCCGCTGCATCCGCCACCACAGCAAGGAGATGCAGTGAGCACCCAGATCGTGATCCTCGCGGCGGGCATGGGCAGTCGACTCGGTCGCAGCCTTCCCAAGCCGCTGACCCCGTTGAGCGACGGCCGCACCATCATGCAGCAGCAGTTCGACAACATCCACCACGCGTTCGGCAACGCCGCGGGCGTGACCATCGTCGTCGGCTACAAGCTCGAGCACATCATCGAGTCGTTCCCCGAGGCCTCGTTCGTCTACAACGAGGAGTACGACCAGACCAACACGTCGAAGAGCCTGCTCCGCGCGCTGCGCGCCTCGCAGTCGGGCGGCGTGCTCTGGATGAACGGCGACGTCGTCTACGACCCGCGCGTGCTCGACCGCGCGGTCGCGCTCATCGCCCGCGAGCAGTCGTTCGTGACCGTCAACACGTCGAAGGTCTCCGACGAGGAGGTCAAGTACACGACCGGCGCCGAGGGCTACATCGAGCAGCTCTCGAAGCAGGTCGTCGGCGGCCTCGGCGAGGCGGTCGGCATCAACTACGTCGCCGCGCACGACAAGGCCGCGTTGGTGCGCCGCCTGCAGCAGGTCGACGACCAGGACTACTTCGAGCGCGGCCTCGAGCTGGCGATCGCGCAGGACGGCATGCTCGTCGAGCCGCTCGACATCTCCGACCTGTACGCGGTCGAGATCGACTTCGCGGAAGACCTGGAGCGCGCGAACCACTTCGTGTGATCGCCGCTCCCGAAGCGCCGGCGCCCCTCGGGTCGCCGGCGCTTCGTCGTTCCGCTGGGCCCAGCCGGTGCGCGTGGCCGGGCGGTGCGCGGGACCCAGGTGGCCCGTGGGACTCAGCCGGTGCGCTGGCGCGACGACCGTGCGACGCCCGCGCGTTCGAGCGCGGCGGCGATGACCCGGCCGAGCCAGGTGAAGACGATGGGGCTCAGCACGTACAGCGGCAGCGCGATCGCCCAGACGACGGGCGCGTAGTACTCGGCGCCCAGCGCGATGAACACCGCGACGCCGAGCACGACGCCCGACCCGCCCGCGGCGAGGTAGTACAGCCACGCCGACCACTTGCGGTAGCGCGTGACGAGGAACGGCAGCTCGAGCAGTACGCCCACGAGCAGCCCCGTGCCGAGGTAGCGCAGCAGCCACTGCGGGGCGAAGGCGGATGCCACGAGGCCGGCGATCAACCCGGTGAGCACGGCCGTGCCGGGCCGGCGCAGCAGCGCGAGGCCGACCGCGCTCGGCAGGAAGTGCGTGCCGATCGTCACCCCGTAGAGCACTGGCGCGATGACCGCGATGAGGCCGGCGAGGTAGCCGGCGCCCGCGGCGAACAATCCGCCACCGACGCCGATCGCCGCACAGCTCAGGATGACGCGCGTACTGACCCGATCCACCGGTTGGCCTCCACCGTTCTCGATGCTCCCAACCTATCGCCGCCGAACCGCGATCGGCGCATCGCCGGGGATCGCGCCTGCGCCGTGCGGGCCCCGGCGGCCTCTACGATGAGTGTCGTGACCAGCTATGCCGACGCGCACCCGTATGCGCGGAGCCCCTGGTCGCGGTACCGGCACGCGCTGTGGCTGCTGACGACGCGCGACCTCAAGGTGCGCTACTCCACGTCGGCGCTCGGCTACCTCTGGTCGATCCTCGATCCGCTCGTGATGGCGGCGATCTACTGGTTCGTCTTCACGGTGGTCTTCCAGCGCCTGGTCGGCACCGAGCCCTACATCGTGTTTCTTCTCGCGGCGCTGCTGCCGTGGATGTGGTTCACCGGGTCGGTGTCCGACTCGACCCGGGCGTTCCTGAAGGACGCGAAGCTCGTGCGCTCGACGAAGCTGCCGCGCACGGTCTGGGTGACCCGCATCGCGCTGTCGAAGGGCATCGAGTTCCTGCTCGCGATCCCGGTGCTCGCGGCGTTCGCGATCGCCTTCCGCGCCGGGGTGCACTGGGAGCTGCTGCTGTTCCCGCTCGCGATCGTGATCCAGGCGGTGCTCGTGGTCGGCCTCGGGCTCATCGTGGCGCCGCTCGTCGTGTTCTTCCGCGACTTCGAGCGAGCAGTCAAGCTCGTGCTGCGCTTCCTCTTCTACGCCTCCCCCATCGTCTACGGCACGTCGAACCTGCCCGAGTCGCTGCAGCCGTGGGCGGCGTTCAATCCCCTCACCGGCATCTTCGGCCTCTACCGCGCCGGGTTCTTCCCCGGCGAGCTCGACTGGTTCGCGGTCGGCGTCTCGGCGGCCATGTCGCTCGGGTTCCTCGCCATCGGCGTCTGGGTGTTCCGGCGCACCGAGCGCGCCGTGCTGAAGGAGATCTGATGACGGATGCCACGCTCCGCGCACCCGCCGGCCACGGCGGCGCCATCCGCGTCGACGATGTCGGCATCCGCTTCCGTCGCAACCGCCGGGGTCGCCGCTCGTTCAAGGACCTGCTGGCCGGCCGCGCGCGCCGCTCGCGCCCCGACGAGTTCTGGGCACTGCGCAACGTCACGGTCGACGTGCGGCCGGGCGAGGCGATCGGCGTGGTCGGCCGCAACGGGCAGGGCAAGTCGACGCTGCTGAAGCTCGTCGCGGGCGTCATGCTGCCCGACGAAGGCTCCGTGACCGTCGACGGCGGCGTCGCCCCGCTCATCGAGATCACGGGCGGCTTCGTCGACGACCTCACGGTGCGCGACAACATCATGCTCACGGCCGGGCTGCACGGCATGCGGCGCGACCAGATCGACGCGCGGTTCGACGAGATCGTCGCGTTCGCCGAGATCGGCGACTTCCTCGACACCCCGTACAAGCACCTCTCGAGCGGCATGAAGGTGCGCGTCGCGTTCGCCGTCATCTCGCAGCTCGAGGAGCCGGTGATCCTCGTCGACGAGGTGCTCGCGGTGGGCGACAAGGCGTTCCGCGAGAAGTGCTACCGCCGCATCGAGGAGATGCTCGCGGGCGGGCGCACCCTCTTCTTCGTCTCGCACAACGAGCGCGACCTGCGCCGGTTCTGTGCGCGCGGCCTGTACCTCGACAAGGGCGCACTCGTGCTCGACGGACCGATCGACGAGGTGCTCGAGCGCTACAACGCCGACTCGGCGAAGCGGTAGCGACGACGCGACCCGCCCGGCGCAACCCCCTCGGCCCCGCCATGGGCTCGACGTAGGATGGCGCCGATGGCCGAGCCCGTGTACAGGATCACGACGATGGGGTCGGATGCGCCGCACCTGCCGCATCCGCAGCCTCACGAGCCCACCCACCAGGCCGAGTTCCGACCGGCCGACTCGGGTGCGCCGCACGACGAGACGCCGCCGCGCGACCCCGCCGACGAGCCGTCGCCCATGCTGCTGCGCACCATCGACCGCGTGCTGGCGGTGCAGCGCCCGATCGTGCTCGCGCACCTGCGGGGCATCCGCCGCCGTTCGCCGCACGCGACCAGCGAGCAGCTCGTGCGCATCCTCGAGCGCCGGTACCTCGCCGCGATCACCACGGGCGGCGCGGCCGTCGGCGCGACCGCGGTCATCCCCGCGATCTCCACGCCCGTCACGCTCGCGCTGTCGGGCGTCGAGACGGCCGGGTTCCTCGAGGCGACCGCGCTGTTCGCGCAGTCGGTCGCCGAGGTGCACGGCATCGCGGTCGAGAACCCCGATCGGGCGCGCGCGCTCGTCATGACGCTCATGCTCGGCCGCGAGGGCAGCGACCTGATCCGCCAGTTCGCCGGGCAGGCGACCGGCACCGGCGTCGACCGCAACGCCTACTGGGGCGAGCTCATCACGAACAGCCTGCCGAAGGCCGTCATGTCGACCGTGGTCGACCGGCTGCGCCACACGTTCATCAAGCAGTTCGCCGCGCGGGGCGGTGCCAGCTTCATCGGCAAGGCGATTCCGTTCGGCATCGGCGCCGTGATCGGCGGCGCCGGCAACCACGTGCTCGGCCGTCGGGTGCTGCAGCAGTCGCGCCTCGCGTTCGGGCCGCCGCCGATGCAGGTGCCGTCGGTCATCGAGCCGACGGCCCACGAGGCGCAGGTGACGGATGCCACGGGCGGGCGCCTGCGCCGCATCGGAACCGCCGCGGGCGACGGCGTCATGCGCGCGGCGCGCTCCGCGGGACGCATCGTGCCGGGCCGGCGCCGCCGCGAGGGCGACGGCGACGCCCAGAGCTCGGTGCCCACCTAGAGTTCGGTACCGAGCTCCTCGGCCTCGGAGTCGTGCTCGTCGATCTCGGGATCGGCGGCGTGGATCTTCGCGAACCGCTCCCACTCGTCCATGAGGTGCTGCACCGCCGCGTGGAAGCGCGCGGTCGTCGCGCCGGGAGTGGTGTCGCCGAAGTAGCGCTCGACCCAGTACGCGAGCCGCGCGAGCGAGTCGTCGTCGTGCTCGACCTGGTCGATGCGCTCCACCACGTTCGGGGCGTCCGCCACGGTGAGCCACTCGCACGCGGCCAGGTAGCCGCCCGTGTCGACCTCGGCGTCGGGGTTCGCCGGGCGGGTCACCATGAGCGGCTTGCCCGCGGCGAGCCGGTCGTAGACCATCGCCGAGATGTCGACGATCGCCATGTCGGCCGCGGCGAGCTGCCAGCCGAGCTCGGCGCCCGTGTCGTGCACGTGCTGCGCCGAGGCATCCGCCTGGTTCGCCTCCTGGAGCATGCGCACGATCTCCGCGTTCGCGGCCCCGTAGGCGTGGTCCACCACGCCCGAACGGGGGTGCGGGCGGTAGATCACGCGATGGCGGCCCGTCGCGAGCAGGGCGCGCACGAGCTCCACGCCATGCGACGCGATCGAGCCGTACGCCGCGGCAGCCCGGTCGCCCTCCCAGGTGGGGGCGTAGAGCACGACCTCGCGGTCGTCGGGCGTGTACGGCAGTTCACCCGAGTAGTGGTCGGCCTGCGGGCGGCCGATCGGGATCGCCCGCGTGTCGAAGTCGTAGTCCCAGAGCACCTTGTCGAGGCGGGCGCGCGCCGCGTCGCCGGCGATGAGCGCGTAGTCGTACGCCTTGAACTGGTTCGTGGTCATGTACATCTTGTCGGACTCGCCGTGGTTGATGAACACGTGCCAGCGGCGCCCGTAGCGCATCATCTGGAAGTTGCGGGTGTTCTGGTTCACGTAGAACACCACGCGCATGGGCTGCTCGTGGATGAGCCGCTCGAGGTCGACCACGGTGCGCACGTAGGCGACCGGCACGGGCGACTCCTCGAGCAGGCGGGTCGCGGCCGTGGCGTTGCGGCTCAGGATCACGACCGGCCAGGTCTTCGCGAGCTCTGCCAGGGGCTTGTACCACTGGCGCAGCTGGTAGAGGTTGACCTCGCCGTCGGCGAAGTAGACGCCGATCGCGTACTGCTGCGTCTCGAGCGGCGGGGTCTCGACGAGCTTTTTGCGCACCGCCGTCTGCCCGCGGCGAGCGGTCCACAGCTCGCGCGCCACCTTCGCGGCGAGCCGCACGTCACGTCCGATTCTCACCGAGCAAGGGTATCCGGCGGCAGGTCACGGGCAGCCGTGAGCGGGCCCCGGTCGGGAGGTCGGTAGCGGATCGTTAGACGACGGGCGGGCGGCCGGCCAGGGTCATCCGCCACACCGTCGACCAACGCATCGGCCGCCGCTCGCCGGGGTCGGCTCGCCACCCCTCGCGCCAGCCGCCGAACCACGCACGCAGGGCCGCCGGCTTGCGCGCCCAGCGCAGCACCTGGATCGCCGTCCACGACCCCACGTACAGCGGCACGAGCAGCGCGGGCAGGTTTCGGCGCGCGAGCCAGACGCGATTGCGGGCGTTGAGGCGGTAGTAGTAGCTGTGCCGGGTGGGCTCGATGACCGGATGCCCCGCCTCGAGGTCGCCCGCGTACCAGGCGCGGTGCCCGGTGTCCCACACCCGCCAGGCGAGCTCGATGCCCTCGTGCGCGTAGAAGAACGGATCGGCCCAGCCGCCGGTGGCGTCGAACACGTCGCGCGGCAGCAGCACCGCGCCCTCCCAGCACGAGAACACGTTGCCCGGGCGGGCGGGGTCGCCCTTGCGGATGCGCGGTGTCCAGCGCCGGGGCGAGGCGACGCCCGCGGGGTCGACCACGCGCGGCTGCACGAGCCCGATGCCGGGGTCGCGTCGCACGAGCGCGATCGCGTCGGCGAGGAACGTCGGGCTCGGCAGGAACGCGTCGTCGTCGAGGAAGAAGACGTACTCCCCCGCGACCTCGGGCACGCCGCGGTTGCGGCCGGCCGGAATGCCGAGGTTCTCGGGCAGGTGCAAGGTGCGCACGCCCGCGGGCAGCGCGGGCTCGGCGATCGCCGGGTCCCACCCGTTGCCCACGCAGACGACGTCGACCTCGACGCCCTCCTGGTCGAGCAGGCTCCGGATGCCTCGGGCCAGGTCGTCCGGCCGGGTGCCCATCGTGAGCACCACGGCCCCGACGCGCGGGGCGTCGGTCACGCGCGCACCCGGCGCGACGCGAGGATCGCCACGAAGTGACCGACGAGCGCCAGCAGCGAGAGCGGCACGAGGGCGATCAGCACCATGCGATCGACGAGTGGCTCGCCGACGAACAGGCCCACGACCGCCGCGGCGAAGATGATGAGCGTCAGCTCGACCGAGTGGTACAGCCGGTGGAACGGCACGAACCGGGCCGCGCGCCGCAGCGTGCGGAGCAGCCCGCCGCGCGGCGCCGACTCCCCCTCGGCGTCGGCGAGCTTCGTCAGGCCCGCGTTGGCGCGGGCCACGTGCACCATGTCGTTCAGTGCCTTGTTCAGCACGATGATGAGCGCGAGCAGCGCGGCCAGCGTGGTCCAGAGGAAGTCGGCCGGGAACTCGAGCGGGTACGCCGCGGCGCGGATGCCGAGCGCGAGCGGGATGAGCGCCTCGGTCGAGTAGTGCCCGACCTTGTCGAGGAACACCCCCGCGGGGCTCGACGTGCCGCGCCAGCGCGCGACCTCGCCGTCGCAGCAGTCGACGAGCATCTGCAGCTGCCCGAGCACGACCGCGAGCAGCGGGCCCCAGATGCCCGGAATCAGCAGCGCCGCCGCCGTGGACCAGCCGATGAGGATCATCAGGCCGGTCACGCCGTTCGCCGAGATCGAGGTCTTCAGCAGCACCCAGGTCACGTACGGCGACAGGTTGCGCAGGTACAGCGAGGCGGTCCAGTGCTCGGCGTTGCGGCGGCTGCGCACCTCGGGCGGCTGCGCCACGGCGCGGAGCTCCGCGATGCTCGACGGTCGCCCGCGGTCGTGGATGGCGTCAGGCATCCGTCACCTTCCCGTGTGTGCGGAGATGTTGCGCGTGAGTGCGCCGAAGCCGAGCACGAACCCGATGCCCCAGCTCACGTGGATGACCGGCAGCACGACGAGGAACCGCATGGCGGTCGCCGGGCCGTCGCCGCGCCCGTAGGCGAGCGTCGCGACCACGACGAGCAGCGCGTACGCCGCGGGCGCGAGGAAGCCGACCAGCAGCCACGGCGTCACCCCGAGGGCTGCCTGCACGACGCCCGCGATGCCGAGGATCGTGCCCAGCACGAGGCCGAGCACCAGCACGGGCGGTGCGAAGTAGCGGATGCTGTTGGCCGACGGGAACCGGCGCGCGAGCTCCCCGCGCCAGAGGCCCGTCGAGAGCATCTGCCGGGCGAGCCTGCCGACCGACCCGCGCGGGCGGTACGTCACGCGCAGCTCGGGGGTGAACCAGACGGTGCCGCCCGCCTCGCGGAGGCGCTTGTTGAGCTCCCAGTCCTGGCCGCGCTTGATGTCCTCATCGAACAGGCCGACCGCGGTGATCGCCTCGCGCCGGAACACGCCGAGGTACACGGTGTCGGCCGCGCCCTCGGGACCGCCCACGTGGTGCGGGGTGCCGCCGAGGCCGACCTTGGTGCCGTAGGCGCGGGCGACGGCGCGCTCGAACGGGGTCTCCCCCTGCGCGTCCATGATGCCGCCGACGTTGTCGGCGCCGGTGCGTGCCAGGGTGTCGACCGCGACGCGCGCGTAGTCGGCCGGCAACGCGGAGTGCGCGTCGACGCGCACCACCACCGGGAACTCGGATGCCTCGATGGCGAGGTTCAGGCCCGCGGGCGTCGAGCCCACCTCGTTGTCGATGACCCGCACGCGTGCGTCGCGCCGGGCGAGGTCGGCGACGAGCTCGTTCGTGCCGTCGATCGACGGGCCGACCGCGATGGTCACGTCGAACGGTCCGTCGTAGTCCTGCGCGAGGATCGACTCCACGGCGGCGCGCACGTGCGCCACGTCGTTGAGGACCGGCATGACGTAGGAGACGCCGGAGAGCGACGACACCGTCGCGTCGGGGTGGTCGTCGGCCATCGTCCTCACTCGTGCTCGGGTCGATCGATGCTACCAGCAGGGACGCGCGGAACCGCTGCGTCGGAGGGCCCGCGCGGCGGGCGTCGGCAGGCACGGCGAAGGGCCGCCGGATGCGCCTGCCCGTGGCATCCGACGGCCCTTGCTGGAAGGAGCGCGTGCTACTCGGTGGGCAGCTCGCTCAGGGTGACCGTGACCGTGGTCGACTGCCCGTCGCGCACGTAGGTCAGGTCGGTCTGGGCTCCGCCCGGGAGTGCGCGCACCTGCGCCGTGAGATCGGTCTGGTCGGTGATCGGCACCCCGTTGAAGTTGGTGACGATGTCGCCCGACTGCAGGCCCGCCTGGTCGGCTCCGCCGCCCGGGGTGACCTCCTGGATGAGCGCGCCCACCGTGTCGGCGCCGTCGGCGGCGGATGCCGCGCTGACCGTCGCGCCGAGCAGGCCGTGGCTCGCCGAGCCGTCCTCGATGATCTCGTCGGCGATGCGCATCGCCAGGTTCGACGGCACCGCGAAGCCGACGCCGATGTTGCCCGCCTCCGACGAGCTCGAGCCCGTGCTCAGGATCGCGACGTTGATGCCGATCAGCTCACCGTCGCTGTTCAGCAGCGCGCCGCCCGAGTTGCCCGGGTTGATGGCGGCATCCGTCTGGATGACCGGCAACGAGATGGTCGCGGACGCGGACTGGCCGCCCTGGCCGGGCTCCTGGTCCTCGAAGTTCCAGAAGTCGAACGGGCTGTCGGTGCTGCCGTCGCCCTCGTCGGACTCGGTGCTGTCGTCGGGCGTCTCGGGCGCGGCCGAAGAGGCGACGTCGATGCTGCGGTTGAGCGCCGACACGATGCCGTTGGTGACCGTGCCCGACAGGCCGAGCGGCGCGCCGATCGCGATCGCCACGTCGCCGACGTTCAGCGCGTCGGAGTCGGCGAACTCGATCGGGGTCATGTCGCTCGCGTCGTCGAGCTTGATGACCGCGAGGTCGGAGAGCGGGTCGGTGCCGATGAGCGTCGCCGTGTAGAGGCGGCCGTCGTCGGTCTTCACCTCGATGGTCGGGTCGCCGGTGGCGCCGTCGAGCGTGACCACGTGGGTGTTGGTGAGGATGTAGCCGTCCTCGCTCAGGATCACGCCCGAGCCCGTGCCGGCCGACGAGCCGCCGCTCACCGAGATGGTCACGACGCTCGGCGACGCGGTCGCCGCGACGGCCGTGATCTGGTTCACGTCGGACGCGTCGTTCACCACGATGCTCTGCGCACCCTCGGCGTCGGCGGCCGGAATGCTCGTGGTCTGGTTCGCCGAGACCAGCGCCGCGATGCCGGCTCCGGATGCCCCGCCGATGAGCGCACCGACGACGAGCGCCGCGGCGGCGATGCCGAGCGTGCCGCGGCCCGAGCGCTCCTTGGGCTGCTGCGAGGCCGGGGCGTCGGTGAGCACCGCGGTCGGGTTGGTGGTCGTGTCGCCGGGGCGTGCGCCGTGGGTGCCGTTCGCGGCGCTCGCGCCGCCGAAGGCGGGCGGGACCGCGCCCGGTGCGGGCTGGGAGGCGCCGGCGGCCGGCTGCTCGCCGTACGGGCGGGGCGCCTGGCCGGGCGAATAGACGGTCGCGTTCGGCGTGGCCGGCTGCGGGGTCGTGGGCTGGGCGGGGGCTGCCTCGGCTGCGGGGGCCGCGGCGGGCTCGGCGGGCTGCTCCGGCGCGGCGGGCGCGGCCGGCTGCGCGGGCGTCGCAGCGGGGGCTGCGGGCGCTGCCGCGGCGGGCGGTGCGGTCTCGGCGGGCGTCTCAGCCGCGGCGTCCGTCACCGGGGTGTTCTCGGAGGTCTGGTCCTCGGCCCGCGGATCCTCGGGGGCCGTGCCGTTCGTGTCGGTCATGTCTGCTCCTTCCAAGCGACACCAGACTGAACGCGCAAGCTGTGCGTTCCGTCGGCGGAGTCTGTGAACCGTCTATCCCTCAGCGGAGACTGCGCTCAGGTTCGGCTCGGGAACGGCTCAGCAGCCCGGACCGCGCGGATCGGCGACGCAGTCGGCCCCCACCAGCACCGTGTCGGCGGCGCCGACCAGCACGTCGAGCGGTGCCGATCCGATGTCGAGCGTACCGGCGATCGGCACCCACCCGGTGCCCGCGAACCGGTATTCGGCCGTGTACGTGACGACCAGCGTGACCGTGTGGGTGCCGCGCGTCGCGTAAACGTGCGAGGTGGGCGTGGCGCTGAACTCGGGCTGGCCGAGTTCGGCCCAGGTCGCACCGCCGTTGGCGTCGGTGGTGTCGGATCCGTCGCTGTGCTGCCAGCGGTAGCCGACCGGGGTGAAGCGCACGTCGGCGGGCAGGCCGAGCAGCATGCCGGCCACCGGGTGAGCGGATGCCCCCGCCACGAAGTTCGCCGGCAGCCCGACGATGGCCCAGCCGTCGGGCTCCATGCCGTTCGTCGGTTCGTCGGGCCGGAACGACGCGATGTCGCTCAGCGTGACGACGTACCCCGCGGCCTCCTGCCCCGGCGGGCACTCGGGCTCCGGCCAGCACGGCGGCGGCACGACGTTCAGGCCCTGCGTGATGATCCCCCACGGGCGTCCGGGCTCGGGGTTGGAGTCGTCGGGTTCGATTGGACTGTCTGGAGCTGACAGATCGGGCGGCGAGTGCTCTACAAGGTCGTCAACCGCTGCCCACAGTTGAACCACGCCATCGCCCACAGCCCCGCTCGATGCACAATCGGTGAACACAGAATTGAGTTGGCTGCACGCGTACGCAGGCGCCGCAGTCAGAGTCGCGCCGCCCAGAACTAGCGAGGCGGCAACGACGCTCAACAGAAGCTGTCGCCGGACCATGGCTCGATGGCGCTTATCAACAGGATGGCTGGATCATCGACAGAACCCACGAGGTGCACCAGCAACGGCGTTCGCTCGGTTCGCGCTGTCGGCGTCACGTCGGCCCCGGACGCGTCAATAACTCGTACCTCGCCAATGTCCCGACACAGGTATACCGACACTTCGGACTCGTCGTCGCTAGCGAAGTAATCGGCCAAAGAGGCCGAGTCAAACGATGCGGTCCCTTCCGTCCTAAGGGCGCGCTCCTGGAGCCCGACAAACTCCTCTATAAGCAGGGCCGAGTACTCGTCGGTCACCGTGGCGGCGATTCGCTCGGGCTCCGTTCCACCCTCTGACGAGATCTCTGAGGAAGCGTTCTGATACGCCTCGTACGCGGCGATCGCGGCGGCGAGGGCTTCCTCGTCGGACGCGAAGACTGGCTCGAGGGTGGGGGTCGGCGTCGGCGGGGTTGCGTCAGCGGGGGCGCAGCCCGCGAGGGCGGTCGCCGCGACGACGGCGAGCACCGCGAGGAGGCGGGTGCGCAGCGCGGGCATGCAGCACACGGTAGGACATCCGGGACGCGACGAATCCACGTTTCCACAACCCCACGCATGACCTGTCCTGTTCCGCCTGCCCACGGGCATCCGCGTGCCTGCTGGTGCGCAAACGGTGGTGGAGCGCGCGATCGGCCACGGTTTGCGCACCAGCGGCGGGCGGCGCAGGCGTGAGGGGAACGAATCGGCTGCCGGGAGGGTGTGTAGCGTGAAGGCGTGAGCGATTTCACGGCGGCGGGGCGGCTCGAGCCGTGGCAGCGCACGGCAGCGGGCGCCGGCCTGCTCGCGGAGGACGGAAGCGTCGCGGCGACGATCTTCGCCGAGATGAGCGCGCTCGCGGCGCGCACCGGGGCGATCAACCTGGGGCAGGGGTTCCCCGACGAGGACGGCCCGGCCGAGGTGCTCGAGGCCGCGCGGCAGGCGATCGCCGACGGCGTGAACCAGTACCCGCCGGGCATCGGCATGCCCGTGCTGCGCGAGGCGATCGCCGCGCACCAACGCCACTGGTACGGCATCGACCTCGACCCGGACCGCGAGGTGCTCGTGACCGCCGGCGCGACCGAGGCGCTCGCGGCGACGCTGCTCGCCCTGGTCGACACGGGCGACGAGGTCGTCACGTTCGAGCCGTTCTACGACGCGTACGGTGCGCTCGTCGCCCGTGCGGGCGGCATCCACCGCACGGTCCCCCTGCGCTTCCCCGACTTCCGGCCCGACCCAGACGAGCTCCGTGCCGCCGTGACCGACCGCACGCGCGTGATCATCGTCAATTCGCCGCACAACCCGACGGGCGCGGTGTTCGACCGCACCACGCTCGAGCTCGTCGTCGAGCTCGCCGCCCGCCACGACGCGATCATCGTGACCGACGAGGTGTACGAGCACCTCACCTTCGACACCGGGCACGTGCCCGTCGCATCCCTCCCCGGCGCCTTCGACCGCACGGTGTCGATCTCCTCGGGCGGCAAGACCTTCAGCACGACCGGCTGGAAGATCGGCTGGGCGACCGGGCCGGCGCGGCTCGTCGAGCGGGTACTCGCGGTCAAGCAGTTCCTCACCTACGTCAACGGCGCGCCGTTCCAGCCCGCGATCGCCGCCGGCCTCGGCCTTCCCGACGACCGGTTCGCACTGCTCGCCGACACGCTGCAGTCCAAGCGCGACCTGCTCGTCACCGGCCTCCGCCACGCCGGATTCGAGCTGTCGGTGCCCGACGCCGGCTACTTCGTGGTCGTCGACGCCGCCACGGTCGGCCACCCCGACGGCGAGGCGCTCTGCCGGCGGCTGCCCGAGCTCGCGGGCGTCGTCGCCGTGCCGCTCACGGCCTTCGTGCACCCGGATCGCCGGGAGTCGTATCGCAGCCTGGTGCGGTTCGCGTTCTGCAAGCGGGTGGACGTGCTGGAGGAGGCATCCGCTCGACTCGCCAAGCTCGGCGCCTACTAGACCCGCAGGCTCAGCGCGGCACGACCGCGAAGCGTCGCAGCGCCAGCGCCGGGTTCAGGCGTCGCACCGCCGCGATGCGCTCGGCCGAGATCCACGCCACGGCCACGTCGGTCGCCTCGCCGATCGTCGCGATCTCGACGCCCATCGGGTCGACGACCATGCTGTTGCCGGCGCCGATCGGCGGCGCGTGGTCGGCGGCGAGCACGTACGCGGTGTTCTCGAGCGCCCGCGCGGTCGCGAGCGTGCGCCAGTGGTGCTCCTTGAGCGGCCCGCGCACCCACTCGGCGGGCATGCACACGACGTCGGCACCGGCGTCGATGATGCGGCGCGTCACCTCGGGGAAGCGCGCGTCGTAGCAGGTCTCCAGGCCGAAGCGGATGCCACCGAGCTCGAACACCTCCGGTTCGCCGACGTCGCCCGGGGCGATCCAGTCGGACTCCTGCTGGCCGAACGCGTCGTACAGGTGCAGCTTGCGGTACGCGGCCACGACGCCCGTGCCGGGCACGACGGCGACCACGGTGTTGTGCGCGTGGGCGTCGTCGGCCCGCTCCAAGAACCCCGCGACGAGGTGCACGTCGAGTTCGTCGGCCAGCGCCGCGAGCGCGGTGACGAACGGGCCGTCCGGCGGCTCGGCCGCATCCACCCAGTCCTGCCCCTGCTGCGGCGTGAAGTAGCTCGAGTACTCGGGGAACACGACGAGCTTCGCGCCGCGGCCGGTGGCGAGCGTCGCCAGGCGCACGATCTCGGCGAGGTTCGCCTCCCGGTCGTCGCCGGGTGCGAACTGCGCGACCGCGACTCCGAGGTGGTCGGCGTCGGCTGCGGCATCCGTCATTCGCCCAGACTATCGAGGGCGAGCGGATGCGGCGGGGCCGCGCATCGGCGAAGCTGGAAGCACCCCGAGCGAGAGGCATCCGATGGCGTACACCCGCGAGTCCATCCCCGAGCTGACCGGACGCACGACCGTGATCACCGGCGCGAACGGCGGGCTCGGCCTCGAGACGGCGAAGGCGTTCGCGGCGCAGGGCGCGCACGTCGTCATGGCCGTGCGCGACACAGGGAAGGCCGATGCGGCGGTCGCCGAGATCCTCGACGAGACGCCGGATGCCTCGCTCGAGCGCGTCGCGCTCGACCTCGCGTCGCAGGCATCGGTGCGGGCCGCGGCCGAGCAGATCCTCGCCGCGCACCCCCGCATCGACGTGCTCGTGAACAACGCAGGCCTCATGGCGATGCCCGAGCGCGAGACGGAGGACGGCTTCGAGATGCAGGTCGGCGTCGACCACCTCGGGCACTGGACGCTCACGGCGCTGCTGCTGCCGGCGCTGCTCGCCGCGCCCGCGGCGCGCGTGGTGACCGTGACGTCGACCGCGCACCACATCGGCAAGCCGCTCGACCCCGACGAGCCGTTCCGCCGCGGCGATCGCTACGACGCCTGGCGCGTCTACGGCGACGCGAAGCTCGCGAACTACCACTTCGGCCTCGGCCTGCAGGAGCGCTTCGCTGCCGCGGGCGTGCCCGCGGAGAGCCTCATCGCGCACCCGGGCCTGTCGCACAGCGACCTCCAGACCCGAACGGTGCGCGAGGGCGGCGGAGGCAGCGCGGGCCCGTTCTTCGCGTGGGCGGCGGCGAACACCGGCATGGAGCCTGCGCGCGGCGCGCTCCCCCAGATCCGCGCGGCGACCGACCCCGATGCCCGCGGCGGCGAGTTCTACGGGCCGCGTTGGGTGAACGTCGGCAAAGCGGTGCGATTGCCCGTCATGCGGCCCGGGCGGGCCGCGGCGATCCGCGCGCTCTGGGACGTGTCGGAGCGCCTCACCGGCGTGCCGCTCGACGTGCCGCCGAAGAAATGACCGAGGCCCGGAATCACGCATGATTCCGGGCCTCACTTGGTTGCGGGGGCAGGATTTGAACCTACGACCTCTGGGTTATGAGCCCAGCGAGCTACCGAACTGCTCCACCCCGCGGCACAAGAGATAACTCTAGCATCGGTTCGGGCACTCCTCAAATCGAGGCCGGAAACGACAGGTTCAGGATGCCCCGGGGCCGGCCTTCACGGCCTCGATCGAGTACGAGAGCGGCAGCCACGGCCGGTCGGGCCAGCGGTACATGCCGTCGCCGGCATCCACCGTGCGCGGGTAGATGCGCCACGGCACCCGGTAGTGCTCGCGGAAGTCGTGGATCGCAAGCCCCGCGCCGCGGAGCGCGCCGTGGATCTCGTCCATCGGGTGCATCCACTCCCACGTGCGCTGGTTGACGAGTTCCGCATCGGGGTCGGCGTAGTCGGAGCCGTCCACGACGATGTCGGGCTCGGGGTTGCCGTACGGGTACATGAACGCGGGCATCCCATCGGCAGCGCCGTCGCCGTCGAACACGAACGCCGTCGGGTGCCCGTCGGCGAACACGAGTGACCCGCCCGGCTTCAGGAACCATGCGATGATGCGCGCCCACTCCGCCACGTCGGGCAGCCAGCCGATCGTGCCCCATGTGGTGAACACGGCGTCGAACGCGCCCGGCTCGGGCAGCGCCTCGCGCGCCTCGTAGACGTTCGCCTCGACGAACCGCGCTCGGTCGTCGTCCAGGCCGAGCTCGGCGGCCATTCGGCGCGCCTCGTCGACCGCGGGCCGCGAGAAGTCGATGCCGACGACGTTCGCGCCGAGGTTCGCCAACGAGAGCGTGTCCGATCCGAAGTGGCACTGCAGGTGGAGCATCCGCAGCCCGTCGACCCCGTCGGGGAACCGGCGCGCCAGCATGGCCGACACGATCGGATCGAGCACGCTGCGCCCGTCGCGGAGCGGCTGCTGGTCGTACATCGACCCGGCGCCGAGGTGCACGGGGACGCGCTCGTCCCAGTTGGCCCGGTTGTCGTCGAGCCACTCCCCCGACCGCAGGTCGACGGACATCACTCGTTCAGCAGCGCGAGCATGCTGGCGATCGTCGAGGCGAGCTGCGCATCGGCCACGCCGTACGCCGCCCAGTCACCCTCGGTGAGCGCCTGCTGCTTGTCCTGCAGGGCCTGCTGCGCCTCGCGGAGCAGCGCCTGCAGCTGGGCGTCGGTCTCGGGGTCGCCGGTCGACGTGCCGGGATCGGTCGTGTCGCCCGTATCGCCGGTGTCGCCGGTGTCGCCGGTGTCACCCGTATCGCCGGTGTCACCCTCGTCGCCGGTACCGCCGTCGACGTCGCTGTCACCCGCGGATGCTCCGGACTCGCCGCCGAACAGCACGTCGAGCGCCTCGTCGAGGGTGTCCTGGAACGCGATCTGGTCGCCGAAGGCGACGAGCACCTTCTGCAGCAGCGGGTAGCTGGTCTCACCGGTCGACCGCACGTAGACGGGCTGCACGTAGAGCAGGCCGCCGCCGACCGGCACCGTGAGCAGGTTGCCGTTGATGACGTCGGACGAGCCCTGGCGGAGGATGTTCAGCTGCGCCGAGATGCTCGGGTCACCGTTGAACTGGTTCTGCACCTGGCCGGGGCCGGGCACGAGGTCGCCGGAGGGCAGCGTGAGCAGGCGCAGTGCGCCGTAGCCCTCGGAGCGCTCACCATCGGTGCTGCCGGCATCGGCGTCCACAGCGAGGTAGCCCTTCAGCACGTTGCGGCTGTCCTGGTCGCCCGACTCGGGGATGAACGTCGAGTACAGCGAGTACGTCGGGTCGTCCTGTCCCGGCATCTGCATGGTCAGGTAGTACGGCGGCTGGAGCAGGTCGCTACCGGTGGGAGCAGTCGGCTCGTCGGGCGTCGTCCAAGCGTCGTCGCGCGAGAAGAACGAGCCGGGGTCGGTCACGTGGTACCGGCCGAGGATCGAGCGCTGCAGCTTGAACAGGTCGCTCGGGTAGCGCACGTGGCTCATCAGGTCGCCCGACATCTCCTCCATCGGCACGACGGTCGAGGGGAAGATGTTCTGCCACGTCTGCAGGATCGGCTCGTCCGCGTCCCACGCGTAGAGGGTCACCGTGCCGTCGTAGGCGTCGACCGTGGCCTTCACCGAGTTGCGGATGTAGTTGACGTCGTCGATCGCGAAGGTGGTCGCCTGCTGCTGCGAGTCGGAGATCGCCTGGCTCATCGAGAGCTTCGTCGAGTACGGGTAGGCGTCGGTCTTGGTGTACCCGTCCACGATCCACACGATGCGCCCGTCGACGACCGACGGGTACGGGTCGGAGTCGAGCTCGAGGTACGGCGCGACCTTCTGCACGCGCGTCAGCGGGTCGCGGTCGTACAGGATCTGCGACTCGTCGTTGACGTTGTCGGAGAGGAAGATCTGCTCGCTCTGGAACTTCAGCGCGTAGATCAGCTTGTTGAAGATGCCGTTCAGCGACGGGCCGCCGTCGCCCTGGAAGGTGGTCTGGGTCTGGTTGCCGTTCTCGCCGCCCGCCGGGTAGTCGAGCTCCGCGGGCGGGGTGCCCTCCGGGGCGCCGACGATCGAGTACTCGGGCGAGTTCTCGCCGAAGTAGACGCGCGGCTCCTCGATCTCGAGGTCGCCGATGGTCGGGATTCCCGACTGGATGAACACCGGCTGCCCGTCGACCGAGCGCTGGTTGCCCGCGGCCGCGACGAGGCCGTACCCGTGGGTGTAGACGATGTGCGAGTTCACCCAGTTCTGCGCGTCGCCGATGCCGGCGAGCCGCAGGTCGCGCACCGCGACGACCGCGTCCTGCGTGGACCCGTCGATCTGGTAGCGGTCGACGTCGAGGATCTCGGGGAACTGGTAGTACTGGCGGAACTGCTCGAGCTGTGCGAACGCGTCGCTGATCAGCGCCGGGTCCATGAGCCGGATGTTCGCCGTGGTCTCCGCGTCCTCGCGCAGCGCACCGCGCTCGGCGTCGGTCTGGGCCTCGTACGGGATCTCCTCGACGTCGGCGACGCCGTACGCCTCGCGGGTCAGGTCGATGTTGCGCTCGATGAACGGCGCCTCGAGGGTGCGCGCGCTCGGGTCGACCTGGAAGCGCTGGATGACCCACGGGTAGAGCGAGCCGATGATGAGGCTCGAGATGATGAGCAGCGCGGTGCCGACGAGCGGCAGGCGCCAGCGCCCGATGATCGCGGTGATGAAGAAGAGGATGGCGACGACGAGCGCGATGCCCGCCAGGATGCCGCGGCCCGGGATGGTCGCGTAGACGTCGGCGTAGGACGCACCCGTCATGAGGTCGTTCGATTCGGTGAGCGTGGCGTACTGGTCGAACCAGATGCTCACGGCCTGCAGCAGCAGGTAGATGCCCACCGTCACCGCGATCTGGATGCGCGCCGCCTTCGAGATGACGACCTCGCGGCCCGAGATGCGGATGGCGCCGTAGAGGTAGTTGGTCGCGACCACCAGCAGCGTGGAGAGCAGCACGACGGCCGAGGCGAAGCCGACGAGTCCGCGGTAGAACGGCAGGTCGAAGACGTAGAAGCCCACGTCGAAGCCGAACTGCGGGTCGATGGTGCCGAACGAGGTGCCGTTCAACCAGAGCAGCGTGGTCTGCCAGCGCGATGCGGCCGAGACGCCGCCGAAGATGCCGAGCACGGCGGGGATGCCGTACATGGCCAGCCGTCGCAGCGGCTCGAAGACCTCCTGGTAACGGTCGAGCTGCGAGTTGAGCTTCGCGTAGACGGGCCGCGTGCGGTACGCGATCTGGATGCTGACCCACACCGGGACGGCCATGCCGACGAAGCCGATGAGGAAGAGCACCGCGCGAGCGATCCACTCGGTCGTCAGCACGTTGAGGAAGCCGAGCTGCTCGTACCAGAGGATGTCGGCGTACAGCCCCGCGAAGATGAAGAAGCCGATCACCAGGGCGGCCACGATTCCGATCGTGATCGCGATCGGCGCGCGACGGCGCCCCTGTGCCTGCTCGGGCTGTGTTGACGTCACTCTCGGCCTCTACTTCGATGGGGGTCGGGGTCGATCCTCCATCCTATGCGGACGGAGCGTTGCGGGCCCCGGGATCCAGCGAACGCTGAGCGGCCCGTGACCCTGCCGTGATCCTGCGCGCGTGCGCGTCAGCTCGCGGGGCAGCGCGGAAGCGTCTCGAGGTCGCCCTCGGCCGCGATCACGTCGACGACGCCCATGGCCTCGTCGAGGGTGGTCACGGCGAACACCTCCAGGTCGCCGGGCACGTTGCCGGTGACCTCGTCGCAGTTGCCGATCGGCGCGAGCATCCAGTCGGCGCCGGCACCGAGCGCGCCGTGCATCTTCTGCACGATGCCGCCGATGGCACCGACGTTGCCGGCCGAGTCGATGGTGCCGGTGCCGGCGATGCGCTCGCCGCCGGTCATCGCGTCGGGGGTGAGCTTGTCGATGATGCCGAGCGCGAACATGAGGCCCGCGCTCGGGCCGCCCACGTCGTCGAGCTGGATCTGCACGTCGATGGGGAACTCGTACGCCATGGTGACGCCCACGCCGATGAGCAGCGTGCCGTCGACGTCCGTCGGCGTGACCTCGGCGTCGACCGACTCGCCGTCGCGCTCGACCTCGATCGCGGCCGGCTCGGTGCCGTTCTCCTGGATCACCGCGCGCAGCGTCGCGATGTCGTGCACCGGTTCGCCGTTCACCGAGGTGATGACGTCGCCCTCCTCGAGCTCGCCCTCCGCGGCCGAGTCCTCGAGCAGCGCGATGACGGTGACGTCGCGCGGGAAGTCGTAGCCGAGCGCCACGAGGGCCGCGGCGATCGCGTCCTGCTGCGAGTCGACCATGAGCGTCTGGTTCTGCTCGTCGCGCTCCTCCTGGGTGAGGTCGGCGGGGAACACGGCCTCGATCGGCACGACCGCACGGCTGTCGTCGAGCACCGCGCCGCCGATCTCGATCCAGGTCGGCTGCTGCTGCGGGTTGCCGACGATCGAGACCGTCAGCAGGTCGAGGTTGCCCTCGGTGGGGAACGTGGTCTCATCGGGGATCGAGATGAGCGGCACCTCGCCGCCGTCGCTGGTCTGCGCCGTGCCGAGGGTGTCGTACACGGGGCCGGGCTGCTCGATGACGTAGGGCGCCGGGGATGCCGCGAAGACACCCGCCACCACGGCCGCGATGCCGAGCAGCCACCAGCCGGCCTGCCGCGCACGCGACTGCGGGCGACGGGGCTCCGGGCGCAGCCGATCCTCGTCGAACAGGGCCATCGGGTTCCTCTCTGGGTCGGCACGCGGGGGCGCGCCGACGAACACGTGCGAGGTGCCGGTGGCGCTGTTCGCGACGGGCGGACAGCCGGAGCGACCAGCCTAGGCCATTTCCCAGTCATCCCGTCGGGTGCGCGGATAGCGTAGGAACATCCGACTGGGAGGTGGCTGAAGTGGCCGATGCAGATGGCCCCGGCGACGACCGGAGTCCCGAGGACGAGTTCCGCGACATGCTGCGCGAGATCCTGTCCGGCGGCGCGGGCGTCGACCCCGCCCAGCTCGCCGGTGCGGCCGGGCTCCCGAACGATCCGGCGAGCGTCGCCGCGCTGTTCAGCCAGCTCCAGCAGGCGATGACCTCGGGCGGCGACGGCATCAACCGCGACCTCGCCCTCCAGCAGGGCGTCGCCCGGGCGAACGACGGCCAGCAGGACACGGATGCGGCGAGCCGCGCCGCCTGGGAGCAGGCGTACCACGTGGCCGCGCTCTGGCTCGACGAGGCCGTCGCGGTCTCGAGCCTGACCGACGCCCCGGTGCTGCTGAGCCGGCGCCGCTGGGTCGAGCAGACGATGCCCGTCTGGACCCAGCTCGCGGAGCCGGTCGCGTCGAGCATCGCCGACTCGCTCACGAAGGTCATGTCGGAGCAGGCGCCCGAGGAGCTGCGCGGGATGATGGCCGGCGCCAGCCAGATGATGCGCTCGATCGGCGGCACGCTGTTCGCGATGCAGCTCGGCCAGGTCGTCGGACAGCTCTCGGCCGAGGTCGTGTCGGGCGGCGACGTCGGCATCCCGCTGCTCGAGGACGGCACGGCGGCCGTGCTGCCGCAGAACGCCGCCGAGTTCGGCGAGGGCCTCGACATCCCCGACGACCAGGTGCAGCTCTACCTCGCGGTGCGCGAGCTCGCGCACGCGCGCCTCTTCCGGCACGCGAGGTGGCTGCGGCTGAAGCTCATCTCGTCGATCACGGACTTCGCCCGGGGCATCCGCATCGACACCGACCGCATCGAGGAGCTCGCGAGCGACTTCGACCCGTCGAACCCCGAGGCGCTGCGCGACGCGCTCGTCAACGGCTCGCTCATCCCGCCGAAGACCGAGGAACAGCAGGTCGCGCTCGCACGTCTCGAGACGATGCTCGCGCTCATCGAGGGCTGGGTCGACGTCGTCACGGCGCGGGCGACCGAGCGGCTGCCGTCCAGCGGCGCGATCGCCGAGACCATCCGCCGCCGCCGCGCCACCGGCGGGCCGGCCGAGTCGGCCTTCGGCACGCTCGTCGGCCTCGAGCTGCGCCCGCGCCGCCTGCGTGAGGCCGCCGCGATGTGGACCGCCGTCACCGACGCGGTGGGCGTCGCCGGGCGCGACGACCTGTGGTCGCACCCCGACCTGCTGCCGAGCTCCGCCGACGTCGACGACCCGGCGCGCATCGTCGCCCGGCTCACCGGCGAGCGCACCGACGAGGAGGCCAGCGAGGCCGACGCGTTCGACCAGGCGCTCGAGGCGCTGCTGCGCGGTGAGACCCCCGGTGCGAGCGACGACGCCGGCTCGCCCGACGACGAGGGCTCGCCCGACGCCGATCGCGGCTGATGCTCATTTCCGTCCCGGCCTGATCGTGCCTGTGGAGAGCGCTTCGCCTCCACAGATGCGTCGCCGAACTCCCGAGCGGATGCCCCGTGCGGCAGTCTCTCTCGCATGCCCGCACGCATCGACCCGCGCATCCCCCTCGTCTGGCGCACGCCCGCCGATCTCCAGCTCGGCGCCGCCCGGCCGCTCGCCGTGCTGCGCGACGCCGACCATGTCGACCTCGCGCTCGTCGAGGCCCTGCGCGCGGGCGCCGGCCGCGCGAGCCTCGACCGGCTCGCGCAGCGCCTCGGCGCGGAGGACGGCGACGTCGACGTGTTCCTCGCCACCGTCGAGTCGGCGCTCGACGCCCCCGACCCGGAGGTCGACGCCCGCGTGGTCGTCGACGGCGATCGCGCCCGCTGCGAGCGCCTCGCCGCCGACCTCGCGGCGGTCGGCTACGAGGTGGTGGGGCCCGAGCATGACGCCGACGACGTCGACCTCGCGATCGTGGTCGCCGACCACGTGGTCGACCCACGCCGGGTGGCGGCGTGGATGGCGCGGGACGTGCCGCACCTGCGCGTGCTGTTCGACGACGCGGGGGCGGTCGTCGGCCCGCTCGTCGAGCCGGGCGAGGGTCCGTGCCTGCACTGCGTCGAGCTCGGGCGCACCGACGCCGACCCCGCCTGGCCGGCGATCGCGTCGCAGCTGCTCGGGCGGCCGGCCCGGGGCATCCGTCGCCTCACGCTCCTGCAGGCGATGACCGCCGCGACGCTCGCCGTCGATGCGCGCCTGCGGCGGCACGACACCGGGCTCGCGGCCCGTGCGCTGCGGTTCGACCCGGTCAGCGCCGAACCGCGCCCCGAGCCGGTGCCGTCGCATCCGGGTTGCGGGTGCCGATCTCTCGGAGAAACCGTGACGGCGCTCGCACCGATCGCGAGTGACCGCCCCGCTCCGACCAGCTCACCTCGAGTCGGCGTCGTGCCCGCGTGATGCCCACGTAGAGGAGGCGCCGCTCCTCGTCGACCTGTTCGAGGCCCGACGCGTACGAGATGGGGAGCAGTCCCTCCGACAGTCCGACGAGGAAGACCGTGTCCCACTCGAGGCCCTTCGCCGAGTGCAGCGTCGCGAGCGTGACCGCGGAGACCGTCGGCTCGTGCTGCGCGGCGGCGCGCTCGAGCAGGTCGTCGGTGAACCGGCGGAACGTCGTGCCGTCGGGCACGTCGTCGACGAGCCGCACGAGCGCGTTGTACGCCTCCCAGCGGTCGCGCACCGCACCGGGCCCCTCGGGCGGCGACTGGCTCCAGCCGAGCGAGCGCATCACGTCGCTGACCGACTTGAACAGCGGCTCGTCGGCGATCGTGAGCGACGCGGCGCGCAGCGCCTGCACGGCCTGCTTCACCTCGGGCTGGTCGAAGAATCGCCGCGCGCCGCGCAGCCGCGAGCTCACGCCCACCTCGTCGAGTGCGCGCTCCAGCACCGCCGACTGGGCGTTCACGCGGTACAGCACCGCGATCGACTCCGGCTGCTCCCCCGCCTCGATCAGCTCGAGCACGCGCTGTGCGACCTGCCGCGCCTCGGCGACGTCGGTGGGGTGCTCGCGCACGACCGGCTTCGGGGCGCCCTGCTCGGTGCGCTCGCTCGTGAGTGCCAGCGCACCGGGGCGGCCGCGCATGAGCCGGTTCGCGACGTCGACGATCGGCGGGAGCGAACGGTAGTTGTGCTCGAGGCGCAGCACCGTGGCATCCGGATACCGCGACTCGAAGCCGAGCAGGTAGTCGGGCCGCGCCCCGGCGAACGAGTAGATGGTCTGGCTCGCGTCGCCGACGACGCACACCTCGCTGCGGTCGCCGAGCCACAGGTCGAGCAGCCGCTGCTGGGCGGGCGAGACGTCCTGGTACTCGTCGACGACGAAGAACCGGTACTGCTCGCGCACGTGCAGGGCGACGGATGCCTCGTGCTCGATCATGCCCGCGGTCGCGAGCAGCACGTCCTCGAAGTCGATGCGCCGCGCCTCGTCCTTGGCGCGCTCGTAGCCCGCGTGCAGGTCGAGGGCCTGCTCGACGGTGAGTGCGCCGGGTGCCCCGCGCGACGTGAGCCTCGCGGCGTGCTGGTCGATCGACTGCCCCGAGACCTTGCGCAACTCGATGTCGGCCGCGAGGTCGCGGAGCGTCGCCGTGTCGACGCGGATGCGCAGGCGCTCGGCGGCCTGGCCGAGCACGCGCGCCTTGCCGTCGAGCACCTGCGGCGCGCTGCCGCCGACCACGAGCGGCCAGAAGTAGTTGAGCTGCGCGAGGGCGGCGGCGTGGAAGGTGCGGGTGGCGACGCCCGCGGCGCCGAGCGTGCGCAGCCGGCCGCGCAGCTCGGCGGCCGCGCGCGTGGTGAAGGTGAGCGCCATGACGCGTTCGGGCGCGTAGGCGCCGGTGCGCACCCCGTAGGCGATGCGGTGCGTGATGGCGCGGGTCTTGCCGGTGCCGGCGCCGGCGAGCACGCAGACCGGGCCGAGCAGCGACTCGGCCGCCAGCCGCTGCTGGTCGTCGAGCGCGTCGAGGAGCGCGTCGGGGTCGTCGCTCATGCGTGCCCGTCGATGTCGCCGCCGTACCACTCCTCGAGCATCCAGCGGGCGATCGACGACGAGCCGGGCAGGGCGATCTCCCCCGCGGCGGCGGCCAGTGCCTCCCGCGTGTACCAGCGCAGCTCGACGATCTCCTCGCCGTCGGGGCGCACCGCGTCGGCGTCGGCGACCGATGCCGCGAATGCGACCATGAGCGAGGCCGGGAACGGCCACGGCTGCGAGCCCAGGTAGCGCACGTCGGTCACCTCGAGGCCGGCCTCCTCCTCGATCTCGCGCACCACGGCGGCCTCGAGCGACTCCCCCGGCTCGACGAACCCGGCGAGCACCGAGAACCGGTGCTGCTCCCACATGGCGTTCGAGCCGAGCAGCACGCGGCCGTCCCCGTCGGTGACGAGCACGATCACGGCGGGGTCGGTGCGCGGGAAGATCTGACGGTCCTCCGCCGTGCAGCGGCGCACCCAGCCGCCCTGCTCGGGCTCCGAAGGTGCACCGCAGGCCGGGCAGAACCGGTGCGAGTCGTGCCAGTTCGCGAGCGCGACGGCCTCGGTGAAGAGCCCTGCGTCACGGTCGGCGAGCCCCGTGACCACCGCGCGCAGCCCGGCCCAGCGTGCCTCCTCGGGCTCCAGCGCGTGGGCGGCGTCGTCGTCGAGCAGGTGCGCCACGACGCGCAGCGACGGGAGATCGTCGCCGGCGATCGTGCGACCCAGGTAGATGCGGATCTCGGCCGCGGGCACGTCATCGGGCGGCAGCAGCGCGAGCTCGAGCGGAGAGCCGTCGACGCGCTGCGCCATGAGCGCCCGGCCGCGCCAGACGGGCAGCACGCGCACGTCGGCGGCGCCGTCGAGCGTGTCGAACAGAGCGGGATCGGTACGCGCGTCGGCGTCGCGATCGAGCGCCGACCTCGCGAGGGGCGGCACGGGAACGGGCATCGGCGACCTCTCTGCTGCGGGCGGCGGAGATACCGCGAGGGTGTGGCGCTCGACCACGGGGAAGCCCGGCGAGCCTAGGCTGTGACCCATGGCCAGACCACCTCTCACTCTAGCCGCGTTGGCCACGGCGGCTGTCCCGGGGCTCGAGGTGTCGGGGGCTCGACCGCACTCGCGCGGGTCGTACGGCCAGTTCGACTCCGCGCTGCTCCGCAGCACCGACGGACGCACGCTCCTCATCCGGGTGCCGACGTCGTCGGGCGCCGAGCTCGAGCAGTCGGCCGATCTCGTCGCCCTGCGCGCGCTCTCGGCGGGCATCCGCGCCCGACTCCCGTTCGCCGTGCCCACGTTCGTCGGGCAGGCGCCCGTGTCGGGCACTCGTGCGGTCGTGTACGACTACTTGCCCGGCGCGGTGCGCGACGCCGACGAGCTCACGGCCGAGCCCGTGCTCGCCGCGGAGGTCGGCGCGTCGATCGCCGCGATCCACGGCCTGCCGTCGGCGTTCCTCGCCGAGTCCGGGCTCCCCCGGCACACCGCGGCCGAGAGCCGGTCCGCGGTGATCGAGCTGATCGGCCGGGCCGCCGACACCGGCCGCGTGCCGGCCGCGCTGCTGCGCCGGTGGGAGTCGGCCGCGGACGACGCCGAGCTCTGGCAGTTCGCCCCCACCGTGATCAACGGCGGGCTGGCGGCCGACTCGATCCTCGTCGAGGGCACGCACGTGTCGGGCGTCATCGGCTGGTCGGGCCTGCAGGCCGGCGACCCGGCCCGCGACCTGCACTGGCTGATGACCGCGCGCGGCGAGGCGGCGGAGCACGCGCTGTCGGCATACCTGCGTGCGCGCGGCGGCCCGCAGGACGGCGGGATCGCGCAGCGCGCGCTGCTGCACGGCGAGCTGGAGCTCGCCCGCTGGCTGCTGCACGGGGTCGAGACCCGCGACCCGGAGATCGTCGACGACGCGGTCGGGCTGCTCGACGGCCTCGTCGACACCGTGCACGCCGACGAGTCGCCCGCCCTCTCGACCGACACGGGGCCGGTCATGGCGGTCGCCGACGTCGAGGAACTGCTCGACCGCACCCCGCGGACGGGCGGTGGCAGCGAGGCGTCCAGCATGCTCACCGACAGCTACGACCGATCCGACCTCGAGCGCATGGCCGCCGGCGAGCGCGACGACGACGAGGCGGATGCCACGGGGGCCCTGCCGCTCGACCTCACCGGGTGGGGCGACGAGGCGGATCAGGACGCCGACGACGACGACCAGGACGCGAGCAGCTCCGCCTCGTCGTAGATCCGCTCCGGTCGCACGACGGCGTCGTCCTCCACGAAGTAGAAGAGCGCGTCGACCTCCTCGGGCGGCACCTCTCGCCACGTCGCGAACGCGAGCCGGTAGAGCGCGAGCTGGGTCTGCTTGAGTTCGAGGTCGCGCGCGTCGCGGGGTGCGGCGCCGGTCTTCCAGTCGACGACCTCGTAGCGGATGCCCCTGCGGCCGGCGTCGCTGTCGGGGTCGACCTGGTACACCGCGTCGAGCTTGCACACGAACACGGTGCCGCCGAGCGGCAGGTGGATCTCGACCTCGACCTCGTCGGGCCTGCGGTGCCCCCACGGCGACGCGGCGAACGTCTCCCGCAGGCGGGCGAGCCGCTCGTGCTCGACGGGCACGGCGTCGTCGGCGTCGAGCTCGAACGCCTCCGCGTCGACCGCGTCGCCGGCGCCGGTCGACCGCGCCTCGACCCACGAGTGGAAGAGCGTGCCGATGCGCGTGGCCCGGTACGGCCGCTGCGGGAGCGGGCGGCGCAGTTCGGCCGCGACACCGGCGGGGTCGTCGACCCAGTCCTTGAATCGCGACGCGGGCACGCGGGTGGGTCGCTGCGCGCCCCGCTCGTCGGGCGAACGACGTGCGTCGCGCTCCGCGAGCAGCAGGTCGAGGTCGCGGTCGAGCTCGTCGCCGATCGACGACGCCGCACCCGACTCGCGAGCGGCGCGCACCGCCTCGGCCGCCGCGGTCACCCGCGCGCGGCGCGCGCCGAGCGGGTCGAGCGGCCAGGTCGCGCGCTGCCCGCCACCCGCACGCGGGTTCGTCTCGTGCACGCTCGGGCCGGGCAGCGCCTCCTCGGCGAGCACGCCGACCGCGACCAGCTCGTGCAGGTACGGGCTCGGCCCCCGCGCCCCCTTCTGCACCGACCACCACGATCCGCTGAACAGCAGCTCGCGCCGCGCGCGCGTAACGGCCACGTAGGCGAGCCGCCGCTGCTCCTCCTCGTGCAGGCGGCGGATCTCGGCCTGGTACTCCTTCGTCGCCTCCTCGAACTGCTTCTGGTCGTGCACCCCGCGCCAGGCGAGGTCGGGCAGCTCGTCGCGATCGCCCTTGAACTCGTACGGCAGCTCGCCGAAGGCGAGCCAGCCCTTGGTCGACAGCGGCGCCGACGGCAGTTCGTCCTCGACGGCGCGCGGCAGGGCGACGAGGTCCCATTCGAGCCCTTTGGAGCCGTGCACGGTGAGCACCTGCACGGTGCCGGGTTCGGGCTCGTCCTGCCGGGGCGCGAGCCGGTCGCGCTGCTCGGCCTCGGCGAGCCAGCCGAGGAACGCGCCGAGCGTGGGCGACTCGCTCACGTCGAGGAACCCGGCCAGCAGCTCGTCGAACGCCTCGAGGCTCGGTGCGCCGAGTGGCTGCGCGGCGTTCGCGCCCACCTCGATGTCGAGCAGCAGCTCGTGCTGCACGAGCGTGACGAGGTCGGCGAGCTCGAGTCCGGCGCGCCGCCGGAGCGACATGAGCTGGGCACCCGCGGCCCGCATGCGGGCGAGCCCCTCCTCGCCGATGCGCGCCGTCGCGGCGTGCCCCGCGGGCGCCTCGACCACGAAGTCGAGCGCGTCGACGAGCGACGCGTGCTCCTCGGCGACCACGCTCGCGCGCATCCGCGCCCGCACGTCGTCGTCGAGCGGCTGCAGGGCGTGGTCGCGCGCGGCGAGCCAGCGTGCGGTCTCGGCGAGCCCGGCGAGGTCGGCCGCGCCGACCTGCCAGCGCGCTCCCCCGAGCAGACGCAGCAGCTCGGCGCCCGCGCTCGGGTCGTGCAGCACGCGCAGGGCGCTCACGAGGTCGGCGATGACCGGCTGGTCGAGCAGGCCCGCGAGCCCCAGCACGTGGAAGGGAACGCCCCGCGCCTCGAACGCCTCGGCGAACACGTCGACCTGCTTGAGCGTGCGGCAGAGCATCGCGGCCGAGGGCGGTCGGCCCCCGCCCCGAAGCCGGGCGGCGAACCAGTCGGCGACCGCGGCCGCCTCGTCCTCGACGGTCTCGCCCCAGCGCAGCTCGACCGCACCCTCGCCGGCGCCCGGCGCAGCGCCGAGCGCGCGCTTCGGCACGACGGGCGCGTCGAGGAAGGGACGCAGCAGCGCGTTGGCGGCGTCGAGCACCCGCCGCGGGTTGCGCCAGCTGGTCGAGAGGTCGTAGACCGGGGCATCCGCGTCGCCGAAGTCGCCGCCGAAGCGCGCCAGGTTCGTGGCGCTCGCCCCGCGCCAGCCGTAGATCGACTGGTCGGGGTCGCCGACGGCCATGACCGATCGCCCGCCGAACAGGGTCGAGAGCAGGCGGGTCTGCACGACGCTCGTGTCCTGGTACTCGTCGAGCAGCACCGCGCCGTAGCGGTCGCGGTACGCGTCGACGACACCCGTGTGGCGCGTGCAGATCTCGAGCGCGAACGCCACCTGGTCGGAGAACTCGAGCAGCCCGCGGCGCCGCTTCTCGAGCGCGAACCGCTCGGCGAGGTCGACCAGCACGGGCAGGCCGCCGACCTGCTGCATGGCCGACGCGAACGTCGCGTACGGCGTCTTCTTGCGCGCCGACCCGGTGGGCAGGTCGGCCATGGCCAGGAACTGCCGTGCCATGACCCGCACGTCGCGCGGGTCGGCCACGTTCTCGGCGATACCGCGGCTGAGCTCGAGCACCGCCCCGGTGATGCGGTCGGCCGACTGGTCGAGCTCGACGAGGCGCTCGTCGTCGCTGTCGAGCACGACGCTGCGCGCGAGCTGCCAGGCGGATGCCTCGCCGAGCAGCGCGGCATCGGGCTCGCGTCCGATGCGCATGGCGTGCTCGCGGTAGATGGCGCTCGCGAAGGCGTTGTACGTCGAGACCTCGGCGGCGTCGAGCAGGTCGAGCTCGACGCGGGCGATGCCCTCGTGCACGAGTTGGCCGACGCGGCGCGAGATGCGCTCGGCGAGCTCGCCCGCGGCCTTGCGCGTGAACGTGAGGCCGAGCACCTCGGGCACGGCGACGTGCCCGTTCGCGAGCAGCCAGACGACGCGGTTCGCCATGGTCTCGGTCTTGCCGCTGCCGGCGCCCGCCACGACGAGGCTCTGCGCGCGATGCGGCGCCTCGATCACGGCGCACTGCTCGTCGGTGGGTGCGGGCAGGCCCAGGCGCGCGGCGATCTCGCGGGCGCCGATCATGCGCCGCCCTCCGCGTGCGCCCGGGTCACGCGCTGACCGCCTTCACGAGCTGCACGCGGTACTCCCACCTGCCGAGCGACGACTTGTACCCCAGCTCGAGCGGGCCGTCGAAGGCGGCTCCCGCCATGATGCGCCCGGCGGCCGCCACCCGCTCCGCAAACGCGGCCGAGGCCTCGTCGTCGAAGGGCTGCTGCACGCGCTCGGTGTACGCACGGCCCGATGCGGGCTTCGCCACGAACACGAGCTTCGCGCCGCCCGGCGCGCCGTCGCCGACGGGCACGGCACCGGCGCGCGCGGCGGCCTGGTAGGCGCCGAGCTGCGGATGCCCCGGCATGCCGGCGACCGACGGCAGCGTGCGCCCGGTCTTGAGGTCGACGATCACGACCGTGCCGTCGGCCGAGCGCTCGACCCGGTCGACCGTGCCGCGCACGAGCGTGCGGCCGAGCTCGAGCGTGAAGCGTCCCTCCGCCTGGAGCAGCACCTTGCCGTCGTCGGCGAACCCGGCGAGGTACTCGGCGGCGCCCTCGGCCATGACGCGTGCCGCACGGCGCTCGCGCTCGTCGAGCCAGGGCGCATCGAACCGCAGCTCGCCCCAGCGCGCCTCGATCGCCGACCACACGGCCTCGACGTCGAGCTGCTCGGGGGGCAGGGTGGACGCCTCCTCCACGACCGCGTGCACGATGGTGCCGATCGACGCGGCGAGCCCGCTCGGCGTCTGCGCGACGGTGTCGACGAACCACGCGATGGGCGACTCCTCGGCACGCTCGATCTGCGAGGGCGAGACGTGCACGCGCGCCTCGGGGTCGCCGTCGAGGTCGACCAGGGGCGCGTCGGTGCTCGGGTCGCCGAGGCCGTACCACTCGGACGGGTCGGCGCCGGGCACGCCCGCATCGGCGAGGCGGGCCAGCGCCTGGGCGGCCTCGGTCGAGCCGGTCGCGGCGAGCTCGCGCCGCAGCGAGGCGACGAGGCGACGCAGGTGCAGCGGGCGGCGGCGGCGCGGCGCCGGCGGCACGTCGGCGAACGCCATGAGCACCGACGGCTGCTCGTCGTCGTTGCTCGTGCACGCGAGCACGAGCTGCCGGTCGGCGCGCGACGCGGCGAGCGCGAAGAGCCGGAGCTCGTCGCCGCGCACCTCGGCGCGCTCGTCGGCGACCGTGCGGTCGACGACGTGCCCGACCGGCTCCCCCGCGCGGTCGGCGGCGGCGACGGCGGCGAGCCGGTCGGCGCGCAGCAGCGAGCCACGGGGCTTGAGGTTCGGCCACACGCCGTCCTGGAGGCCGGCGACGACCACCACTTCGTACTCCTGGCCGACCACGGCCTGCGGGGTGCACACGAGCACGGTCTCGTCGGCGCGGCGCGGGGCGAGCGAGTCCTCGGGCACGTCGCTGCCGAGCACGTCGTCGAGGAAGCGCCGCGCGGGCGCGCCGGGCAGTCGCTCGACGAACCGCTCGGCCGACGCGAAGAGCGCGACGGCGGCGTCGAGCGCCCGGTTCGCCTCCTCGGCGAGGAGCCCGTGCCCGTTCGCCTGCGCGGCCCATTCGGCGGCGAGCCCGCTGCCGTCCCAGATCGCCCAGAGCACCTCCTCGATGGTGCCCCCCGCGTCGGCGACCCGGCGTCCCTCGGCGAGCACGCGGCCGAGCCGGCCGGCGCGGCGCGCGACACGGTCGTCGATCGACTCGAAGCCGCCGACGACGCCGAGCGCCTCGACGAGCAGCTCGTCGCCGGTGCGGTCGCCGCCCGCGGCGAGTTCGTCGCGTCGCAGCGCGAGCCGCAGCCGTCGCAGCCCGACCCCGTCGAGCCGCCCGAGCGGGCCGGCGAGCAGGTCGCCCGCGAGCTCGGCGGTGAGCGGCTCGCGCCCGACCACGTACGACGCCGCGCGCAGCAGCAGCGCGGCCGCGGCCTCGTCGCGCAGTGCCGAGCGGGCCGCCGAGGTGCGGGTCGGCACGTCGGCGACCGACAGCGCGCGCTCGACCGCGGCGATCTCGCCGCCCGAGCGCAGCACGACGGCCATGCGCGACCACGGCACGCCGTCGAGCAGGTGCCGCTCGCGCAGCAGCGCCGCGATGTCGTCGCACTCGGCCGCGTGCGACGGCGCGTCGATGCGCACGATCGGCGCGATGCCGTCGGCCCCGGCGGCCCCGGCGGCGATGCCGGTTGCTTCGTCGGGCGCGCGATCGCCCGGTTCCGTCGCGCCCTTGGCAACCGGGGAGAAGAACGTGGAAATGGTGTCA
>CAJXGN010000004.1 GCA_913053875.1 uncultured Agromyces sp. | reverse complement strand
GTGCAAGACCCAAAGTCAGTCAGAACCTGAGTCAGGACGACCGCTGCGGGGCTCCCACCACCATCATCACTGTCAGATCTGCATGTTTTCGCTACGCGAGCGCACGGCAGGGCGGTCGAGCGGATGCCCTCGGGCCCGCGTCTCACGCGGTCGGCGCGGCAGCCGACGGCGCCCGAGGCGGCGGCGCACGTCAGGCGCGCGGCGGCGCCGTCGTGTCGCCGACGTGCAGCTCGCTCGTGAAGCGCACCGACTCGGGGCGCTCGCCCGCGAGCATGCGCACGACCGCCTCGCCGGCGGCGCGGCCCTTCGCGACCGACGGCTGCACCAGCGTGGTGAGGTCGGCCTGTAGCCCGTCGGGGCGGATGCCGTCGAAGCCGAGCACGCTGAGCTCCTCGGGCACGCGGATGCCGAGCTCCTCGGCGGCGCGGATCACGCCGGCCGCGAGCAGGTCGCTCTGCGCGATGACCGCGGTCGGGCGACCGGCCGGGTCGCGCAGCAGCTCGCGCGCGGCCTCGAGCCCCTCCTCGATCGACGACCCGCCGGCCACGCGCCCGCCGATCGACGGGAACACGTCGCGCGCGCCGCGCAGCCGCTCGCTCGCGGTGTCGGCCGTACCGGCGTGCTCCAGGTCGGCGGTGAGCGGTCCGCGCGTGCGGGCGGCGTCGAACGGCAGCGTCACGATCGCGACACTCGTGTGCCCCAGCGACCGCAGGTACTCCGCGCCGGCGCGGGTCGCTTCGCGGTTGTCGATGCCGATCTCGACGACGTCGTCGCCCGGGTCGCCCTCGATCGCGACGGCCGGGATGCCCCGCCGCCGCAGCACCTCGACCGACTCGCCGAGGCGCGGGCTGCACCCGATGAGCACGACCGCGTCGAGCGGGGCGTCCTCGATCGACACGGCATCGGCGCCGCGCCCGGTCTCGGTGAGCAGCAGCACGCCGGCGCCGAGCGGCGCGATGGCGTCGGAGATGCCGTCGAGCATCTGGATCTTCACGGGATCGAGGAACGCCGAGCGCACGCGCTCCTCGAGCACGACGCCGACGATGCCCGAGCGGCCGCGTCGCAGCGAGCGGGCGCGGGGGTCGGGTCCGGCGTAGCCGAGTTCGGATGCGGCGGTGAGCACGCGCTCCTTCGTGGCATCCGACACGGGGCCGGAGCCCGAGAACGCGAGCGAGGCTGTGGACGCGGAGACCCCGGCGCGCGCGGCGACGTCGGCGAGCGTGCAGCGCGTGGCCGGCTCGGCGGTGGTGGCGTCGGTGGGCATGCGATCCTCGGGTGGGGGCTGGCGAGACGGGCGCTTGTCCCGTTCTCCGTGCACAGGGTAGTCTAGTCGAATCGATTCGACCCCGCTCGGGGCGAACCATCCCCACTCCAGCGAGATTCGATGACCAGCCCCGCCCCGCAGACCCAGCCGACCCACGTGCCGTCGTCGAGCGCGCGCGACCGTCGCGAACTCGCCGCATGGCGCAATGCGGTCTTCGCGGTGTTCTTCCTCTCGGGCTTCGGGCTCGCCGCGTGGGTCGCGCGGCTCCCCGCGATCCGCGACGACGTGAGCCTCTCCACCGCCTCGGTCGGACTGGTGCTGCTCGCCGGCTCCGGGGCATCCGTCGTCGGGCTCATCGCCGCGCCGCCGGTGCTCGCGCGCCTCGGCGCCCGTGCCGGCATGGTCACCGCGCTCACGACCGCCGCCCTCGGCCTCGTTGCGATCGGCGCAGGTTCGAGCGTGTTCGGCGCCCTGCCGCTCGTCGTCATCGGCCTGGCCCTCTTCGGCCTCGGCAACGGCGCGCTCGACGTGATGATGAACGTCGACGCGGCCGAGGCCGAGCGCGAGATCGGCCGCACGATCATGCCGCTCATGCACGCGTTCTTCAGCTTCGGCACGGTCGCCGGCGCCGGGCTCGCGGCGGCGCTCACCGCGGTCGGCACACCCGTGGTCGTGCATCTCGGCGCGGTCGCCGTCGTCGTGATCGGCGGCGTGCTCGTCGCGATCCGGTTCGTGCCCCGGCGCGACGAGGTCGGCGACCCGGCCCCGCACGTCGACGGTGAGACGGCGGATGCCTCCGGCCGCCAGCCCTGGTCGGCGCGCCTGCGCGCGGGGCTCACCGTCTGGGGCGACCCGCGGCTGCTCCTCATCGGCGTGGTCGTGCTCGGCATGGCGTTCGCCGAGGGGTCGGCGAACGACTGGATCGCCATCGCGACCGTCGACGGCCACGGCTTCGACGAGACCGCCGGCGCGCTCATGCTCACCGCGTTCATGGTCGCCATGACCGCGGGCCGCGTGCTCGGCGGGCCGGTGCTCGACCGGTTCGGCCGCGTGCCCGTGCTGCGTTCGCTCGCGGTCATCGCCGTCTCGGGCCTCGCGCTGTTCATCTTCGGCACCGAGACGTGGATGCTCGTGGCCGGCGCCGTGCTCTGGGGCCTCGGCGCGTCGCTCGGCTTCCCCGTCGGCATGTCGGCCGCAGCCGACCACCCGACGCAGTCGGCCGCCCGCGTGAGCGCCGTCGCGATCATCGGCTACATGGCGTTCCTCGTCGGCCCGCCGCTGATCGGGTTCCTCGGCGAGGCGTTCGGCATCCTGAACGGACTGCTGGTCGTGCTCGGCCTCATGGTGCTGTCGGGGCTCGCGGCGCCGGCCGCGCGCGAGCGCTCTCGTACCGTCGACGCGTGAGCCCAGAGGCATCCGTCACCGGCACGTAGAATCGCACGGTGCGCCTCGTCATCGCCCACTGCTCCGTCGACTACGCCGGCCGCCTCTCGGCGCACCTGCCGCTCGCCACCCGGCTGCTCGTGCTGAAGGCCGACGGCAGCGTGCTCGTGCACTCCGACGGCGGCAGCTACAAGCCGCTGAACTGGATGAGCCCGCCGTGCTCGCTCGCGGTCGAAGCGCCCGACGACGAGCAGGCCGCAGCGGGCATCACCGAGCGCTGGCGCGTGACCCACGCGAAGACCGAGGACCAGCTGATCGTGTCGGTGCACGAGGTGCTGCACGACTCCGCGCACGAGCTCGGCGTCGACCCGGGCCTGCAGAAGGACGGCGTCGAGTCGCACCTCCAGGCACTCCTCGCCGAGCAGATCGACCTCCTCGGCGACGGCTACCGCCTCGTGCGCCGCGAGTACATGACCGCGATCGGGCCGGTCGACATCCTGGCGACGGATGCCTCGGGCGCATCGGTCGCCGTCGAGCTGAAGCGCCGCGGCGACATCGACGGCGTCGAGCAGCTCACCCGCTACCTCGAGCTGATGAACCGCGACCCGCTGCTCGCCCCGGTGCAGGGCGTGTTCGCCGCGCAGGAGATCAAGCCGCAGGCGCGCACGCTCGCCGAGGACCGCGGCATCCGCTGCGTCGTGCTCGACTACGACGCCATGAAGGGCATCGACAGCGGGCGGCCGACGCTCTTCTGAGCCGCCCGAGAGCCGCGGGGTACCCCCCGAACGCGGTGAGAGCGTTTCCAGCCCGGAGGCGTACCATTGCCGCCGTGTCCGAATCCATCTCCCCCACGCCGACCGCGACCCGAAGCTGGTCGGCCGTGCTCCTCGACCTCGACGGCACCGTCACCGACTCGGCGCCGGGCATCATCGACTCGCTGAAGCACACCTTCACCACGCTCGGCCTCCCCGTGCCGAACGACGACGAGCTCACCCTGTTCGTCGGCCCTCCCCTCACCGACACCATGCGCATGCACGGCGGCTTCAACGACGACGAGACGATGCACGCGATCGACGTCTACCGCGAGCACTACGCGAACCATGCGCTGCACGCACCCGTGTTCCCCGGCATGGCGGGCCTGATCGAGGCGCTCGGCATGAGCGACATCCCGCTCTCGCTGGCCACGAGCAAGCCCGAGCTGCTGGCCACGAAGATCCTCGAGCACCACGGCCTGGCCCAGCACTTCGACGTGATCGTGGGCGCGAGCGAGGACGAGACGCGCTCCGCGAAGAGCGACATCGTCGCCGAGGCGCTGCGCCGCCTGCGCGAGCGGGGCGTCGACGTGTCGAACCCCGTCATGGTCGGCGACCGCGGCTACGACGCGCTCGGCGCGGCCGTGAACGACGTGCCGACGATCATGGTCGAGTGGGGCTACGGCTCGCCGCTCGAGGCCGGCGAGGCCATGGCGGTCGTGCACTCGATCGACCAGCTGCGCGCGCGCCTGCTCGGCTGACCCGAGCCGCGGCGCGGGCCCGGCGCCTCAGTCGTCGAGCTCCTGGAACACCGTGAGGTGCAGCCCGGCCGGGCCGTCGAACCGCGCGTTCAGCGAGCGCCACGGCGTCTCGGTCGGCGGGGCCACGACGGTCGCACCGGCGTCTGCGAGGTCGGATGCCACCTCAGCGGCATCCGACACCTCGAAGGCGACGCGCAGGTGCCCGGCCACCTTCCGGCCCACCTCGACGTCGTCGATCATGCGCGTCTGCGCCGGGTTCGCGAGCTCGAGCGTGGCGCGCCCCGCGTCGAGGATCACGACCCTCGCGCCGCCGTCGGCCTCGTACGCCTCCTGTTCGGGCATGCCCAGCACGTCGCGGTAGAACGCGAGCGCGGCCTCGAAGTCCTCGGCCTCGACGACCAGCCGCAGCTGTCGCACGCGCCCCGTTCCGCTCTCCCCCTGCGTCATGGCTCCGACGCTACTCCTCGCCGGGCCGGCGCCGGGCCGGGCAGGCCGCGCCGAGCCCCGGCCCTCGCCGGGCCGCACGCCACGACGTACGCTGAACCCGTGCTCACTCCGCCCGACACTCCGAAGCGCCCGACCGAACGCACGCACCACGGCGACACGTTCCACGATCCGTACGAGTGGCTGCGCGACAAGGACTCCCCCGAGGTCATCGCGCACCTGCACGAGGAGAACGCGTACACGAAGGCGCGCAACGAGCACCTCACGCTCCTGCAGGAGCAGCTGTTCGAGGAGATCAAGCGCCGCACGAAGGAGACCGACCTGTCGGTGCCCGCACGCGAGGGGGCCTGGTGGTACTACTCGCGCACGGTCGAGGGGCAGCAGTACGGCATCCACTGCCGCGTGCCCGCCGCGGGCCCCGACGACTGGGACCCGCCGCAGCTGCCCGAGGACGGCGGCTCGCTGCCGGGCGAGCAGGTGCTGCTCGATGCCAACGTCGAGGCCGAGGGCCACGAGTTCTTCTCGCTCGGCAGCTTCGACGTGAGCGAAGACGGCGACACCCTGCTCTACGCGACCGACACCGAGGGCGACGAGCGCTACACGATCCGCCTCCGGTCGCTGCGGTCGGATGCCACGGGCGACGAGTTCGCCGACGAGATCCCGAACACCGCGCACGGCGCCCTCTTCGACCCGAGCGGGCGGTACGTGTTCTACGCGACCGTCGACGAGAGCTGGCGCCCCGACACGATCTGGCGGCACGAGGTCGGCACCGCTGCATCCGACGACGTGCAGGTGTTCCACGAGCCCGACGAGCAGTTCTGGATCGGCGTGGGCCTCACCCGCAGCCGCAGGTACCTGGTCATCGAGGCGGGCTCGAACATCACGAGCGAGGCGCACCTGCTCGATGCGAGCGACCCGACCGGCGAGTTCCGCGTCGTCTGGCCGCGCGTGCGCGGGGTCGAGTACGAGGTCGAGCACGCCGTCGCCCGCGGGCACGACCGCCTGCTCGTCCTGCACAACGACGGCGCCGTGAACTTCGAGCTCGTGAGCGTCGCGGCCGACGACCCGCAGGGCGAGCGGCGCATGCTCGTGCCGCACTCCGACCGCATCCGGCTCGAGGGCGTCGACGCGTTCCGCGACTTCGTCGCCGTCGAGTACCGGCGCGACGGGCTCCCCCGCGTCGCGGTCGCACGCGTGCCGCAGGGCGCCAACCACGACGACACCCCGCACGAGCTGACCTTCGACGAGGAGCTGTTCTCGGTGGGCGTGCGCGGCAACCCCGAGTGGACGCAGCCGACGCTGCGCATCGGGTACACGAGCTTCGTGACGCCGTCGACGGTCTCCGACTACGTGGTCGAGACCGGCGAGCTGAAGCTGCGCAAGCAGCAGCCCGTGCTGGGCGGCTACGACCCGGCCGACTACGAGCAGCGGCGCGTCTGGGCGACGGCCGACGACGGCACGCGCATCCCGATCTCGCTCGTCTACCGGCGCGACCTCGTGACCCCCGGCACGCCGGCCCCCACCCTGCTCTACGGCTACGGGTCGTACGAGCACTCGATCGACCCGGGCTTCGGCATCCCGCGGCTCAGCCTCCTCGACCGCGGCATGATCTTCGCGGTCGCGCACGTGCGCGGCGGCGGCGAGATGGGCCGGCTCTGGTACGAGCACGGCAAGCAGCTGCACAAGCGCAGCACGTTCACCGACTTCGTGGCGTGCGCCGAGCAGCTCATCGACGACGACTGGACCGCGCCCGACCGCCTCGTCGCGCAGGGCGGCAGCGCGGGCGGGCTGCTCATGGGCGCGGTCGCGAACCTCGCGCCGAAGCTGTTCTCGGGCATCCTCGCCGAGGTGCCGTTCGTCGATGCGCTCACCAGCATCCTCGACCCCGACCTGCCGCTCACGGTCATCGAGTGGGACGAGTGGGGCGACCCGCTGCACGACCCCGAGGTGTACCGGTACATGAAGTCGTACACCCCGTACGAGAACGTGCACGAGACGCACTACCCGCCGATCCTCGCGGTGACGAGCCTGAACGACACGCGCGTGCTCTACGTCGAGCCGGCGAAGTGGGTCGCGCGCCTGCGCGACGTCGGTGCCGACGCGCAGCTCAAGATCGAGATGGCTGCGGGCCACGGCGGCGTCTCGGGGCGGTACAGGGCATGGCGCGAGCGCGCGTTCTCGTACGCCTGGGTGATCGACGCGGCCGGCGCGCACCCGTCGGGCGAGTAGCATCCGTCCACCCCCTTCCCTCGCGGGCCCGGCTCGGGTGTGATGGGGTGAAGGCGACCGCGCCGCACGAGGGAGGTCCGATGAGCGACGACGAGACGACGAGCACCGCGAGGGCGGCAGGGCGAGCAGATGCCCCCGAGGGCGGCGCCGAGCACGACGCATCCGCTCACCGGCCCACGCTGAGCGAGCTCTGGACCGACCACCTCGGCCGCTGGTCGATCCGCGCGGTGCAGCTGCTCGCGATCGTCGCGATCGTGTCGCTCGTGGTGATCGCGGGGGTGCAGCTGAAGCTCGTCGTGATCCCGGTGCTGCTCGCGATCATCATCGCCGCGGCGGCCGCGCCGCTGGTGGGCTGGCTGCGACGGCTCGGCCTGTCGCCGATCCTCGCGGCCTGGGTCACGCTGCTCGGCGGCATCCTCGTCTTCGGCGGCCTCGTCACTGCCATCGTGTTCGCGGTGCGCGACCAGTGGGACGAGCTCTACGAGTCGGCGATCGAGGGGTTCGAGGAACTGCGCGTGTGGGTGCTCGACGGGCCGCTCCCCATCGACCAGGGCCTCATCGACGACTCGATCGACTGGGTCATCGACTTCCTGACGAGCGCGCAGTTCGGCTCGGGCGCCATCGCGGGGGTCTCGGCGGCCGCGCAGGTCGTGACCGGGCTGGTGCTCGGCGTCGTGATCCTGTTCTTCTTCCTGAAGGACGGCGACGTCATCTGGGAGTTCTTCCTGACGCCGTTCCGCGGTGCGGCGCTCGCGCGCGGGCGTCGAGTCGGCCGCACCGGCGTGACCGTGCTGGGCGGGTACATCCGCGGCACGGCGATCATCGCCGCGGTCGACGCGATCGGCATCGGCGTGGGCCTGGCGATCCTGCAGGTGCCGCTCTGGCTGCCGCTCAGCGTGATCGTGTTCATCGGCGCGTTCGTGCCGCTCGTGGGCGCGACGGTGGCCGGTGCCCTGGCCGCGCTCATCGCGCTGGTCGCCAACGGCCCGATCGCGGCGCTCATCGTCATCGCGATCGTCATCGGCGTCAACCAGCTCGAGGGCAACTTCCTCCAGCCGGTCGTGATGGCGCAGTCGTTGAAGCTGCATCCGCTGGTCATCCTGGTCGCGCTGACGGCCGGCACCATCCTCGGCGGCATCATCGGCGCCATCCTGTCGGTGCCGATCGCGGCCGTGTCGTGGGCGATCATCAAGACCTGGAACGCGTCGGACGATCCGCAGGAACCGGATGGCGACGCACCACCCCCCGACCCCGGGGCATCCGCCGCACCCGCTGCACACGGCGAAGCGGGCACCGAGGGCCGTTGACATGCCCGCCGTGCCGCACCGGGAGCCGGTCCTCAGCCTCGAGCGCTGGTCGACCGACGACCTCCCGGTGCTCGTGCACAGCAACACGCGGCGCATGACGCAGTACCTCGGCGGGCCCGAGTCGCACGCGACGCTGCTGAAGCGGCACGCGCGTTACCTGCGGTCGTGGGAGACGGGCGACGCCCGCATGTTCCGCATCGAGGTCGAGGGCGTGCCCGACCCGGTCGGCTCGGTGGGCTACTGGGAGGACGAGTGGCACGGCCGCCCGGTGTTCGAGTCGGGCTGGAGCGTGCACACCCCGTACCAGGACCGCGGGTACGCGACGCGTGCGATGCGGCTGCTGGTGGCGGATGCGGCGGCGCACCGCACCCCCGAGCGCGCGCTGCTCGTGGCGTTCCCGATGGTCGAGAACCTGCCGTCGAACGCGCTCTGCAGTCGGCTCGGGTTCCGCGACGAGGGCGAGCAGGAGTACCCCGGCCGCCGCGGCGGCACCGTGCGCGTGCGCGCCTGGTCGGTCGACCTGCGCGACGTGCCCGCGCAGGCCGTCGACGTGTAGGGGCTACGTCTCCGCCGAGTGCAGGGGGGCGGATGCCGCGAGGCGGGCGACCCGCTGCCTGGCCGCCTCCTCGCTCGGCGACTTCCCGGACGTCATGCGCAGGCCCCAGAGCAGGAAGCGCGTCGCGGTGATCGCGGGCCAGCGCGGGCGCCGCAGCCGCAGCATCCGCCGCTGCCCGTCGGTGAGCGACGCCACGGCCCCGCCGAAGAAGATCGGGTAGAGCGCGCCCGTGAGCCCGGGCAGCTTCGGGTGCCGCAGCCATCCGACCGCGTGCGCGACGCGCTCGTCGTACTTCGACTCGGCGGCGAACGCGTCGAGCTCGGCCCGCAGCGCCGCGAGCGACTCGGGCGGATCGGTCACGCCCATCAGCCGGCCGGCCGTCGCCCACTCGCGCACGTACGCGTCCGGTCCGCCCGGGATCGGCCCGCCCCAGGTGAGGTGCGCGCCGATGAACGCCTCGGCGAAGGCGTCGTGCACCCAGCGCAGCAGGTGCTCGTCGCCGGCCGAGTACTCGCGTTCGACCCCGGCGGCATCGACGTACGTGCCGCGCACGCGCTCGTGCAGCCGCGAGACGAAGGCCGAGGCATCCGTCGCCGCCCGTCGATCGCCGAACGTCGTGACCGCGATCCAGCGCACCGTGCCGTCGAGGCGGCCGAGCGGGTCCTCGTGGTAGCGCGACCAGTCGGCCACGCCGGCCATGGCACCCGGGTGCAGCGTCTGGAGGAGCAGCGCGCGGATGCCCGCGACCAGCGTCGGCAGCGCGCCGTTGACCGCCCACACGGCACTGCCCGGTCCGAAGAACCCGGCGTCGTCGCCCTCGGCGAGCGCGCGGCTCCACGCCGGCGGGTTGCGCCGACCCGTGCGCCCGGGGCGCCACCTGGTCGACCCGCCGGACGCGTCGTCGCCGCCGTGACCGGCCATACCCGACGGTACCCCGCTCGGCTGACGATCAGCCGTAGATCGCGTACACCGTCTCGAAGAACTCCCGGCCGATCCAGACACCCACGAGCGCCCCGACCACCGACGAGACCACGATGAGCGCCAGCAGCACCCAGATCGGTGCGAGCCCGCCCGCCCCCGCGCGTCGGTGCACGACGATGCTGCGCCCGATCACGTAGAGGTTGGCCGAGAGGATCGCGAACGCCCAGTGGAACGGTCGATCCACGCCGACCCGCTTCAGCCGCGCCCGGTCGGCCGCCGCGAACGCGATCACCAGGAAGTACGACACCCACCCGCCGATGACGACGAAGAGGTAGGCGGGGTCGAGGATCAGCTGCAGCGGAGCGAGTTCGACCATGTCGGGGTTCGGCGACGTCAGCAGGGCGATGAATCGCTGCCAGTCGACGAAGAACAGCCCGAGCGACGGCACGTACGGCAGGAACAGCACGAACCAGATCCACTCGCCGTAGAGCGACTCGCTCGAGGTCGAGCCGTTGCGCGAGAGCCCGGCGATCTGCCCCGGTTCGGCGAACCGGTCGCTCCAGCCGAGGCCGGTCCACCAGCGCCTGCGACCGCTGCCGTTCGGGTCGGGGTACCAGCCGGGCTTCGGCAGCACTCGCGTCGGTTCGCTCACGGGGTCAGAACCTCCAGATCAGGGGCACGTACAGAACGGCCATCGCGACGAAGAATACCGAGAGCGGGAGTCCGAGTTTCCAGTAATCCCCGAACTTGTACCCGCCGGGCTCGAGCACCATCGCGTTCGCCGGCGTGGCGACCGGGGTGAGGAAGGCGGCGGCGCCCGCGACGGTCAGCGCCATCATGAACGGCAGCACCGACACGTCGTAGGTCGTGGCGATCGAGGTGGCGATCGGGATGACCACGAGCACGGTCGCCGCGTTCGAGATGAGCTGGCTCATCACGAACGTGAGCACGCACAGCACGAGCAGCGCGAGCTGCGGCCCGGCGTCGCCCACGAGGGCGAGCACGCCGTTCGCGACCATGTCGGCCGCACCGGTCTCGGTGAAGGCGGTCGCGAGGGGGATCATGCCCGCGACGAGCACGACCGTGGTCCACGAGATGCTGCGGAACGCCTGCGGCACGCTCACGACCTTGAGCAGGATCGCGGCCCCGGCCGCGAGGAGCCCTGCGGCGGCCGCGGGGATCAGCCCGGTGGCCAGCACGAGCACCATCGCGGCGAGGATGCCGATCGCGCGCTTCGCGCCCGTGCCGAGCGCGACCGTGCGGCGGATCAGGTCGGGCGAGTCGACCGCCACGAGGTCGCCTCCGCGGCTGAGGTCGCGCAGCTCCCGCCAGCCGCCGCGCAGCAGCAGCGTGTCGCCGGCGCGCAGCGCCTCGTCGGTCGTGCCAAGGTCGTCGGCCCCGCGCCGCACCGCCACCACGACCACGTCGCCGTCGGGCATCGTCATGCCGGGGAATACGCGCGCGCCGATCAGCGACGACCGGGGCGAGACGATCACCTCGACCGCGCCGTGCGCGGCGCCGAGCAGCGGCATGTCGATCGCGCCGGTGCGCAGGTCGTAGTGCCGCTTGATGGTCGCGGCGTAGTCGCCGAGGTCCTTCGCCATCGACTGCGGGTGCCGCTCGGGCAGCCAGCCCCGCAGCAGCACCATGATGACGATGGTGCCGAGCACGAGCGGAATGCCGACGAGCGCGAACTCGAAGTACCCGAACTGCCGCTCGCCGGCCGCCTCGGCGGCGTCGGAGACGATGATGTTCACGGGCGTGCCGGTGAGCGCGAGCATCGACCCGGCGCTGGCCGCGAACGCGAGCGGGATGAGCATCTTCGACGCGATCAGCCCGGCGCGCGCCGCGACGACCACGACGAGCGGCAGCAGGGCCGCGGTCGCGCCGTTCACGCTGATGAGCGCCGACATGACCGCGGCGAGCGCCGACACCACGACCATGATGCGCACCGGGCTCCTGCCGGCCCGGCCGATGACCTGCTGCCCGGCCCACGCCGTGACGCCGGTCGTGTCGAGCGCCTCGCCGACGACGAAGAGCGACGCGATGAACAGCACGGTCGGGTCGCCGAACCCGGCGAGCGACTGGTTCAGCGTCAGCACTCCCGTCGCCCAGAGCGACAGCGCGACGCCGAACGCGACGACGACGATGGGCACCCGGTTCGTGACGAAGGCGACCACCGCGGCGGCCAGGATGATCATGGTCCATGCGACCGGGTCCATGGTGAGAGCGTAGCGAGAGCGTGCCCGCTCGCACAGCCGTCCGGACTAGGGTGTCATGGTCGCCCGCGTGGAACCGCCGCGACGGGCGCGATGGAGGACCACACATGACCCGTGACCCGATTCGGCTCATCCCCGCCGACTTCACCCCCGTCCCCTCGCTCGCGCAGCTCGACGCCGCCGACGTGCAGGTCGTCGACGAGCTCGGCCACGACCTCGACGCGATCGGCGTGATCGTGCACACCGAGGGCGACGTGCCCGAGGTGGCGCTCGACCGCGAGGCGCTCGCCCGCGTGGGCTTCGAGGGCAAGCCCGGCCAGACCCTCGTGCTGCCCCAGCCCACCGGCCCGACCCTCGTGGCCGTCGGCGCGGGCGCCGCCGACGAGCAGACGGATGCCTCGCTGCGCGACGCCGCGGCCGCCTTCGTGCGCGCCGTGCCCAAGCAGGCCTCCCTCGGCATCCGCGTCGCATCGCTCGCGGGCGTCGACGCCGAGACCGCGGCTCGCGCGCTCGTCGAGGGCGCACTGCTCGCCCGCTACCGCTTCGCCGCCCTCAAGGCGACGCCCAAGGAGGTCGCGATCGAGCGCCTCCAGCTCGCCGCCGAGGGCCTCGACGCCGGCACGGCCGGCGTCGGCACCGGCATCGCGGCCGCCCGCGCGGCATCCGTCGCCCGCGACCTCACCAACGCCCCACCCGCGCACCTGACCGCCCCCGACCTTGCCGACGTCGCGGTCGAACTGGGCGAGCGCTTCGGCTTCGGCGTCGAGGTCTTCGACAAGGCCGCGCTCATCGAGCTCGGCTGCGGCGGCCTCCTCGGCGTGAACGCCGGCTCCACCGTCGACCCGCGCATGGTGAAGCTCACCTACGCGCCCGAGGGCGAGTCGACCGGCCACCTCGGCCTCGTCGGCAAGGGCATCACCTATGACTCGGGCGGCATCAGCCTGAAGCCCTCCGACGGCATGCACGCCCTCATGAAGATGGACATGGGCGGCGCCGCCAACGTGCTCGGCACCTTCACGGCGCTGCGCGACCTCGGGGCATCCGCCGCCGTCACGGGCTGGATGATGTGCACCGACAACATGCCGTCGGGCTCGGCCACGAAGCTCGGCGACGTGCTCACCGCGCGCGGCGGCACGACCGTCGAGGTGAAGAACACCGACGCCGAGGGGCGCCTGGTCATGATGGACGCGATCGCGCTCGCGGTCGAGGAGGGCGTCGACGCGATCATCGACATCGCCACGCTCACCGGCGCCGCCCTGATGGCGCTCGGGCAGTCGCGCGCGGCCGTGCTCGGCACCTCGCAGGCGGTCGTCGACTCGCTGCTCGAGGCATCCGGCAGCACCGACGAGCCGCTCTGGCAGCTGCCGCTCGAGAAGAAGTACCGGAAGCTCCTCGACTCCGACATCGCCGACCTCTCGAACGTCGGCGCGAACCGCTACGCGGGTGCGACGACCGCGGCGCTGTTCCTCGCGGAGTTCGCGGGCGAGACGCCGTGGGCGCACGTCGACATCGCGGGCACCATGTCGGTCGACTCCGACGAGTCGTGGCGCTCGAAGGGCGCGACCGGCTTCGGCACGCGCACCCTCGTCGAGGTCGCGCGCACCTTCACGCCCCCGACGAAGTAGTCCACTCCGCCGAGTGTGCTCGTTCTGACCTGAAATGGACCCGATCTCGGGGTCGGGAATGTCATTTCGAGCACACTCGGCGGGGGGACACCCCGTCAGGGGTGGACCGGGGACGACAGGTAGGCGGTGACCGTCGCGGGGTCGCCGAGGATGCGGAAGCGGTCGGGCAGCGAGCTCGGGCGTGCGCGCTCCCAGACGAACAGCAGCACGTCGCCGAGCGCCGCCCGCACGATCGTCGGGGCATCCGGCCCCTCGCCCGCGGCCTCGCCGATCGCGGGTGCGTCTGCGGTCGGATGCCGCGTGACCGTCCAGTCGGGCGTGATGGTCCAGGCGGCGGGCACGTCGGTCGAGCGCAGCACGAGCGCGCGCGGCAGCGGGTCGAGCCCGGTCGAGCGCAGCGTGCGGGTGAGGAAGACGGCGTAGAGCTCGTCGATCGCGTCGGCGAGCATCGCGGGGCCGCCCTGATCGGGTGCACGCGGCACGGGGGCGACGGCCGAGCGCAGGTCCCAGAGGTGCTTGCGCGCCTCGTGCGCCATGCGCCGGCTCCAGAAAGCGGTGGGACCCTCGCCCGCGAACGTCCAGCACGGGCGCGCGGGGTCGGTCGCCTCGAGCACGTCGGCGAGGGCCTTCGCGCCCTCGGCGTACCAGGCGATGCGGTCGGATGCCCCGGGGCGCACGTGCTCGCGCCGGTCGGCCGCCTCGCCGGTGCGCACGACCTGCGTCGCCCACCGCTGGATCTGCCCCAGGTGGTCGACCAGCTCGCCCGCGGTCGGCCAGATCGACGACGCGACGGATGCCCCGGGGTCGATCGCCGCGGCCTCGGCGGCGAACGCCTCCGACATCGCACGGGTCGCGCGCGCGAACGCGGGGGCGGCGTCGGGTTCGATCCCGCGTCGCAGCGTGCCGCTCATGTCGTGCGGGCGCGGGCGGCGTCGGTCGGCGCTGCGGCGTCGGTCGGCGCTGCGGCGTCGGTCGGCGCAGCAGGCGAGGCATCGGCAGCCTCCGCCCCAGCGGTGCGCGCGTCGCCCGGCACGTCGGCGTCGGGTCGCGCGTACTCCGATCCCGAGCGGGTGCGCTCGAGCAGGCCCGCGTCGACCAGCGCACGGCGCAGCATCGCCACGTCGTCCGTGAAGTCGCCGAGCCGCTCGTTCACGCGGCGCTCGTCGAGCACCTCGCCGGTGCCGATCGCGCGGTCGACCACGAGCTCGAGCAGCGCCCGCCGGTCGTCGGCGCCGGCCGGGTACTGCGCGATGCGACCGCCGCGCAGGAACCGCTCCGGCCCGCGGGTCGCGCGTGCCGTCGCCGACCCGTGCAGCAGGTCGTGGAACACGGCACCGTCGGCCGAGAGCACGCCCTCCGCATCCTCCGTCACGAGCGCGACCTCGGCGAGCGCGTGCAGTGCGCGACCCGCGCGTCTGCCGCCCAGGCGCGACTCCACCTCCGACCGGGTCGTGCCGAGCACCGCCATCGCGAACGCGGTGCGCCGGTCATCCTCCACGAGCATCGCCACGACGCGACGCCAGTCCGGGCTTCCGACGATCATGCGCCCAGTCTGCACCCGCGCCCACCGGCATCCGCGACCTCGCCCGGCGCTTCGCGGCACCGACGCCGCGGTCCGCACACGCCGCCCCCGCCGCCCGCACGGCTACGGAATCGTCTCGGCCGTGCGCTCCAGCGTCGACTTCGGGCGGTCGCGCTGCGTCGCGATCGCGGTGCCCGCGGCGCCGCACACCACCACGATCGCCACGACCTCGAGCGCGGTGAACGTCTCCGCCAGCACGAGCCAGCCGAACCCGGCCGCGATGACCGGGCCGAAGCTGGTGATGATCGCGTACAGCCGCGGGGTGATGCGCCGCAGTATGTACGTGTCGAGGCTGTACGGCAGCGCCGACGACAGCACGCCGACGCCGAGCAGCAGCCCGAGCACGCGCCAGTCGATCGCGCCGGCGTCGAACGTGACGACGGCGAACGGCAGCAGCAGCGCGAGGCTCACGATGCTCGCGACCGTGAGCCCCTCCAGCCCGGGCAGGCCCACGGCGACCCGGCGCGTGAGCACGATGTAGAGCGCCCAGCTGACGGCCGCGGTGAGCGCGAGCGCGACGCCCCACGGGTCGATCGATGCGGTGTCGGATGCCCCTGGGCCGATGAGCAGCACGACGCCGGCGCCCGCGGCGAGCGCGCACGCCACGTCGAGCCACCGGCGCGAGGTGACCAGCGCGAGTCCGAGCGGGCCGAGGAACTCGATGGTCGCGGCGATGCCGAGCCCGAGCAGGTGCACCGACTCGTAGAACGCGAGGTTCATGACCGCGAGCACGACGCCCAGCGCGATCGCGGGCCACAGTCGGCGCCAGGTGAGGGAGGCGCGGCGCGGCCGGTAGAACGGCAGCACCACCGCGACCATCACGAGCTGCCGCACCGCGACGACCACGAACGAGCCGACCACGGGGATGACGAGCCCCGCGAGCGACGACCCGAAGTTGATCGACACCTCGGTGCCGAGCTGCGTGCCCGCTCCGGCGAGGCGCCTGCGCCGCAGCGCGGCATCCGTCGTCTCCCCCGTGCTCACGGATCGACGATACGCCGCCGACGCCCCGCGGCTACGATGCACGGGTGCCGAACTCGACCCGCACCCCGCGCTCCCGTCGCCGCAACGGCGTGCAGCCCGCCGCGTTCCTCCCCATCGCGCTGTTCGCCGCGCTGTGGGCGGTGCTCGCGCTGACCGTCGGCACGCCGGCGTGGCTGGGGATCGTCTACGCCGGGGCATCCGTCGTCGCCTTCGTGCTCTACGCAGTCGACAAGTCGGCCGCGCGCGCCGACCGCCGCCGCACCCCCGAGTCGACGCTGCTGGGCGCGGGGCTCGTCGGCGGCTGGCCGGGCGCGATCGTCGCCCAGCAGGTGCTCCGGCACAAGACCGTGAAGCGCGAGTTCCGCGTGCCGTTCTGGATCACCGTGGTCGTCAACGTGCTCGCGTTCGTCGCGGTGTGCGTGCTGCTCGGCTAGCGTCGAGCCATGTCACCCGACGAGCTCGCCGAGCTCGCGCACCTCCGCCGGGCCCGCGACCTGATCGACCGCGAGTACGACCGGCCGCTCGACGTGCCGTCCATGGCCCGGGCCGCGCTCATGTCGCCCGCGCACTTCTCGCGCCGCTTCCGCGCAGCCTACGGCGAGACGCCGTACGCGTACCTCATGACTCGCCGCATCGAGCGGGCCATGGCACTGCTGCGTGACGGGGCGAGCGTGACGGATGCCTGCATGGCCGTCGGCGCGACCTCGCTGGGGTCGTTCAGCAGCCGCTTCACCGAGATCGTCGGCGAGACGCCGAGCGCGTACCGGCGGCGCGACCACCCTGCCGAGCAGTCGATGCCGACGTGCGTGGCGATGTTCACCACGCGCCCGCAGCGTGCCCCGTCTCCGCCCGCGGCGGCATCCGCTCGCCAGCCCTCGCCCGATTCGAGCACGATCGGAGAAGGCACCGCGGCGGCGCCGGGCGTACGGTGACCGCATGGGCATCGCAGTCAAGTACGTGGACATCACCGTGAACGACCCGGTCGAGTCGCTGTCGTTCTACCGCGACGCGCTCGGGTTCGAGGTGCGCAACGACGTCGAGTCGGGCGGCCACCACTGGATCACGCTCGGCTCGCCGAAGCAGCCAGGGCTCGAGATCGTGCTCTCCGATCCGCACGCGGGCCGGTCGCAGGCCGACGGCGACATGCTGCAGGCGCTGCTCACGAAGGGCGTGCTGCACGGGGTGGTGCTGGCCGACGACGACGTGGATGCCGCGTTCGAACGCGTCCGCGCCTCCGGCGCCGAGGTGCTGCAGGAGCCGATGGACCAGGGCTGGGGTCCGCGCGACTGCGCCTTCCGCGACCCGTCGGGCAACACGATCCGCATCGCCCAGGCCGTCTGACGCCCGCAGGCGGCACTTTTCAGGAGCCGGCCGAGGCGCTTCCGCGCCCGGCCGCACAGCGTGCATCCGGCTCACCGACGGGCCGAAGATCCTGCGAACCAGCAGGACTCAGCCGACCTTCCTGCATCGGCCGCCTCGGGCACTCCTGAAAAGCGCCGCCCACCACGGGTCAGACCGGCACCGAGATGCGGTAGCCCCGCTTGATCACGGTCGCGACGACGCCGGGTCGCGGCAGCGCCTGCCGCAGCCGGCTGAGCGCCACGTCGACGGCGTGGTCGTCGAGCGGCTCCGGGGTCGAGCGGGCGAGATCGGCGCGAGAGACCGTGCGCCCCTCGGCCCGCATGAGCGTGCGGAACAGCGCCAGCCCGACCGGGCTCAGCTCGATGCGCTCCCCGTCGAGCACGACGAGCCGGCCGCGCAGCTCGACCTCGCCGACCCCGGTCGGCAGCCGCAGCACGTTCTTCTGCTCGAGGTGCTCGCAGACCAGCCGGATGAGCGCCCCCATGCGGAACCGGTCGGGCGCGATCGGCAGGATGCCCGCCTCGACGAGCGGCTGCGCGGTGACCGGCCCGACGGCCGCCGCGACGACCGAGTCGCGGAATCCGGCGAGCAGCGCGTCGTAGCGGCCCAGGCCGTCGGCGGCCTCGAACAGCGCCTCGACCGCGGGCGCGCTCGTGAAGGTCACGGCGTCGAGGGCCTCGGCGCAGATCGCCTCGACGAGCTTCGCGACCCGAGCCTGGTCCTCGTGCGCCTGCCAGCGGTACGGCGCCACCGGGTAGACCGTGGCACCGGCCGCCGTGAGCCGCTCGAGCTGGGCCTTGTCGGTGTAGCCGTGCAGCTGCACGGCGATCGCCTGCCCATCGACGTGGTCGCGAAGCACGAGGTCGATGAGCGACGCGGTCGTCTCGCGCTCGCTCATGCCGTGGTCGTCGAGGTCGGCGGCCCGGATGGCGCCGCGCGCCTTCGGACCGCGGACGAGGATGCGCGCCTCCCCCAGCACGTCGAGCACCTCGTCGCCGAGCCCCGCGGCATCCGCCGCCTCGAACCAGCGGCGCATGCCGTACGACGTCGTCGCGAGCAGCACCGACGGCCGCGCGGCGATGATCGCCTCGGTCTCCTCGACCACGACGGCGTCGTCGCGCGCGCCGGTCATGCGGATGGTCGGCGCGTGCAGCACCGAGGCCCCGCGCCGCTCGAGCGCCGCGACCAGCTCGGCCGACCGGCGGTCGCTCGTCACGCCGATGCGGAAGCCGTCGAGCTGGTCGGCGCGGAACGCCGCGACGGGTCCGGTGTCGGTGGCGCCGGGTGCCGCGAGATCGGGTGCGTCGGCGCGGGTCCGCCCGTGCGAGTCCTCCCAGGTGGGCGGTTCGCCGGGCGTCGTGGCAGCGGGCGAGGCAGGTGCGTCGGTCATGGGCGCGCCCTCCCGGGTCAGGTGCCGAGTTGTGCGATCACGCTCGCGATGGCATCGGTTGCTTCAGGGCGGCCATCCTCGCACGCGAATGTTTCGGGCACGCGAACGACCTCGCCGACCACGATCACGGCGGGCGACGCGGGGCGCACCTCGGCGATGCGGTGCAGGATGCCTCCCAGGTCGGACGTGGTCGTGCGCTGCGACGGGCTGAACCCGCGCTCGACGATCGCGATCGGCATGTCGGCGGCCATGCCGTGGCGGCGCAGTCCAGCGACGAAGTGCGGCAGCGTGCCGACGCCCATGAGCACCACGAGCGTGCCGCCGAGGCCGACGAGGTGGCCGAGCTCCTCCTCGGAGAACGGCACGTGCCCCGAGACGACGGTGAACGCGCGGCTCACCTCGCGGTGGGTGACCGGGATGCCCGCGGCGCCCGGCACCGACACGGCGCTCGTGACGCCCGGTACGACGGTCACGGGCACGCCCGCCCGTCGGCACGCGAGCACCTCCTCGCCGCCGCGGCCGAACACGAACGGGTCGCCGCCCTTGAGCCGCACGACGCGCAGGCCCTCCTGCGCTCGCGCCACGAGCAGGCGCTCGATCTCGCGCTGCGGCACGGCGTGGTGGCCGGGCGTCTTGCCGACGTCGATGAGCTCGGCGCCCGGCGCCCACGAGGCGAGCGGGTCGGTCGGGCCGAGCCGGTCGTGCAGCACGACGTCGGCCTCGGCGAGCGCGCGGCGGCCGGCGAGCGTCATGAGCTCGGCGTCGCCGGGGCCACCGCCGACCAGGGTCACGTGCCCACGCGGGGTCGGCTCGACCGGAGCATCCGTCAGCACCGGCAGCCGCATCGAGCGGGCCAGCGCAAGCGTCTCCGAACGCTCGGCATCGGTGCCGTCGACCCAGGCGAGGGCGTCGACGTGCGCCGCGTCGAGCGGCTGCGCGAGCCGGGCTGCGGCGTGCTCGCCGAGCACCTCGAGCACGCGGGCTCCGGCGGCGGCGTAGCGGGCGCGGGCGCGGCGGGTGCGGTCGGCGCGCCCGACGACGAGCACGGTCAGGCCGCTCAGGTCGAGTTCGACGTGCATCTCAACGCCCTCCGGTGATGGCGCCGTCGGCCGGCGCGGGAACGGTGTCGATGGTAGGCACGACGGATGCCTCGGCGGCATCCGCCCCCGTCACATTGCGTCGCACGGGAATCGACGCCCCAGCGATCAGGGTGCGGCGCTCCTCGGGCGTGGCGGGGCGCGACTGGCCGCGCTCGGGCACCCGCAGCACCGACGGGTCGCCGGTCTCGGGGGCGTTCACGAACGGGCGGAAGCGCTTCAGCTTCTCGGGGTCGGCGAGGGTCGCGGCCCACTCGTCGCGGTAGGTGCCGACGTGCGTGGCCATGGCCGCCTCGAGCTCGGCGGCGATGCCCAGCGAGTCGTCGCAGACGACCTCGCGCACGTGGTCGAGCCCGCCCGGCAGGTCCTCCTGCCAGCGCGCGGTGCGCTGGAGGCGGTCGGCCGTGCGCACGTAGTACATGACGTAGCGGTCGATGTAGCGCACGAGGGTCTCGTCGTCGAGGTCGCCGGCGAGCAGCTGCGCGTGCGCGGGCTGGTAGCCGCCGTTGCCGCCGACGTAGAGGTTCCAGCCGAGCTCGGTGGCGATCACGCCGATGTCCTTCGAGCGGGCCTCGGCGCACTCGCGCGCGCAGCCCGAGACGCCGAGCTTGAACTTGTGCGGCGAGCGCAGGCCCCGGTAGCGCTCCTCGAGGAACACGGCCATGCCGACCGAGTCCTGCACGCCGTAGCGGCACCAGGTCGAGCCGACGCAGCTCTTCACGGTGCGGAGGCTCTTGCCGTACGCCTGGCCCGACTCCATGCCGGCGTCGACGAGGCGACGCCAGATGTCGGGCAGCTGGTCGAGCCGGGCGCCGAACAGGTCGATGCGCTGGCCGCCGGTGATCTTCGTGTAGAGCCCGAAGTCCTCGGCGACCTCGGCGATGACCTTGAGCTTCGCCGGGGTGATCTCGCCGCCGGGGATGCGCGGCACGACCGAGTACGTGCCGTCCTTCTGCATGTTCGCGAGGGCCCGGTCGTTGGTGTCCTGCATGGGGCCGGTGTCGTCGTCGAGGATGTACCGGTTGGTCTGCGACGCGAGCACCGAGGCGATGACCGGCTTGCAGATGTCGCAGCCGAGGCCGGTCCCGAAGCGCTCCATGACCTGGTCGGCCGTACGCAGGCCGAGGATGCGCACCGACTCGAACAGTTCGGCTCGGCTCAGCTCGATGTGCTCGCAGAGCGCCTTCGAGACCTCGATGCCCGACTTCTCGAGCTCGGTCTCGAGGATCTTCTTGACCAGCGGCACGCACGACCCGCACTGGGTGCCGGCGCGCGAGCAGGCCTTGAGCGAGCCGAGGTCGGTGCAGGCCTCGCCCTCGTCGCCCGCGATGACGCCGCGGATGTGCCCGGCGCTGACGTTGTTGCACGAGCAGACCTGCGCGTCGTCGGGCAGCTCGGCGGATGCCGGTGCCTCGGCGCCCGCGGCGGAGAGGTAGGCGCCCGGCTCGGCGCCCAGTTCGCGCCCGAGCATGGGGCGGAGCGCCGTGTACGGCTCGGCGTCGCCGACGAACATGCCGCCGAGGAGGGTCTTGGCGTCCTCGCTGACAACGAGCTTCTGGTAGAGCCCGCGGGCCGGGTCGGCGTAGACGACCTCGAGCGCGCCCTCGGTGCGGGCGAGCGCGTCGCCGAAGCTGGCGACGTCGACCCCGGCGAGCTTCAGCTTGGTCGCGTCGTCGACGCCGGGGAAGACGGCCTCGCCGCCCCAGATGCGGTCGGCGACGACCTCGGCCATGGTGTTCGCGGGGGCGACCAGGCCCACGCAGCGGCCGTCGATCGCGGCGACCTCGCCGATCGCCCACACGTTCGGGGCACTGGTCGCGCAGTGCTCGTCGACGACGATGCCGCCACGGGGTGCGATGTCGATGCCGGCGGCGCGGGCGAGCTCGTCGCGCGCGGTGATGCCGATCGAGAAGACGACGATGTCGGCGTTCACGGCGCTGCCGTCGGGCAGCGCGAGACCGAGCACGGTGCCCGTGGGCGAGGTGAGCACGGCCGAGGGGCGCTGTCCGAGGTGCAGCTCGATGCCCGACCCGTGGATGATGCGGCCGAGCGCCTGCCCGGCGCCCTCGTCGAGCTGCGCCGACATGAGCCACTTGCCCGAGTGCACGACCGAGGTGCGCGCGCCGAGCCGAGCGGCGCCGCCCGCGGCCTCGAGCCCGAGCAGCCCGCCGCCGACGACGGCGACGTTGGCGGGGCGGCCGCGTCGCTCGGCGAACTCGCCGATCTCGGCGACCAGCTCGGCGACGTCCTCGAGGGTGCGGTACACGCGACCCGCGTGCGCGTTCTCGATGGGCGGCACGGTGGCGTTCGACCCGGTGGCGAGCACGAGTTCGTCGTAGGCGAGGCGCTCACCGTCGGCGAGCGCCACCTCACGGGCATCCGTGTCGATCTCCGTCACCGGCGACCCGGTGCGCAGCGTCACGCCCGGGCGCTCCCAGAAGTCGGCCTCGCCCAGCGTGAGGTCGACCTCGCCGTCGTCGAGGCGCTTCGAGAGGGCGACGCGGTCGTACGGGCGGTGCACCTCCTCGGCGAGCACGGTGACGCGCAGCTCGGGGGCTGCGGCGTCGAGCCGGGAGCCGAGCGCCTCGGTGAAGCGGTGGGCGGCCGGTCCGCCGCCCACGACGACGACGTGACGGGGTGCGTCGCCGGCGGAATCTGCCTGGGCCATGGTGGCTCCTCACGTGCGTCGGAACGGAATCGGTACCGGTCGGAACTGCGGTCGAGACGGCGCCGGGGTGGCGCGTCGTGTCAGCGACGCTACGGTTCGCCCGTTCCACCCGGATTGCCCTCGCGTAACGAGACGTGACGCTTTCCTCACGCCGGCCGGCGGCGCCTGTGAGCCCCGCGACACACGGTGACGGCGACCTCACACGGCCCTCTGCGCCCGGTGAGCACTTCGTCACAGGCGTTCACGTCGTCGTGCGAACGCCCGAAACATGAGGTTCTTACGGTTGAGCCCATCGCACCGAACGATCCGGCACCCGCCGGAGGGCGATCACCAGGAGGGAGACGACCGTGACCATCACCGACCTGCACACCGCGGCCGCACCGTCGCGCCCCGCCACCCCGACCCTGTGGACCCCGGTCTGCCGTCGCGTCGACCTGACCCCGCTCTGGGGCGAGGCCGCGCTCGTGCACGGCCGTCAGGTCGCCCTCTTCCTCCTCCCCGACGGCCGGCTGTTCGCCGTCTCGAACCAGGACCCGGCGACCGGCTCGCACGTCATCTCGCGCGGCATCGTCGGTTCGAAGGGCGGCCGCCCGACCATCGCGTCGCCGCTGCACAAGGACGTCTTCGACCTCGCGACCGGCGAGTGCCTCACCAACCCCGACCTGCGCCTGCCGACCTGGCGGGTGCAGGAGGACGCCGACCACGTCATCGCCGTCGCACCGAGCCGCGCGCTCGTCGCCGCGTCGCACGGCACGTCGGATGCCTCGGGTCAGCGCGCGGTCGCCGCCCTCGTCGAGGCGGTGCGCATCGCCCGCCCCGAGCTCGTGGTGGCCGACGCCTTCGTCGACGTGCAGGAGCCCGACGTGCCGGCCGTGATCGACGGCGTGCACGGCGACCACGACGTGACGATCGTGCCGCTGCTGCTGTCGGCGGGCTACCACGTCTACCACGACCTGGCCGAGACGGCGGATGCCGCGGTCGGCGCCCCCGCCGCCGGCACCGGCCCGCGCGACGTCGCCGTCTCCGCCGCCCTCGGACCCGACCCGCGCCTGGCCGACGTGCTCGCGCGCCGCCTCGACGAGATCGGCCTCGCCGACGACGACACCGTCGTGCTCGCCGCCGCCGGCTCGAGCGACGCCCGCGCGGTCGACGACTGCCACGCCACGGGCGCACTGCTCGCCGAGCGCATCGGCCGCGACGTCACCGTCTCGTTCATCTCGGCCGCCGAGCCCCGCGTGCCCGACGCCGTCGCCGCCGCCCGGGCATCCGCCCCAGGCCGTGTCGTCGTCGCGAGCTACCTGCTCGCACCCGGATACTTCGCCACCCTCGCCGCCGAGGCGGGGGCGGATGCCACGAGCTCGCCGCTCCTCACCGACGGCGACGCCCCACCCGCCGAGCTGGTCGCGATCGTCGCAGAACGCTTCGACGCCGCGAGCCCGGCCTGACCGGGCGACGGGCCCCTACCCCCCGTCGCCCCGCACCACGCGCACCACCGTCACCACACCACCACCACGCATCCGGCACTACCAGATTCGCTCAGGAGACCCATCATGAACGCACCCGCCCAGGGCACGCTCTCCCCCGAGAGCGCAGCGCCCGCAGTCGAGACGCCCACCGCGGGCGCCGAGCTCACCCACCGCCCCGGCCGTTGGATCGACGGCTGGAACCCGGAGGACACCGACCAGTGGAACAACGGGGGCAAGGCGATCGCCTCGCGCAACCTGCGCTGGTCGATCTTCGCCGAGTTCCTCGGGTTCTGCGTCTGGCAGCTCTGGTCGATCGTCGTCGTGTCGCTGCCCGCGGCCGGCTTCTCGTTCGAGACGGGCCAGATCTTCTGGCTCATCTCGATGCCGGCACTGGTCGGCGCGACCCTCCGCATCCCGTACACCTTCATGGTGCCGCGGTTCGGCGGTCGCAACTGGACGATCGTGTCGGCGGCCCTGCTGCTGATCCCGGCCATCGGCCTCGCGCTTGCGGTCGGCAACCCCGAGACGCCGTTCGGCGTGATGCTGTTCATCGCGGCCCTCGCCGGCTTCGGCGGCGGCAACTTCGCCAGCTCGATGGCGAACATCACCTACTTCTACCCGCAGCGGGAGAAGGGGTACGCACTCGGCCTGAACGCGGCCGGCGGCAACCTCGGCGCATCCGTCGCCCAGCTGGTCGTGCCGATCGTCATCACCATCGGCGCGGGCGTGACACTGAACCTCCCGCTCGCGGGCTGGATCTGGGTGCCGCTCATCCTGGTGGCGATCGCCGGCGCGTACTACCGCATGGACAACATCTCGAGCGCCAAGGCCGACCTCAAGGCGACCCTGGCGGTGCTGCGCGAGCCGCACCTGTGGATCCTCTCGGTGCTCTACATCGGCACCTTCGGCTCGTTCATCGGCTTCGCGGGCGTCTTCCCGAAGCTCATCGCCGACCAGTTCCCCGACTACTCGACGTTCGCGGTCGGCTCGGCCACGCTCTCGCTGGCGTTCATGGGGGCCCTCGTCGGCTCGCTCGCCCGCCCGTACGGCGGCAAGCTCGCCGACCGGTTCGGCGGCGCGTCGATCACCATCGTGTCGTTCGCGGTCATGGCCCTCGGCGCCCTCGCGGTGATCTGGACCCTGCCGCTGAACAACTTCTGGCTGTTCCTCGCCCTGTTCCTGGTGCTGTTCACCGCCTCGGGCGTGGGCAACGGCTCGACGTACCGCATGATCCCGACGGTGTTCGCCCTCCGGGCGGGCTCGACCGACGCGCACAACTCCGCCGGCGACATCAGCTCGCAGCGGAAGGCCGCGGCCGCGCTCGGCATCATCTCGTCGGTCGGGGCGTACGGCGGCTTCGCCATCCCGCAGCTGCTCGGTGCGTCGAAGACCAACTTCGGCGAGTACACCACGGGCCTCAGCTGGTTCGTGTGGTTCTACGCCGCGATGCTCGTGCTCACCGCCGTCGTGTACGTCTACGGCGCCCGCAAGCAGGGCACCCGCATCTGACAGACCCGGCGGGTCCGCCCCCGCCCGACCCGCCGAAACCCCACGGAAACCATCGCCACGTAGCATCCGCAGCACTCGACGGAAGGGGGAGGTCGTGACCGATTCGCGCGACAGCCACTGCCCCTACTGCGCGCTGCAGTGCGCGATGACCCTGACGCCGACGGATGCCGCGGGCGGCACCGCGCCCATCGACATCGCCGCGCCGGCCGGCGCCCGGCGCCTGCCGCTCACCGTCGCCGGTCGCGACTTCCCCACCAACCGCGGCGGCCTTTGCAAGAAGGGCTGGACGTCTGCGGAACTGCTCGACGTGGACGACCGCGTCACGCGGCCGCTCGTCCGGCAGGCGGACGGCTCCTTCGCCCCCGCCTCCTGGGACGAGGTGCTCGACCGCATCGCCGACACCGTGCGCGACAGCCGCTCCCGCTTCGGCGCCGACTCCGTCGGCGTCTTCGGCGGCGGCGGCCTCACCAATGAGAAGGCGTACCAGCTCGGCAAGTTCGCGCGCATCGCGCTCGGCACGAGCCGCATCGACTACAACGGCCGCTTCTGCATGTCGTCGGCCGCCGCAGCGGGCAACCGGGCGTTCGGCCTCGACCGCGGCCTGCCGTTCCCGGTGGAGGATCTCGACGGGGCCTCGACCATCCTCATGCTCGGCTCAAACGTCGCGGCGACCATGCCGCCGTTCATCGGCCACCTCCAGGGCGCGCGCGGCGACGGCGGGCTCATCGTCGTCGACCCCCGTCGCTCGGAGACCGCGAAGCTGACCGACGAGGGCCAGGGCGTCCACCTCGCCCCCGCGCCCGGCACCGACCTGATCGTGCTGCTCGGGCTCACCCACATCGTCATCACCGAGGGGCTCGCCGACCTCGACTACCTCGCGACGCGCACGACCGGGTTCGACGCGGTGCGACGCAGCGCCAACGCCTGGTGGCCCGAGCGCGTGCAGCAGGTCACCGGGGTGCCGATCGCGCAGCTGCGGGAGGTGGCCCGGCGCCTCGCCGACGGCCGGGGAACCTACATCCTCACCGGCCGCGGCGTCGAGCAGCACGTCGACGGCACCGACACGGCGACCGCGGCGATCAACCTCGCGCTCGTGCTCGGCCTCGTCGGGAAGCCCGGCTCGGGCTACGGCACGCTCACCGGCCAGGGCAACGGCCAGGGCGGCCGCGAGCACGGGCAGAAGTCCGACCAGCTCCCCGGCTACCGCATGATCACCGACCCCGCCGCGCGCGCCCACGTCGCCGGCGTGTGGGGCGTCGACCCGTCGATCATCCCGGGGCCCGGCGTGCCCGCGGTCGCGCTGCTCGACGAGCTCGGCCGGCCCGGGGGCATCCGCTGCCTGTTCGTGCACGGGTCGAACGTCGTGGTCTCGGCGCCCGACGTCGACGCCGTGCGGGCGGGGCTGCGCTCGCTCGAACTGCTCGTCGTGAGCGACTTCGTGCTGTCGGAGACCGCGCGGCTCGCCGACATCGTGCTGCCGGTCACGCAGTGGGCCGAGGAGGAGGGCACGATGACCTCGCTCGAGGGCCGGGTCATCCGCCGCCGCCGGGCGATCGACCCGCCGGGCGAGGCACGGAGCGAGCTCTGGATCATGCGCGAGCTCGCCGAACGACTCGGCGCGCCCGGCACCTGGTCGATCGAGCCCGCGGACGTGTTCGACGAGCTCGCCCGCGCGTCGGCCGGCGGCAAGGCCGACTACTCGGGCCTCTCGCACGCGCTGCTCGACACGGGCATCGCGGCGCACTGGCCGTTCCCGGCCGGCTCCGAGGGCACGCCGCGCATGTTCGGCGAGCGCTTCGCCCACCCCGACGGCCTCGCCCGCATGGTCGCGGTGTCGCCGCGCGTGCGCGAGCCGCTCGGCCAGCACGGCGGCGAGCTCACCCTCGTGACCGGCCGCCTGCTCGAGCACTACCAGTCGGGCGCGCAGACCCGCCGGGTGCCCGAGCTGCTCGGCGCCCGGCCGCACGTGACCGCGCAGCTGCACCCCGCCACGGCGTCGCGGCTCGGCATCGCCGAGGGCGACCCCATCGAGGTCGCGAACACCCGAGGCCTCGTGCGGGCCCGGGCGGAGGTCACCACCGGCATCCGCCTCGACACCGTCTTCCTCCCCTTCCACTTCGCCGGCGAGCAGTGCGCCAACCTGCTCACCGAGCGCGCGGTGGATCCCGTCTCGTCCATGCCCGAGTTCAAGCGCACGCTCGTCACCGTCACCCGAGCGGATGCCACGCAGGAGGTCGTCCCCGCATGAACGCCCACGTCTCGCCCGCCGGCGCCGCTTCGTCGCACGCCGGGCCCACCCGTGTCGTGCTGATCGGCTACGGCCCGGTCGGCGCCCGCTTCGTCGAGGAGCTGCTGCCCTCCGTGGCATCCGGCGCCGTCGCCCTCACCGTGCTCGGCGCCGAGGCGCACGACGCGTACAACCGCGTGCTGGTCGGCGAGTACGCCGTCGGACGCGCGGCGCGCGAGCGGCTCGACGTGATCGACACCGCGGCCGCGCGGGCCGCGGGCGTCGACGTGCGCCTCGGCGAGGCCGTGGTCGGCATCGACCGGTCGCGCCAGGTCGTGCGCACCCACCACGACACGCGCGTGCCCTACGACCGTCTCGTCTTCGCGACCGGCGCGCGGGCCAACGTGCCCACGCTCGCCGGGCTCGAGCGCACCACCCGGCACCGCCTCGCGCGCGCCGCGACCGCCGCCGAGCTCGACCGCGGCGAGCGCGCGCTGCCCACGGGCGTCGTCGCCCTGCGCGACCTCGACGACGCCGAGACCGTGCGCGCCGCCGTCGCCGGCCGCAAGCGCATCGTCGTGCTCGGCGCCGGCGTGCTCGGCATGGAGGCCGCGCTGGCCGCGAGCGAGCAGGGCGCCGAGGTCGTGGTCGTGCACCACGGCGACGTGCCCATGGAGCGCAACCTCGACCACGGCGCCGGACGGCTGCTCGCCCGTGCCGCGCGCGCGGGCGGCACCGAGACGCTGCCCCACTCGCGCGCCGAGGAGGTGCTGTTCCGCCACGGCGAGCGCGGCGAGCGCGTCTTCGAGGCGCTCCAGTGCGCCGACGGCAAGCAGGTGCCGGGCGACCTGCTCGTGCTCTCGTGCGGCGTGGCGCCCCGTATCGAGCTGGCCGCCTCGTGCGACCTCGCGATCGAGCGCGGCGTGCTGGTCGACGAGGAGCTGCGCAGCTGGACCGACCCCGCCGTCTTCGCGATCGGCGACTGCGCCCAGGTCGCGGCGCGCGGCTCGGCCGGGCCCGACGGACGCGTCGGCGGCGGACCCGCGGGCCTCATCGGACCGGGCTGGCGGCAGGCCGACGCGCTGGCCGCGCGGCTCGGGGCGGAGGCGATCGGCGGAGACCCGGCCGGCGTGCCGTTCGCCGAGGAGCGCCCCGCCGTCGTGATGCTCAAGGCCGAGGGCGTCGACGTGGTCTCCGGCGGAGACGTGTCGGCCGACCCGTTCGACGAGCCCGAGGCATCCGGTGCCGAACCCGGGCACGCGGCCGGGTGCGCGGTGCACGGCGTCTCCGCCCGCGAGGTCACCGTCTGGGCCGACCCGGCGCACGGCGCCTACGCGAAGATGGTCACGCGCGGCGGTGTGCTCGAGGGCTTCGTCGCGGTCGGGATGCCCCGCACCGGCGCCGAGCTCACCCTGCTGTTCGAGCGCGGCAACGAACTGCCCGCCGACCGCAGCGTGCTGCTGCGCCTCGACTCCGACGACGCGGGCGTCGTGTCGACGACGGACCCGTTCGCCCCCGACGCGACCGTCTGCTGGTGCAACGGCGTCTCGGTCGAGCGCATCACCGATGCAGCCGCCGCGGGCGACCGCACGGTCGAGTGCGTCGGTCGCTCCACCCGCGCCGGCACAGGCTGCGGCAGCTGCAAGGGCCGCATCACCGAGCTGATCGCGCGCACCCCCGAGGCTGCGCCGGCCGTCCCCGTGGCCTGACGCGTATCGTGCGCTTCAGGCGTCACTTTTCAGGAAGGGTCGGGCGACGTCCTGCACCATCTGCACCTCCAACGCCGCAGCACGCAGGTGCTGCACCTGGCACGCGACCATCCGCAGATCCTGCATCCCGGGCCGCCGTCAGGCCGGCCCGTTCCTGAAAAGTGCCCGCCACCCCGACGTAGGGTGACGGCATGAGCGAGGCGGGGACGTACGACGCGATCGTGCTCGCGGGCGGGCGCGGCTCGCGGCTCGGCGGGGTCGACAAGCCCCTGCTCGTGCGGAACGGCCGCACGCTGCTCGACGGCGTGCTCGATGCGGTGACGGATGCCTCGCACATCGTCGTCGTCGGCCCGCCGACGCTCGCGGCGCACACGCGTGGCCATCCGCTCGTGCACGAGGACCCGCCGCTCGGCGGCCCCGTCCCCGCGATCGCCGCCGGGCTCGGCGCGCTGCCGCCGGGCGACGCCCCGGTCGTCGTGCTCGCCGCTGACCTCGTCGACCCGGCCGAGGCGGTCGCGGCGCTCCTGGCCGAGCACCGGACGGCCCGCACCGCGCGCGCCGCGCCGGCTCCCGAGCCGCCCGCCGCACCGATGACCCCGCCGTCGCGACCCCCGACGACCTCCACCCGCGCGGACGGCGTCATCGCCGTCGACCCCGACGGCCGCCGCCAGCCGCTCCTCGCGATCTACAACGCGCCCGCCCTCCGCCGCGCCGTCGCCGATCTGGCCGCGCACGGGCGCCTCGACGGCCTCCCCCTCCGCCGCCTCGTCGACGCGCTCGCCCTCGCCGAGTTGCCGCTCCCGGCCGACCAGGTGCGCGACCTCGACACCGCCACGGATGCCGCCGAGCTCGGCGTCTCGCTCCCTCCGGGGCATCCGTCGCCCTGAGCCGGCCCCATCGCACGCCGTGGACGCGCGCCGCCCACCGGAGGACAATGGCGCACATGGCTGACGACGCTCCCGAGATCCTCGACCAGTGGTGGACCGAGCTCGCCGCGGCGCTCGGCGTGCAGGACGCGCCGGGCGACATCGCCGAGCTCCTCTCGCTCGCCGGTGACGCCGCGCACCGGGTCGTGCGGCCCGCCGCCCCGCTCACGACGTTCCTCGTGGGCTACGCGGCCGCGCGCGCCGGCGGCGACGCCGAGGCGCTCGAGCGCGCCGTCGCGACCGCGCGCGAGCTCGCCGTGGCGCGCGACTCCGACGAGCGCTGACCCATTGACCCCCGCGCGGGCGCGCGGAAGGATGGCCGCATGGTCGAAACGATCCTCTGGAGTGTCATCGGTCTGATCGCGCTCGTCGGCGGTGCGGGGCTCGTCGCCTCGCTCTGGGCGTTCGTCAAGGCGTAGCGACCGCGCGCCGGCGCCGCCCTCGACACGAGCGCGTCAGCGCACCATGCGCGCCTCGATGAACGTCTCGACGTCGTCGTCGGGGTGCTCGATCCCGTCGAGTGCGAATCCGTTGCGCGCGTAGAACGCCTGCGCCCGCGGGTTCTCCTTCGCCACCCAGAGGTACGCGGGCTCGTCGCCGAGCACCGCGTCGAGCAACGCCTGGCCGGCGCCGGTGCCGTGGTGCGAGCGCGAGACGTAGACCATGTAGAGCTGGCGCGAGCGGGGCGGATGCTCCGGATCCTGCGGCCGCTCCTGCGGCCGCCCGCTGCACGCGAAGCCGACCAGGGTGCCGCAGGCCTCGGCGACCGCGAGGCGCAGGTCGTCTCGTCGATCCGAGACGAGATGCGCCCAGAGCGCACGTCGGCGCTCGAGCATCCGCTCGCCGAAGTACTCGTCGGGCAGCTGGCCCGTGTACGTCTCACGCCAGGTCTCGACGTGCAGCCGCGCGAGCGCCTCGACCTCGTGCGGCTCAGGGGCGCGGATGACGGTGGCCGGCGGCATGCGCCGATGCTAGCGGGGCGGCGCGGAGTCGCCAGCACCGCCGAGGAGGCTGTGGACGCTCAGCCCGTGTGCGCGAGCGCCGCGGCGCGCGTGCCGCCCGCCGCATCCGCCTCGTGCGACCGGATGACGGGCGTCGGCGCGGTGCGCAGCGGGTACCAGGTGGCGGCTACTCGTCGCATCCGCTCGGTGAGCACCGTGAACGGCACCGGCGTGCCGCCGCGGGCGGCGACGAGCTTCTCGAGGTAGTCGCGCACGAGCCACACGTCGGTCGGGCGCGAGTCGGCGCTGACGGCGAGGGTCTCGTTCAGCTGGCTCGCGCTCATGCCGAGGTCGGCGCGGATCTCGCCGGGGCCGAGCCCGCAGCGGTCGAGGTTGGCGTGCAGTTCCGCGCTCGTGCGGCGCGATTCCTCCGGGCTGAGTGACATCGGAGATGTTCCTTCCCGCCGCGGCTGGTGCGGCGGTGTCCGCGTGCGGACTCTCGGCGGGTCGTCGGGCGCGACCTGCCGCTTCCGGCGGCTCGGTGCCACCGGTTCGCGCCCCGGAAACGGCGACGACCCGCGCGGCATCCGCTGCGCCGTCATCACTCGCGACTCACCCGGCATCCCTGCCGGCCCCATCGCGACGTGCGTCGCGGGGGGTGAGCGCGTCAGTGCGGTCGAGGATACGTGAAACCCGTGAAACGTTCGATTTCAGTGCGGGCGGCTCGTGGCGCGTTCGTGCGCGCTCGGCACGGCTCACGCACGCTGTTGCTGCCGGATGCTCGCCAGACGGCCGCTTTCCGATGCGATCCGGCGCGACACGCCGTGGCCGCTTCGAAGTTCGCGCACGCGAACCGGGGTGAATCCGGCCGGTGCGACGCGCCCGGGTCCGAGAATGCGCGGCGGGTTCCGCTCGATGGGGCAGACTCGCTCGCACCCGTACCCGTGCGTCCGCTGTGAGATGTGCGCGCTCTCAGTCGCGAACGGTAGGGTGCAGAGTACGAATCTCGGTCGCTCGGTATCGATCCCGCCGGGCAGGAAATGAGGTACCCCCACGTTCGGGGGGTTTCCTGAGGGGCTGACGTAGCGGTCGGTGCTGCGCTATGCTCGCGTCACAGCGCATGATATGGCGCACTCGCAATCGCAGTGACGGCAATCTCCCCCCTACTTCACCCGAGAGGCACTTCGAAAATGACCGAGATCGACAAGACCGGCTCCGAACAGCCGTCCGGTATCAGTCGCCGCACCGTCAATCAGGCCATGGCCTGGTCGGTTCCGGCCGTCGCCATGGCCGCGAGCGCGCCGGCATTCGCCGCGTCGCCCGGCATCTTCACGCTCACCGGCGCGGGCTGCAAGCTCCCCGGCAACTCGCAGGACGTGTTCAAGGGCTACGCGTTTGGCGTCGTCGTGACCAACGACTTCAACAGCCCGCTGACGATCACCGTCACGTCGCTCACGCTGAACGGTGAAGATCTGGGCAACATCCTGTTCATCGAGACCGCTCCCACGTGCACCACCTTGGGAGAGAACTCCTTCGTGATCCCGGCCAACACGTCGTACAACGTCGTCGCCCTGACCCAGAACGCCGCGAGCAGCTCGAACGGCTCGCTGACGGTGATGTACGACTACTCCGGCGCAGACAGCGGCAGCGGCACCGACACCCAGTCGACCGATGCGGCTCCGCCGCTGCAGGGCTCGTGCGAAGACGAGACGGGCACGGCAGGCTTCACTGAGGCCGAGATCACCTGCGTGGAGTCGCAGCTCGCGCTGCTGCCCTGACCTGACGGATTCACGAGGCCCGTTCCGCCGATCGGTGGAACGGGCCTCGTGTCGTTCTGAGCACCACGCGCCCGTACGGTTGGAGCGTGACGACGCGACCCTTCGAGCCGACCTCGCCGGCCCAGCATGCCGCAGCGACCGCGGGCGAGCCGCCCGAGCCGGAGGAGTTCGCCGGCGGGTGGTGGTCGATCCCCGTGCCGATGCCGGGCGGGCACATCCCGTACAACCTCTGCTACACGGTGCGCGACGAGACCGGCGGTGTCCACCTGATCGACCCCGGGTGGCCGATGACGGGACACCTCGACGAGCTCGAACGGGGGCTCGCGCACATGGGCGCCGATCTCGCGTCGATCCGCACGATCACGGCGACGCACCTGCACACCGACCACCTCGGCGGCGCGGGCGACCTGCGCGCGGCCACGGGCGCGCAGGTCGTGCTGCACCGCGAGGAGGATCGCGCGGTGCGCGAGATGGCGGGGCGGCGGCCGGCCCACGCGGCATCCGACGCCATCGACCGTTGGGAGGTGCCCGCCGACCGCAGGCTCGAACTCGACCTGCACGCCGACGAACGGGTCGACCGCCCCGAGGCCGACACGGTGGTCGACGACGGCGACCTGCTCCCGATCCCCGGCCGGAGCATCCGCGTCGTGCACACCCCCGGCCACACCACCGGACACATCTGCCTGCGTGACGAGGATGCGGGCGTGCTGTTCACCGGCGACCTGCTGCTGCCGACCATCCACCCGGGCATCGGACTCGGCGCGCCCGGCACCACGAACCCGCTCGCCGACTACCTCCGCTCGCTCCAGCGCGTCGCAGCGTTCGACGACGACGAGGCCGCGCCGGGCCACGAATACCGCTTCCACGGCATCGCGGCTCGGGCCGCGACCACCGCCGAGCACCACCTCCGCCGTTCGCGCGAGGTGCACGCCGTGCTGCAGCGCGACCGCGCGCACAGCGTGTGGGAGGTGGCATCCGAGCTCACGTGGTCGGCGGGCTGGGCCAACCTGAATGGCTTCTTCCTCATGTCCGCACTCGCGCAGACGGCCATGCACATCGACTTCGTGCGGACCGATGCCGGTGCCGCGGCCCTCGCCTGACACGCGAGTACCCCAGGGCCTCGCGCCGAGGCATCCGATCGCCCTACCCTGAACCCGTGGCCTCCCCGGCGAGGAAGCAGGAACTGCTCGAGGTCGCGGGCCGCGAGGTGCGCGTCTCGAGCCCCGACCGCGTCGTCTTCCCCGACGCCGGGCTGACGAAGCTCGACTTGGTCCGCTACTACGTCGCCGTCGCCGACGGCGCACTCCGCGGCGTGCGCGACCGCCCCATGGTGCTCAAGCGCTTCGTGAAAGGCATCGACCGCGAGGCGTTCTTCCAGAAGCGCGTCTCGGAGAACCGCCCCGACTACGTCGGCTCGGCGACCCTGCACTACGCTTCGGGCACGTCCGCCGAGGAGGCGGTGCTGACGGATGCCGCAGGGCTCGCGTGGGTCGTGAACCTGGGCTGCGTCGACCTGAACCCGCATCCGGTGCGCTCGGCCGACGTCGACCACCCTGACGAGCTGCGCGTCGACCTCGACCCGATGCCCGGGGTCGACTGGCGGCAGATCGTCGACGTCGCGATGCTCGCCAAGGAGGTCCTGGAGGAGCACGGCCTCACCGGCTGGCCGAAGACGTCGGGCTCGCGGGGCATGCACGTCTACGCGCGCATCGAGCCGCGGCACGACTTCCACGAGGTCCGGCTCGCCGCCGAGGCGCTCGCGCGCGAGATCGCCGACCGCGCACCGGGCCTCGCCACCGCCCGGTGGTGGAAGGAGGAGCGCGGCGAGAGCGTCTTCGTCGACTTCAACCAGAACGCGAAGGACCGCACGGTCGCCTCGGCGTACTCGGTGCGGCCGCTGGCGGATGCCCGTGTCTCGACGCCGCTCGACTGGAGCGAGGTGCCGGGCTCGCGTCCGGAGGCGTTCACCGTGCCGACCGTGCTCGAACGCTTCGCCGACCGCGGCGACCCGTGGGCGGGCATCGACGACGCGGCGGGCAGCCTCGACCCGCTGCTCGAGCTCGCCGAGCGCCTCGGCCCCGCCGAGAAGCCGCCCCGCCGCGGCGACGGCTCGGGTCGGCGCGCATCCACGATGCCGCTCGTCGAGATCGCCCGGGCGAAGACGAAGGAGGAGGCGCTCGACGGGCTCGAGCGGTGGAAGGCGCGGCACGCGGGCGTGGTCTCCCACCTGCATCCGGCCGATGTGCTCGTCGACGGCATGCGCGGGTCGAGCTCGCTCTGGTACCGCATCCGCGTCAACCTGCAGCACGTGCCCGAGGCCGAGCGGCCCCAGCAGGAGCCGCTCGAGGTCGACTACGACCCGTGGGCCGGTCGCCGCCCCGACGACCCGTGACGGCACGACCCTGCCGATCGTGCAGGCTGACCGTGCACCAGGCGATGGCGGGAAACGGCGACGGCTGTGGCAGAGTCGGATGCTGCCCGCATCCGCCACCGAAGGAGACCGCGTGCCTACTCGCCTGACCGTCACCGGCAGCACCTGGGTGACGCTCGACGTGCGTCGCCTGTACTTCCGAAGCGACGACCTCTCGGCCTTCGCCGAGAGCGGCTTCACCGACCGCTACGTGAAGCTCGTGTTCCCGAAGCCGGGCGTGCCGCTGCCCGAGCCGCTCGACCTCCGCGCGCTGCGCGGCACCGTGCCGCCCGATGAGTTGCCGGACGTGCGCACGTACACGGCGCTGTTCCCCGACGTGTCCGCGGGCACGCTCGCGATCGACTTCGTGATCCACGGCGACGAGGGCGTCGCGGGCCCGTGGGCCGCAGCCGCCGAGCCCGGCGACACACTGCTCGTGAACGGACCCGGCGGCGCCTACGCGCCCGACCCCGAGGCCGACTGGCACCTGCTCGTCGGCGACGAGTCGGCGATGTCGGCGATCATCGCGGCGATCGACGTGCTGCCCGCGGATGCGGTCGCGCGCGTCGTGCTGCTGGTAGACGCGGCCGACGGCGAGCCGTCGCTCGACCTCCCGGCCGGCGCGACGGTCACGTACGTGCACCGCGCCCACGCGGGTCACGACACGTCGGACGATCGGGACGACCCCGCAGACGGCCCGCTCCTCGCCGCCGTGCGCGACCTCGACTGGCCAGACGGGCACGTGCAGGCGTTCGTGCACGGCGAGGCGGGCGAGGTCATGCACGGCCTGCGCCCGCACCTCATGCGCGAGCGCGGCCTGACCCGCGACCAGGTCTCGATCTCGGGCTACTGGCGCCGCGGTCGCACCGAAGACGGCTTCCGCAAGTGGAAGTCCGAGCTCGCGGCCGCCGAGGGCGAGCCGCAGCGCGGCGGTGGCCGAACCGGCGGCGGCCGACCAGGCGGCCCGCGCGTACCGGTCGGCAGCTAGCCGAGCACGTCCACCGAGCGCTCCGGAGCCGCGGCGCTCCCGCCGAACCGGCGCCTCAGCCGCGCGGCGCGAAGGCCGCGTGGAACAGCGCCCACGCGCGGGCCGCGATCGCGCGTCGCTCTGCGGCATCCGTGCCCGGCAGCACCTGGGCGAGCATGCTGATCGCGAGCTCGACGTCGTCGACCGTGACCTGCGATCCGATGCGGCCGGCGTCGTGCTCCCGGTCGAGTGCGGTCGCCACGACGGCGTGCAGCCGCTCGCCCAGTTCGGCGACCCCCTCGTCGTGCCGGTGCGAGCGCAGCAGTTCGATGATCGCCGTCGACACCATGGCCTGAGCGATTACGAGCTCGAGCAGGTCGTCGAGCGTCGAATCGGGCGGGGCGACGACGGCCTCGAGCGCGTCGAGGTTCTCGTCGAACACGGCGAGCGCGAGCGCCACACGGTCGGGGAAGTGCCGGTAGAGGCTCCCCTGCCCGACGCCGGCGCGGCGGGCCACGGCCGACAGCGGCGCGGCCAACCCCTGCTCGGCGAAGACCTCGCGCGCGGCGGCGACCAGGGCCGCCCGATTCTCCGGGCCCGCGCTCGGCCCGCGGTTGGCCTTTCGGCCCTGGGCGAACCCTTCCCCGTCGGTCGGCATGCGAGTTAGACTACTACCGGACAAGGATGTCCGGTGGAAGTGCCATCGGATGCCCCCGGATGCCGACTCGTGCGACATCGACGACGCCTCAAGCGAAGGAAACTCCCCATGAGCACCCCCAAGGAACTCACCGCCAACGACTCCATCAAGACCTGGCTGGCGCACCCGGTCGGCGGGCCGATCATCCGCGACCTGCTCGCGCAGGCCGGCCAGGACGCCGATGTGCTGAAGCCGGTCAGCCGCCTCGCACTCAAGCGCCTCGTCAAGCTGAGCAAGGGCCAGTTCAGCGACGAGATGGTCGACGAGCTCGTTGCTCGCGCCGCCGCGGGCGACGTGCCCGAGGGCGCCCCGGCCGCACCCGAGGCCGCCGAGGAGGACGACGCCGACGAGGCATCCGTGCCCGAGGTCGAGATCCCCGAGTGGGAGGAGCGCATCGACCAGGGTCGCTTCTCGGGCCAGACCATCATCGTGACCGGCGCCGGCTCGGGCATCGGCCGCGCCACCGCGTCGCGCGTCGCGCGCGAGGGCGGTCGCGTGATCGCCGTCGACGTCTCGCAGGAGCGCCTCGACGAGTTCGCCGCCGAGTTCCCCGCCGCAGAAATCGTGACCCTCGTGGCCGACATCACCGACGACGCCAAGGTCGCCGAGATCGTCGCCGCCGCGGGCGACCGCATCGACGGCCTCGCGAACATCGCCGGGATCATGGACGACATGACCCCCCTCGGCGACCTCACCGACGCGGTCTGGGAGCGCGTCATGCGCGTGAACGTCGACGGCACCATGAAGCTCTCGCGCGCGGTCATCCCCGCGATGCTCGCGCAGGGCAAGGGCTCGATCGTGAACACCGCCTCCGAGGCCGCCCTGCGCGGTTCGGCCGCGGGCGTCGCCTACACGGCGTCGAAGCACGCGGTCGTCGGCCTCACCAAGTCGACCGCCTTCATGTACGGCCCCTCGGGGCTGCGCGTGAACGCCGTGGCCCCCGGCCCGACCATCACCAACATCGAGGCCACGTTCGCGTCGCCGCTCGGCGCCCAGCGGGTGCGCCAGGCGATGGCGGTGCTGCCGGATGCCGCCGAGGCCGAGGCCCTCGCCGCCTCGATCACGTTCCTGCTGAGCGACGACGGCGTGAACATCAACGGCGTCGTGCTCGCCTCGGACGGCGGCTGGTCGGCGGCCTGACTCGACACCTCCGTCGAGTGCGCCCGGAGTGACGCGGGCCGGGCCGGTTCTGCCGCCTCGGCCCGCGATTCCGGGCGCATTCGCGTTCGAGGCACGGTCGGAACGGGCGAGCGGATGCCCCGGAGCATCCGCTCGGCTCAGGTGAGGTAGGGCCCCAGGACCGCGTCGACCATGCGCTCGGCCGCGTCGGGTTCCGCCGGTGCCCGGCTCAGCACGCGGAGCGCGAGCATTCCCGCGAACGCCTCCGACACCTCCTGGAGGGGCGCGTCGGATCGCACCTGCCCCGCGTCGACCGCGGCCTGCAGCCGCTGCACCATCACGGACTCGTCGCCGAGCTTGGCGCGCAGCATCCGCCCGACGTCAGCGTTGTCCATGGCCGCGGCCACGAGCGACCGGAACAGTTCCGCGTGCTGCTCGCCGGTCACGAACGCGTTCAGACCGCGAAGCCAGTCGACCATGTCGTCTCGGACGGGCGCACCCGTCGGCGGCATGAACTGGTACGGCAGCAGCACGCCCTCGAGCAGGCACTCCGCGACGACCTCGGCCTTCGACGGCCACCAGCGGTAGATGGTCTGCTTGCCGACGTGGGCGCGCGCGGCGATGCCCTCGATGGTGAGGTGGTCGTAGCCCTTCTCGGCGAAGAGGGCGGCCGTCGCCTCGAGGATCGAGCGGTGCGCGGCCTCGCTGCGAACGGCTCCGCGGCGTCGCTCGTTCATGTTCTCACCCTATACTCAGTCAACGAGACGCACCGTTGCGTATTCTTTCACCGCACCCACGACAACGGGAGGTCTCGGCATGGCCGAACTGCTCTATCGCCTCGGCAAGCTCAGCGCGCGACGCGCTTGGGTGGTGATCCTCACCTGGGCCCTTGTGCTCGGTGCCGCCGGAGTCGGCTTCGCGGTCGGCTTCAAGGGCCTGGCCACCAGCTTCGACGTGCCCGGCACCGCCTCCGGCGAGGTGACGGACACCCTCGCCGAGGAGCTTCCCGACTACGCCGGCGCGTCCGGCACCGTCGTCTACGCCACCACCGACGGCGAGCCGTTCACCGACGACCAGCGTGCGCAGATCTCCGAGCTCGCCGCCGGCGCGACCGACCTGCCCGAGGTCGCCGACGTCATCGACCCCTTCGACGCCCAGCAGGAGCTGGCCGACGCCGAGCAGGAGATCGTCGACGGCCGCGAGCAGATCGCGGACGCCCGCACCGAACTCGACGACGGCCAGGCCCAGCTCGACGCCGCCCTCGACGAGCTCGAGGCCGGGCAGGAGCAGCTCGACGCCGGCCAGGACCAGCTCGACGAGGGCCAGGCCCAGCTCGACGCCGCCCGCGCCCAGGCCGAGGCCGCCGGCGCTCCCGCGCAGCAGCTCGCCGCGCTCGACGCCCAGCAGGCGCAGCTCGACGCCCAGCAGGCAGAGCTCGACGCCCAGCAGGCGCAGCTCGACGCGGGTCGCGAGGAGGTCGCCGACCAGCAGCAGCAGATCGACGACGGTCGCATCGAACTCGAGGAGCAGGCCGAGCTGCTCGAGCAGGGTGCCGAGCTCCTCGCGCTCTCGAACGGCATCGGCGTCGTCTCGGAGGACGGCTCGACCGCGCTGGTGAACATCTCGTACGAGGTGTCGCTGCTCGAGCTCGAGGGCGACTCCAAGGTCGCCACCGCCGAGTACTTCGAGGACAACCCCGTCGAGGGCACCGAGATGGGCCTGTCGACCACCATCTCGCAGACCGTGCCGAACATCGTCGGCATCGGCGAGATCGTCGGCCTCATCATCGCCGCGATCGTGCTGCTCGTCATGCTCGGCACAGCCATCGCGGCATCCCTACCCATCATCACCGCGCTCGTCGGCGTCGGCATCGCGGTGCTCGCGTCGCTCGCCTTCTCGGGCGTCGTCGACATGTCGTCGGTCACTCCCGTGCTCGGCATCATGCTGGGCCTCGCGGTCGGCATCGACTACGCGCTCTTCATCGTGAACCGGCACCGCAAGCAGCTGCTCGAGGGCGCAGGCCTGCACGAGTCGATCGGCCTCGCGAACGGCACTGCCGGCAACGCGGTGGTCTTCGCGGGTTCGACCGTCATCGTGGCCCTGCTCGCGCTCAACGTCACGGGCATCCCCTTCCTCGGGCTGATGGGCACGGTCGGTGCGTTCGCGGTGCTCATCGCGGTGCTCATCGCGACCTCGCTCATTCCCGCGCTGCTCGGCCTCATCGGCGTGCGAGTGCTGGGGAAGAAGGCCCGCGCCGCGGTCGGCAGCGTGCACCACGAGGACACCGCGGCGAAGCCGATGGGCAACTGGCGCGCGGTGCTCACCATGCTCGGCACCATCGTCGCGCTGCTGATCGTCGCCATCCCGGCGCTGTCGATGCGTGTGGGCCTGCCCGACGGATCGAGCGAGCCCGAGGGGTCGCCCGGCTACGTGGCGTTCGAGCTCACGGAGCAGGCGTTCGGCGAGGGCGCGAACGGCCCACTGCTCGTGACCGCCGATCTGCCCGGCGGGCAGGACGACGCCGAGCAGCTCCGGGCACAGCTCGACATCGCCACCGCCATCGCCGAGCAGGACGCGGTCGTCGCCGTCGCACCCATCGCCATCTCCGACGACGGCACGCTCGCCGCGTTCCAGGTCGTGCCCGAGGAGGGACCGAACTCGGTCTCGACCGACCGGCTCGTGCGCGACCTGCGCGAGCTGCCCCCGGTCGACGGCGAGTACACCCTGGGCGTCGCCGGCCAGGCCGCGATCAACATCGACATCTCCGAGAACCTCAACGACGTGCTGCCGCTGTACCTCACGGTGGTCGTCGGGCTGTCGCTGCTGATCATGATCGTGGTGTTCCGGTCGCTGCTCGTGCCGCTGATCGCCACGGGCGGGTTCATCCTGTCGCTGTTCGCCACCTACGGCGCGACCGTGGCGGTGTTCCAGTGGGGCTGGGGCGCCGAGCTCATCGGCCTGCACGCGACCGGCCCGATCCTGAGCTTCCTGCCGGTGATCCTCGTCGGCATCCTGTTCGGGCTCGCGATGGACTACCAGCTGTTCCTCGCCTCGGGCATGCGCGAGGCGTACGTCCACGGCGCCCCCGCGCGCCTGGCGGTCATGCAGGGCTTCCGCGCCGGCCGCTCGGTCGTGACCGCGGCGGGCCTCATCATGATCTCGGTGTTCGGCGGGTTCATCTTCGCCGAGTCGGTCATGATCCGCTCGATCGGCTTCGGCCTCGCGATCGGCATCCTGCTCGACGCCTTCGTGGTGCGGATGCTGCTGATGCCCGCAGTCATGCACCTGCTCGGCCGCTCCGCCTGGTGGCTGCCGAAGTGGCTCGACCGCATCATCCCGAACGTCGACGTCGAGGGCGCCGCGCTCGAGCGCCGGCACCACGCCGACGGCTCGCCGTCCGACGACGGCGAGGGCGAAGCGGATGCCCCTGAGGCCGACGCCGCGGACTCCGCGGAGGCCCGCGCCTAGCCTGCGCCTCGGCTCGACCGGCCTCGGTGGACCCCGTCCGCCGGGGCCGGTCTGCGTTCACCCCACCGTGCCTGCGAGACTGGTCGGGTGACACGCACCATCTCCGCCCGCGCGATCCTGTTCGACATGGACGGCACGCTTGTCGACTCGCACCCGGTCGTCGAGCGCATCTGGGCCGAGTTCGCCCGGCGGTTCGACCTCGACGCCGCCGAGATCCTCGCGACCTCGCACGGCATCCGCATGGTGGAGACCGCACGGAAGTACGCGCCGCACGGCACCGACATCGACGAGGTCGTCGCCGACCTCAGCCGCATCGAGTACGACGACACCGAGGGCGTGACGGCGATCCCCGGCGCCCGCGCGCTGCTGGACTCGCTGCCCGCCGGACGCTGGGCACTCGTGACGAGCGCCGCGCGCCCACTCACCGAGAAGCGCATGGCCGGCGTCGGCCTGCCGATCCCGCCGGCGATCGTCACCGCCGAGTCGGTCTCGCAGGGCAAGCCCGACCCCGAGCCCTACCTCCGCGCCGCGGAGCAGCTCAGCGTCGAGGCATCCGACTGCCTCGTCTTCGAGGATGCCGACGCAGGCATCCGCGCCGGCGTCGCCTCGGGGGCGCAGGTCGTCGTGATCGGCGATGCACCGAGTGAGACCGCCGACCGCCTCGGACTCCCCCGCATCCCCGACTACACCGCGCTCCGCGTCGAGCACACGGATGCGGCGCTCATCGCCCACCTTCCCTGACGCACCGCCCGGCGACCGTCAGTCCCTCGGCCGCAGCCACCTCCGGAACATCGCAGATCGACGACGCTCCTCGGCCTCCTCCGCGCGCCGCACCTGCTCCGCGTGCTCGACCACTCGCCGACGCTCCTCACGCCGGGCGCGCCACGCCGCCACCTCGGCGTCGACGTCCCGAGTCGGCGTCACGACCGGCGGGCCGCCCAGCAGCTGCCGGCGCGCCTCGATCACCCGCCGGTTGAAGTCCTCGAGCGCCTCGCGCACGGCCTGTTCACGCTGCATGCCGTCGAGGCGATCGACGAGCTGCTCGTCCTCGACCCGCAGCGTCAGCGCGGGCGGCCCGAGGCCGCCGAGCTGCTCGCGCTCGATCTTCCGGCGGATCCACCAGTCGGGGTCGTGCCGACCGTCGAGCCCCTCGAGCGGCTTCCCCGAGCCGGGCAGGTCGTCGAATTCACCGCGCCGCATCGCCTGCTGGATCGCGGTCTCGACGTAGGCGGCGCGCTCGGTCGCCGTCGGCACGCGCGCGGACTCGTCGGATGCACCCGCGGCGCTCGAGTCGGCGGTCGGCCCCGTGGCATCCGACTCGCCCTGCCCGTCCGCAGGATCGCCGTCCCGCTCCCGCAGGAACTCCTCGGCGGCCCGATCGACCCGGTAGCGCGCCGCGTCGCGCCGTGCATCCCCGACCATGCCGACCCCCGATCCGCTCCCTCGGCCGTGCCCGCGACGATACCGAACCCCGCTGTGCGTCCGGATGCGGAGTTCTCCTCCACCGCCCGGCGCGCCGCCCGCACCGCACGGCGTGTCGCGCACCATCTCCGCATCCGCGTGCGCCCCGCGAGAATCCCGGCCCGCTGGGAGCGCGCACCCATGCACCCGGGAACACCGCGGCCGTACGTTCGCAGCACACCGACGAGAGGACGTGCATCATGCACACGCAGAGCCCCGCAACACGCCCCGCACCGCAGCAGTCGAGGCCCCGGCGCATCACCTTCCTGGTGCTCGTGATCCTGGTGCCGCTGTGGCTGCTGGCCCGCAACGTCTTCGGCCTGACCGAGGTCGCGCTCATGTGGCTGCCCCCGGAGGCCCTCGCCGAGCTGCTCGGCGAGCAGGACCCCGACGCGAGCACCGCCGACATCGCCGCGTTCGAGGCGCACCGATCGCACTACTTCGCGATCGGCGTACTGTCGTGGGCGGCGGTGCTCCCGGCCTTCGCGCAGTGGCGCCGGCCCGAGCGGCGCGTCGGTTCCATGCAGTTGCTCATCGCGATCGCCCTCGGCTCGGCCGTCGTCTACGCGTTCTCGGGCACGCTCACCGAGTGGGTCGTCGAGGAGGGCCTGCTGGTCGTGCCGATCGCGCTGCTCGCCGCGTTCCACCCCAGGGCGCGCGACCTGCTGGGGCCGACCGGGTTCGATGCGTCGATGGCGATCGGCGCCGTCGTCGCGAGCGTGCCGTGGGCCGTCTACGCGGTCGTGAACTCGGTGCGCCAGCTCACGGCATCCGCCGGCGACCCGCACGTCATGCCCGAGCACTGGGCGACCGCCGCGCTCATGGGCATCACGCTCATCGCAGCCGCGATCATCGGCGCCTCGCGCGCCGACGGCTGGAAGCTCCCGGCATGGATCGCCGTCGGCGGCACCGCGCTCTTCGCGGCGCACTCGCTCGCCTACCCGGGCGCCGCATCGGGCCTCGGCATCGTCTGGGCCGTGCTCGCCATCGCGTGGGCGGCGGGTTTCGCCGTCTTGGTCGTGCGCCGCACCGCGCACGAACGCGCGACGGCATAATGGCACCAGCAGTCCAATCGCCGGAGGCGACGGTGGCCGAGACGAGCTCGATGACGCAGCCGGGTTCCGCGCTGCGCCGGGGTTCGACGCCCGCCACCGTCGCCGCCGCGGCGGTGTGGCTGCTGGCCGTCGCGGCCTGGCTGACCGCGTGGGTCCTGTTCGCGCTGGCAGGACCCGACAGCCTGCTCCAGGGTCAGTTCGCGCTGACGGATGCCGCGGGGTCGCTGTTCGCCGTCACGCTGGCGACCGTCGGGGTGCTCGTCGTACTCCGAGGTGGCCCCTTCCGATACGGGTGGCTCATGCTCGCGTACGGCGCGAGCGCCACGGTCGTGACCGCGGCCGGGTACTACGCGCTCCTCGCGGTACCCGGCGACCTGCCGTTCGCCGCTGCGGCCGTGTGGGTGCAGGACCTCTTCCCGGTCACGTTCCTGCTCGGTGGCCTGCTGCTGCCGTCCCTCTTCCCCGACGGCACGGCTGCCTCGCCCGGCTGGGGCCGCGCCGTCGCGGCGATGACGGTCGGCTGGCTCGCCTACATCGCGTGGTTCTCGTTCGTCGCGCGTCCGAGCGAGAACCTCATGTTCGCGCTCACCGATCCGCCGTCGAACCCGCTCGGGGTCATCGTGCTGCCGGTCGACGTCATGGAGGTCACGATCGGGCTCCCCTGGCTGCTGCTGGTCGCCGCGACCGTCGTCGTGTCGTTCGGCAGCCTGGTCGCCCGCTGGCGCCGCGCCGACCGTCGCGAGACCCGGCAGCAGCTCGCCTGGGTGGTGTTCGCGTTCGCACTCGTGCTGCTCGCCGTGTTCGCCAACGAGGTGCTCAACTCGGTGGCATTCAACGTCTTCGGCGTCGACCTCGGCCTCGCCCCGGCGCTCGACGTCGTCGGCGCGGTCGCGTTGGTCGGCCTCGCCGTCGCGTGGGGCATCGCGGTGCTGCGCTTCCGCCTGCACTCGATCGACCTCGTCATCAACCGCACCGTCGTCTACGGCACGCTCACGCTCGCGATCACCGCGGTCTACGTCGTACTGGTCGCAGGCGTCGGCTCACTCGTGCCGGTCGAGCAGCCGACCCTCGCCCTCGCCGCGACCGTGCTCGTCGCGATCGGCGTGGCCCCGCTGCGCGACGCCCTGCAGCGCGCGGTCAACCGGGTGATGTTCGGCCGGCGGGACGACCCGTACGCCGTGATGGCCGAGCTGGGCCGTCTGCTCTCGGAGGCGGGCACCCCCGAGGAGACGTTGCAGACGCTGGTCGACACGGTCGCGGAGTCGCTCAAGCTGCCGGGAGTCGCGATCGAACTCGAGCACGACGGCACCTGGTCGGTGCAGGCAGCGCACGGCGCTCCCCCGCCACCCGGCACGGGCGCCTCCGTGCCACTCCGCGACCGGGGCGAGCTCGTCGGCCGGCTCCTCGCGGCACCGCGGTCGGCGCGCGAGCCCCTCTCCGATGGAGACCTCGCGCTGCTCGCGGACATCGCGGGCCCCGCGGCATCCGTCGCCCGCACCGTGCGCCTCACTGCCGACCTGCGCGCCTCGCGCGAACGCCTCGTGCTCGCCCGAGAGGAGGAGCGTCGCCGCATCCGCCGCGACCTGCACGACGGCCTCGGCCCGTCGCTCGCGGCGCAGACGTTCCAGCTCGACGAGATCCTCGACCGCGTCGGCAGCGATCCCGAGGGCGCGGCCGAAGTCGCCGCAGCGCTCAAGGCGCACAACCGCGAGCTGGTCGCCGACGTGCGTCGCCTCGTGCACGCGCTGCGCCCGCCCACCCTCGACGAGCTCGGCCTGGCCGGTGCGCTCCGCGCCCATGCGGCCCAGCTCGACGGCTCGGGTCGCATCCGGGTGCGCGTCACGGCGACGCCCGATCCGCTGCCGCCGGTGCCCGCCGCCGTCGAGGTCGCAGGCTACCACATCGCCCGCGAGGCGATCACGAACGCCGTCCGGCACGCGCACGCGACGCACTGCACGGTCACGCTCGCGGTCGACCGCGACGAGCTGGTCCTCGCGGTGGTCGACGATGGCCGGGGCCTTGCCACGGGCGAACCGTCGGGCGGCGAGCCGGGCCTCGGCCTGCGCAGCATGCGCGAGCGCGCCGAGGAACTCGGCGGCAGCTTCGAGCTGCGCGACGGCTCCGGCGTCGAGGTCGTCGCCGTCCTGCCGCTGCGCGGTGCGCCCGTGGCATCCGTTCGGGTCGTGCCCGCCGAGACCGACTCAGCGGGCACCGGCTCGGGAGCGATCGCATGAACGAATCGAGAACGGATGCCCGGCAGAGCGCCACGCCCGCCGTACGCGTGCTCGTCGTCGACGACCACCGCCTCTTCCGCGACGGACTGACCGCGCTCATCGGTCGCGCCGACGACGCCGAGGTCGTCGGCAGCGCGGAGACCGGCGCCGAGGCGATCGCGCGGGTCGAGGAGCTGCACCCCGACGTGGTGCTGATGGACATCATGATGCCGGACATGAACGGCATCGAGGCGACCCGGCGCATCACCGCCGACCACGCCGACACGGCGGTCGTGATGCTCACCATGCTCGAGGACGACGACTCGCTGTTCGCCGCAATGTGCGCGGGCGCGCGCGGCTACGTGCTGAAGGGCGCCGACACCGCCGACGTGCTCCGCACGGTCCGGGCGGCCGCGCGCGGCGAGGCGCTCTTCGGTCCGGCGGTCGCGCAGCAGCTCACCGCCTTCTTCCGCCACGCGGATGCCACGGGCCCGGCCGTCACGGCGTTCCCCGAGCTCACCGACCGCGAGCGCGAGGTGCTCGACCTCATCGCCGAGGGCCGCGACAACGCCGGTATCGCCCACCGGCTGCACGTCTCGACGAAGACCGTCAGCAACCACATCTCGAGCATCTTCGCCAAGCTGCGCGTCTCCGACCGCGCCCAGGCGATCGTCGCCGCCCGCGAGGCCGGCCTCGGCCGGGGCGCCTGACCCGACGACGAGCGTCGTCTGCGGCGACGTGCGGGTGGGAGCGATCTCATGAACGCGTTCAGGCGGGGATGAACGCGTTCAGGCCCGCGGCGCGACCGCCGGCGCCACGGGAGAGACCGGCAGCCCACAGGTTCGACCACGACGTCGTTCGATCACGCGACCTCGACGCATGCGTTTCAAGGAATTTCAATTCCACTCATTAACAGGTATTGACGCCTCCCGGCTTCTGTGACAGCGTGGCGCCTGCCGTACTTGAATCCATTCAGTCGGTGTTCAACCACCCTCATCCGTCCGCCACGAAGGAGTGCCAGACATGTTCCTGCCACCACTCGCCGACACACGCTCCGCGTGTGCACGAACAGCCGAACGGCGAAGCCGTGGGGCGGTGACCGAGCGATGAGGAAGTCGATGAAGGCGTCGCTCGTCGCGGCCGCGGTCGTCGGGCTCTGCGCCCCGCTCGGCGCGGTCGCCGCGGTCGCCGCGGAAGGCCCGTCGAAGTACCCTGTCTCGGTCGAGGACCTCAGCGTCAACGGCCGGGTCGACCAGCCGATCGACATCGGCAACCCCCGCCCGACCCTCAGCTGGAAGATGACCGCCGAGGACGAGGCCGGCAACCCCTGCTTCGACGGCTCGGTCTCGGGCGCCTGCGCGCTCGACGTGCAGACGGCGTACCAGGTCCAGGCCGCGACCAGCATCGGCACCCTCGAGGCGGGCGACTTCCTCTGGGACTCCGGCAAGATCGAGTCCGACGAGCAGCGCGAGGTCTTCTACGGCGCGCTCGAGTCGCGTGACACGGTCGCCTGGCGCGTGCGGGTCTGGGACGCCATGGGCAACCCGTCCGAGTGGAGCGAGCCGTCGACCTTCCGCATCGGGCTCCTCGAGCAGTCCGACTGGGGTGACGCGCGCTGGATCGAGCAAGCCGGTCGCGCCCCCGAGGACCCGCTGCCGATGTTCGCCCGGCAGTTCGACGTGCCGGCGGGCAAGGAGGTCGCGTCCGCGCACCTGTACCTGTCGGGTGCGGGCATGCACTACGCGACGCTGAACGGCGAGCCGGTCACCGACGAGCACCTGGCGCCCGGCAACACCAACTACCAGCTCTCGACCGAGTACCGCGTGTACGACATCGCCTCGGAGCTCGAGGCGGGAGAGAACGCGGTCGGCGTCGAGCTCGGCAACGGCACGGCCTACGTGCGCCGCTCGATCCACAACGAGGAGGTCGGTCGCACGTCGCCGTACGCCTGGTGGCAGAGCCAGATCAAGGGCAGCGGCGAGCTCGTGGCCGGCGTCGAGGCAGGCGCCACCACCGTGCTGCTCAACAGCGTGTCCAATTACCACGTCGGCGGCACGATCAACATCGACACCGGCGACGGCGGCGACCGTCTCGAGTCGCGCGTGATCACGGAGATCGGCACCGCGGGAGCGGACGGCACCGGCATCTCGTTCGAGCCCGGGCTCGACGCGGCGCACGACGTCGGCGCACTCGTGACGGCCTCGGGCAACAACATCGCGGCCTCCGACCCCAGCGCCGGAGCGGCGGTGACGCCCCGGTTCATCGGACGCGTCGAGATCGCCTACACCGACGGCACGAGCGACGTCATCGTGACGGACCGCGACTGGCGAGCCGCATCCGGTGCACTCGTGACCGACGCCTGGTTCGCCGGCGAGGACTTCGACGCGCGGCGCGTGCAGCCGGGCTGGAACGAGCCCGGTGCCGACCTGACCGATGCGGCCACGCGTCGCGACGGCTCGAACGTGGACTGGACATCGGCCGGCATCGCGCCGCCGCCGAACCTGGCCACGAAGCTGTTCGCGCGTGCCGGTGAGGGCATCTTCGAGGCCGAGCGGTTCACGCCGCAGGAGATCACGAACCCGGCTCCGGGCACGTGGGTCTTCGACTTCGGCCAGAACCACGCCGGATGGCCCGAGCTGAACCTGCCCGAGCTGCCCGAGGGCACGATCGTGAAGGTCAAGCCCGCGGAGAGCCTCAACGAGGACGGCACGGTCAACCAGGGCTCGCTCGGAGTGGGCGGCCGCGGTCGGGACATCTTCAACAGCTACATCACCGCCGGACTCGACGGTGGCGAGCAGCACGCCCCGAAGTTCAACTACTTCGGCATGCAGTGGGTGCAGGTCGAGGGCCTCCCGGAGGACTTCACGCCCGACGCCGACATCGTCACCGCGGTGCGGCTGCAGGCGGCGACGCCCGACGTCGGCTCGTTCGACTCGTCGAACGAGCGGATCAACCGCATCGACAAGATGGTCTACTACTCGATGGCCACGCAGGTGATGTCGACCTTCACCGACTGCCCCGGACGTGAGAAGCAGTCGTACCCGGCCGACTACACGATGCCGATGGAGGGCTTCCACCGCCTCTTCGACTTCGACGCCTACATGCGCACCACCGAGCACCACCTCGTCGAGGGCCAGTCGATCGCCGACACCCCGATGTTCGGCAACGTGGCGCTCAAGACCCCGGTGCACGACTGGGGCTACACGGGCCGCTTCGGCGACGAGATCAACTGGGGCAACGGCATCATCCTCGTCCCGGCGTTCCTCTACGAGTACTACGGCGACACCGAGACGATGACGCGGTACTACGACCGGATGGTCGACTTCGTCGACTACATCCGCCGCGAGAAGGTCGGCACCGGCGACGAGCAGCATGTCGTCGACGCGGCCCTCTCCGACTGGGTGTCGGTCGAGCAGACCGACGGCAAGATCTCGGGCACGTGGGGCTACTACGTCATGATGACCAAGATGGCCATGATGGCGGAGCTCACGGGCCACGACGACGACGCCGTCGAGTACGCGCAGCTGGCCGAGGACATCGAGGCGGCGTTCAACGCCAACTTCCTGAACACGGATGTCGGCTACTACACCTCGAACGGCATGTCGGCCCCGTCCGACCTGTCGGGTGCCACCCAGACCGCGCAGGCGCTCGCGCTCGACGCGGACATCGTGCCCGAGGCGTTCCGCGACTCGGTGCTCGAGGCGCTGGTTGAGAACGTGAAGGAGTTCGGTCCCGACGACGGCCCGCACTTCAGCGCGGGCACGATCGGCCTGGCCGCGGTGGTGCGTCAGCTGACGGACTCGGGCAACGGCGAGGTGCTGTTCGACGCGATCCAGACCGACACCGAGCCGGGCTACGGCTTCTTCATGGAGTCGACGACGGCGAACCCCGACGGGTTCACGACGATCGGCGAGCGCTGGAGCCGTGGCAGCTCGAAGAACCACATGATCCTCGCGCAGATCGTGGAGTGGTTCCAGACCGGCCTGGTCGGCATCGACCGCGCCGCGGGTGCGGTGGAGTACGACGAGCTGGTGTTCAAGCCCCAGCCCGCCGGCGACCTCACCTGGGTCGAGGGCAGCTTCGAGACGCCGCGCGGCCTCGCCGCGAGCCGTTGGGACAAGACGAACGAGGCGTTCACCCTCACCGTCGAGGTGCCCGCCAACACCACGGCCGAGGTCTGGGTGCCGACCGACGGCGACCAGGCCGTGCTGACCCCGAAGCGTGCGACCTTCGAGCGCATCGACGGCGAGTTCGCGGTCTACTCCGTGGGCGCCGGCCGGTTCACGTTCGTGGCAGCGGCCGAGGGCTACGCGGCACTCGAGGCGGCCGTCGAGGCGCAGCTCGCCTCGGGCGACCTCTCGGAGCAGCTCGCGGAGAACCTGGTGATGTTCATCGGAAAGGCCCGCGAGGCCTCCGCCGAGGGCAAGGCCCAGGCGGCCGACAGCGCGCTGCGCTCCTTCCTCAACCAGATCGGGAACGCGAACGCGAAGCGGGCGTCCGACGAGGCCAAGGCGGAGCTCACCGAGATCGCCGAGCAGCTGCAGGCACTGCTCCGCGCGGAGGGAGGCATCCCCGTCGAACGCTGATCGGGGTCGCATGACCTGATCGACGCTCGAAGCGTGTGGCCGCGGGGCAACCCGCGGCCACACGTCGTCACGGGGTGGAGAGCATGCCCCAGAGCCGTTCGAACCGGTCGGACATGTCGACGTGGTCGGGGTCGAGCAGCCACTGGATCTGCAGGCCGTCGGCCGCGGCGATGAGGAGGGATGCGATGTCGGCCGCGTCGATGTCGTCGCGGATCTCGCCGCGTTCCTGGTGCTCGCGGATGTCGTCGGCGATGCGCCCGAGCAGCCGGGCGTACCGTTCGGTGAACCAGCCGCGCGTGGCGCTGTCGGTCTGGGCGCCCTCGGCCGACATCGACACGAACAGCCGCATGAGGTTGGGATCGGACGGATTCTCGCGCACGACGCGGCGGAGTCGTTCGGCGGAGTGGCTCCGGTCGCGCTCGTCGGGCGCCGCGGTGGCGGAGTCGCGGCGCCGCAGCACCTCGAGGAAGAGCTCCTCCTTGTTGGCGAAGTGGTACAGCAGCCCGGCCTGGCTCAACCCGGCCTCGCGGGCGATCTCCCGCACCGACAGCCGGTCGTACCCGGTGCGCGCGTAGAGCTCGACGGCGACGTCGAGGATCTCCTCGCGCTTCGCCAGGCCCTTGGCGTACGGACCGCGTTCACCCATGCGGAGAATGGTAACGGTCCGCACCGTTGCGTGAATCGCGCCGTGAGCCCCGCGTACGGATGTGACGAAACCCGAACGACCTTCCCGCACCCGACGGCACCGGCCGTAGGGTCGAGCCATGACGAGTCCGGGGCCCGATCAGGCGAGCCGAGCGGATGCCCCGGTGGACGACCTGGTCGGCCCGGCCCGGCGCGCGCACCGCCTCACCTGGATCGGCATCGCGGTCGCCGCCGCGCTCGTCGCGGCATCCGTGCTCATCCCGCTCTGGACCGGGTGGGACGTCGTCGTCAAGGGCGGACCGCCGCTGCACGGGTTCTGGGATCCGCGGTTCGGCCCGGGCAGCGCGCCGGCCATCGCGATCGCGGTGCTCGCGCTCGTCGGCGCCGCCCCGCTGGCGATGCGGCTGCGCTGGGGGTGGCTGCTCCTCGCCGCGCTCGTCACCGGTGCCGCCTGGCTCGCGATGCTCGCGCTCGTCGACGGGTTCGACGGCATCGCGGCGGTGCTCGACGCCGACATCGAGTACCTGCCCACGGCGCGCGAGGTGACCGACCTGGGCGCGACGCTCGAGGAGTTCATCGAACGCATCCCGCGCAGCCATCCCGACAACTGGCCGGTGCACATCGCCGGCCACCCCGCCGGCGCGCTGGTCGTCTTCGTCGGCCTCGTGCGCATCGGCCTCGGCTCGGGCGCCGCAGCCGGCTGGATCGTGCTCGGGCTCGCCGCGACGATCCCGCTCGCGGTCATGCTGACGATGCGCCGCTTCGGCGCCGAGGTGGCCGCGCGCCGGGCCGCCCCGTTCCTCGTGCTCGGACCGTCGGCGATCTGGATGGGCGTCTCGGGCGACGCCCTCTTCGCAGCGGTCACCGCGTGGGGCCTCTGCCTGCTGGCGTACGCGACCCGCGCGGCGAGCCACGCGGCCACGGCCGCATGGGCGATCGGTGCGGGCCTGCTGCTCGGCTACGGCGTGCTGCTCTCGTACGGGCTCGTGCTCATGGGCGTGCTCGCGGTCGCCGTGCTGGTGATCGGCCGCGACTGGAGGCCGCTCCCCTGGGCGGTGGCTGCCGCGCTGGTGCCCGTACTGATCTTCGCCGCCGCGGGCTTCGCTTGGTGGGAGGCGTACCCCGTGCTCGTCGACCGCTACTGGGACGGCATCGCGAGCCGCCGCCCGGCGTCGTTCTGGATCTGGGGGGACCTCGCCGCGCTCGCGTGCAGCGCCGGCCTCGTCGCAGGTGCTTCCGTCGCCCTCGTCGCAGCGCGTGTGCGCGAGTGGCGCAGCTGGAGCCGCCCCGTCGAGGTCGCCGTCGTGCTCACCCTCGCGGCCGCCGCGACCCTGCTGATCGCCGACCTCTCGCAGATGAGCAAGGCCGAGGTCGAGCGCATCTGGCTGCCGTTCGTGCCCTGGCTCCTGGTCGGCACCGCGCTGCTGCCGCGCGCCTGGGTGCGGCCGGCCCTGGCGATCCAGCTCGCGCTGGCGATCACCCTGCAGCACCTCTACTTCTTCCAGTGGTGACGGATGCCGCGGGTCATCCGCCTGCTCCCGCGGCGTCCCTGGTGGGTGACGGGGCCGAGGGCGACGCACCGGCTTCCGGCTCGGCCGACGCGCGCTTCTCGCGCTTCTCCCACTGCGAGAGGGCGACCGCGAGGATGAGCGAGAGTCCGTAGAAGAGGTCGTTCACCCAGCGCGGCAGCCCCGCGAGCTGGAGGCCCTTGATGCCCACTGCGAGCACGTACAGCGCGACGATCGTGCCGAGCACGTTGAAGCGCCCGGCGCGGAACTGCGTCGCGCCGAGGAACACCGCCGTGAGCGCGGGCAGCAGGAACGACGGTCCGACCGTCGGGTCGCCCGCGTTCAGCCGGCTCGTGAGCAGCGCCCCGGCGAGCGCTGCGAGCGCGCCGCCCGCGACGAGCGACCCGATGCGCAGGCGATCGACGCCGATGCCCGCGAGGTGGGCCGCGTCGGGCGCGAACCCGACGGCGTACATGCGGCGCCCCACCGGGGTGCGCTCGAGCACGTACCAGGTCACGATCGCGACGGCCAGGAGTACCCAGACGGGCACGGTGATGCCGAGGAAGCGCGAGGTCGCGATCTCCCGGTAGGCCGGGTCGAGACCCAGGATCTGCTGGCTGTTCGAGACCCACGCCATGCCGGCGAGCAGGATCGAGCTCATGCCGAGCGTGGCGATGATCGGCTCGACCCGGAGCTTGGTGATGATGAGGCCGGTCACGAGCCCGATGAGCGCACCGGCGAGCAGCACGGTCGGCAGCTCGACGGCGATGGGCAGTTCCGCAACGCCGAGGAGCCACGCGGCCAGGATCGCGCTGAACCCGACCTGCGCGCCGACCGCGAGGTTCAGCGACCCCGCGACCAGCGGGATGAGCGCCGCGATCGCAGCGATGCCGGTGAGCGCCTCGGCGTCGAGCAGCGACCGCCAGACGCCCACCTGCAGGAACTTCTCCGGGATCCAGACGGTGAAGACGACGAAGAGCACGATGAAGATGTAGATCGCGCTGATGTTGCGGAAGGAGAGGGCGCGGCGGATCTCGGCGCGTCTGCTGGTCACGGGTGCTCCTCTGTGCGGGGTGTTCGGTGAGCTGGAGGTCACGGCAGTCCGTATCCCTCGGCGATGAGTCGGTGTTCGGTGAGGTCGTCGCCCTGGAGCATCGCTGCGGCGCGTCCGTCTCGCATGACGACGACCCGGTCGCAGATCGCAAGCAGTTCCTTGGCGTCCGAGGAGCTCACGAGCACCGCGGTGCCGTCGGCGGCGGCCCGGCCGATGGCGGCGTAGATCGTCGCCTTCGCGCCGACGTCGACGCCCTGGGTGGGTTCGTCGAGCAGCAGCACCCTGGGGTGGTCGCGCAGCGCGCGCGCCAGCACGATCTTCTGCTGGTTGCCGCCGCTGAACAGCGAGATCCGCTGCTCGGCCCGATGCGGCCTGACGTCGTACTCGGTCAGGAGCAGATCGCTCTCCGCGCGCTCGCGGCGCGACAGGATGCGACCGAGGCCGCCGGTCACGGTGCCGAGCTGCGGCAGGGTGAGGTTCTCGCGCGCGGTGAACTCGCGCACGATTCCGAGATGGGCCCGGTCGCCGGGCGCGAATGCGATGCCGCGGCCGAGGCTCGCGGCAGGCGACCGGTCGGCGTATGCGGCACCGGTGACCTCGAAGAGATCGGCGGATGCCTCGCCGGCACCGTACAGCAGCGACGGCACCGCCTCGCGGCCCGACCCGAGCACGCCGGCCACGCCGACGACCTCGCCCGGCCGCAGGTCGAGGTCGAGTCCGTCGACGCTGCCGCCGCCGAGCCCGCGCACGCGGAGTGCGGGCGGGCTCGCGGGGGCGTCCGGTTCAGCGCGCGCCTCGCGCGGACCCGACGAGCTCGTCCGCGGTGTGGTCGGCACGGCGGCGCCGTCCTCGGCACCCGTGATGAAGCCGATCAACCGGGACTCGTCGACCTCGTGCGCGGGCTCGTCGGCGACCTTGTGCCCGTCGCGCAGCACGACGATGCGGTCGGAGAGCCCGAGCACCTCGTCGAGCCGATGCGATACGAAGACGATCCCGGTGCCGTCGGCCGCGAGGCGGCGCACGGCCTCGAAGAGCACGTCGACCTCGCTGCGGTGCAGCGACTCGGTCGGCTCGTCGAGCAGCAGCACGTTCGCGGAGTGGGTCCAGCCGTCGAGCGCCCGGCTGATCGCGACGACCGCGCGCTGCGCGGGCGTGAGCCTGCGCACCGGCACGTCGACGTCGAACACCGGGCCGAAGCGGGCGACGAGCTCGCGGGCGCGCTCGCTGCGGCGCCGGTCGTGGAACGGCGCGAGTCCGCCGGCGCCGGTACCCCGCATCAGCGCGAGGTTCTCCGCCGCGGAGAGCTCCGGCACGAGCGCGAGGTCCTGGTGGATGAAGTGGAGCCCCGTGCCCTCGGCGAGCTCGACCCGGCCGCCGTCGGCGGCGTACACGCCCGCGAGGATCTTCACGAGCGTCGACTTGCCCGACCCGTTCTGGCCGACGACCGAGACGATCTCGCCCGGGTGCACGTCGAGGCTGACGCGGTCGAGCGCGACGAGGCCGGGGAACATCTTCAGCATTCCGCGTACGCGGAGCAGCGGCCGGCCGATCTCGTGGGTCACGGGGCATCCTCTCTGGGCGTTGGGCGATGGAACGGAGGCTGCCGGGGAGGCGCGGGGGCTGCCTCCCCGGCAGCGGGTGGGGAGGTCAGTCGACGAGCCAGTTGGCCGCGAAGCGGTCCTGGTAGTCGGGGATCGCCACGTAGCCGACCACCGGGTCCTCCGGCACGTTGCCCGCGTCGGTGACGCGGGTCAGCGACGAGGCCGAGGTCTCCGCGTCGGGCCACTCGTAGTCCTGGCCGGCCATCTCGCGGAGGAGCTGGTCGAGCACGGTCCACATCATGAGGTTGAGGTCGACCGAGAGCGTGGCGTCCTGGTCGCCCGCCGCGATCTGCTCGTAGTTCGGCGGCGGGGTCCACATGCCGATGCCCTGGATCTCGATGCCGGCGAGGTCGAGCTTCGGCGGCAGGCCGAGCTGCACCTCGTCGACCGCCGCGATGAAGTACTCGGTCTGCGGGTTCGCCTGCAGGTCGCTCACGACCCGGTCGGCGGCCGTCGACCCGAGCTCCGCGATCGGGATGTCCACGGTGCGCAGCGTGCACTCGCCGCACAGCTCGGCGATCTTCGCCTCGGCGCCCTCGAGCTCGTACGGCGAGAACGGGAACTCCGGGATGTTGTAGAAGACGAACTCGGTCGCCCCGCCGGAGCGCGCGATCGCCGCGGCACCCAGTGCGGCGCCGTTCGCCCGCATCCAGTCGGGGCCGTTGAACGCCTCGGGGAGCCCGAACTCGACGGTGTTCATGACCGATCCGCTGACCAGCGGGATGCCGAGTTCGTCGAGCTCCTCGATCTGCGTCTCGAAGAAGACCGGGTCCAGGGTGATGTTGATGACGCCGTCGGGCGCGATCTCGACGACGGAGTTCATCGCCGAGTTGACCGACTGGGCGTCGCGACCCACCTCGACGCGCTCGAGCTCGAGGCCGAGCAGCTCCGCGGGCGCCTGCAGGTTGCCCCACATCACGGCGCTCACCGGGGTGCCCACGTCGAGGTAGACCACGTGGGTCCCCTCGGCCACGGGGGCGTCCAGGGGCTCGTCGATGAGCAGGGACTTGTCGCCCTCGCCGTTCCAGGGCACGAGGAACTCCTCGGCCGCCGCGACGGCGCTGTCGTCTGTGGTGTCGTCGCCGTCGCTGGTGGTGGTGCCGCCGTCGCTGGAGCACGACGTGAGCAGGAGCGCGCCTGCGGCCAGGAGCGCGGCAGGCGCCGCCCTCTTCATTCGTGCGTGCATCGTTGCACTTCCTTTCTCGTTTCCCATCGGGTTCTCGGGTGGTGCTGTCGGGGTGGTGCGATCGGTACGGTGCTGCGGACTCGGTGCGGGTCAGAACGGGTAGGTCGCGACCTGCGACTGGACGGTCACCCACTGGGTCTCGGTGAACGCCTCGATGTTGGCCTCGTGCCCGCCGAATCGGCTGCCGGTGCCGGACATGCCGACGCCGCCGAAGGGCGCCTGCGACTCGTCGTCGATGGTCTGGTCGTTGATGTGCACGATGCCGGTGTGCATGCGGTCGGCGAGTTCGTACGCCCGGAACGCGTCGCCGGCGAGGATCCCGAGCGAGAGGCCGTACTCGGTCGCGTTGGCGAGCTCGACGGCCTCGTCGACGGATGCCACCTTGGTGACCGGCGCGACCGGTCCGAAGATCTCCTTGGCGAATGCCGGATGCTCCGCTCGGACCTCTGCCAGCACGGTCGGGCGGTAGTTGAGCCCGTCGTACTCGCCGCCCGCGGCGACGCGTCCGCCGGCGGCGACGGTCTCCGACACGATCGCGTGCACCTTGTCGCGCTGGCCCGTGTCGATGAGCGGTCCGAGGGGTGCGCCCTCCGCGGGGTCGCCGACCGGGATCGCCTCGGCCTTCTCGGCGAGTCGCTCGACGTACTCGTCGTAGATCGCCTCGTGCACGAGGTGTCGCCCGGTCGTCATGCAGATCTGCCCCTGGTGGAGGAAGGACCCCCACGCGCCGGCGGATGCCGCGGCGGCCACGTCGACGTCGTCGAGCACGATCAGCGCGCTGTTGCCGCCGAGTTCGAGGTGCGCCCGCTTCAGCAGTTGGCCCGCCCGCGCGCCGATGACCCGGCCGGCCTCCGACGATCCGGTGAACGAGATCACGGGGATGCGCGGTTCGTCGACGACGGCGGCGCCGACCTCGGCGCGCCCGGGCAGCACCGCGAACACGTCCGGCGGCAGCCCCGCGGCTTCCAGCAGCGCGGCGAAGAACAGTCCGCCGGCGACGGTGGTGCGCGGGTCGGGCTTGTGCACGACGGCGTTGCCGAGCGCGAGGGCGGGAGCGATCGAGCGCGCCGAGAGGATCGCGGGGAAGTTGAACGGCGAGATCACTCCGACGACGCCGACCGGACGGCGACGAGCGAGGCTGAGGCGCGGCCTGCTGCTCTGCAGCAGCTGGCCGTACGGCATCATCGCGGTCGCCGCCGCGAGGTGGAACTCCGCGGCGACGAGCCCGGCTTCGAATGCGGCCTTCCCCGCACCGGAACCGGCCTCGCGCACGAGCCAGTGGCCGAGCGCGTCGGAGTGCTCCTCGATCAGCGCAGCCGCGCGGCGCAGCACGGTCGCGCGCTCCTCCGCCGGGCGCGCCGCCCACTCGACCTGGGCCGCCGTCGCGAGCGTCGTCGCGTGGTCCACGTCATCGGGGGTCGACGTGGCGTACGTCGCGATCCGCTGGCCGGTGGCCGGGTTCACGACGTCGGCGGTCGCATCGGTCGTCGTCCACCCCCCGATCCAGGTGCGTCCATCCCACGTCGACTGCTCGAAGAACGTCATCGGTACTTCCTCCCGGACGCCTCAGTGCGTCCTCTCGGCCGTCCGGCGCCAGGTGCCGCCGGTGATGTCGAGGGACGCTACCGGCGGTCGCAGGCGGGGCGACTGACGATTCGTGCACGGCGATGCATGGCCCGCGCCGCAGGTGACGAATCGTGCACGATCCGCGCGAAACCGCGGATCTCCGGGTGCTGCATCTTGACGGACCGCTGCTGGCCGACGTAAGTTTCCCCCGCGACGTGAGGAGGCGTCGGCTTCCACAGCAGGCACGCCGATCCTCCTCACCACGAGACGCGAGGAGGCGCGCGGTGGAGGTGCAGGAGGTCGAGACCGCCGACGACTGGGAGGACATCGTCTCCCGGTGCTTCGTGCCGCTCACCTGCCTGTCGTTCGAGGAGCGCTTCCACGGGCGCATGGAGCATCTCCGCATCGACGACCGCCTCACCGTCTCGTCCGTGGAGAGCGCCGGCCACAGCGCCGAGCGCACGGCACGCACCGCTCGTCGCGCCGACGGCGACGACCTGCACCTCTCGCTGCAGCTGCACTCCACCGGGCTCGTGGCGCAGAACGAGCGCAGCGTGCGCGTGAGCCCCGGCTCGGTCACCACCTACGCGACCGACCAGGGCTACTACCTCGACTACTCGGCGCCGCAGCAGCGACAGCTCATCGTCCAGGTCTCCCGCAGTTCGCTGGGCATCCCGAACCAGCTCATCGACGAGTCGTGCCGTCGCCTGCTCGTCCCCTCCAACGCGTCGACGCGCACGCTCTTCTCGCACGCGTCGGCGCTCCGCCAGGCCGTGCCGCTCGCGACCGCGTCGGGCGCCCACGAGCTCGCAGAGGCCACGCGCGACCTGGCCGCGACCATGATCCGCTCGTCGTTCACGACGACCGAGGTGCTTCCGCAGACGCCCGCGGCGCTGCTCGCGACCGTCGAGGAGCACCTCCGGCACCATGCCTCCGACCCCGACCTGTCGCTGGAAGCCGTCGCCCACCGGCACTACATCTCGCGCCGCAAGCTGTACCTGCTGTTCGAGCGCAACGACACGACGCCCGCCGACTTCCTGCGCCGCACCCGCCTGCGCATGGGCGAGCGGATGCTGCGCGAACTCGACGCCCCGGTCGCCGACGTCGCGGTGCGGGCCGGCTTCAGCGATCCGACGACGTTCTCGCGGGCCTTCCGTCGCGAGTACGGCGCGACGCCCCGCGAGTACCGCGACCAGCATGCGCCGCGCGCCCTGGCGTCCTCCGCGGCCTGAGCCGGATCGCGAACGACGAAGGCCCGGAGCATCCGCCCCGGGCCTTCTCTCTGGTGCGCAAGGGGGGAGTTGAACCCCCACGCCCTCTCGGGCACACGGACCTGAACCGTGCGCGTCTGCCTATTCCGCCACTTGCGCTCACCACTGACGCGCGCACATGGCGCACCAGCCAACAGAGACTAACACTTCAGCGGCGCGCATGCCATTCGACCGCCGGGGGCGATGCCCGCGGGCCCCGCCTCGCCCCCGCGATCCCGTCCACTTGAAACGATGCGCTCGCGGCATCCGCCCCCTAGCATCGAGTGGACAGGGAACGACGCCGTTCGCACCCCCACCCCCATCGAGAGGATCTGCAGTGGCGACGACGGACGACTCCATCGCTCGGCCCGACCTGGCGGGCATCCGCGGCTGGCTCTTCGACCTCGACGGCGTGCTCACGCCGACGGCCGAGGTGCACATGCACGCGTGGGCGCGGCTGTTCGCCCCGTTCCTCGAGTCGCGCGGCGTGAAGCCGTACGAGACCGCCGACTACTTCGCCTACATCGACGGCAAGCCGCGCTACGACGGCGTGCGGAGCCTGCTCGCGAGCCGCGGCATCACGCTGCCCGAGGGCACGCCCGACGACCCGCCGACCACCGAGACGGTGTGCGGGCTCGGCAACCGCAAGAACGACGCGTTCAACGAGTCGCTCGCCGAGGACGGCGTGGAGGCGTACCCGGCCAGCGTCGCGTTCCTCGACGCGCTCGCGGCGACCGACGCCGAGGTCGCGGTGGTCTCGAGCTCGAAGAACGCTCCGTCGGTGCTCGCGACCGCGGGCCTCGCCGACCGCTTCGAGGTCGTCGTGCACGGCGGCGTGGCGGCCGAGCACGGCATCCCCGGCAAGCCCGCGCCCGACACCTACGAGTACGGCGCCGAGCTGCTCGGCCTGCCGACGACCGCGTGCGTCGTCGTCGAGGACGCCGAGTCGGGCGTGCAGGCGGGCGCCGCCGGCGACTTCGGGCTCGTCGTGGGCGTCGACCGCGGCGCCGGCCACGAGAACCTGCGCCGACTCGGCGCCGACCTCGTCGTGTTCGAGCTCGACGAGCTCATCCCCCTGCTCCCCCAGCACCACCGAAAGGCCGGATCATGAGGTTCGCCGACCACGACCCGCTGAACCGCAACCGGTTCCCCGTCGACGACTGGGCCCTCGTCGAGACCGAGTTCTCGGCCGACGACATCGGCACGACCGAGACCATGTTCGCCGTGGGCAACGGCTACCTCGGCCTGCGAGGCAACGTCGACGAGGGCCGCGACGGGCACGTGCACGGCACGTTCATCAACGGCTTCCACGAGACCTGGCCGATCCGCCACGCGGAGGAGGCGTTCGGCTTCGCCCGCGTGGGGCAGACCATCGTGAACGCGCCCGACGCGAAGACGATCCGGCTGTACGTCGACGACGAGCCGCTCGTGCTCACCAACGCCGAGCTCATGAGCTACGAACGGCGGCTCGACTTCCGCACCGGCACGCTGAGCCGGTCGCTCGAGTGGCGCACCCCGTCGGGCAAGCGCGTGCAGATCACCTCGCGCCGCATGGTCTCGTTCACCGATCGCCACCTCGGCGTCATCGAGTACGAGGTCGAGCTGCTCGACGCCGACGCCGCCGTGACCATCTCCAGCCAGATGCTGAACCGGCAGGACGGCCGCGACGAGTACCGCTCGGGCGTGCAGGAGTCGGTCGAGGCGTTCGACCCGCGCAAGGCCGAGCAGTTCACCGAGCGCGTGCTGCAGCCGCGCCTGAAGCGCGAGCGCGACGGCCGCTACCTGCTTGGCTACCGCTGCACGAACTCGGGCATGACGGTGGTCGCGGGCACCGAGCACCGCATCGAGACCGAGAACCCGTTCGACGAGACGACCACGATCGAGGACGACCTCGCGAAGCACGTGTACCGCATGCGCGCCGAGCAGGGGAAGCCGGTCCGCATCACCAAGCTGTTCACGTACCACACCGCGGCGTCGGTGCCCGTGCGCGAGCTCGCCGACCGCTGCGACCGCTCGCTCGACCGCGCCGCCGAGGTCGGCGTCGAGGAACTGCTGCGGCAGCAGGAGGCCTGGCTCGACGACTACTGGACGAACACGGACGTCGAGATCCCGGGGCATCCGACCCTGCAGCAGGCGACCCGCTGGAACCTGTTCCAGCTCGCCCAGGCCACGGCCCGCACCGACGGCGGCGGCGTCGCGGCGAAGGGCGTCTCGGGGTCGGGCTACGGCGGTCACTACTTCTGGGACTCCGAGGTCTACGTCATGCCGTTCCTCTCCTATACGGCACCCAACACGGCGCGCAACGTGCTGCGATTCCGGCAGCGGATGCTGGAGCCGGCGCGCGCGCGGGCCACGGAGCTCAACCAGCGCGGCGCGCTCTTCCCGTGGCGCACCATCAACGGCCTCGAGTCGAGCGCGTACTACGCGGCGGGCACGGCGCAGTACCACATCGACGCCGACATCTCGTATGCGCTCGTGCAGTACGTGGCGGCGACGGGCGACGAGGACTTCGTGGCCCGCGGCGCGATCGACGTGCTCGTCGAGACGGCGCGCATGTGGGAGGACCTCGGGTTCTGGCGCTCGAACTCGGTCGAGGTGTTCCACATCCACGGCGTCACGGGGCCCGACGAGTACACGACGGTCGTGAACGACAACCTCTACACGAACGTCATGGCGAAGGGGAACCTGAAGGCGGCCGCCATCGCCGTCGACGAGCTGCGCCGGCGCGCCCCGGCGGCCTACGCGCGCGCGGTCGACCGACTCGACCTGCACCCCGACGAGGCCGACGAGTGGCGGCGCGCGGCCGACCACATGTTCATCCCGTTCGACGAGCAGCTCGGCGTGCACCCGCAGGACTCCGCGTTCCTCGAGAAGGAGCTGTGGGACCTCGAATCGACGCCCGCGAGCCGTCGCCCGCTGCTGCTGCACTACCACCCGCTCGTCATCTACCGGTTCCAGGTGCTGAAGCAGGCCGACGTCGTGCTCGCGCTGCTGCTCCAGGGCGACCAGTTCTCGACCGAGGAGAAGCAGGCGAACTTCGAGTACTACGACCCGCTGACCACGGGTGACTCGACCCTGTCGGCGGTCGTGCAGTCGATCATCGCGTCGGAGGTCGGGTACCACGAGCTGTCGATGCGGTACTTCCGCGCGGCGCTGTTCGTCGACCTCGCCGACCTGCACCACAACGCCCAGGACGGCGTCCACGTGGCGTCCACCGGCGGCGTCTGGAGCTCCCTCGTCTACGGCTTCGGCGGGTTCCGCGACCACAACGGCGTCTTCACGTTCGACCCGCGCCTGCCCGACGACTGGGATCGCCTGATCTTCCGCCTCACCATCCGGGAGACGCGCGTGCGCGTCGAGCTCGAGCCGACCGCCATGACGTTCACGGTCGAGGCCGGCACCGAGGCGCAGTTCTCGGTGCGCGGCGAGCAGGTCGTGGTGCGCGAGGGCGAACCGGTGACGGTCGCACTCGACGGCCAGGGCCCGCGCCACTACGGCATGCCGAACATGCGCGACGTGGAGGGGGCCCGCCGCGCGGACGGCACCCTGCTCACCGCGTCGATGCCCACGATCGCGGTCGACCTCGAGGAGTCCGAGTCCACAACGGGCTTCGACTGACGAATGGCGCGCGCAGGCGCTGCGGCTAACATGCACTGAGGAACCAAGCGGATCGGGAGACCTGTGGGCCTACTGGACAACTTCGAGAAGGGTCTCGAACGCGCCGTCAACGGCGCTTTCGCGAAGACCTTCCGCTCGGGGCTGCAGCCGGTCGAGATCACGGCGGCCCTGAAGCGCGAGCTCGACACGAAGGCCGCGGTCGTGTCGCGCGACCGCGTGCTCGTCCCGAACACCTTCCGGGTGCGGATGTCGCGTGCCGACCTGCAGCGCATGTCCACGCTCGGCCCCGCACTCGTCGACGAGCTCACCGACGTCGTGCAGCAGCACGCCGCGAGCCAGGGCTTCCAGTTCGCCGGCGGCATCCAGATCTCCCTCGAGCCCGACGAGGGCCTGTCGGAGGGCATGGTCCAGGTCGACTCGAGCAACGTCAAGGGCGACATCGCCTGGACTCCCGTGCTCGACATCGGCGGCAGGCGGCATCCGATCATCAAGGGCCGCACCGTGATCGGCCGCGGCAGCGAGGCCGACATCACGCTCGACGACTCGGGCGCGAGCCGCAAGCACGTCGAGGTGCAGTGGGACGGCCGGCGGGCCCGCGTGCGCGACCTCGGCTCGACCAACGGCACGCAGCTGAACGGCGACCCGGTGCGCGAGGCGATCCTCGAGCCCGACTCGGTCATCACGGTCGGTCGATCGCGCATCGTCTTCCGCGTGCTCGCCCAGGCCGCTCCGGCCGCGGGCGGCGGGGCCCCTTCCACCAGGCGCCACGACATGAACGGGTTCTGGGGGCCCGCTGAATGAGCGAACTCACCCTCCTGGTCCTGCAGCTGTCGTTCCTCGCACTGATGTGGATCTTCGTGTTCTCCATCGTGTGGGCCCTGCGCAGCGACCTGTTCGGCCAGCGCGTGCGCAAGATGCAGACGGCGGATGCCTCGGGGCAGTCGACTCCGCCCACCCCGCCGCGCGGCACCGAGGCGCCCCGCCCGCCCGCCGCCGCGGCCGCCGCCGGAGCCGGCGACATCGCGACCACCGACAACGCCGGTCGGCTCGTGATCACCTCGGGCGCGAAGGCGGGCAGCGAGTTCCCGCTCGGGCGCGACGAGATCACGATCGGCCGCTCCAGCGACTCGTCGATCATCATCCGCGACGACTACACCTCGAACCACCACGCCCGGCTCATGCTCTGGAGCAACCAGTGGATGATCCAGGACCTCGACTCCACGAACGGGACCTTCCTGAACGGCTCCCGCGTGACCGTGCCCGCTGCGGTGCCGCTCGGAGCCACCGTGAAGGTGGGCGCGACCACGTTCGAGCTGCGACGGTAGCCCTATGGCGACGGTCAAGGGCAGTGCCGCGGTCTCGCACGTCGGGAGGATCCGGTCGAACAACCAGGACTCCGGCTATGCGGGCCGCCACCTGTTCGTCGTCGCCGACGGCATGGGCGGGCACGCGGGCGGCGACGTCGCCAGCGCGATCGCGACCCGCTACATCCGCGACGCGGACCAGCTCTACCCGTCGGTGCAGGACGCGTCGGCGGCGCTGCACGACAGCCTGATCGGCGCGAACCAGCGCCTCGCCGAGACGGTCGCCGAGCACTCGGAGCTCACGGGCATGGGCACGACCGTGAGCGCCGTGCTGCTGCACGGCGACCAGGTGGCCATCTCCCATATCGGCGACTCGCGCATCTACCTGCTCCGCGGCGGCGAGCTCAGCCAGATCTCCACCGACCACACCTTCGTGCAACGACTCGTCGACGCGGGCCGCATCACGGAGGAGGAGGCCATGGTGCATCCGCGCCGCTCGGTGCTGATGCGCGTGCTCGGCGACGTCGAGTCCTCCCCGGAGATCGACACGCTCACGCTCGACACCCGTCCGGGCGATCGCTGGCTGCTCTGCTCCGACGGCCTGTCGGGCGTCGTGTCGTTCGAGGACATCCGCAAGGCGCTCCTCTCCGAGGCCGGCGCGAAGCCCGTCGCCGACCGGCTCGTGAAGGCGTCGCTCGACGGCGGCGCCCCCGACAACGTCACGGTCGTGGTGCTCGACATCGGCGAGCCCGCCGCGCCGTCGACCCCGCCGCAGATCGTCGGCTCGGCCGCAGCTCCGCCCGCCTTCGGCACGCCCGAGCCGGCGCGCCAGCGCTCCCTCCTGCTCACCCCGTTCCGCGTGCACCCCGTGCAGGAGACGCACTTCGAGCCGGACTCGGCGGAGTACTACGACGAGATCATCGAGGAGGACGCGCGTCGGCGCCGCCGCCGCATCGTCACCTGGACGGTCGGCGTGCTGCTCATCGTCGCCGCGGTCGCCGGCCTCGCGGTGCTCGCGTACCAGTGGACGCAGACCCGCTACTTCGTGGGCGAGTCGAACGGCCGGGTGGCGATCTACCAGGGCATCCAGCAGAACCTCGGGCCGATCGTGCTCAGCGAGCTGTACCGCGAGGCGGACATCGACGTCGCCGAGCTGCGGCTGTACGACCAGCAGCGCGTCGAGGAGACCATCAGCACCGGCTCGCTCCAGGACGCCGAGGCCGTCGTCGACAGGCTGGAGGAGTCCCTTGAGTAACCGGGCAGGCACCACCGCCGCGGTCCCGCCGACCGGCGGCCCGCCGACGTCGGGCGTGCGACGCATCCACCTCCCGCAGAAGCTGCGCAACATCGAGCTCGCGCTGCTGCTGGTCGCGTGCGGCATCAACGCGGGCGCGATCGTGCTCGTGCAGCTGGGCGCGCTTGGCGCGGTCGACACGCAGCTCATCCTGCTCGGCGTGGGCCTCTCGGTGCTCGTGATCGGCCTGCACGTGGCCATGCGCTTCGTGGCGCGCGACGCCGACCCCTTCCTGCTGCCGATCGCCACCGTGCTCAACGGCATCGGCATCGCCGAGATCTACCGCATCGACATCGCCTTCGGCGACGCGGGGTGGGACAGCGCCGCGGTGCGCCAGATCGCGTGGTCCGCCATCGCCATCGTCGCCGCGATCGCGGTCATCCTGATCGTGCGCAACCACCGCGTGCTGTTCAAGTACACGTACCTCTCGGGCCTCGTCGCGGTGCTGCTCCTGCTGCTGCCGCTGGTGCCGGGGCTCGGCCGCGAGATCAACGGCGCACGGGTGTGGATCGGCATCGGCGACATCGCCACCTTCCAGCCCGGTGAGATCGCGAAGATCGCGCTGGCCGTGTTCTTCGCCGGGTACCTGGTGCGCAACCGCGACAGCCTGTCGATGGTGGGCACGAAGTTCCTCGGCATGCGGTTCCCGCGGGCCCGCGACCTCGGGCCGCTGCTCGTGGTCTGGGCCCTGTCGATGTCGGTCATCGTCTTCCAGCGCGACCTCGGTACCGCACTGCTGTACTTCGGCCTGTTCCTCGTGATGCTCTACGTCGCGACCAGTCGCCTGTCCTGGGTGCTCCTCGGCCTCGGCCTCTTCTTCGCCGGCGCGATCGTGGCGAGCCAGACGCTCGGCTACGTCAACGCGCGCTTCGACAACTGGCTGAACGCGTTCGACCAGGACATCTACGACGCCGTCGGCGGCAGCTTCCAGCTCGTGCAGGGCCTGTTCGGGCTGGCGAACGGCGGCCTCATCGGCACCGGCCTCGGCCAGGGCCGGCCCGACATCACGCCCGTGCCGCAGAGCGACTACATCATCGCCAGCCTCGGCGAGGAGCTGGGGCTCGCCGGCCTGTTCGCCATCTTCATGCTGTACGCGCTGCTCGTCGCGCGCGGCTTCCGCATCGGCTTCGCGGGGCAGGACGACTTCGGCAAGCTGCTCGGCGTCGGCCTCGCGTTCGTCGTCGCCCTCCAGGTCTTCATCGTGGTCGGCGGCGTGACGCGGGTGATCCCGCTCACCGGCCTGACAACGCCGTTCCTCGCGGCCGGTGGTTCGTCGCTCGTGGCGAACTGGATCATCGTGGCGCTGCTGCTGCGGCTCTCCGACACGGTGCGCAACCACCCGAGGCTGGTGATCGACGGATGAACCGGGAACTCAAGCGGGTCTCGATCCTGACCCTGCTCATGGTCGGCACGCTGCTCGTGTCCACGACCGTGATCCAGTACTTCGCGGCCGACGCGCTGAACGCCGATCCGCGCAACTCCCGCACGCTCTACGAGTCGTACTCGGTCGAGCGCGGGCCGATCCTCGTCGACGGCGCCCCGATCGCCTACTCGGAGCCGTCGGGCGACAACTACAAGTTCCAGCGCGTCTACACCGAGGGCCCGCTCTACGCGCCGGTGACCGGCTACATCCCGGTCAACGGCGAGGCCACCGGCATCGAACGCGCGATGAACGAGTACCTGAGCGGGCAGTCGAGCTCGCAGTTCTTCGACTCGGTGAACCGCCTGATCACGGGGCAGGACCCGCAGGGGGCATCCGTCGACGTCACGATCGACCCGGTCGCCCAGCAGGCCGCGTGGGATGCGCTCGGCGACCTGCAGGGTGCCGTCATCGTCACCGAGCCCGCGACCGGCAAGATCATCGCGATGGTCTCGAAGCCGTCGTTCGACCCGAACTCGATGGTCGTGCACAACGGCGCGGAGGTGCAGCAGACCTTCGACGCGCTGCTCGCCGACCCGCAGGACCCGCTGTTCAACCGCGCGATCGGCGGCGACATGAACCCGCCGGGCTCGGTCTTCAAGCTGGTGGTCGCGGCGGCCGCGTTCGAGTCGGGCGAGTACACGCCCGAGTCCACCCTGCCGAACCCGGGGTCGTTCACGCTGCCGGGGTCGACGTCGGTGGTCACCAACGCCGGCGGCGGCCGATGCGGCGGCGGTGAGGAGGTCACGATCGCCGACGCCATCCGGCTCTCCTGCAACATCCCGTTCGCCGAGCTCGGCATCGAGCTGGGCGACACCGCGATCCGCGAGCAGGCCGAGCGGTTCGGGTTCAACGTGACCCACGCCATCCCGATGGAGTCGGAGGCGAGCGTCTACCCCCGCGGCCTCGACGACGCGCAGACCGCGCTCAGCGCGTTCGGCCAGTACGAGGTGCGGGCGACGCCGCTGCAGATGGCCATGGTCTCGGCCGGCATCGCGAACGGCGGCATCGTCATGCGGCCGAACGTCGTCGACGCGGTCATCGCACCCGACCTGAGCCCGCTCGAGTCGTTCGAGCGGATGGAACTCGGCCGGGCGGTCAGCCAGCAGACCGCGCGCCAACTTACTGACATCATGATCTCCGGCGTCGAGAGCGGCGCGGCGAGTAATGCAAGAATAGACGGCGTCAGCGTGGCGGGGAAGACGGGCACAGCCCAGAACGGCACGGACGACCCGTACACCCTCTGGTTCACCGGATTCGCCCCTGCTGACAACCCTCAGTATGCGATCACGGTGCTGGTAGAAGACGGAGGGGGATTGGGACAGAGTGGGTTCGGCAACCTCATCGCCGCACCCATCGCGAAGCAGGTACTAGAGGCGGTGCTGAACGAATGAGACCGAGCGCTGGGCTCACCTTTGGTGGGCGCTACGAACTCCAGTCCAGGATCGCCATCGGCGGCATGGGCGAGGTCTGGCAGGCGACCGATCTCGTGATCGGCCGTCAGGTCGCGATCAAGATCCTGAAGGACGAGTACCTCGGCGACCCCGGCTTCCTCGAGCGGTTCCGCGCCGAGGCGCGGCACGCGGCGCTCGTCAACCACGAGGGCATCGCGAACGTCTTCGACTACGGCGAGGAGGAGGGCAGCGCCTTCCTCGTGATGGAGCTCGTGCCCGGCGAGGCGCTCTCCACGATCCTCGAGCGCGAGCACGTGCTCTCGACCGACAAGGTGCTCGACATCGTCGCGCAGACCGCGTCGGCACTGCACGCGGCACACGCCGCCGGCCTCGTGCACCGCGACATCAAGCCCGGCAACCTCCTCATCACGCCCGACGGGCGCGTCAAGATCACCGACTTCGGCATCGCCCGCATCGCCGACCAGGTGCCGCTCACCGCGACCGGCCAGGTCATGGGCACGGTGCAGTACCTCTCCCCCGAGCAGGCCTCCGGTCACCCCGCGTCCCCCACCACCGACATCTACTCGCTCGGCATCGTCGCCTACGAGGCGCTCGCCGGCCGCCGCCCGTTCACTGGCGAGTCGCAGGTGGCCATCGCGATGGCGCAGATCAACGAGACGCCGCCCGACCTGCCCGCGACGGTCTCCGAGCCGGTCCGCAACCTTGTCTACGCCTGCATCGCGAAGAACCCGGCCGACCGCCCGCAGTCGGCCGCCCACCTCTCGCGCGCCGCGACCGCTCTGCGTCGCGGCGACGTGCAGGGCGCCGCCGCGTCGGTGCCCGCCATCCTCGGCGCCGCCGGCGCGGCTGCCGCAGCCACGATGATGATGCCGCGCAGCGGCGACACCGCGGCGACGACCGTGCTCATGGCCTCGGGCGGCACGCCGACCGACGGCGAGGAGGCACCCGCCGAGGAGGAGAAGAAGCGCAGCCCGTGGACGTGGCCGCTGATCGTGCTCATCGCGATCCTCGCGATCGTGCTCATCGGCACGATCATCGCGCTGGCCCTCAACAACGGCTCGGCGCAGGCACCACCCAGCACGTCGACGAGCGCACCGCCGAGCTCGCCGCCGCCGACCTCCGACACCCCGACGCCGACGCCCACCGATTCCACGGTGCAGATCAACCAGGACGACTACCTCGGCCTGTCGGTCGACAACGCCCGCACGGGCCTCGAGGCACTCGGCATGTCGGTCAACGCGGTCGAGGGCAACGCGGCGACCGATCCGGCGGATGCGGGCACCGTCTACGCGGTGAACCCCACCGGCCCGGTCGAGCAGGGCTCGCAGATCACGATCACCTACTACGCCGACCCGGTCGCGCCGTCCGCACCGTCGTCCGCGCCGACGGTGAACCCCGCCACCACCCCGCCGAACACCGACGTGCAGGTCAGCTGGCCGGGGCAGAACTGCCCCGCCGGCCAGACGCTGACCGGCTACGAGGTCGCGGTCACGGGCGACGCATCGATCCCGAACAACGCGGTCGTGGGCGCGAGCACCACGTCGGCCACGGTTCGGGCCGGCACCGGCGACTTCGAGGTCACGTACCGCTACTTCTGCGGTCCGCTCGACTCGCCGTTCTCGCCGCCCGCGCAGGTGACGGTCCAGGCCGCGACCTCGACGCCCGCCCCCTGATCGGACGCCGGAGGAGAGACGAGTGCACGTGACCGATAACGGCCGGCTCCTGGCCGGTCGCTACCGCGTCGGCGAACTCATCGGTCGCGGCGGCATGTCCGACGTGCACGCCGGCACCGACACGCGCCTGGGCCGCAGCGTCGCCATCAAGCTGCTGAAGTCGTCGCTCGCCACCGATCCGGCGTTCCGCACCCGCTTCCGCCAGGAGGCGCAGTCGGCCGCGCGCATGGCGCACCCGACCATCGTGCGGGTCTTCGACGCCGGTGAGGAGACCGTGCTCGACGGCTCCGGTCACGAGGTGCAGCTGCCGTTCATCGTGATGGAGCGGGTCGAGGGCCGCCTGCTGCGCGACATCATCCGCGAGGGTCCGCTCGAGCCGGCCGAGGCCGCGCGCATCATCGACGGCGTGCTCACGGCGCTCGAGTACTCGCACCGCGCGGGCGTCGTGCACCGCGACATCAAGCCCGGCAACATCATGATCACCTCGGCCGGCCAGGTGAAGGTGATGGACTTCGGCATCGCGCGCGCGATCTCCGACTCCTCGACGACCGTGGCCCAGACCACCGCGATCCTCGGCACCGCCTCGTACTTCTCGCCGGAGCAGGCGAAGGGCGAGACGGTGGATGCCCGCACCGACCTCTACTCGACCGGCGTGGTGCTGTTCGAGATGCTCACGGGGCGTCCCCCGTTCCGCGGCGAGACGCCGGTCGCGGTCGCATACCAGCACGTCAGCGAGCGGCCGGTCAAGCCGAGCGTCATCAACCCGCGGGTCTCGCCGGCGTTCGACACGGTCGTGCTGCACGCGCTCGGCAAGGACCGCTCGCAGCGGTACCAGACCGCGGCCGACTTCCGCTCCGACGTCGACGTGGCCGCGTCCGGTCGCGTGCCGGTCCACCGGCAGCCGGACGAGACCGAGCTGCTGTTCGGCGCTCCGTCGACCTCGCTCTCCAGCTCGGAGCTGGCGCTGCGCCAGCTCACCGAGGACGAGACGATGGATCGCACCCAGCGGCGCCCACCGGCGCTCTGGATCTGGGCGGGCGTCGTCGCCGTGGTCGTGACGGTGCTCGCCGTCATGTACTGGGCGTTCAACCTGACGCCGACCGACGACATCCCCTCGAGCGCTCGCGAGATCCCCGCCCTGCAGGGCATGTCGTACGAGGAGGCGACGGGCGTGCTGCAGGACCTCGACCTCCAGGCGACGCAGCTCACCGAGACCAGCGACGCCGTCCCCGAGGGGCAGGTCATCCGCTCCGATCCCGAGGCCGGCACCATCGTCGAACCCGGCCAGGTGGTCGTGCGCGTCTACGTCTCCACGGGTCGCGAGGTCGTCGACATCCCCGACCTGCGCAACCAGACCCTCGACCAGGCGAAGGAGGCGCTCGAGAGCCGGGGCCTCACCGCCGGCAGCGAGACGCGCGAGAACTCGCCGACGGTCCCCGCCGACATCGTGCTCGCGACCGACCCTGCGGGCGGCAGCTCGGTGACGGTCGGCTCGACGGTCAACTTCCGCGTCTCGAGCGGGCTCGTCACGCTCCCCGACCTCACGGGCCAGCCGCTGTCGACCGCGAGCTCGCTGCTGCGCGGCAGCACGCTCCAGCTGAACCCGGTGCCGCAGCCCGACAGCTCGTGCCCGGCGCAGCCGAACGATCCGGTGGTGCAGCAGTCGCTGCCCCCGGGCGACGTGCCGCAGAAGTCCGACGTCACGCTCCGGTACTGCGCCGGCGGGTCGAACGACGGCGGCGGGAACGACGGCGACGACGGCTGATCGATCGAGCGGATGCCGCGAGGCATCCGCTCGCCGTCACCCGACGTGCACCCGGCTCAGGCCGACTTCATGTGCGGGCTCATGCCCACGGCGCGCTCGGCTGCGCCCTTCAGGCCGGCCGACTCGAGCCAGTTGCCGAGCATGCGGTAGCCGCCCTCGGTGAGCACCGACTCGGGGTGGAACTGCACGCCGAAGATCGGGGCGCTCGCGTGGCGGAGGCCCATGATCACGCCACCCTCGGTGCGCGAGGTGACGACCAGGTCGTCGGGGATCGTGCCGTCGACCACGGCGAGCGAGTGGTAGCGGGTCGCGGTGAACCGCTGCGGCACGCCGTCGTAGAACGGGCTGTCGTCGTGCACGATCGACGAGGTCTTGCCGTGCATGAGCTCCTCGGCGTTCGTGACCACGCCGCCGAACGCCTCCGCGATGGCCTGGTGTCCGAGGCAGACGCCGAGCAACGGCTGGCCAGTGCCGAGCGCCTCCTCGACGGCGGGGATGGAGGCACCGGCATCGGCGGGCTTGCCCGGACCGGGCGACACCAGCACGGCGTCGAACTCGGCCATGCGCGCACCGAGCTCCCCCTCGGGGATGTCGTCGTTGCGCACCACGACGGTCTCCGCTCCGAGCTCCTGCAGGTAGCCGTTCAGCGTGTAGACGAAGCTGTCGTAGTTGTCGATCACCAGCACTCGCGTCACCGGATCACCCTACCCCCATTCGATTCCGACCGAACGCGCGTGCACGGTAGAATCGGGCGCATGGCACGTGCGAACTCCTCGAAGCCCGAGCGCGTCGAGCAGACCAACTCCGACGAGACCCCGAACCCGGTGTGGTTCAAGCCGGTCATGTTCGGCTTCATGCTCGTCGGCCTCGCGTGGATCATCGTCTTCTACGTGAGCCAGGGTCAGTGGCCGGTGCCCGACCTCGGCTCGTGGAACATCCTCGTCGGGTTCGGCATCGCCTTCATCGGCTTCCTCATGACCACCCGCTGGCGATAGCGGCGGCGGGACACGAACTCGAAGAGCGGGGCGGATGCGACGAGCATCCGCCCCGCTTCTCTGGGCCGACCCGGCCGCGTCCCCCTTAAGGGCGACAATTACACCCCTGTAACTCTCCCCAGATGTGGAGAAGCCTGTGGATAACTCTCGGCCGTGCGCGTCTGCAGCTCAGATGAGCGGGAAGAAGAAGTACCGCAGGCTGAGCAGCACGAGCACCGCCGACAGGGCGACCAGCAGGCCGATCTGCAGGCCGCGTCGTGAGCGGTCGCGGGTCTCTACGAAGATCAGGCCGACCAGCGCGCCGCCGACGAGTCCGCCCAGGTGCGCCTGCCAGGCGATGTTGAACCCGGGCACGAACCCGATGACGAGGTTGATGCCCACGAGGATGAGCAGCTGCGTCGCCTGCCCCCCGAGCCGTCGCTGGATGACGAGGAACGCGCCCATCAGGCCGAAGATGGCACCGGATGCCCCGACGACCGCCGTGTTCGGGTTCGACAGCCAGATCACGCCGACCGAACCCGCGAACCCCGAGATGAAGTAGAGCGCGAGGAATCGCCCGCGGCCGAGCAGCCCCTCGAGGAGCTGCCCGAGGATCCACAGCGTGTACATGTTCAGCAGCACGTGGAAGATCAGTCCGGTCGAGTGCACGAACATGGTCGTGATCATGCGCCACGGCTCGAACGCGATCTCACTCATCGCGAGCGGGGTGAAGTACAGGCGGTTCGTGATGCCGAGCCCCGGGATGAGCTGCAGCACGAACACCGCGACCGTGATGCCGATGAGGGTATACGTCACCACCGGCGCGCCCGAGCTCGCGCGCGTGAGCACCCGCGAGCGCACGCGCGGCGCCTGCTGGCGCTGCTCGCGCATGCACTCCGGGCACGTCACCCCGACCGCGCCCTGCGTCTGGCACTCACCGCAGATGGTTCGCCCGCAGCGCTGGCACAGCACGTAGCTCACGCGATCGGGGTGCCGGTAGCAGCGGCTCCCCGGGTCGGCGTCGGTCACGTCGGATCAGACCGCTTCGACGGAGATGGTCTCGATCACGACGTCCTCGAGCGGGCGGTCGCGCCCGTCGGTGGGCACGGCGGCGAGCTTGTCGACGACACCCTGGCTCGCGGCATCCGTCACCTTGCCGAAGATGGTGTGCTTGCCCTGCAGCCAGGTGGTCGGGCCGACCGTGATGAAGAACTGCGAGCCGTTCGTGCCGCGTCCCATCTGCTTGCCGGCGTTGGCCATCGCGAGCACGTACGGCTCGGTGAAGTCGAGTTCGGGGTGGATCTCGTCGTCGAACTGGTAGCCGGGGCCGCCGATGCCCTGGCCGAGCGGGTCGCCGCCCTGGATCATGAAGCCCGGGATGATGCGGTGGAACACGACGCCGTCGTACAGCGGGTCGGTCGTCTTCTGGCCGGTGGCCGGGTGCGTCCACTCCTTGGCGCCCGTCGCGAGGCCGACGAAGTTGTCCACCGTCTTCGGTGCGTGGTTGCCGTAGAGCTCGACCTGGATGGGTCCGTGGTTGGTCGTGATCGTCGCGACTGCGGTGTGTTGTGGCATGTCCACGATTCTCGCACAGGGGAATCTGTCAACCCGTATGCCCGATTCGACACTCACTCCCTGATCCGGGCCATTGTGGTGGCAAGATGGAGGAGTTCGCTGCAGCAGACGATGGAGGGTCGAGATGAGCCTGTCACGCAAGCGCCGGAAGGAACTCAAGCGACTCCGCGGAAGTGCGGAGCAGCTGTGGGGAGAGCAGCAGGCGGTACTCGAGCGCGCGAACACCGTCGCGCGCGAGGCCAGCCGGCAGCTCGGCCACCTCACCCGTGAGGAGGTCACGCCGCGTGTGCGCCAGGGATACGACACCTACGTGGGGCCGCGGGTCGATGCGGTCGGCAAGTTCGCCACCGACACCGGCAAGTCGATCGAGCGCACCATGGTGCCCGTGCTGGGCAGTGCGCTCGGCACGATCATGTCGATCGGCGACGTCGCGAAGGACAAGCGCGTGCGCGCCGCCCTCGCGCGGGTGAACCCGAGGTTCGAGGAGCCCAAGTCGAGCGGTCCGGGCGTCGGCGGCTACATCGCCATCGGTGCGGCCGTGGTCGCGGCCGGTGCGATCGCGTACGCCGTCTGGCAGACGTTCCGCGCCGACGACGAGCTGTGGGTCGCCGAGGACGAGCCGACGCCGGGCCCCGACAAGGAAGCCTGAGACGCACGGCGCCGGCACCGACCGGCGCCCCGGGCCCGAGCGACGCGAAGCGCGTGCTCGGGCCCGTCGTCGTGCCCGCAGTGCGTCGCACTCGGTGTGCACCCGGAATTCACGCGATTCCCTCTTGCGCGCGAATGCTCCGCGGCGCTAACGTGTGATCTCGTCAGAAGTGGTTCTCGAGCAGGGGAAGGAGTGATCAGCATGATTTGCACGCAGACGTACCGCATCGGAGCATACGAGCGCGTCCTCGGGAAGATTCCCGGCAACATGGCGACCTCCTTCGTCGTCCGCTCCCACTAGGCTCCACCGCCCCGCGTCGCCGGCCCCTCATCGGGCCTCTCTTCGCCGACGCATCGCTCCGGTTCCGGAGTTCGCCGCCACCCGACCGTCGTCTCGACGTCGGTGACGCGAACCCTTCGGCACCGGATGCTCCGCCTCGGCGTCGCACCACGCCGGCCGTTCGTGCACGCACGCCGCGACCCGTCCGCACTCCCGCGAGCGGGCCCGCCGAGCGCGGCACCGACGCCCGTCGACGGAGTGCACTCGCACCACCTCCCCACCGCACCACCTCCACGCAAGGAACGATCATGAACAGCCAGATCCTCACCGCCCACCCACCGCGACGCAGCCTGCGCAGCCCGCAGGATGCCGCGGAGCGCATCGCACGCAGCATCGGCATCGCACTGCTGGCCTGGAGCCGGCGCCAGGAGCACCGCCGGTTCGACCGCGACGCGCACCGACTGGCCTTCCGCAACGCACGCGAGCGCGAGCAACGCGAACAGCGGGCGCTGTCGGCAGCGATCACCTCGAGGCCGTACCTGTGACGCCCCCGCTCGTCGCGGGCAGCACCCGCAGGCACTTCGTCGCATCCGCACACGACGGCCCCTCCCGACGGAGGGGCCGTCGTGGCGTGTCAGGCCCCCGTGCCGAGCATCCCCACCGGCGGCTCAGCCGCGTCGAGGCGCAGCCCGACGTCGACCAGGCTCACGCGGTGCAGGTCGGGCACATCGTCGAGCGGGAACCAGCGCGCTTCGTCGCTCGACCCGTCCACCTCGTTGGTGAGCGTGCCGCCGGTCACCGTCGCCCGGTAGACGATGCGCAGCGCGTAGAGGTCGGCGTGCGTATCGCTGTGCCGTCGAGACGCGTCGATCATCATGCGGTCGATGCCGAGCAGCCGGTCGATCCTCGCCCGGTAGCCCGTCTCCTCGAAGATCTCGCGGCGGGCCGCGTCGTGGGGATGCTCGTCCCCTTCGATGCCGCCACCGGGGAGCGTCCAGCCGGTCCTGCCGTGTTCGTTCCAGTGCGCGAGCAGGATCTGGCCCTCGCGGATGATGACGCCGTAGGCCGCGATGCGGATGTCCACGGTCAACAGGCTATCCCGGACCCGGACCGGCGGAGTGACTGTGGAGCCTAGGAGAATCGAACTCCTGACATCCTGCTTGCAAAGCAGGCGCTCTACCAACTGAGCTAAGGCCCCCTGCGGTGCCGCGAGGACGCGGCACCCGGTGTGCAATTGTGGAGTGGGGCTACGAGGACTTGAACCTCGGACCTCTTCGTTATCAGCGAAGCGCTCTAACCGCCTGAGCTATAGCCCCGAAAATGGCCGAGTGACAGACTACCCGACCGGAGTCGGATTCACGAATCGAGTCAGTTGTTCGTGAACCCGACGAGGATGCCGCCGGTCACCTTCACGCTGAGGTTGTACAGCACCGCGACGATCGCGCCCAGCGCGGTGGTCACGACGAGGTTCAGCAGCGAGACGATGATGGCGAAGCCCATGATGTTGCCGAGCGACAGGAAGGCGGTGAGGTCGCCCGCGGTGCCGGCGATGTCCTGCACCAGGTCGTTGACCATGGTGAAGATGTCGGTCGAGTTCAACACGGTCCAGACGAGGAACGTGGCGACGATGTTGATGACCGCGATGCACACCGCGACCAGGAACGACAGCTTCAGCGCCGACCAGAAGTCGATGTAGACCAGCCGCAGGCGCACCTGCTTGGCCGGCGTCCGACGCGAGGACTTCTTGGCGAGCTTGTCCGCGACGCTACTCATCTGCTGCTTCTCCCTTTCCCGGCGAACCCTCGACGCCCTCCCCATCGTGCTCGGTGAGGTTCCGCTCGGTGTTCCGTGCGATGGCGATGATGCGATCGTCGTCCGCGAACTTCGCGAACACCACGCCCATCGTGTCCCGACCCTTGGCCGGGACCTCCGCGACGTCAGAGCGTACCACCTTGCCGCTGGCAAGGACCACAAGGACCTCGTCGCCCTCGGCGACGATGAGCGAGCCCACCAGATCGCCGCGGTCGCCGTTCAGCTTGGCCACCTTGATGCCCAGTCCGCTGCGCCCCTGGATGCGGTACTCCTCGACCGGCGTGCGCTTCGCCCAGCCGCCCTCGGTGACCACGAACACGTAGGTGTCGCTCGGGGAACGGCGGCCCTTCGCGGCATCCGGGCCATCGCCCTCGACCACGACCGACTCGCCTTCGGTGTGGGGCACGACGGATGCCTCGAGCAGCTCGTCCCCCTCGCGGAACGCGATTCCCTTGACGCCGGAGGTCGAACGGCCCATCGGCCGGAGCGCCTCGTCGGTCGCGGCGAAGCGCAGCGACATGCCCTTGCGCGACACGAGCAGCAGCTCGTCGCCCTCGTCGACCAGCATGGCGGAGACGAGTTCGTCGCCCTCGCGCAGGTTGATCGCGATGATGCCGCGCGAGCGGTTGGTGTCGTACTGCGTGAGCTCCGTCTTCTTGACGAGGCCGTCCCGCGTGGCGAGCACGAGGTGCCTGGCCACCTCGTAGTCGCGGATGTCGAGGATCTCCGCGATCTGCTCGTCGGGCTGCATCTCGAGCAGGTTCGCGACGTGCTGGCCCTTCGCGTCGCGGCCGGCCTCGAGGATCTCGTACGCCTTCGCGCGGTAGACCCGGCCCATGTTCGTGAAGAACAGCAGCCAGTGGTGCGTGGTCGTCACGAAGAAGTGCTCGACCACGTCGTCGGCGCGCAGCTGCGCGCCCTTCACTCCCTTGCCGCCGCGATGCTGCGAGCGGTAGTTGTCGCTGCGCGTGCGCTTGACGTATCCGCCCCGGGTGACGGTGACGACCATCTCCTCTTCGGGGATGAGGTCCTCCACGCTCATGTCGCCGTCGAATCCGGGCATGATGTGCGTGCGGCGCTCGTCGCCGTACTTGTCGACGATCGTCGCGAGCTCGTCACTGACGATCGCCCGCTGGCGGGACTCGTCGGCGAGGATCGCCAGGTACTCGGCGATCTCGCGCTCGAGCTCCTCGAGGCGGTCGATGATCTTCTGGCGTTCGAGCGCCGCGAGGCGGCGCAGCTGCATCGTGAGGATGGCGTCGGCCTGCAACTGGTCGACGTCGAGCAGCTCCATCAGCCCCGTGCGGGCGGTGTCGACGTCGGGCGAGCGGCGGATGAGCGCGATCACCTCGTCCAGCATGTCGAGCGCCTTCACGTAGCCGCGCTGGATGTGCGCGTCCGCCTCGGCCTTCGCGAGGCGGAACTTCGTGCGGCGCACGATCACGTCGACCTGGTGGTCGACCCAGTGCGCGATGAACCCGTCGATCGAGAGGGTGCGGGGCACGCCGTCGACGATCGCGAGCATGTTCGCGCCGAAGTTCTCCTGCAACTGGGTGTGCTTGTACAGGTTGTTCAGCACGACCTTCGCGACCGCGTCGCGCTTCAGCACGATCACGAGTCGCTGGCCGGTGCGGCCCGAGGTCTCGTCGCGGATGTCGGCGATGCCGCCGATCTTCCCCTCCTTGACGAGGTCGGCGATCTTGATCGCCAGGTTGTCGGGGTTCACCTGGTACGGCAGCTCGGTGACGACGAGGCAGGTGCGGCCCTGCAGCTCCTCGACCGACACGACCGCGCGCATCGTGATCGAGCCGCGGCCCGTGCGGTACGCGTCGTGGATGCCCTTCACGCCGAGGATCTGCGCCCCGGTCGGGAAGTCCGGCCCCTTGATGCGCTGGATCAGCGCCTCCTGGAGCTCCTCGCGCGAGGCATCCGGGTGCTCGAGGTACCACTGCGCACCCGATGCGACCTCGCGGAGGTTGTGCGGCGGGATGTTCGTGGCCATGCCGACCGCGATGCCGACCGACCCGTTGACCAGCAGGTTCGGGAAGCGGCTCGGCAGGATCGACGGCTCCTGCGTGTGGCCGTCGTAGTTGTCCTGGAAGTCGACGGTGTCCTCGTCGATGTCGCGCACCATCTCGAGCGCGATCGGATGCATCTTGGTCTCGGTGTACCGCGGGGCCGCCGCGCCGTCGTTGCCGGGCGAGCCGAAGTTGCCCTGGCCGAGCGCGAGCGGGTAGCGCATCGACCACGGCTGTACGAGACGCACCAGGGCGTCGTAGATCGCGGTGTCGCCGTGCGGGTGGAACTGACCCATCACGTCGCCGACCACGCGCGAGCACTTCGAGAACGCCTTGTCGGGGCGGTACCCGCCGTCGTACATCGCGTAGATCACGCGGCGGTGCACGGGCTTCAACCCGTCGCGCACGTCGGGCAGTGCGCGCCCGACGATCACGCTCATCGCGTAGTCGAGGTACGACCGCTGCATCTCGAGCTGGAGGTCGACCTGGTCGATGCGGCCGTGCGGGTCGTGCCCCGCGTTCTCCTCAGGAGTGGTGACGTCTGCCATGTGTGCCGTTCAGTCCTCGTCGTCGCGCTCGATCAGATGTCGAGAAAGCGCACGTCCTTCGCGTTCTTCTGGATGAAGCTCCGGCGCGACTCGACGTCCTCGCCCATGAGCGTGGAGAAGATCTCGTCCGCGGCGGCCGCGTCGTCCATCGTGACCTGCAGCAGGGTGCGGGTCTCGGGGTTCATCGTGGTATCCCAGAGCTCCTGGTGGTTCATCTCACCGAGGCCCTTGTAGCGCTGGATGCCGTTCTCCTTCGGGATCCGCTTGCCGTCGGCGATGCCGTCGGCGAGCAGGGCGTCGCGCTCGCGGTCGGTGTAGACGTACTCGTGGTCGGCATTCGTCCACTTGAGTCGATACAGCGGCGGCTGGGCGAGGTACACGTAGCCGAGGTCGATGAGCGGGCGCATGTAGCGGAACAGCAGCGTCAGCAGCAGGGTCGTGATGTGCTGGCCGTCGACGTCGGCGTCGGCCATGAGCACGATCTTGTGGTACCTGACCTTCTCGGGGTCGAAGTCCTCGCCGATGCCGGCACCGAACGCCGTGATCATCGCCTGCACCTCGTTGTTCGCGAGCGCCCGGTCGAGGCGCGCCTTCTCGACGTTCAGGATCTTGCCGCGCAGCGGGAGGATCGCCTGCGTCTCCGGGTTGCGCCCCTGCACGGCCGAACCGCCGGCCGAGTCGCCCTCGACGATGAAGATCTCGGAGACCGTGGCGTCCTTCGACGAGCAGTCCTTCAGCTTGCCGGGCATGCCGCCCGACTCGAGCAGGCCCTTGCGACGGGTGGCCTCGCGCGCCTTGCGCGCCGCGAGGCGCGCGGTCGCGGCCTGGATCGCCTTGCGGATGACGTCGCGCGCCTGGTTCGGGTTGCGGTCGAACCAGTCGCCGAGCTGTTCGGCCGTCACCCGCTGCACGAACGACTTCGCCTCGGTGTTGCCGAGCTTCGTCTTCGTCTGGCCCTCGAACTGCGGCTCGGAGAGCTTCACCGAGATGACGGCGGTGAGGCCCTCGCGCACGTCCTCGCCGGAGAGGTTGTCGTCCTTGTCCTTGAGGATGCCCTTCTCGCGGGCGTAGCGGTTGACGAGCGTCGTCAGCGCCGCGCGGAAGCCCTCCTCGTGGGTGCCGCCCTCGTGCGTGTTGATCGTGTTCGCGTAGGTGTGGACCGACTCGTTGTACGCCGTCGTCCACTGCATCGCGACCTCGAGCGCGATGTGCCGGTCGGTGTCCTCCGACTCGAACGAGATGATCTCGTCGTGCACGAGGTCGGACTTCTTCGCGTGGTTCAGGTACTCGACGTAGTCGACGAGGCCGCGCTCGTACAGGAAGGTGTCGGTGCGCACCGGCTCGGCGACGTCGTCGGCCTCCTCCTCGGTGACCTGCAGCTCGGCGCGGCGGTCGGTGAGCGTGATGCGCAGTCCCTTGTTCAGGAACGCCATCTGCTGGAAGCGGGTGCGGAGCGTCTCGTAGTCGAACTCGACGGTCTCGAAGATCTCGGCGCTCGGCCAGAACGTGATGGCGGTGCCGGTCTCGTCGCTCGCGTCGCCCTGCGCGAGCGGGGCATCCGGCACACCCGTCGTGTACGACTGGGTCCAGATCGAACCCTGCCGGCGCACCTCGACGTCGAGTCGGCTCGACAGCGCGTTGACCACCGAGGAACCCACGCCGTGCAGGCCGCCCGACACCGCGTACCCGCCGCCGCCGAACTTGCCGCCGGCGTGCAGCACCGTCAGCACGACCTCGACCGTCGAGCGCCCCTCGGTCTTGTGCAGGTCGACCGGGATGCCGCGGCCGTTGTCGACGACCCGTACCCCGCCGTCCTCCAGGATGGTGACCTCGATCGCGTCGCAGAAGCCTGCGAGCGCCTCGTCGACCGAGTTGTCGACGATCTCGTAGACGAGGTGGTGGAGGCCGCGCGGACCGGTCGACCCGATGTACATTCCGGGACGCTTCCGAACCGCTTCGAGGCCCTCGAGAACCTGGATCGCGTCTGCGCCGTATTCCGGCAGTTGCTGGGCCTTCGTCGGTTCGGCTGTCATGTGTGAATCGGGCTCCTGACCGTCGTCCTGGCGACACTCCAGCCTATCAATCTTCGGCAGCGGCCGAGGCGCGACGTGGCCGTCTGCGGGCCTTTCCACAGATGGGTGACCGAATTTGTCTGGTCAGCCGTAGGTATCGCGCGGACCCCGCCCTGGAACCGATCTGGGCCCCTTTTTCCAGGATGGGGCGTCCGGGCCTTGGAAACGGATGGACTCGACGCCCGCCTCCGGATACCGGTCGACGATGCGCGCGGCGATCGTCGTGCGCATCATGCGCAGCTGCGTCGCCCACGCCGTCGAATCGCACCGCACCGTCAGCACGCCGTGCTCCAGGCCCACCGGCTCGGAGTGCCGAGCGGTCTCCTCGCCGGCCACCTCCGACCACGACGACAAGAGCTCCTGCTGCGCGAGCGGCGAGTTCCAGCCGAGTTCCGCGGTGAGGGTGTCGAGGGTGTCGCCGAGGGCTCGCGGCTCGCGGCCGTTGCCGAACGGCGCGCTCGCTCCGCGCGCGGGCTCGTCGCGTTTGCGTCGCCTGGACCCGGTCGGCGCCCCGCCGAAGACCTCGCGGAAGTGCTGGTAGACCCGGATCGCCTCGCTCGTGGCGTCGGCAGGCGTGGCGGCGCTCGGCTCAGGCATCCTCGACCTCCTCGCTGCGGGACCCGACTTCGGATCCATCCTCCTCCGACCCGCCGACGATCGCACCGCGCTCGATGCGGACGACCCGACCTGCCAGCGACTCGGGGACGTCCTCGATGACGGCCGCCGTGATCAGCACCTGCTCGAAGTCGCCGATGGAGGCGGCCAGGCGGTCGCGCCGGCCGCGGTCGAGCTCGGCGAACACGTCATCGAGGATCAGCACGGGGTCGCCGGTCGTCGAGTCGGCGCGCAGCAGCTCGGCCGAGGCGATCTTGAGCGCGAGCGCGAACGACCACGACTCGCCGTGCGAGGCGTACCCCTTCGCGGGCAGGCCGTTCAACTCGAGCAGCACGTCGTCGCGGTGCGGCCCCGCGAGCGTGACGCCGCGCTCGAGCTCCTTCGGGCGGAGCCCGGCGAGTGACTCGCGGAAGCGGGATGCGGTGTCGGATGCGACGGGGGTGGCGTCGTCGGTCGACGCGCCGGGTCCGGGTTCGGCGACGCTCCGCTCGAGGTCCTCGCCGGCGCCGTCGATGGAGAGCCGGGGCTCGAGGCGCGGCGCATGATCGTCGTCGACGATTCCGCGGTACGCGGCCCGCACCGGTTCGGCGAGGTCGGCCACGAGTTCCGCGCGGCGGTCGATGACCTCGGTGCCCAGTTCCACGAGCCGCTCGTCCCAGATCTCCAGGGTCGGCAGCTGCGCGTTCCGCAGCCCGCTCGAGCGCGCCGACTTGAGGAGCGAGTTGCGCTGGCGCAGCACGCGGTCGTAGTCGGCGAGGACGCCGGCGATGCGAGGCATCCGCTGCACCAGCAGGTCGTCGAGGAACCTGCGCCGCACGCCGGGGTCGCCCCGCACGATCGCGAGGTCCTCCGGCGCGAACAGCACCGAGTGCGTGTAGCGCGGCAGCTCGCGCGTGCGCACCCCGTTGCGATTGACCTGCGCCTTGTTCGCGGCACCGCGGTTCAACTGCACCTCGACCAGCACCTCGCGACCGGCGTGGGCGAGCAGGGCGCGGATGACCGCCGAGTCGGCGCCGGCCCGGATCAGCGCGTGCTCGCTCGACACCCGGTGCGAACCGAGGGTCGAGAGGTAGCCGATCGCCTCGACCAGGTTGGTCTTGCCGTGGCCGTTACGCCCCGCGAACACGGTCGCGCCGGGCTCCAGCAGGAGCTCGGCGTGGCCGTAGTTGCGGTAGTCGGTGAGCGAGAGTCGCGAGATGTGCATGCGCGGGCGGTGCTACTCCCCGGCCGGCGTGACGGCGTGGCCGCCGAACTGGTTGCGGAGGGACGCCACGGCGCGCATGGCCGGCGAATCCTCCTGGCGCGACACGAACCTCGCGAAGATGGCGGCGCTGATCGTCGGGACGGGAACGGCCTGGTCGATCGCCTCCTCGACGGTCCACCTGCCCTCGCCCGAGTCGTTCACGTAGCCGCGGATGTCGTCGAGCTCGGGGTCCTCCTCCAGCGCGCGCACGAGCAGCTCGAGCAGCCACGACCGCACCACGGTGCCGCGCTGCCAGCCGGCGAAGGTCGCCTCGACGTCGGTGACGAGATCGCTGCGCTTCGCGAGCAGCTCGTACCCCTCGGCGTACGCCTGCATGAGTGCGTACTCGACGCCGTTGTGCACCATCTTCGCGTAGTGCCCGGCGCCGACCGGACCCACATGGGAGAAGCCCTCCTCGCGCGGACCGTCCGGGCGCAACGCGTCGAAGACCGGCATCGCTCGCTCGACGTCGGCGTCGGCACCGCCGACCATGAGGCCGTACCCGTACCGGTCGCCCCAGACTCCGCCCGAGACGCCCGCATCGACGAACCGGATGCCGTGGACGTCGAGGCGCTGCCCGTAGCGCAGGTCGTCGGTGTACCGCGAGTTGCCGCCGTTGATCACGAGGTCGCCCTCGTCGAGGAACTCCGAGAGGTCGGCGACGACGCCGTCGGTGATGTGACCCGACGGCACCATGACCCAGACGAGTCTCGGCGCCGGCAGCGCCTCGACCAGGTCGTGCAGGCTCGCGACGTCGGAGAGGTCGGGATTCGTGTCGAACCCGGTCACCTCGATGTCGTGCTCGCGGAGGCGCTCACGCATGTTCGCGCCCATCTTGCCCAGGCCGATGATTCCGATGTGCATGTCGTTCCCCTGATCGCTGGTCACGCCGCCGTGACCCCCCTCGCCGACCGCGCGGGTCGGATCAGCGCAGCAGCAGGTTCGGCTGCAGGAGGTACCGGTAGCTGTCGGATCCCGCCTGTTCGCGGGAGGTCTGGCTCGTGATGAGCACGGGCCCGGGCTTGTTGGGGTTGTCGGTCTTGGTGAACGCGATGCGGACGAACTCGGAGTGCACCGCGCCCAGGCCGTCGAGCAGGAACTGCGGCTTCAGCGAGACGACCGTCGGGTCGCCCGTCAGCACGGCGTCGATGGTCTCGCTCGCCTGCGCCTGCTCGCTGCCGATGGCCTCGAGGGTGAGTCCGTCAGCGCCGAAGGTGTAGCGCAGCGCCGCCTCGCGCTCGAGCACGAGGGCGACACGGCGGGTCGCCTCGATGAGGTCCGCGGTGTTCATCACGGCGTAGTTCTGCACGTCGTCGGGGAAGAGCCGGCGAACGGGTGGGAAATTGCCCTTGATCAGCAAGGACGTGACGGTCTTCTTGTCCGCGGTGAATGCGATCAGCTCGCGATCGTCGCGACTGGTGATCGAGACCGAGATGTTGCCGGAGTGCCCGAAGGTCTTGCCGACCTCCTGCAGGGTGCGCGCCGGAACGAGCGCCGTGAGCGACTCGCCGCCGGTCGCCACGGACCCGCCGTCCCACTCCACCTGGCGCACGGCCACGCGATAGCGGTCGGTCGCGACCAGGCCGAGGCTCGTCTCGGCGACCTCGAGCTGCACGCCGGTGATGACGGGCGTCACGTCGTCGCGGGATGCGGCCACCGCGACCTGCGCGACGGCCGCGGCGAACTCCTCCGCGGGGACGAGGCCCGACTGGTCCCCGACCTCGGGGATGCTCGGGTACTCCTCGACGGGCATCGACAGCAGGGTGAAGCTGGCCGAACCACAGCTGACCGTGATCCGCCCCTCCTCGGTGCTGAACCGCACGGGGGCGTTCGGAAGCCGGCTGGCGATCTCTGCCAGGAGACGCCCGGAGACGAGGACGGTACCCGCTTCCTCGACGTCCGCCGCGATCTCGGTCTTCGACGAGACCTCGTAGTCGAAGGACGACAGGACGAGGCCGTCATCGCCTGCCTCGATGAGCACGCCGCTGAGGATCGGGAGGGTCGTGCGCTGCGGCAACAGCTTCACGGCGAACGAGACGGCTTCGCTGAAGACGTCTCTGTTGACCTGGAACTTCACGCGCTCTCCCGTCGGTGGTCGGTTCGCTGGTGGGTCCAATGCTAGTGGGAGAGGCGTGAACGGCGTTGGAGGTCACCGTGCATCGGGTTCTCCACCGTCCGGTGCACCGATCGTTGTCGGAGGTGGACGGAGAGAAGAGGAGTTCTTAACAGCGTTAACCGGTGTGGAAACTGTGGATAACCGTGTGGGAGGCGCTCGATTCCGCGGAACTACATTCGTGTCATTTGTGGGCGGACTGTGAGAGACGCGTGATTCCGGGGTTCACGGCGCTCAGCGGCATCCGATCGCATTCCACAGGCGTCATGGATCCGTCCACAGGACGGTTGCGTGTCGTCCGCACGTTTCCACAGGTTATCCACATGTGCAGAGTGCGCGACGAAGCGAGCCCGAACCGGATCCGAGGGGTGTGACGGCGCGGCAGATCGGGCGCGAGGTGACCGTGGGGGCCGTGCGTGCGGCCCTCCGCGTCAGCGGTAGCGGCTGTTCTGCTTGATGCGCGCGGTCAGCTCGGTGACCTGGTTGTAGATCGAACGACGCTCCTTCATGAGCTCGCTGATCTTCTTGTTCGCGTACATCACGGTCGTGTGGTCGCGGTTGCCGAACAGCTGGCCGATCTTGGGCAGGGAGAGATTGGTGAGCTCACGGCAGAGGTACATCGCGATCTGCCGCGCCGTCGCCACGGCCTGCGACCGGCTCGAGCCGTAGAGGTCGTCGACCGTGAGCTTGAAGTAGTCCGCGGTGTTCGTGATGATGTCGACCGGCGCGATGACGTTGTCCTCGTCGTCGGTGATCAGGTCCTTCAGCACGGTCTGCACGAGCGGCAGGTCGACCGGGGTGCGGTTCAGGCTGGCGAAGGCCGTGACGCGGATGAGGGTGCCCTCGAGCTCGCGGATGTTGCTCGACACCTTCGACGCCATGTACTCCAGGATCTCGTCGGGCACCTGGAGCCGCTCCGACTGCGCCTTCTTGCGGAGGATCGCGATGCGGGTCTCGAGGTCGGGCGCCTGCACGTCGGTGATGAGGCCCCACTCGAAGCGGCTGCGCATGCGGTCCTCGAAGCCGGTGAGGTGCTTCGGCGGCACGTCGCTCGTGATCACGACCTGCTTGTTGTGGTCGTGCAGCGTGTTGAACGTGTGGAAGAACGCCTCCTGCGTCTCCGCCTTGCCCTGAAGGAACTGGATGTCGTCGATCAGGAGGATGTCGATGTTGCGGTAGCGCTGCTGGAACAGCGAGCCGCGGTTGTTCGCGATCGAGTTGATGAAGTCGTTCGTGAACTCTTCGCTCGACACGTACCGCACGCGGATGCCCGGGTACAGGCTCAGGGCGTAGTGACCGATCGCGTGCAGGAGGTGGGTCTTGCCCAGGCCGGACTCGCCGTACACGAAGAGCGGGTTGTAGGCCTTCGCGGGAGCTTCGGCGACGGCGACCGCCGCCGCGTGGGCGAAGCGATTGGACTGGCCGATGACGAAGTTGTCGAAGCTGTACTTCGGATTGAGACGCGCATCCCGGGGGCGCTCCGCGGCCGTGTCGAAGACCGATTGCGGCGACGCGGGGAGTTCGACGACGTTGCCGTCGGCGGAGGGTGCTGCGGTCGGGCCCACGTCGCGGGCCTCGACGCCCGTCTGGTGCGCTCCTGCGAGCACGGGCTGCGGCGTGATGGGGGTGTCCTGCTCGAGCTCGGGATTCACGACGACGTAGAAGGAGGTGACCGACGGCGTCTCGATCGCGCCCATCGCCGTGAGCAACGAGACCCGCATCCGCTGGTTGAGCATGCTCGCGGTGAAGTCGTTCGGCACCTCGAGGTAGAAGGTGCCGGCCGCGATGCCCTTGGGCTCGACGAGGTTGAGGAAGCCCTGGAGCATCGGCGTGACCGCTTCGTCCGCGTCGAGTCGGTCCATGACCGTGGCCCACGTGTCGGAAATGGGCTGCTCGGTCATGGTTCCCCGCAATCGGTCGGTGGCCTCGGGCGTCGTTCGTCGATCCCCGGTCGACATGCTGAACGAAGCGAGGTGGACAACTCACAGTTCCATCCACAGCCTGTGGGCAGATCCGTCGCGATTCCCGCGGTCATGCGTCCGAGGCTGGGGATAACTTGGTTGTTTACGGTACCCAATCGGACTCCCCTCGACAAATGCGATTTTCGGGGTCGGCGACGGGCTCGGCGTGTCGCACCATGGCGTAACCTGAGTGATCGGCGATAATCGACGGTCCGCGGTACGTTCTGGTTTGACCAGCGGCCTGCGAGGCCGTAGTTTTAATCAGTTGACCGCGAGGCCCTGAGGGCCGCCACTGCTTTCCCGGTCACGCCCCTCGGGTCGTGACTGCGGACACGAATCACCCAATCGGAGCACAGAATGAGCAAGCGCACTTTCCAGCCCAACAACCGCCGCCGCGCCAAGGTGCACGGCTTCCGCCTGCGCATGCGCACCCGCGCCGGGCGCTCGATCATCTCGGCGCGCCGCCGCAAGGGTCGTACCGAACTCTCCGCGTAAGCACCGGTGCTCGCTCCCGCCCACCGCATCACGAGCGCCGACGACTATCGGTCCGTGGTGCGGAGGGGTGCGAAACGCGTGGGGGCGCACACGGTGAGCTACGTCCGGCGCACGCCGGCCGATGCTCAGCCGCGGTTCGGATTCATCGTGTCGAAGAAGGTCGGCTCCGCCGTTCGGCGGAACCTGGTGCGGCGTCGCCTGAAGGCCGCCAGCCGGGAACTCGTCGATGCCGGCGTGCTCGGAGTCGATGTCGTGTTCCGTGCGCTCCCCTCCGCGGCGGACGCCGACTGGCCGGCGTTGCGCGGCGATGTGGCCGTCGCCGTCGGTGAGACCGGGAGGCGTTGATGCGCGCAGTCCTGCTCTGGTTGCTCCTCCTCCCCCGCAACATCCTCGTCCTCCTGCTCCGTGTCTACCGCGCGGTGATCTCGCCCCTCTACGGCGACGTGTGCAGGTACTACCCATCCTGCTCCGCGTACTCACTCGGCGCGGTGCAGGAACACGGTGCGGTCGTGGGCACGGCCCTGACCGTCCGTCGTCTCGCACGCTGTCATCCCTGGGCGGAGGGCGGCATCGACGATGTGCCCGCCTCCCGGCGCCAGCACTTCCACACCACCCGATTCGGTTTCGTCGTCGCCGCCCCTGGAAAGGACTGATCCACCCCCATGGACATCATCAGCACCATTCTCTGGCCCATCAAATGGGTCATCGAGCTCATCCTGGTCGGGTTCCACAGCCTGTTCACGTTCTTCGGCATGGACGGCGACGCGGGTCTCACCTGGGTGCTCTCGATCGTCGGACTGGTGGTGGTCGTACGTGCTGCACTGATTCCGGTGTTCGTCCGGCAGATCAAGAACCAGCGGCGGATGCTCGAGGTGGCGCCGCACCTGAAGAAGATCCAGGACAAGTACAAGGGCAAGAAGGACCAGTTCTCTCGCGAGGCGATGTCGCGCGAGACCATGGAGCTCTACAAGCGCACGGGCACGAACCCGCTCTCGTCGTGCCTCCCGCTGCTGCTCCAGATGCCGATCTTCTTCGGCCTCTTCTCGGTGCTGAACGACGCCGCGCGCAACGACGCCGCCGGCGTGGGCCTGCTGAACCAGGACCTCGCCGACTCGCTCAACCAGGCCGAGCTGCTCGGCGCCCCGCTCAGCTCGACGTTCATCGAGGCCGTGAACGCGGGCGGTCCGTGGCAGACGATGGTCATCGCGGTGGTCATGATCATCCTGATGACGGCCTCGCAGTTCATCACGCAGCTCCAGATCGTCTCCAAGAACATGTCGCCGGAGACCAAGGCGAGCCCGATGTTCCGCCAGCAGCGCATCCTGCTCTACCTGCTCCCCCTCGTGTTCGCGGTGTCGGGTGTCGCCTTCCCCATCGGCGTGATGTTCTACTGGCTGACCTCGAACTTCTGGACCATGGGCCAGCAGTTCATCGTCATCCGCAACATGCCCACGCCGGGCAGCGAGGCGGCGAAGGCACGCGAGGCGCGACTGGCGCGGCGAGGCAAGCTGCCCGCGGCGACCGAGGAGTCGGGCCCGTCGCCCGAGGTCGAGGCACCCAAGCCCACGCAGCGCCAGCAGCCGATGGGCAAGGCGCGCGCCAAGAAGAAGCCCGGAAACCGGAAGTAGGACCATGACCGACGTTCAGCACGAGCAGCCGGCGGCGGACGCCTTCGCCGACGAGGGCGAGATCGCAGCCGACTACATCGAGGAACTCCTCGACATCTGCGACATCGACGGTGACATCGACATCGACGTCACCGATCAGCGCGCGATGGTGTCGGTGACGGCGAGCGAGGGGTCCAACCTCTCGGTCCTCTCGAAGCCCGAGGTCGTCTCGGCGCTGCAGGAACTCGTACGGCTCGCCGTGCAGTCGAAGACCGGCGCGTTCTCCCGCATGATCCTCGACATCGGCGGGTCGCGCGACCAGCGGAAGGCCGAGCTCTCCCGCCTGGTCGAGCGTGCGGTCGAGCGCATCGAGGCCGGCTCTCCCGACGCATCGCTCCCGCCGATGTCGTCCTACGAGCGGAAGATCGTGCACGACCTGGTCGCCGAGCGCGGCTTCCACTCGGAGTCGAGCGGCGAGGGCAAGGACCGCCACACCGTCATCACGCGCGGCTGACCCGTTTCACGTGAAACGATGAGCCTCGAGATCGAGCCCGCCGATGCCGCGGTCGTGTTCGGCGACCGCATCGATGCGGTGCGCGCCTTCACCCGCAACCTCGCCGATCGCGGTGAGGAGCTCGGTCTGATCGGACCGCTGGAACTCCCCCGGCTCTGGTCCCGCCACATCGTGAACAGCGGGCTCGTCGCGCCGCTGCTGCGACCGGGCCGGGTCGGCGACGTGGGCAGTGGAGCGGGGCTTCCCGGCCTGGTGCTCGCGCTGACGCGCCCGGATGTCGAATTCGTGCTGATCGAGCCGATGGAGCGTCGAGTCGCCTGGCTCAACGATCAGGTGGACGCGCTCGAGTTGCGCAACGTCGAGGTCGTCCGCGCTCGTGCCGAGGAATCGAAGCTCGAGGGCACCCTCGACCAGGTGACCGCACGTGCAGTGAGTGCGCTGCGCACGCTGATCCCGGTCACCGCTCCCCTGCTTCGCCACGGCGGCGAGCTGGTGCTGATGAAGGGTGCGAACGCGGCGAAGGAGATCGACGCGGCCGCCAAGCCGATCCGGAAGTACGGGCTCTCCGACGTGGAGGTACTCGTGCTCGGCGAGGGCGTCGTGGCCGAGCCCACCCGCGTGGTGCACGCACGCCGAAGCTGAGGGTCGAGCCGCGGGCACGGATCCGCTCGATGTTTCACGTGGAACATCAGTACCGTCGCGACGTCTCTCGGATCGAGTTGCGTGTGACCGAACGCGGTTGACGCGGCTCGGTACGCGTAGATTTGCGGGATGCGTGCGCTCCGCTGGGACGGCTATCCGAATTGCCGTGATCTCGGCGGGCTACCGACCTCCGATTCTCCGACCGGCCTCACCGCCCTGCGGCGGGTGGCGCGCGGGCCGCGCCGTGAGCGCCTGACCGCACGGGGATGGCAGGACGCCAGATCCTGGGGTGTCCGGGCGATCGTCGACCTTCGGAGTGAACTCGAGTCGGGCGTGCGAGACGGGGACCCGGAAGTGTCCGAGTCGGTCACGGCGGGCATTCCTGTACTGCAGCGTCCGACCGAGGACCAGTCCGACGCGGAGTTCCGTCGGCGCTGCCTGCCGATTCTCGACTCACCGGAGTACTGGGCGCACAACTGGGAACTGCAGCCGCACCTCGTGCGGGCCGCGCTCGAGTCGATCGCTTCCGCCGGGCCCGGCGTCCTCGTGCACTGCAGCGCCGGCCGCGACCGCACGGGCATGATCTCCGCCCTCCTCCTCGGCAACGCAGGCGTCGAGTCGGACGCGGTCGTCGCCGACTACGTGGAGTCGGTGATCGTCATGGCCGACGACGCGTCGCTCCTGGCGCACGGTTCCGGGGCCGGGAGGTCTCCCTCCGAGATCGAGGGTTGGCTCATGGGGAGGACTGACATCGTTCGCGAGACCGCCGAGGATGCTCCGTCGATCCTGCGAGCGTTGGGGCTGGGCGACACCGAACGTTCGCTGCTTCGGCGCCTACTCCTCGCCTGACCCGCCTGCACCCCCCGGCGAGCCATGGAGTGAGGTGCTCTCCCGCGCTCGAACCGGAACGAGCTGGGCGGGGAGACTTCACGGTTCGACTGCTCCTCGTGCGGGTGGGCGAGCGGTGGGCAATCGTGTGGGCGCCTCGGGAGAACCGGCGGGACGGCGGCGACGTGACCAGCACGCGCTCGATGCAGTGACCAGTGACACCGCGCACGTGGGCAGTCCAGGGCCGCGCGCCGGGCCGTTGCTGCGGTGAGGGGTCGTGCCGGTGCACCCGGGCTCGGCTTCGAGGGCTGGCGCGCAGGCGACCATGCGCTCCGTCGTTTCACGTGAAACGCCGGAGCGGAATCGCCTGAGCCGTGGAATGCGCCGCCCGTTCTTGGCTGCGCAGTCCCCTCCCCCACTGCACGGACGCCGTGCTCGACCGCCGCGGTCGGAGAGTGCGGGCCGTGCCGCGCCGTGAGGGGAGCTCCGATGCGTGTGAGGGCGCGACATCGGTGAGTTCGGTGCGCATGTCCTGCCGCCCGGACAGCCTGTAGGCAGGACGTCATGCGGCTCGTGCTGCAACGCACCCGGGGACGTCGACGCACGTGAGTCCAACGACTCGCGATGGAGCATGCAGTCGGGACCATCGTCGTCGTGCGCCCACGCCACTGGAGACCGCAGGTTGTCGGATCGGGCGCTCGGGCGCGCTGCCGGCGTGTGTGCCACGCCGCTCCCCGTGCGCCAAGACGTGAGCCGACCGAGGTTGCGCACACGCCGATCGCCGACGCGGGCGGACTCGCCGCGCCGGGACAGTGTCGGATGCTCCTTCTTTATCCACGCAGGCGGAACGCATGAGTGGCCGGCCCGTCCCCGCCCGGACCGAGGTACCGTCGCTCGGCCGTGACCGACTGATCGGTCCTCGCCTGCGGTGACGTCATGGCCGCCTCCGCCCACCGCGTCTGCGGCCGGCCGCGCACCGCTGCACCTGCTCGGGATCAAGCGGTCGCGGGGAGCGAGCCCAGGCTCGCGGTCCCACACAGCGTCACGGCGCCCGCCGTGACGATGAGTGGAGCGGCAGTGCTCCCTGGATCCAACGCGCGCCGGTCTGGCCGAGACGCCGGCCAGACCCTCCCCAGTCCTCATCGCTCGGCCCTCCTGGGTGATGCCCTCGTACCGTCCAATCGGACTGCGTCGAGGCGTCCGGACGATGCCCTGCCGAGGAACAGAGAGCGACCGAGGAGGCGCCACAGGTCATGGTGTCGTCTCGCGAATGCCGCAGACCGCGTCGCGTTCGCCCTGATTCCGTCGCGAAACGTGACGCCAGCACGTGCCTACGTGCCGTCGCGGACACCCGGCTCACGCGAGACGGCGACTGACTCGTCGCGCATGCGCGCCATTGCTTCGACGACGAGTTGGCCCGCGCAGCGTCACCGCGTACGCCTCGCCGACCGTGGGGGCGGGATCATCATCCGCCTGGTTCGGTTGAGTGACGCCCCGGGTCTCCGTGCGCCTGTGCCGTCCCGTTCAACTGGGCCACTCGCGTAGCCGGCTGCGACCAGATCAGTCACGTGTGCGCGGCGAGTGGTGACGTCGGTCGTCCGGACCCGGCCGGCGTGCGCCATGCAGCGCCTCCGACCTCTGCGCTCGCGCTCGCTCGCCGTGGGCGGTCACCCTCGGCGTACTCGGGTGAGCGGAGGTTCGCGGCGGTCGTCGCGCCTGGATCGCCGACGTGCTGGGACAGCGGAGCGCGTGTCGGACGGCCTGTCCGCCCTGCGTGGTGGACGACACGGCGAACTGGAGTGCGTGAGTCGCGCACGACGCCAATGTTCCACGTGAAACATCGTTCTCAGCACGGCACGGCGGTCGCACTGGCGCGGAAGCCACGGGCACCTCCCCATGAGGAGACACACTGGAGCAGTGCGGTCTCCTCCGCGCCGCGTGGTTCACCGCGGACCGTTTCCCCAGGTACCGAACGCGGGGTGGAGTCGCTCGGGGTCGCCTGAGGCGTGGTGCATCGGGTTGCGGGCACCTGCCGAGCGGACGCCGTCCCCACCCGGCGAGGAGCCGATGTTTCACGTGAAACGGCTTGAGCGTCGCGGATGTGCACCTCTCCACAGTGGGAATCCCGCAGGAGTCCGCGAGACGACCGAAATCGATCGTCGGAGGTGAGAGTCCCCGGTTACGCTGGAGTGCCGAGCAACGGTTCACCCGTGGCTCTCCGCAGACGGGGTAGGAGTGGGAATGGCGCAGGGATCCGGTCGGGGTTGGTTCCGAAGGAAGCAGAGTACGCCTTCCGAATCGGACACCGGGTCTCGGACGGCGGATGCCGCCCCGCCGAACGTGCCGCCGCCGCCGGCACCACAGGCCACGACTCGGCCCGCGCCCGCGAACCCGGCAACGGACACGTCCCAGGGTGCCCCGGGTGAACCCTCCCCCACCCCGCCGTTCCCCGCGGATTCTCGCCAGGGAGCGGTGCCTTCCGCAACATCTCCGGAGCTGCACCTGACTCCCGGCGCGACCGCCGTCGCCCAGCTGGCTCCGACGCACGCGACTCGCGAGACGTCTGCCGATCAGGACGACTACGCGCGGTACGCCCCAGCGCCTGCACCGGCACCCGCGAGCGAGCCGGCGACCGAATCGGCGGTATCGGCGGCAGCCGATGCGGCAGCCGCCGGCACGTCTCCGATCGAGCATCCGCCGGCGGAGGGTGAACACGCTTCGTCCGAGAACGAGCAACCGGCAGCTGACACGGAACCGTCGCCAGCCGCAGCGCACGCGCCCGTCGCTCCGGCCGATGCGGACACGACGACGGAGATCGTCGATGCCGACTCCCCCCGGCAGAACGACACCGACACCGCAGCGACGTCGAGCGCCTCCACCAGCGAGGCCGGGCGCGGGTCGGAAGCCACGTCGGAACCGGTAGCATCGGATGCTGGCGCAGCGGGCCCTGCCGCAGCCGCCACTCCCCCGTCGACGGAGGCGCCCGTGCGCCGCGTGATCGACTGGGACGCTGCCACCGCAGCCGCCCTCCACGAGGATCCGCTGCCCACGCTGCACGACAACCACCCCGCCCGACCGCCCGAGACCGGAGCCGAGATCAGCACGAACGACCTGCGGGAGCGCACCGGCGCACTGCGAGCCGAACCGTCGACGACCGTTTCACGTGGAACGGCCGCGGGTGCGCCTCTGGCCGAGCAACTCGCGGAGGAGACGCGGCGCCGCGCCGCATTGGAGTCCCAGGTGCTACCGAAGCCCGAACACACGCGCGTCATCACCATCTCGAACCAGAAGGGCGGCGTCGGGAAGACCACCACGACGGTCAACCTCTCCGCGGCACTCGCGCGCACCGGCGCGCGAGTGCTCGTCATCGACCTCGATCCCCAGGGCAACGCATCGACGGCGCTCGGCGTCGAGCATCGTCCCGGCACGGCGAGCGTGTACGACGCGCTCGTCAACGACGCCTCGCTCGCTGAGGTGGTCCAGCCCACCACCGAGCACGAGAACCTCGAGTGCGTTCCCGCGACGATCGATCTCGCCGGCGCCGAGATCGAGCTCGTCTCCCTCGTCGCGCGCGAGCAGCGCCTGCGCCGTGCGCTCGACGCCTACCTCGAGCAGGCGGACCGCGCGTTCGACTACGTCTTCATCGACTGCCCGCCCTCGCTCGGCCTGCTGACGATCAACGCCTTCGTCGCCGCGCGCGAGGTGCTCATCCCCATCCAGTGCGAGTACTACGCGCTCGAGGGCCTGTCGCAGCTGCTCCGCAACATCGAGTTGATCGAACGCCACCTGAACCCGGCGCTGCGGGTCTCGACCATCCTCCTGACGATGTTTGACTCGCGCACCAACCTGGCGCAGCAGGTCGCGCAGGACGTGCGCGACCACTTCCCCACCCAGGTGCTCAACACGATCATCCCGCGCTCGGTCCGCGTCTCCGAGGCGCCCAGCTACGGGCAGAGCGTCATCGCGTACGACTACGCGTCGACGGGATCCCTCTCGTACCGCGAAGCCGCGGCCGAGATGGCGTTGCGCGGCGCACCGGCGATCGAAGGAGCGAAGTAAGTGGCGACGAAGCGAACGGGACTCGGCAGGGGGATCGGCGCCCTCATCCCGACCGGCGACGACGCGCCCCGCGAGCAGCGGCCCGTCGACGTCTTCTTCCCCGGCGAGACGACGGTCTCGACGGCCGCCCGGAGCGACGGCGATGGCTCGACGAACTCCGAGCACGCCGCTGACGGACTCGTCTCGGTGCCCGGCGCTCGGCTCCTGCAGCTGGACCCGGCGACCATCGTCCCCAACGCGAACCAGCCGCGCAGCGTCTTCGATCCCGACGACCTCGCCGAGCTCGTCTACAGCGTGCGCGAGTTCGGCGTCCTCCAGCCGATCGTCGTGCGCCCGCACCCCGAGACCGCGGGCACGTACGAGCTCGTCATGGGCGAGCGTCGTCTCCGCGCCACCAAGGAGGCGGGACTCGACACGATCCCGGCAGTCGTCAAGGACACCGCGAACGACGCGATGCTGCGGGACGCGCTGCTCGAGAACCTCCACCGTTCGCAGCTCAACCCGCTCGAGGAGGCCTCCGCGTACCAGCAGTTGCTCGCGGACTTCGGCATCACCCAGGAGGAGCTCGCGAGCCGCATCGGGCGCTCCCGCCCGCAGATCTCGAACACACTGCGGCTGCTGAAGCTGCCCGAGCAGGTGCAGGTGCGCGTGGCGTCGGGAGTGCTCTCGGCCGGGCATGCTCGGGCGATCCTCTCGGTCGGCGACGCCGAGGGCATGCAGCGACTGGCGGAGAAGATCGTCAACGAGGACCTCTCGGTTCGTGCGGCGGAGGCGGCGGCATCCGCCAGCCCCAAGCCGGCACGCGTGAAGCCCGCGGCCGGGCGCCGCCAGCACTACCTCGACGAGGTCGCCGGTCGGCTCGGCGATCGCCTGAACACTCGCGTCAAGGTCTCACTCGGTGCACGAAAAGGCCAGATCAGCATCGATTTCGCGACAATACATGACCTGAACCGCATACTTGCGGAGCTGGGCGACGAAGACGGATTCAGCGCGGGGAACTGACCGGGGTCAGTCGGTGCCGTCGGCCATGGCGGTTCGTGCCAGATCCGCGTACACGTTCCCGGGACGAAGCCCGGCTGCCTCGATCGCCTGCGGCAGCAGAGACGTCTCGGTGAGCCCGGGAAGCACGTTCGCCTCGAGGAACCACGGGGTGCCCGCGTCGTCGACGATGAAGTCGACGCGGGAGATGTGCCGGAGGCCCAGCACGGCGTGGGCGGCGAGTCCGGCATCGGAGACCGTCGCCGCGAGCGACTCGTCGAGCCGCGCCGGCGCGTAGAACACGGTCTCCCCCGCGTTGTAGCGGGCTTCGAAGCTGTAGTCGCCCGAGACCGGCTCGATCTCGACGAGCGGGAGGGCGGTCGGACCGGAGCCGGTGTCCACGATGCCCACCGACACCTCGGTGCCGACCACGCGTCGCTCGATGATCGCAAGCTCCGAGTACGTGAACGCATCGACCAGCGCACGCGGCAGCGCACCACGGTCGTCGACGAGCGACACCCCCTGGGCGGATCCGCCGGACGCGGGCTTCACGACCACCGGCGTGTCGAGCCGGTGCAGCACCGCGTCGAGCACGCTCGAGGCGCCGAGCTCGCGGAACGCGTCTCGCGTCACGGTGATCCAGTCGGGCGTGGCCACCCCGGCCGCCTGCACGACGGTCTTCGCGACCGGCTTGTTCCACGCGAGCCCGGACGCGTTCGAGCGCGCCCCGACGTACGGCAGTGCCAGCGCGTCGAGCAGTCCGCGCAGCGCACCGTCCTCGCCGCTCGCGCCATGCAGGGCGGGCCACACCACGTCGGGGCGATGCTCGGCGAGGTGCGCGAGCAGCGTGGCATCCGGCTCGCGCAGTGTCACGCGATGTCCGGCAGCGGTCAGGCCGTCTGCGACGCGCCGACCCGACCGGAGGGAGACGTCGCGTTCGTGCGAGATACCGCCGGCGAGGACGACGATGTCGAGTGCGGGTGCGTCGGGCATGATCGTGGGGTCTCCGGTTCTCTCAGGCGAGGTTGGACGGCGGCGTCGAGGTGCGGCGAACGCGATCCTCGAGCGCGAGCGAACCCGTGCCGGCGAACGTGGTCAGCAGGTCGAGCTCTCCGCCCACGACGTTGGCGAGCCTGCGCACGCCGAGCCGGATGCTCTCGGGCGTCGGGTAGCAGAACGACAGCCGGATGTTGTGCCGCCCTCCCCCGTCGTCGAAGAAGGCGGTGCCGGGCGTGTAGGCGACCAGTTCCCGCACGGCACGCGGGAGCATGGCCTTCGAGTCGAGCTCGGGCGGAAGGTCGAGCCAGACGAAGAACCCGCCGTCGGGGTTGGTCCAGCTGAGCTCGGGCAGGTGGTCCTCGAGCGCCTCGAGCATGGCCTCCTTGCGTTCGCGGTACAGGCCGCGGAACGTGTCGATCTGGGTGCGCCAGTCGACCTGGTCGAGGTACTCGGCGATGACCATCTGGCTGAACACGCTCGGCGAGAGGATCGCCGACTCGTTCGCGAGGATGAGCTTCTCGCGGATGGCGTGCGGCGCGAGCGCCCAGCCCACGCGGAAGCCGGGTGCGAGGGTCTTCGAGAACGACCCGAGGTAGATCACGCCGTCCTCGTCGAGCGAGCGGATCGCGTTCGGTGCCGGCGACTCGAACCAGAGCAGGCCGTACGGGTTGTCCTCGACGACGAGGATCTCGTTGGCGCGGCAGATCCGCAGCACCTCGGCCCGCCGCTCGGCCGACATCGTCACGCCCGACGGGTTCTGGAAGTTCGGGATCGTGTACAGCAGCTTGATGCGGCGACCGTCGGCCCGCAGTCGATCGATCGTCTCCTGCAGCGCGGCGGGGATGAGCCCGTGCTCGTCGACGGCCATGTGCACGGTGTCGGCCTCGTACGACCGGAAGACGCCGAGCGCGCCGACGTAGCTGGGGGCCTCGGCGAGCACCACGTCACCGGGGTCGAGGAAGAGCTTGGCCACCAGGTCGAGCGCCTGCTGGGAGCCCGTCGTCACGACGAGGTTGTCGAGCGTGGCCTCGATGCCCTCGATCCCCATGATCTCGAGGATGTGCTCGCGGATCGACTCCGTGCCCTGCCCGGAGCCGTACTGCAGGGCGACCGGCCCGCGCTCGCGCATCACGCGCTCGAGCGAGCCCATGACGAACTCGTCGGGGAGGGCCGACACGAACGGCATCCCGCCGGCGAGCGACACGACCTCGGGGCGCGACGCGACGGCGAACAGCGCGCGCACCTCGGAGGCGCTCAACCCGGCGGCTCGGGCCGCGTAGTGGTGGTACCACGGGTCGAGGTTGTTGCCGGTGCGCTTCGGGAGGCCCTCGGGAGTCACGTTCAGGTGTCCGTTCGTTGTTGTCGACTTCATCGTATTCGGCGCGGGAGGGCGGATGACACGGCCGATCCCCCGCAGGTGGCATCGCGTGCGACCCCGTGGAACGCGAACGACCCGCCCGGCTGGTGCCGGGCGGGTCGTGGAGGTTCGCGAACGGGCCGGCTACGCGAGGTAGGCGGCGAGGTCGGCCTCGAGCGCGGGCTTCGGCTTGGCGCCGATGACGGTCTTGACGACCTCGCCCTGCTGGAAGACCTTCATCGCGGGGATGGAGGTGATCTGGTACTTCATCGCGAGCTGCGGGTTCTCGTCGACGTTGAGCTTGACGATGTCGAGCTTGTCGGAGTGCTCGGTCGCGATCTGGTCGAGGATCGGGCTGACGGCGCGGCACGGGCCGCACCACTCCGCCCAGAAGTCGACCATGACGGTCTTGGAGTTGTTGAGGACCTCCTGCTCGAAGGTGCTCTGGTCGACGGCGCGTGCGGTCATGGGGTCTCCTCAGGTTGGGTGAACGAGCGGTGCGGATGCTCCGCCGCGGTCAGTTGACGACGGCGAACTCGGTCTCGGGCGAGGCCGGTGCGTCGGCGTGCGCGGCGAGATAGTGCTCGGCGTCGAGTGCCGCGACGGTACCGGAGCCTGCCGCGGTGACGGCCTGGCGGTAGGTCGGGTCGAGCACGTCGCCTGCGGCGAACACGCCGGGCAGCGAGGTCTTCGACGAACGGCCCTGCACGGCGACCGTGCCCTCGTCCGTGAGGTCGAGCTGCCCGTGCACGAGGTGCACGCGCGGGTCGTTGCCGATCGCCACGAACAGGCCCTCGAGGGGCAGCTCGCGCTCCGCGCCGGTCACGGTGTCGCGGAGGGTGACGCCGGTCACCGCATCCGCGCCCTGGATCGCCGCGATCTCCGAGTTCCAGATGAACTCGATCTTCGGGTCGTCGAAGGCGCGCTGCTGCATGATCTTCGATGCGCGCAGCTCCTCGCGGCGGTGGATGATGTAGACCTTCGACGCGAAGCGCGTGAGGAAGGTCGCCTCCTCCATGGCCGAGTCGCCGCCGCCGACGACCGCGATCTCCTTCGCCTTGAAGAAGAAGCCGTCGCAGGTGGCGCACCACGAGAGGCCGTGGCCCGACAGGCGGTCCTCCTCGGGGAGGCCGAGCTTGCGGTAGGCCGAGCCGGTCGCGTAGATGACGGTTCGGGCCTCGTGCACGTCGCCGCTGCCGAGCGTGACGCGCTTGACATCGCCCTCGAGCTCGAGCTTCACGACGTCGTCGTAGACGACCTCGGTGCCGAAGCGCTCGGCCTGCGCCTGCATCTTGCCCATGAGCTCGGGGCCCATGATGCCGTCGGGGAAGCCGGGGAAGTTCTCGACCTCGGTCGTGTTCATGAGCTCGCCGCCCACCTCGACGGAGCTGGCGACCAGCATCGGCTGCAGTTCCGCCCGCGCGGCGTAGATTGCCGCGGTGAATCCGGCGGGGCCGGAACCGATGATGATGACGTCGCGCACGCGCTGCTCCTCGAATCGATCTGGTGTGTCGCGGCCGTTCGTGGGTCGCTCCACCGTCAACACAGTGTACGGACACGCTATTCCGCGCGTCTGTACGCGCGGTGAACGGGTACGGATGCCGCGTGCCGGCGCGTCAGCGGCGGCGCAGCCGCGCGACGAGCGGCGCGGCGAACGTGCGCAGTTCGGGCGAGCGCAGCAGCCAGAGCCCGCCGATGTACAGCAGCCCCATGGCGGCGCCGATCGCGAGCATCGACACGATCGCGCCGAGCCGGCTGTCGACGGCGAATCCGCCGGCCGTCGTGCCGCCGAGCGCGACGAGCAGCACCGCACCGGCGAGCAGGGCCGGCACGATCGCGACGGAGTCGCGCACGAAGCTCACGACGACCGCACGGAAGCCGAGCTGCCCGAGCCGCCTGCGCAGCAGGATGAGCGCGAGCGCGAGCTGCAACGTGCCGGCGATCGACGTCGACACGGCGATGCCGACCGCGATCAAGTCGACCGGCAGCGTTGCGCAGGCGAGGGCGAGCCCGACGAACAGCACCACCTGGAAGAGCGTGAAGAAGAACGGCGTGCGGGTGTCGCCGAGCGCGTAGAACGAGCGCTGCACGAGGAACAGGGTGCTGAAGGGCACGAGGCCGATGAGGTACCCGATGATGACGTTGCCGAACGCCGACACGCTGTCGAAGTTGCCCGGGGCGAAGACAGCGGCCATCGGGTAGGCGCACACGATCATGATCGCGGCCGAGACGACCATGAGCAGGCCGATGCCCCGGATGGCGCTGCCGATGTCGTCGCGCAGGCGCACCAGGTCGCGTGCGGCCGCGTGCTCGCTCATGCGCGTGAAGTACGCGGTGCCGATCGAGACGGCGATCACCGAGTGCGGCAGCATGAAGATGAGCCACGCCGGGGCGAGGGTCGCGACGGATGCCGCCGAGTCGGACGCGATGCCGGCGACGTTCGTCTGCACGATGCCCGCGAACGTCGTGAGCAGGAGCATCCCGAACGTCCAGCTCGCCATGCGCCCCGCGTCGCCCAGCCCAACGCCGCGCCAACGGAAGTCGGGCCGGTAGCGCAGGCCGATGCGGCGCCAGAACCAGAACAGGACGAGCGCCTGGGCGGCCACGCCGAGGGTCGCGGTGCCGCCGAGCAGCGCGATCATGTCGGGCGTCCAGGAGCTCGGGTCGCGCGTGCCGTCGGGGTCGGCGCCGTAGACGATCATGAGCGCGGCGAGGCCTGCGAGCGCGACGACGTTGTTGAGCACCGGCGACCAGGTGTACGGGCCGAAGCTCTTGCGGGCGTTGAGCACCTCGCCGAGCAGCGTGTACAGGCCGTAGAAGAAGATCTGCGGCAGGCACCACCACGCGAACGCAGTCGCGAGCGCGAGGGTGTCGGGGTCGAGCTGGGTGCCGTAGAGCAGCGTGAGCAGGGGTGCCGCGAGGGTGGCGACGAGGGTCGCGGCACCCAGGATGACCAGGGCGATGGTCAGCAGCTTGTTGATGTAGGCCGCGCCGCCGTCGGCCTGCAGGCCCGCGCGCACGATCTGGGGCACGAGCACGGCCGTGAGCACGCCCCCCGCGACGATCGTGTAGACCGTGTTCGGCAACTGGTTCGCGACCGCGAACGCGTCGGCGCTCGCGGAGCCCACGAGGCCGATCGCCGCGGCGAGCACGATGGAGCGCACGAACCCGAGCAGGCGCGAGACGACGGTGCCGGACGCGAGGAAGATGCTGGCCCGGCCGATCTCACCGCTCGCCATCGGCGCCTCCGTCCGCGTCCATGCCGGTGGCGGCATCCTCGGTGGCGGCATCCCCCGTCGGGGCATCCTCTGCGGCGGCAGCCGCATCCGCTCGCTCCTGTCGCCTGCGGCGGACGATGCGCCAGAAGCCGATGCCGAAGAGGAGGAGCAGCACGCCGCCGATGACGCCCGCACCGATGCCCTCCCAGTCGGCCTGCACGTTCGCCCCGTAGCGGACCGTGCCGCCGACCGGCACTCCCGTGGGCGACTCGAGCGACACCAGCAGGGCGACCGCGCCGTTGCCGACGCCGGCCTGCACGGGGATCGTCGAGGTGCCGCGGGAATCGGGGCCGACCGTGGCCTCGACCGGGCCGTCGACGAGGAGGCGTCCGTTCGACGGGTCGACCGTGATGACGACGTTGACGGGGTACGGGAGGTCGTTCTCGACCGTGACGAGGATGCCGGACTCCCGCGAGATGACGGTGAACTCGCTGCTCGGAACGATGCTGACCGCGTCGAGCGTCTCCCGGGTGAACCGCACGAACTCCGTCGACGCGGCGTCCCACCCGGCGGGGTCTGCGAGCCAGCCGGCCGCGAGCACCGCGAGCAGGTCGCGGCGCCGCTGCGAGGTGAGCTGGGCCGGCTCGTCGAGGATCGTCGCGAACTCGGCGATCTCGGCGTCGTCGTCGATCATCGTGCGCACCCGTTCGACGCGCTCTTCGCGCTCGGGCTGCGCGACGAGCGTGCGGGTGACGGGCGGGGCGCCGATCGCGTCCGACAGCGTGGCCGGCTGCGCCCAGGGCAGGGAGGCGATGGTGGCGAGCGCGCCACGTTCGCGGTCGGCCGACACTGGCTGCGTGCGGTCGAACGTCGCGAGGAGGGTGCGCTGGGCGGAGCCGCCGTCGGATGCCACGAGGGCCAGGGCCGCTGCGAGTCGTGCGTTCGCCGCCGAGGCCTCGCCGCTCGAGACCGCCGACTCCGCAGCACGCAGGGCAGCCGAGACATCCGGGTCCGAGACGACCGCCGTCGCGCCCTCGATCATGGACGCCGCGGTCGGAGCGGAACCGGACGTCTGCTCGACGTTGCCGCCCGACACGATCGCCGTCGTGAGGCCCGCGGCGTCGAGGAAGGCGAGGTCGCCGTCGACGAGGCTGTCGTCGGCGGGCCAGCCGATGTCGGTGCGGGTGTACGTGAAGGAGAGCACGCCGGCCGAGCCGGGGACCTGGTCGTCGGGGTCGGGCGACGGCTCAGCGGTCGCGTCGGGCTCGTCCGTCTCGGCCGGCGCCTCGGTCGCCTCGGTGTCGTCGCCGGTCTCGGCGCCCTCGGTCTCCGCCGGTGCCGCATCGCCGTCGACGACGTCGTCGAAGCTCAGTGGCTGCAGCGGGGCATCGAGCCCGGCCTGCGACTGCACGGCGAGGTCGGCGTCGGCATACGCGAGCGGGAATGTCTCGTTCGGCAGCGCGGCGAGCCGGTCGAGCCAGGCGATCGCGCTCGCGGGGGCATCCGCCCCCAGCACCCGGATCGAGGCGATGATCGCCGGGTCGATCGCAAGCGCCGCCCCGCTGCCCAGCAGACCGTCGAGCCGGCGCGAGAGGATGCCCTGCGGGCTCGTCCAGGCCTCGAGCAACTCGGCCGAGTACAGCCCGGTGTCCTGCGGGGGCACCGTGATCGGCGCGGCGACGGCGAGCGAGACCGAGCCGATGTCGTCGCCTGCGCTCCAGACGGCGACGCCGGTCGACCAGGCGAGGGTCTCCCCCGCGTCCTCGAGCTCGACGAAGATCGGGAGCACCGCGGTCGACCCGCGCTCGAGGTCGTCGACGTCGACGTCGACGCGTGTCGTGAGGGTGCTGCCGATCGGGATGGAGCCGACCGATGCGCGACCCACCTCGGTGCCGGACGGCACTGACGACGGGACGATCAGCCAGTCGTCGAGCGCGTCGGTCGAGCCGAGCGAGCGCACCCCCACGCTGATGACCACGTCGACGTCGCCGATGGAGCGGCCGGACGTGTTCGAGGTCTCGACCGTGAAGCCGACGGAGTCGTCGGCCGACGTGATGAGCGGCGATCCGGCGGGACCGACGACCATCGAGATGCCCTCGACCTCGGCGGCCGTGGCAGGCGGGGCGTCCGGCACTCCGATCACGAGCGCGGCGGCCGTCGCGGTGACGGCGGCGGTGGCGATGAGTCGGCGCAGGCGTCGCTCAGGAATCGCCTCGGCCGCCATGCACGAGATTCTACGGTGTCGGTTTCGGCGGTTCGTGTGCGTGACGGGGGCACGGCGCCGAGCCGTACGATGGTGCCCATGCAGAGTGTCGCGGCAGCCCTCGCCAGGCTGGGCGACCTGGCCGCGTCGCCGACCGTCTCGCGGCTCGCGACGGCGTTCGAGGCCGCCGGGCACGAGCTCGCCCTCGTCGGCGGGCCCGTGCGCGACGCGTTCCTCGACCGGGGTACGCACGACCTCGACTTCACGACGGATGCCACGCCCGACGAGATCCTCGCGATCGTCGCGCCCATCGCGCAGGCGCACTGGGACATCGGGCGCCGGTTCGGCACGATCGGCGCGAAGATCGCCGGCGAGCAGGTCGAGATCACGACCTACCGCAGCGACGCCTACGACGGCGAGAGCCGCAAGCCCGAGGTCGTGTTCGGCGACTCGCTCGAGGACGACCTCGCCCGCCGCGACTTCACGGTCAACGCGCTCGCCCTGCGGCTGCCGGAGCTGCAGCTCGTCGACCCGTCGGGCGGCGTCGAGGACCTGCTGGCGCAGACCCTGCGCACGCCCGCCCCGCCCGAGCGGTCGTTCGGCGATGATCCGCTACGGATGCTGCGCGCGGCGAGATTCGCGTCACAGCTCGGGTTTCACGTGGAACCGGCCACGCTCGATGCCATGAGCGAGCTCGCCGGGGCGATCGAGCGCATCTCCGCCGAGCGCGTGCGCGACGAGCTCGCGAAGCTGCTGCTGACGGACGCGCCGGCGCGGGGCATCCGACTGCTCGTCGACACCGGGCTCGCCGAGCGCGTGCTGCCGGAGCTGCCCGCCCTTCGCCTCGAGATCGATGAGCACCACCACCACAAGGACGTCTACGAGCACTCCCTGACCGTGCTCGACCAGGCGATCGACTACGAGGCCTCGCGCGGCAACCTCGACTCCCCCGACCTCGTGATGCGCCTCGCAGCCCTGCTGCACGACATCGGCAAGCCGAAGACGCGGCGACTTGAGGCGGGCGGTGCGGTCACGTTCCACCACCACGACGTGGTCGGAGCCAAGCTCGCCCGCAAGCGACTGCGCGCCCTGCGGTTCGACAACGACACGATCGACGCGGTGGGCCGGCTGATCGAGCTGCACCTGCGGTTCTTCGGGTACGCGGATGCCGCCTGGACGGATTCGGCCGTGCGCCGGTACGTGCGCGACGCCGGCGACCAGCTCGAGCGACTGCACATCCTGACCCGCGCCGACGTCACCACGCGCAACCGGCGCAAGGCCGACCGTCTCGGCTTCGCCTACGACGACCTCGAGGAGCGCATCGCCGTGCTCGCCGAGGAGGAGGAGCTCGCCGCCGTGCGTCCCGAGCTCGACGGCAACGAGATCCAGGCCGCGCTCGGCATCGGCCCGGGCCGCGAGGTGGGCGAGGCGTATCGCTTCCTGCTGGAGCTGCGGCTCGACGAGGGACCCATCGGGGCGGATGCCGCGCGAGAGCGCCTGCTCGCCTGGTGGGCCGCCCGCGCCTGACCGTCCCCGTCTCCCCTGGTCCCCCCCGTCTCCCCCGGTCTCCCCCCGGTCTCTCTCCCCGACCATCCCCCGACCATCCCAAGACCGCCGAGTGTGCTCGATTCCCGCCCAGAATCGGTCGGAATGCGTGTTCCGCTCCGGAAACGAGCACACTCGGCGGAAACGTCGACGGCCCGGCGGGTGGGTCCTTCACAGGGGTGCGGGCCGTGCGATGTCGTCGAGGGGACGGATCCGGGCCGATCCGATGACCACGGAGCGGTGAGGTGGGGTCGTGGATGACTGGACGCTCCGATCGATCGAGCTGATCACCGGGCGGAGAAGTGCCCCGGCACGTGCCAGGTCCGGCGACCTGGTGCGCGTACGACACGGTGCCTACGTCGACGCCACCGACTGGCCGCTGCGTGAGCGCGAGGCCGCGCACTTCATCCGGATGCAGGCGGTCGCCGACCGATTCCGGATCGCGCCGGTGTTCTCGCATCGTTCGGCGGCGATCCTGTGGGGACTCCCCGTCCTGGGCGCGCACCGTGGCGTCCACGTCGTCGCCACGGAGCGGAAGGGGGCACGCAGTCGTCGCGGTGTGGTGTGGCACAACGACGCGATCGAAGAGGCCGACGTCGTCGAGCACGGCGGCATGCGCGTGACCTCGCTCGAGCGGACGCTCATCGACCTCGCACGCACCGAGCCGTTCCCGTACGCGGTCGCCGCACTCGATCGGGGGCTCACGCCGACTTTCCCGGGTGGCATCGGCGGATCGGTCAGCGGCGTCGCGCGCGACCGGCTGGCGGCCTGGCTGGACGGGCACCCGCGCAAGCGCGGCATCCGCCTGGCCCGAACCGTGCTCGAGTTCGCCGACGCACGCTCCGGATCCGTGGGCGAGTCCGTCAGCCGCGCGAACATGCACGTCGCAGGCTTCCCCGCGCCGGACCTGCAGGTCGAGTTCCCGCGCTACGACGGCGGGAACGACGTCGTGGACTTCGATTGGCCGTTCGCTGGACGGTTCGGCGAGTTCGACGGGCGCGGGAAGTATCTGCGGGAGGAGTTCACCGAGGGTCGGTCGGTCGCCGATGTCGTGTTGGCCGAGAAGGAGCGCGAGGACCGCATCCGTCGGCACCGCCCGTTCGCGATCCGCTGGGGCTGGGACATCGCCATGGACGCCGACCGCCTGCGCCGCCACCTCATCGCCCACGGCCTCCACCCCGCTCCCCGCTGACGGACCCGGCCCGGCGTCCCATCGAATGTGCCCGAAACGACCGGTCGGCCTGCGGAACCGGGGTGCGTGGTCGTCATTTCGAGCACACTCGGCGGAAGGGATCGGCGAGGGACGGGGCTGAATGGCGGGGGAATCGAGGATCCGTTATGATTGAGCGGTTGTCTGCGCGCCCGATTCCGGGCCTCCGCACGATGACGCATGTACACCCTCCTGTCACAGACCGTCTGTGACCGCTGAGTCCGAAGGAGGTGGGTCTGTCATGCACCAGTACGAGTTGATGGTCATCCTCGATCCCTCGATCGACGAGCGCACCGTTGCTCCCAGCCTCGACAAGTTCCTCAACGTCATCCGCACGGATGGCGGCACCGTCGACAACGTCGACATCTGGGGCAAGCGTCGCCTGGCCTACGAGATCGACAAGAAGTCGGAGGGCATCTACGCCGTCGTCGACTTCACCGCCGAGTCGGCAACGACCAACGAGCTCGACCGCCAGCTGAACCTCAGCGAGGCCGTCATGCGCACCAAGGTCCTCCGCGCGGAGGAGGCGATCGCACAGGTCGCCGCCGCGAAGAAGGCCGACGAGGAGCGCGCCGCCAAGAAGGCAGCTCGGGCAGCGAAGAAGGACGCCTAGTCCCATGGCAGGCGACACGATCATCACCGTTGTGGGCAACCTCACGGCTGACCCGGAGCTGCGCTACACGCAGTCTGGCCTCGCGGTCGCCAACTTCACCATCGCATCAACCCCCCGCACGTTCGACCGACAGGCGAACGAGTGGAAGGACGGTGAAGCACTGTTCCTGCGTGCGAGCTGCTGGCGAGACTTCGCCGAGCACGTCGCGGGTTCGCTGACCAAGGGTTCCCGGGTCATCGCCCAGGGCCGTCTCAAGCAGCGCTCCTACGAGACCCGCGAGGGCGAGAAGCGCACCGCCATCGAGCTGGAGGTCGACGAGATCGGCCCGAGCCTGCGCTACGCGACCGCACAGGTCACGCGTGCGCAGTCGAGTGGTGGCGGTCGCGGTGGCAGCTACGGCGGCGGTGGGGGCGGCAACTCCTCCTCCTCCGACGACGCGTGGGCGCCCAGCGCGCCGGCCGCCTCGTCCGGCGATGTCTGGAACACGCCGGGTACCAACTACGGCGACGAGACGCCCTTCTAGGTCGGCATCGGCCGACGGATGCCTCGTCATGAGGCATCCGCTCAACGAAACGTATTTCTCCCAGGTAAGGAAACAGCAATGGCTGGAAAGAGCAGCGGCGACCGCCGCAAGCGCGGAAAGGGCCCGAAGAACGCGGCCCCCGCGAAGTCGATCAAGGTCGGCGTCATCGACTACAAGGATGTCGCCACCCTCCGCAAGTTCGTCTCGGAGCGCGGCAAGATCCGCGCCCGTCGTATCACCGGTGTCTCCGTGCAGGAGCAGCGCCTCATCGCCCGTGCCGTGAAGAACGCACGCGAGATGGCCCTGCTGCCGTACGCGGGCTCGGGTCGCTGAGAAGGAGGTCGGGAACAATGGCAAAGGTCATCCTGACGCACGAGGTCAACGGCCTCGGCACCGCCGGTGACGTGGTCGAGGTCAAGAACGGCTACGCACGCAACTACCTCGTCCCGAAGGGCTACGCGACGCCGTGGACCCGCGGTGGCGAGAAGCAGGTCGAGCAGATCAAGGCCGCGCGCGCTGCGCACGAGCTGCACTCGCTCGAGGACGCACAGGCCCTCAAGGCCTCGCTCGAGTCGACCAAGGTGAAGCTCGCCGTCAAGGCCGGCTCCGAGGGTCGCCTGTTCGGCTCGGTGAAGTCCGCCGACGTCGCGGCCGCCGTGTCGGCCGCCGGCCTCGGCGAGGTCGACAAGCGCAAGGTCACGATCCCGACGATCAAGTCGATCGGCGAGTACGAGGCCAGCGTGAAGCTGCGCGACGAGGTCTTCGCGACCGTCACCCTCCAGGTGATCGCCGCGAAGTAGCACGAGACGCATTCGCACGAGGCGGCGGGCCGGGTTTCCGGCTCGCCGCCTCGTCGTCTGTACACCCGCGGAAGCGCTCTCCGCAAGAGCGCTGGGACGGATTCGCCCCCAAGTTTGTACACAGCCCACGAACCGTTCGTAACCCTCAAGTCACAGTCCAGACATTTCTTCTCCACACAGGTGTGGGAAACGTAAATAGCCGGTCAAGAGCCTATTCAGGCACCAAACTTTCTCGTTCTCCACAGGTTTCCACACACCCTTTGCACATGGCGCCCGGCGTTTCGCCCAAGTTCCCCACAACGTTATCCACAGGCCGGGTTGTGGCCGGCCGGGGGCCGTACCTAGGGTGAATCTCCGTCGCCGGATGGGGGACCGGCCGCATTGCTTGGCCCCCTGTGTCGGCGGTCGCCGCTACCACTGGAAGTGACGCATCACCCGCGTCACCCGGACACAACACGACATCGAGGAGGGCCGGGAGTGACGATCGCTCACCTGGACATCGCCGAACCCCGTGATCAGGGTGCGGCCCGTCCGGCTCCCGAGCGCACTCCCCCGCACGACCTCCTCGCCGAGCAGAGCGCGCTCGGCGGCATGATGCTCTCGAAGGACGCGGTCGCCGACGTCATCGAGACGCTCCGCGGCCCCGACTTCTACGTGCCCAAGCACGAGGTCGTGTTCGACGCGATCCTCTCGCTCTACTCGCACGGCGAGCCGACCGACGTCATCGCCGTCACCGACGAGCTCACCAAGACCGGCGAGCTCGGCCGCGCCGGCGGCGCCGAGTACCTGCACACGCTCACGAGCCTCGTGCCGACGGCGGCGAATGCCGGCTTCTACGCCGAGATCGTGGCGGAGCGCGCGATGCTGCGGCGCCTCGTCGAGGCCGGCACGCGCATCGTGCAGATGGGCTACGCCGGCGAGGGCGAGGTCACCGACCTGGTGAACGTCGCCCAGTCGGAGATCTACTCGGTCACCGGCAGCGTCGAGAGCGAGGACTACGTTCCGCTGACCGAGGCGGTGACCGTCGCGATCGACGAGATCGAGGCGGCCAAGCACACCGACGGCAAGATGACCGGCGTGCCCACGGGATTCGCCGACCTCGACGACCTCACGAACGGCTTCCACCCCGGGCAGATGATCATCGTCGCCGCGCGCCCCGCGCTCGGCAAGTCGACGCTCGCGCTCGACTTCGCCCGGTCGGCGTCGATCCACAACGACCTGCCCACGATCTTCTTCTCGCTCGAGATGGGCAAGTCGGAGATCGCCATGCGACTGCTCTCGGCCGAGGCATCCGTGCCCCTGCAGTCGATGCGCAAGGGCACCGTCGACAGTCGCGACTGGACCACCATCGCCTCGACCCGCGGCCGCATCAACGACGCGCCGCTCTACATCGACGACTCCCCCAACATGACGCTGGTCGAGATCCGCGCGAAGTGCCGGCGCCTGAAGCAGCGGGTCGGCCTCAAGATGGTCGTCATCGACTACCTGCAGCTCATGACGAGCGGCAAGCGCGTCGAGAGCCGCCAGCAGGAGGTCTCGGAGTTCTCGCGTGCGCTGAAGCTGCTCGCCAAGGAGCTCCAGGTGCCGGTCATCGCACTGTCGCAGCTCAACCGTGGCCCCGAGCAGCGCGCGGACAAGCTCCCCGCGCTGAGCGACCTGCGCGAGTCGGGTTCGATCGAGCAGGACGCCGACATGGTGATCCTGCTCCACCGCGAGAGCGCCTACGAGCGCGACAACCCCCGCGCCGGTGAGGCCGACCTCATCGTGGCCAAGCACCGCAACGGTCCGACGCGCACCGTCACCGTGGCGTTCCACGGCCACTTCTCGCGGTTCGCGGACATGGTGCAGGCGTAAGTTCGTGTGACACGGCCGACCGCGGCGATCATTCCGTCGAAGCCGGCCACGGTCGGGTCGAGGAACGGATACCGAAACCGGCGCGGCACGAGGATCGACTCGTGGACACGTCCGTCGCTCAGGGCCATGATGGTGGCATGAGCTGGGCGCCGTCATCGGCGGGTGCGGCATGGGTACGCCGAGTCGGGTGATCGACTCTTCGCGGCATGAGACCCGCGGAGGTGTGCCCCCCGCTCGGCACTGGCCACGGCTCATCCTCCCGGTTGCCCTGACACTCGCGCTGGTCGGATGCACGTCGGACCCGTTGGATGAGAAGCGCACGGCAAGCGACGAGCTCTTCGAATTGGTGGTCGCCGAAGACGAGCCGGGATGCTCGGCCGCGGTCGCGCTCGACGGCGAAGTCGTCTGGGCGGAAGCCTGGGGCATGGCCAACGTCGAAGCCGGGGCGATGTTCGAGCCGTCGACGGCGACCCTCATCGGCTCGGTCGGGAAGCAGTTCACCGCCATGGCCGTGCTCATGCTCGCCGAACAGGGTGCGTTGTCGCTGGAGGATTCGCCGGCCGACTTCCTTGACGGGATGCCGGCGTGGGTCGACGACCTGACGCTCAACGACCTCATGCACCACACGTCGGGGATCGCCGACTTCGTGGAAGTGCCGGTGAGCAACTTTCCGGGAGCGGCGTTGAACAATGACGCCATCCGGGAGTTCGTGCGCACGAGCCCGAACGCCCAGCCCGGCACACCCGGCAGGTGGTCCTACTCGAACACGAACTACACGCTCCTCGCCGACGTCGTCGCCGAGGTCACCGGGGTCGAGTTCACGGAGTGGATGCAGACGAACGTGTACACGCCGCTCGACCTGACGGCGCGGGAGGGGCCACCGACCCCATCAGACCCGGTCGGCTACCACGCGGCGGGAGGCGAGTTCGTGGTCGAAGAGCCGTTCGCGTGGGATGTCGCCGGACCGGGACTGATCACGATGACGCCGTCGGACCTCGTGCGTTGGGGCGACCAGTACCGCGAGCCGACACTCGTGAGCGGCAACACCCTCGACGATGCGCTGCAGAGCGCAACGCCCGCCGAGGACGGGTGGGCCTACGGTCCCGGGCTGTGGGTCGGTGACGATGGCACCCTCGCGCACGATGGGGCGGGAGCCGGCCACTACACGAGCTTCGGCGTGAGTCCCGACCGTCACACCACCGCCGCGATCGCCTGCAACCATGACGGACTGCACCCGGGGACGCTCATGGAGTCGCTCGCGACGGTCTGGGTCGGATAGGCAGCAACTCCCGGCGCACGACGGCGGTGCTCCAGCGGCCCAGCAGGGCGCCTGCGACCGCGTCCGAGATGTGGTGCTGGCCGCGGTAGACCCGCGAGAACGCGATCGCTCCGGGAACCACGTACCGGAGGACGGGCCCGACGAGCCGCGCGCCAGGCCCGCCATGGCGATCGAGCAGGTCGGCGAGCGTGCCGTGGAGCGCGAAGGCAGCCGCGGTGTGCCCCGAGGGGAACGACGAGGTCGCGTGCGGATGCTCCGGGCGCCACACGCCCTCAGGCCGGGGCCGCCCCACGAGCGCCGCGGATGCGACGAAGCAGGCGGTCTCGAGGGTGAGCACCGCCGCAGGGGCGGCCGCCGAGCGGCCGTCGCGCGTCGACCACCAAGTCACGCCGCACCAGATCAGCCCGCTCGCGATGGTCTGGGGCACACCGGAGTACCACGAGAGCGGGGCGGTGACCCGGTCGAGCGGCTCGCGATGCCGCGTCGGGTCGGCGTGGTCGGTCCCGACGGCGGCACCGCCCTCGTCCGGCCGGTGGCCGAACGCACCCTGGAGCGCACGCACGGCCCGGTCCTCGCGCGGGTCGTCGCCGTCGAGCATCCGTACCGCACGCCCGGCCGCGGCAAGCACGGCGATCGCTCCCAGTCCAGGCAGGACGACGGATCGCACCAACGACATGACCGGAGCCTAGTGGCGCTGCGTTGATCCTCCACTCGTTCACAAACAGGTGGCCGGGACGAGGGGTACGACATCACCGGTGCCGACTCGTCGGTCGACAGGATGCCCCGTCGCTAGCATCGCGGAATGGCCAACGTCACACTCATCCGCTCCGACGCCCTCGCGGACACCCCCGGATACGCCTACGCCTCCGAGGCAGCCCCGGGGACGCGCCTGATCCACCTCGCCGGTGCCTGCCCGCTCGATGCCGACGGAATCGTGGAACCCGTCGGAGACCTCGCAGGCCAGGCGGAGAAGTGCATCGAGAACCTCCTCGTCGCGCTCACCGCTGCCGGCGGCACCTTGGCTGACATCGCGTACACGCGGGTGCTCGTCGCGACGCTGCAGAACGAGGACCTCGGCGTCGTCTGGGACGTCGTGCGGGACGCCTTCGCCGAGCACGACGTGCCGAGCACCCTGTTCGGAGTCACCGTCCTCGGCTACCGGAACCAGCTCGTGGAGATCGAGGCCGTCGCGGCCATCGCCGACTAGCGAGCGCACGACGCGCTCCGAGCGGCACCCGGCAGCGCGCACCCTTCCATTCGATCGATCAGACGATCAGACTGGAGTGACCATCATCGAGTGACGAGGGGGTCACGATGAGCGTGTATCGAGTGATCGACGTGGTCGGCACGAGCGCGACGTCATGGGAGGAAGCGGCCAGGGAGGCCATCACGACGGCCGGAGGGTCACTGCACGATCTGCGCATCGCTGAGGTGGCGAAGCAGGACGTGGTGATCGGCGAGGACGGGACGCTGCTGTTCCGGTCCCGCGTCCAGCTCTCCTTCAAGTACAAGCCCGAGTAGGCCGTCGCGGGTTCGCCGGACCGAGACCCGGCGTGACCGCTCAGTCCATAGGCTGAGCGCATGATGGTGCGCGCGCCGGACCCGCGATCATGCCCGACGTGCGGGGACCCGCTCCGGTTCGAGATCCTGGACGACGAGCGATTCCTCGTCGCGTGGTCGTGCGTGCACTGCGGACTGATCCGCACGACCGAACCGGTGTAGCGGGTCCGACCGGCGCGGGCGACCGTGATGGCTACGCCCGGGGGTCACGGTCGAGCGGGCGGTCGAGCCGCTCCTGCGCCTCCCTGACGGCCTGCGCAGCACGTGCGCGAACCTGCTCGTGCCCGTCATCCAGCAGACCGAGCACGGCGGCGAGGTCCTCCGCTTCGCCCGTTCGGCCGACGGCCAGCGCGGCGGCATCTCGTACCCTCCAATTGGCGTCAGCGAGCAACGGCACCAGGGCCGCGGATGCCTCGAGCTCGCGCAGTGCGCAGATACGAGCGCAGTTCATCCGCACCCGCCACGCAGGATCGCCCAGCCCGGCGATCACCGCTGCCGATGCGGACTCATCCCACACGTACTGCAGCGCCCGAGCGCCCCATGAGCGTGCAAGCGCCGCCCAGACGGGGCGCTCGAACTGCGCCGGGTCGCCCGACCCCGCGGCGTCGCCGCCGACCGCGACGAGGAACCAGGGCTCCTCCGTCCCTGTGCGGATCAGGGTCGCCGCCCGCTCGGCCACTTCGCGCTCGCCGTGCCGCTCGACTGCTTCCGCGATTCGCGACCGCACGGCCTGGCTCATGGGCGGGGTCGACTCAGGATGCGGCCGGGGCGACCGTCGTGCGCATGACGGTCTTGCGCTTGCCGATGTGTCGTTCGAAGGTGAACCCGGCCCGCTCGAACATCGCCCTGGTGCCGCTGTGCAGGAAGGATGAGGAGGTCTTCTTCCCGGGCTCGAGCTCGTTGGGGAACGAGACGAGTGCGGCGTGCGCGACGGCTTCGTCCACAAGGCGTCGCTTGAACGTCACCCGGTCGTAATCGTCCTTGACGGTCTGCTCGGTGTCGCCGTGGAAGTAGGAGCAGTAGCACCCGCCCCAGACGCCGTTGTGCTTCTCGGCGAGGGCGAGCCATGCCGGGAACGTCTCGGGCGTGAGGGCCTTGATCACGTGCGACGTCGTCATGCGCCACTCCTCCGACGGACTGCTCGACTCCGTTCGCCCAGTCTGCCCAGTACCTGCGACCTCCGACAAGGTCGGGGTCCCCGCCGCCGATAGCCTGATCGGATGCACGCGAATCGATCCCAGCTCACGGTCGGTGGCCTCTCACGGGCGCAGCTGCTCGAGCGACTGCGATCGAACGGCGTGCGCCTCAACGCGCATGCGGAGACGTTGCTCGCGACCGACGAGTTCGCCCAGCGCCCGGCGCGCTCGATCCTCCTCGCCGAGCGGACGGTCACCCAGCTCGGATTCCCGGACGGCGCTCCCCTGTCGCGCATCTTCGAGGCGGCGCGGCGCGACGGGTACTCGCTCTGCCCGGTCGACACGGCGCCGTACCTTCGCCTGGAAGCGCGGGGCCAGCCGACCTCGACCGGGTCGGTCACGTCGACCGGCCGGGCGCCGGACGGCGCGCTGACCGTGGCATCCGATCTGCTGAGCGACGACGACGCCTACCCGAAGGGCTTCTACCTCCGAACGGTCGGCGACGAGCCGTGGCTGCGCGGGTATCGATGCGACGACGAGCACATCTGGTCGCCCGAGGACCGATTCGTGTTCCGGGTGATCGACTAAGCGCCGTCGGTCACGGTGACGAGCGTGCGCTGCCAGCCGGTCGAGCCGTCGGGGGCGATGGGTGCGGGCTCCTCGACCTGCAGCCGGCCGTCGCGATCGGTGGCGCGCACGGTGAGGTAGTGCGAGCCGGGCTCGGCGTCCCACTCGAGCACCCACTGCACCCAGGTGTCGGCGTTGATCGCCTCGGCGAGCCTGGCCTCCTGCCACTCGCCGTCGTCGATGCGCACCTCGACGCGCTCGATGCCGACGGTCTGCGCCCAGGCGACGCCCGCGATCGGCACTCGGCCGGCAGGCACGCTCGTGCCGAGCTTCGGGGTGTCGACCCGCGACGAGAACTTGATCGGTGCGCGGGCGCTGTAGCCGCGCGGGGTCCAGTACGCCTCGTCGTCGGCGAACCTGGTGACGCGCAGCTCGGTCAGCCACTTGGTCGCCGACACGTAGCCGTAGAGGCCTGGGACGACCATGCGCACGGGGAAGCCGTGCTCGAGCGGCAGCGGCTCGCCGTTCATGCCGACGGCGAGGATAGCGTCGAGCCCATCGTCGGTGAGCGACGACAGGGGCGTGCTCGCGGTGAACCCGTCGACGCTGCGCGAGAGGACCATGTCGGCTCCCGCGCGCGGCCGGGCGAGCCGGAGCACGTCGCGTACCGGTACGCCGAGCCAGACGGCGGTGCCGACGAGCTCGCCGCCGACCTCGTTCGAGACGCAGGTGAGGGTGATCGCGTACTCGTCGAGCCCCATCGCCACCAGGTCGTCGAAGCCGAGCTCCACCCGCTGCTCGACGAGGCCCTCGACCGCCAGGCGCCAGGTCGACGGGTCGATCGTCGGCACCGAGAGCGCGGTGTCGACGCGGTAGAAGTCGGCGTTGGGTGTGATGAGGGGCCCGAGGCCCGGGATGTCGAGCTCGGCTGCCGCCGGAACGGCGACGCGCGACCGTGGCGCCGGGAGTCGCAGCGCCTCGCGGACCGCCCCGATCGTGCTCGTACCGGCTCGCAGCACCGCGGCACCGGCGCCGGCGAGTACCGCCCCGACCGAGGCGATCGCCGCGACCCGGAAGAAGGTGCGTCGCGCCACCGGCTGCGATGCATCCGATGCGAGAGAAGGGCGGTCGGATGCCGCAGCCGACGTTGCGTCCTTCGCGGGGCCACGCCCCCCGAGCCGCGCCCAGCCGCGGAGCCGACTCGTGAGCAGCACGAGCACACCAGCCCCCACGACACCGCCCACGACCGGTGGAATCCACGCGAGGGCACCGGTGCCGGATCGGGTGAGCACCGCCGCCGTCGCCAGCACGGTGGCGGCGGCGAACACGAGCAGCCCGAGGCCGCGTCGCCGTGTTTCGAGGATGCCCGCGAGCGCCGCCACCACGACCGCGGCGACCGCGAGCCCGCCGAGCAGCACCGGCTTGTCAGCCTCGCCGAACGCGGAGATCGCGAACTCCTTGATCGGCCTCGGCACGACGTCGACGACGAACGAGCCGACCGCGAGGAGCGGGGTCGAGCGCCGCGCGAACAGCACCGCGAGCAGCTCGCTCACGGCGAGGAACGTCGCGGCGCCGACCACGCCAGACGTTGCGGACCAGAGGAGGCGTCGGCCTCGGGCATCCGTGCTCACGAGATCTCCCGGGAGTACTCGACGGGCGACCGCCGTGCCGTGTCGGCGCGACGGTCGCCCGTGTCGGTTCGGTGCCTGCGGCTCAGGAGGTCGGCAGCAGCACCGAGTCGATGAGGTAGACCGTCGCGTTCGCGGTCTGGACGCCGCCGCAGATGACGGACGCGTCGTTCACCATGAGGTCGTCACCGCCGCCGGTGACCTCGACGTCGGAGCCCTGCACGGTGGTCTGCGTGCCGACGATCTCGTCGGGCGTGATCTGCCCGGCGACCACGTGGTAGGTGAGGATCGACGTCAGCAGGTCGGCATCGGTCTGCAGCGTGGCAATGGTCTCGTCGTCGATCATCGCGAACGCGTCGTCGACCGGCGCGAACACGGTGAACTCGTCGCCGTTGAGCGTGTCGACGAGGTTGACGTCGGGGTTCAGCTCACCGCTGACCGCCGCGACGAGGGTCGTGAGCAGCGGGTTGTTGGATGCGGCCGTGGCGACCGGGTCCTGTGCCATGCCGGCGACCGATCCGTCGCCGTCGGGCACGGCCTCCGCGTAGGCGGCGCAACCCGGGCCGACGAGGTACGCCGCCGGGTCCATCTCCTCCATGGTGGGCTCGCTCGACTCCATCGTGTCGTCGGTGCCCTCCTCCATGGAGTCGGAGCTCGAGTCCATGGAACAGCCAGTGAGGGCGAGTAGCGAGATCGTGAGGGCGGCGAGGCCGCCGGTGATGGTGCGCGTGGTGCTGGGCATGATGTCCTCCGAGGTCTCGAGCGTGAAGCTCTGCCGTGTCCGCCGCCGGTTCGGGGCGGTTGCGCTCTGTGCGCTGGAGGGGGTTCGGCGTGGGTCCTGATCGGGATTGGATCGTGTCGTGTTCCGCGCAGCAGGGGCAGGGCGGTCGGATGCCCCGGGGTCGACGCGCGCGCTGGTCAGCTGTCGTTCCCGCCCGACCAGACCGGGGAGAGTCGGGCGACGAGTGCTGCCGCGGCGAACACGAGGATGACGGCGACGAGCACCGGCCACTCGCCGACGAGACCGGCCAGCAAGCCCGCGAGCAGGGCCCCGACTGCGGCGGCCGTGCGGTTGACCGAGCGCCGAGTCGCGTTGGTGCGGCCGAGCAGCTCGTCGGGGGTGAGGCCCTGCCAGATGCCCATCTCGTTGGCGTTCTCGATGCCGGCGGCGAGCCCGAGCAGCGCGAGGGCGACGAAGACCAGGGCGTCGCCGAAGGCCGGAGCGGTGAGCACGATCAGCCACGCGGCCGGGTAGGCGGCCCGGGCGAGCACGACGGTGCGACCCGTGCCGATGCGCTCGCCTGTTCGCGGGGCCGCAGTCGCGCCGACGAGGCTGGCCACGCCGAAGACCGCGAGCAGCACGCCGAACCAGAACGCCGAGAACCCGAGCGAGCGCAGTGCGATGAGCGAGAGCAGCGTCATCGCCGCCCCGTTGGCGAGGAACCAGACGTGGGTCGACCACGCCAGGGGTGCGAGGGTCGGATGCCGGTAGGTCCAGCGCAGGCCGTCGCGGACCTCGGCCCGGAGATCGCGTGACCGTCGCTCAGATCGTGGCTCCTCGACCGGGATGCTCGCCGACAGCGCCGCCTCGACGAGGTAGCTCACCGCGTCGATCGCGATCGCCACGGGCGCTCCGAGGAGCCCGACCAAGCCGCCACCGACCGCGGGTCCAAGCGTCTGCGCTGCGGCATCCGTCTGGTCGAGCCGGGCGTTCGCGTGTACCAGGCGCGATCGCGGCACGAGACGCGGCAACAGCGACTGCGTCGCGGCGAAGCCGAAGACTGCGAACGTGCCGAACGCGAGCAGCGCGACGACCAGCATCCACATCTCGAGGGCGCCGAGCAGCCAGAGCACGACGATCGCGCCGAGCGAGAGCGCACGGCCGATGCTCGCCCACACGAGCAGCGGCCGGCGCCGCCAGCGGTCGGCGTAGACGCCCGCAACGAGTCCGACGACCGCATAGGGCAGGAACTGGGCGGCGTTCACGATGCCCACCTCGAAGGGGGTCGCGCCGAGCACCTGCACGACGAGCACCGGCATCGCGACGGCGGTCACGGCCGTGCCGAACGAGCTGATCGCGGCCGCACCCCAGAATCGCGCGAACGCCCCGCGACCGGGCGGGGTCGGGCCGTCCGTCATCCGCCCTCCTCGGGTCGTCGCACCTCGACAGTAGCGGCCGGCACCGAGGGCGGGAGGCGCTTGCACAGGTCGTCTCGCGGATGCCGCGTCGGCCTCGCCTCGAACGATGGCCGTCTATCGTCGAGGGGTGAGCACGCCGTTCCCCGCCACGATCGCGACCGCCGTGGAGCGCGAACTGGTGGTGCGGAAGTCGCGCTTCATCGCGCGGGTCGAGCCCGTGGCATCCGTCGCCGAAGCCGACGCGGTGATCGCGGCGGTGCGCAAGCGGTACTGGGACGCCGGGCACAACTGCACGGCGATGGTCACCGGGTTGCGTGCCGACCAGGCCCGCTCGTCGGACGACGGCGAACCGTCGGGTACCGCCGGCGTCCCGATGCTCGAGGTGCTCCGCCGTCGGGAGCTGACCGACCTCGTCGCGGTGGTGACGCGCTACTTCGGCGGAGTCAAGCTGGGCGCGGGTGGACTCGTGCGCGCCTACTCGACGGCGGTGTCGGATGCCCTCGACGACGCCCGCCTGGTGCGGCGCCTCGCGCTCACGCAGGTCCGAGTCGACGTTCCCCACGCCGACGCCGGCCGCTTCGACCACCTGCTGCGAGACCTGGCGCAGCGCACCGGGGCGACGCTCGGCGACACCGAGTACGGCGCGCAGGCATCGCTCGAGATCTGGGTGCCCGCCGAGGCAGTGTCGCGGGTGCGCGACGAGGTGGCCTCCGCATCGGGCGGCACGGTCGAGGCGGTCGTGGGCGGCGAGCGCATCGTCGACGTTCCCGAGTGATCGCGTTCGTCGAGTGTGCTCGATAAGGCTTCCGGACCCCCGGAGACGGGTGATCGACGGTCAAATCGAGCACACTCGGTGGAACGCGACGTGTTCAAGGACCGACGAACATCGTTGGGGTGTATGGTTGGTGTATGACGCGCACAAACATCGACATCGATGACGAGCTCATCGCCGAGGCGATGACCCGGTTCGATCTGTCGACGAAGCGAGAGGCCGTCGACTTCGCTCTGCGTCGACTGGTCGGGGTGCAACTCACACCGGAGGCGCTGTTGGAGCTGCGCGGGAGCGGGTGGGGTGGGGACGTCGACGCGATCCGCGACGACAACGACCCCTGGCGCGAGCAGTGATCCTCGTCGACACCTCGGCTTGGATCGAGTTCCTTCGCGATACCGACGACCCTGTCGTCGCGGAACTCGCCGAAGCGATCGGGTCCGGTACCGAGGTGGCGCTCACCGAGCCGATCGTCATGGAGTTGCTCGCCGGCGCGACCTCGCCGCAATTGGAGCGGAGCATCGGGGCACTCGTGAACGGCCTGCCCGTCGTGCCGGTGGACGGTCCGCTCGACTACCGTGCGGCCGCGCAGCTCTCCGTCGCGTCGCGCCGGAACGGCCATCCGATTCGAAGCCTCGTCGATTGCCTCATCGCGGCGGTTGCGCTCCGTCGAGGGCTGACCGTGCTGCACCGGGGCCGCGACTTCGAGTTCCTTGCCCAGATCAGCCCGCTGCGCACGCGAACTGCGTGAACTGCCATTCACTTATCGGCGATCCGGTGCTAGCGTCGAACGTGCGATGACGCCACCGAAGGGCGACGGATGACGATCGAAGAGACCAACGCGACCACGCGCCGCGCCGAGCGCGAGTGGCTCGACGAGCTTCCCACGCCGACGTTGCAGAAGGCGGCGACGCCGTTCATCGCCGTCGGCAGCGCCGCGAACATCATCATGCAACTCTCGTGGCCGGCCGTCGGGTACGGCGTGAAGGACAGTAAGGTCGAGTCCGCCCTGTTCCGCGACCCCGAGCGACGGCGGCGCACGACCATCGGATTCCTCGCGGTCGCGGTGTTCGGCAACGCCGAGGAGCGCGCCGCCTTCCGCCGCGCGACGAACCGCTCCCACGCCCAGGTGCGCTCGCCCGAGGGTGCGGAGCCCGCGTACAACGCATTCGACCCGGAGCTGCAGCGCTGGGTCGCCGCGTGCCTCTACATCGGCTTCGAGGACGCGTACGAGGCGGTGTGGGGCGAACTCGACGACGCCACCCGCGAGGCGATGTACGCCGAGAGCGTGGTGCTCGGCGGCATGCTCCAGATGCCCGCCGACATGTGGCCCGCAGACCGCGCCGCCTTCCAGGAGTACTGGGAGGACGGCCTCGAGCGCGCGCACATCGACGACTCGGTGCGCGCCTACCTCACGAGCGTGATGCGCCTCGAGTACCTGCCGAAGCCGCCGCGGCGCGCACTCGTTCGACTGCGCGAACTGGCTACGGCCGGCAGCCTCCCCCCGCAGCTCCGCGAGCAGATGCTGCTCCCGTGGAGCCCCAAGCACGCGCGCAGGTTCCGCCGCTTCTCGCGCACGGTCGCCTGGGTGATTCGGCGGATGCCCGAGCGCCGACGCGCCGCCCTGTTCACGAACGTGCTCGACGACGTGAAGCTCCGCATGGCCGAGGGGCGCTCGCTCTTCGAGTGATCCGCGCCGGCCGCCCGACGCCGGCGGAGCGGCATCCGCTCGCCGAAATCTCTCGCAACTGATGCGTCAGCCCTGTCCATCTGGTCGACTGGTGTTCGTCACATGGGTGAGGGGTCGCAACGGGCGACCCCACGAGGGGAAGGACACTCCCATGCAGTACATGCTCCTGCTCACCAGCGCTCCCGACGCCGGCCCGCAGCCCGGCAGCCCCGAGGAAGCGGCCGAGATGGGCGAGTGGTTCGCCTACGACGACATGCTCAAGGAGGCCGGCGTCTACGTCAGCGGCGAGGCGCTGCAGCCGGTGGACACCGCGACCACCGTGCGCGTGCGCGACGGCGGCACGGTCGTGACCGACGGGCCGTTCGCCGAGACCAAGGAGTACCTGGGCGGGTACTACGTCATCGACGTCGACGACCTCGACGCGGCGATCTCGTACGCCGAGAAGGTGCCGAACATCGGGTACGGGTCGGTCGAGATCCGCGCGATCTTCGACGTGACGGCCTTCGCCGGGTAGCCGTGCCCGCCGGCGTCGCCGAGGTGTTCGGCACGCAGTGGCCGCGCGTGGTCGCGACCCTGCGTGCCGACCTCGGCGACCTCGACCTCGCGGAGGACGCGGCGCAGCACGCGTTCGCGACGGCGGCCGAGCGCTGGCCGGTCGTCGGCATGCCCGACTCCCCCGGCGCCTGGCTCGTGACGGTCGCCCGCCGCTGGGCGATCGACCAGGCCCGCCGCGACCTGCGCTGGGCTCGCCGGGTCGACGACGTGCGGGCAGCGCTCGAACTGCCCCAGCGCGACCGCGGCGCGATCGCCGACGACCTGCTCGCGATGATCTTCGGATGCTGCCACCGTGCGCTCGACGAGTCCGCGCGCATCGCGCTCACCCTCCGCTACGTGGTCGGCCTGCCGACCGCCGACATCGCGAAGTCGTTCCTCGTCGCCGAGGCGACCATGGCCAAGCGGCTGGTGCGGACCAAGAAGAAGATCGCGGCCGCGAACATTCCGTTCGAGGTGCCCGGGCGCGAGCACCTGGCCGACTCGCTGCACGACGTGCTGAAGGTCGTGTACGTCGTCTTCACGCAGGGGCACGCCTCGCCGACGGGCGAGCTGATCCGCGGCGACCTCTGCGACGAGGCGCGCTGGCTCGCCGGCACCCTGTGCGACCTCATGCCCGACGAGCCCGAGACCTGGGGACTCGCCGCCCTGCTGGCGTTCACCGACGCACGCCGGCCCGCTCGCCTCGACGCCGACGGGGAGATCGTGCTGCTCAGCGACCAGGACCGCTCGCTGTGGAGCGCCCACGCCATCGCCGACGGGCGGCGGCTCTTCCAGCGCGCGCTCCGGTCGCGCCGCGTCGGCCCCTACGCGCTCCAGGCGGCGATCGCAGCCGCGCACGCCGACGCGCCCACCTTCGAGGACACCGACTGGGCGACCATCCGCAGGCTGTATGCCGTGCTCGGCACGTTGGAGCCCTCGCCGGTCGTGACGCTCAACGAGGCGGTCGCCGCATTCCTCGGCGAGGGCGGCGACGCGGGCCTCGCGATGCTCGAGCCGGTGGCATCCGATCTCGAGCAGTACCACTACTTCCACCTGGCACGTGCCGACATGCTGGCGCAGACGGGGCGAGCGGATGCCGCGCGCGAGGCGTTCGACCGGGCGCTCGCGACCTGCGACAGCGAGCCCGAGCGGCGCGCGATACGGCGGGTCGCCGCAGAGCGGCTCGGGGGCTCAGGAGACTAGGCGCGTGCCGCGTCCCACCAGTCGAGCACGCGGGTGCCGATGAGCGTGAGCCACTTCGACGGCTCCCCCTCCGGCACGTCGATCTCGAACCACGTGCGGCCCGCCAGGCGCTTCGCCTGCAGCCAGGTGCCGTCGGGCTGCCGTGCAGCGCGTACGGCATCGACCGCGTCGGCCAAGCGCGGGTCCGGTGCGCGTCCCTCGAACTCGGCGGCGTCCCGGAAGTGGTCGAGGGCCGCGAGTGCGCTGTACCGCCACCGATTCGGGTACAGGAACTCGGTGACGAACGGCCCGAGCGGCTCACCAGTCGACTCGCGGTACATCAGTCGCCGGGTCAGCAGGTACTCCTCCCCGCCGTGCCGCGCCTCCCGCAGCGACGCGTCGCCCGTGATGCGCTCATAGGCGAGCATGCCGCGCAGGGCATTCAACGTGGAGTGGAACGACGATCGCACCGAGTCGCCCTCCTCCGCCTCGCAGTTCCAGCCGCCGTCCGCGAGCCGGTGGTCGACGAACCAGCGCGCCAGCGCCGAGACGTCGGCCCCCAGCCAGGCGCCGTTGGCGAGCGTGAACGAGTTGATGCACACGTCGACCTCGCCGCCCCAATACGGTAGGTCCTCGTACTCCCACCGGCTGTTCGCCGCCAACCGCTCGGCGGTGCCGTCGAGCAGCGACGCGTCCACCCCGAACTCGCGCAGGTCCTTCAGCGCCCACGTCGTCGCGACCCACGGCTGCCCGGGCCCGTCGGCCTCCGGGCTGCCGAAGAACCCGGCGGGGAAGTACGCGCCGCCCGCCCACTGGCCGTCGGGATCCTGATGGTCCAGCAGGGCCGCCCCGAATCCCTCGGCAGCCACCCGTGACCGCGTCGCCTCCCACACCTCGGCCGGTGCGTCCGCCAGGTCGCGCTCGACCTGCCAGCGCAGCGCGGGGTCGGAATCGAGGAGCCAGTCGAGCAGCGCAGCATCCGTCGTCATGCGGGCACCATACCCCCGACCGGCGACCTTTCGGATCCACCCACCAACCGCACACGAGAGTGTGCGCAAGCTCTGCGGCAGCCGCCATGTCGACGAAACATGGCGCTCCTACGCTTGCCCCTTCACGAACGAAGGAGGGCCTCGTGCTCGATTGGGAATCCTGGCTCGGTTTCGGGCTGTCCATCGCCATCGCGCTGTGCATCGCGCTCGCGGTCATCGTCGCCGTCGCGGCCGCCGCCCGCGGCCTCGCCGCGCGCAACCCCGTGGCCTCCGACCTCGTCGCGGCCGCCCGGCACCCGTTCCGCCTGCTCGTCACGGTGATCGCCGTGTGGCTCGCCACGGTCGTGGTGCGCATCCCGCCGGAGGAGTGGCGACAGCCGCTCTCGCACGTCATGCTCATCGTGACGATCGGCGTGGGCGCGTGGTTCGTCAGCACGCTGCTGTCGTTCGCGTTCGAGCGCGCGATCGGCCGGTACGACGTCGACGTGGTCGACAACCGGCTCGCCCGCAAGGTGCGCACGCAGCTCGCGATCGTGCGCCGCCTGCTCTACGTGCTGGTCTGGGTGATCGCGGTCTCGTCGATCCTGCTGAGCTTCGAACCGGTCCGGGCGGTGGGCGCGAGCCTGCTGGCATCCGCCGGCCTCGCGTCGATCGTCGCCGGCCTCGCCGCGCAGTCGATGCTGGCGAACATCTTCGCCGGCGTGCAGCTCGCGTTCACCGATGCCATCCGCGTCGACGACGTGGTCATCGTCGAAGGCGAGTGGGGCAAGATCGAGGAGATCACGCTGACCTACGTGGTCGTGCACATCTGGGACGACCGCCGCCTCGTGCTGCCGTCGACGTACTTCACCACGACGCCGTTCGAGAACTGGACCAGGCGCTCGAGCGAGCTGCTCGGTTCCATCGAGTTCGACCTCGACTGGCGGGTCTCGCCCGGAGAGATGCGGCGGCACCTCGAGCAGGTGCTCGAGCGCACCGAGCTGTGGGACGGTCGGGCGTCGGTGCTGCAGGTGACGGATGCGGTCAACGGCTACGTGCGCATCCGCATCCTGGTGACCGCGGTCGACGCCCCCACGCTGTTCGACCTGCGCTGCCTCGTGCGCGAGGAGATGGTCGAGTGGTTCCTCGCCCGCGACGTCGCGGCGCTGCCGATCACGCGCGTGCAGATGGTGGAGGAGCCGGCGCGGGCGGAGCGCGGCGAGCACCACGCAGACGAGGTCGACCACCTCTTCTCCGGCTCGCCCGAGGCCGAGGAGCGCGCCCAGCAGTTCACCGCCGCGGTGCCGCTGCCCGAGCAGCCCGCCCCGGAACCGGTTGCGGATGCCGCAGCAGGCGAGGTCTACGTCGACGGGGAGCCCGCGCGGCGCTGACCTCGCAGCGTCACGCGTGCTCGAGCAGCTCCTCGAGCACCCGGGCGACGCCCTCCTCGTGGCAGGACGGCGCCACGCGGTCGGCAGCGGCGAGCACGCTCTCGTGCGCATCGGCGACGGCGATCGCGGTGCCCGCCCAGGTGAGCATCGTGAGGTCGTTCGGCATGTCGCCGAAGGCGGTCACGTCGGCGGCCGCGATGCCCATCCGCGAACAGAGTTCCGCGAGGGCGCTCGCCTTGGTGACCCCGGCAGCGCTGATCTCGACCAGGCCCGAGACCGACCAGGTCACCGTCGCGCGGTCGCCGACGGCATCCGACACCCGCTCCTGCAGCTCGACGGGAAGCACCTCGGGGTGCCGCACCAGCACCTTCACGGCCGCGCGGTCCCACACCTCCGGCAGCGGCCCGCGCGGCACCGGCCCCGACGTGTAGGTCTGCACGTACTCGGGGTCGAGTCGCACGCCGTCGTCGCACTCGACCGCGAACCACGAGCCCGGCACGGCGGCGGCGATGTCGTCGACCAGCTCGAGGCCGGGCGCCGGCTCGATGCCGGACAGCGCGACGATGCGCCGCTCGCTCACGTCGAACGTGACCGCGCCGTTCGAGACGACCGCGAGCCCGTGCGCGCCCACATGCGCCCAGAACGCCTCCATGCGGCGCAGCGGCCGCCCGGTCACGAACACCACCGGGATGCCCGCGGCATCCAGTCGGCGCAGCACGCTCGCGGTGTACGCGGGAACGACGTCGCCCGCGTTCGGCACCAGCGTGCCGTCGAGGTCCGTCGCGACGAGCATCCGCTCAGCATATTCGGGTCGCGGTCGGGGCGACCGTCCCCGGACCCCACCGCCCCCCCACCGGCGTACCCTTGGACCATCGGTGATCACCTCATCCGCAACGGAGGGGACAGGGGGGATCGGATGCGCCACACCCTCTCATTGGGTCGCGCGCCGGTGGTCGGCGCGGCGATCGCGCTCCTGGTCGCCGTCGGCGCCGGCGGATGCACCTGGGCGGGCAACGCAGGCGGCCCTGCGGCGGCGGTCGAGGACCGCGAGTGCTCCGAACCGTGGATGCCGCCGGACTTCGTGCTCGACGGCCACCTCCTCGAGTCGGGGCACGGATGGGGCTGCGCGTGGATCGCGATCGGCGCCGACACCGGCCGCATGGCCGACCGCATCGCGAGCGAGGCGTGGCGTCTGGGCGTGGTGATCCGCACCGCGCGCGACGGCGGCATCGACATGGGATGCACCGACGGCTACGGGCCCGTGCGCTTCGAGGTGAAGGACGCGGGCGACGCCACGCTGGTGCTCGCGTCGAAGGGCACGCGGGGGTGCTGAGCGGATGCGGGTGCGCGGCGCGCGTGCCCGCCCTCGCGCGTCACGGCGGATCGTTGACGAACCGGAACCGCACGCGCGCCGAGTCGTCGAACGGCACGACGTAGGTCGATCCGCTGGGGGTCCACTCGGCGGGCACGAGGAACAGCCGGTCCTCCCCCACGACGAGCAGCCGCAGGCCGCGGTACCGGTACCGGTACGCGTCGCCCTCGCCGGCGGGCAGCGCCTCCTCGCGCACGACCGGGTCGCCCGGGGCGAGCGGCTCGCCGAGGTCGAGCACGATCGCGGGCAGGCTGCCGAGGTCGCGCGCGAGCGCCTTCGCCTGGCCGCGACCCGACCACTCCGCGAGGGTCGCGGTCGCCCAGAACACGGTGACCACGACCACGGCGCCGAGCAGCACGACGACGGCCCGGCCGCGCGGTCGCGGGGCGGACGGGGCGGCTTCGGGGGCATCCGTCGGGGCAGTCGGCGAGCCGAGCGGATGCCGTTGGTCCCACGCCACCGCATAGCCGGTGAGGCCCGCGCCGACGCCCAGGACGAGCGGCGTGACCAGCGGGTAGTACGGCCAGCCGCCGATCAGCGGGTACGCCGCGAGCAGCAGCACCGCGGCGACCAGGAGCGCGATACCGACGATCCGGAGCGAGCGGATCGCGGTGCGCAGGCGCGGGTCGTCGCGGCCCGCGAACCGGCGGCGCAGCAGCACGTGCACCGCGGCGAGCAGCGCCGAGAGCAGCAGCAGGGCGAGCATCGGCACGAGCAGCGGCTGGGGGCTGCGCATGATGAACTCCTGCGTGCTGAACCCCAGCACGTCGACGTCGACGCCGAAGTAGCGGAACTGCGCGCGCGACGACACGTAGCCGAAGTAGAACAGCACCGCGCCGATGAGGGTCGCCGGCGCGATGACGTTGCCGACGATGCTCCAGATGCGCGCCAGCACGCCCGCGGTGGTTCCGCCCTCCCCGGTGACCTGCCCCGGGTCGGACGCCTCGCGGGCGGCCGGCTCGGCGCCGGTCACTGCGTGAGTCCCGGTTCGAAGGGCCGACTGAACTCATCCCAGTAGTCGGGTTGCAGCGTACCGATGGCCGTGCACGAGCTGGGGCAGCGCTGCGTCCCGTCGATGCGGACGTGCACGGTGGCCGCGTCGGGATCCGCGGGGACGAATGCGAGCGAGCAGAACTGGGCGTCGTCGGTCAGGACCGCGCCTGGGCACGGCGGCGGAGCGCCGTCGTAGCAGTGGATCGGCGTCACCGTGGCCGCGCCCGGCGGATCGAAGCGGATGCGCGTGACGGCGATCTCCGTGCCGGCGCCGAGCGACGTCCAGCCGAACCCGATGAGCTCGCACCATGCCTCGCCGACGAACCGCGGCACTCCGAAGCCGTACGGCAGCCCCGCGAGCTCGATCGACAAAGTTCCGTCCTCCGCAGCGAGCGGCTCCTCGGCGTCGCCACCGGCATCCCCGCCGCCGCTGTTCGCGGGCGGTGCCGACACCTCCGACCAGTCGTCGTCGCCCAGGGTGGCGGCGTCGTCGCAGGTCGGCTCGTCGGGGCAGTGCAGCGTGCCGTCGAGGCGGAACCGGAGCACGTCGGCGCTGGCATCTCCGGGGGTCAGCAGCACGCTGCATCCGTCGCCCGGGGCCTCGATCGTCGCGCCGACGCAGGGTGGCAGTCCGCTGCACCCGGCGGCGCCGACGGCGGCCGGCGTATCGGGATGCAGCACCACGGTGTCCACCGTGAGCGTCACGCCCTCGGGGAGGGTGTCGTTCCAGAAGAGCGACACGCACCAGGCGCCGCCGGCGTCGGTGGCGATGCCGTCTCCGCCGACGGGCAGCCCGGGCAGCGCGATCGTGACGCCGGCGTCGTCCGTCTCGAGCGGCGTCTCCGTCGGCTGTGCGGTCGCACTCGGCGACGCGGTGTCGGTCTCGAAGACGTCGGTGATCACGGGATCGGCGCATCCGGTGAGTGCGATCCCGGTCAGGACGATCGCCGCGGCGATCGCTGCGAGGCGTGGACCTCGCGAACGAGGGGCCATGCCGCCACGGTAGCGGCTGGTCGCCCGTGCGCATCAGGGCTGGGCCGGAGCGCCGCCGGTCAGGCGGAATCTGCGATGGGCACGAACCGCGCAGCCTCGGGCCCGTACTCGCGCACGATGCGGTGGTACCGGCGCGGGGTGAACCCGGTGGCGCGGCGGAACACGCGGATCAGGTGGGACTGGTCGGCGAAGCCGTGCTCGGCCGCGAGTGCGCTCCAGTCGGGGTCGGCCTCGAGACCCTGTGCGACCGCATCCACGAGCGAGTGGAATCGCAGCAGGTCGCGGTACCGCTTCGGCGCGATGCCCACCGCGCGCCGGAACCGCCGCACGAACCTATCGCGCGAGACGCCGCTGCGCGCGATCAGCGTGGCGACGTCGAGGGCAGGTTCGGCGTCGAGCGCGTCGAGCGCGCGCGTCACCACCGGGTCCGGCCGCCACGAGGCGTCGAGCCGGTCGACGAGCAGGCGTTCCAGTGCGTCGAGGGCGTCGTCGGGGTCGCTCGCTCGCGCGACCTCGACCAGCCGAGCGAACGCCGGCTCGTCGAGCAGCAGCAGGGCGGATGCCTCGACGGCATCCACTCCCCACGCCCCGAGCGCATCGGCACGGAGCTCCGCGCCGAGGTTCCAGAGCTCGCGAGGAAGCGTGCTGGCGAGGCATCCGCTCCTCGGGCCCGAGGCGAACGCGCCGTCGATCACCCGGGCCGGGGCGCTCGACGCCGGATCGTGCACGCGGTACGACTCCGACAGGTTCACGATGAGGTGCGGGTGCGGCATCGGGAACACGCGCTCCTCGGGGTACCCGGGCTCGCCGCGCAGCCACCACAGCGAGCGCACCAGCGGGCGCAGCTCGTCGGGCGGGTCACGTCGCACGTAGCGCATGGTCACCTCGCGCGTTTCGTCCAATACCGGGGTGCGCCGCCGATACTAGCGTCGGGCTCGAACCCGAGGAGGACCCATGGTCACCGCATTCGAGACGACGCACCGCATCGCCCTGGCGCCCGACGCCGTCTGGACGGTGCTCACCGACTGGTCGCGGGCGCACGAGTGGATGCCCGGCATCGACGCGCTCGTGCCCGACGGGCCGACGGCGGTCGGCACCACCCTGCGATTCACCGCCCACGGCCGCGACCGCACGTCGACGATCGCCGTGCTCGAGCCCGGCGCGCGGCTCATGCTGCACAGCGAGGCGCCCGGCGTCGTCGCCGACTACACCTACACCCTGGTCGCGGCGGGCGAGGGCGAGACGGATGTCACGCTCGTCGCGGACGTGGTCACGAAGGGCGCCATGCGTCCGCTCGGCCCGACCATCCGCTCGTCGATCGCGAAGGCCGATTCGGTGCAGCTCGAGCGCCTCGCGGCGCTGCTCGCGGCGTGACGCCGATCACGAGGCATCCGCTCACCCGCTTCTCACCGGCAGGGCGATGCCGGCGCGCTTGAGGTTCGCCACGGAGGCCAGCACGAGGAAGGCCGCGAGCGCGACGAACGCGAACCGCCCGTTGCCGTCTTCGAGCGACTGGCCGACGATCGGGATGACGATCACGGGGAGCACCAGCGACACGAGGGTGAGCAGTGCGAGCGGCTCGCTCGGCGCGTCGGGGAAGAGGTCCTCCGCCTCGGAGAGCGCGGCGGCGTAGGGGATGCCGACGCCGGTGCCGAGCAGCACCACGCCGCCGAACGCGACGGCGGTGGTGGGGTCGAACGCGATCGCGCCGAGACCGACGGCCGCCAGCAGCAGCGCGCCGGTGAGCCACACGTGTCGCACGCCGCGTTGCAGCAGCGCGCCGCCGGCGACCCGCAACGCGGCCGAGAGCCCGAACAGCAGGAACGAGATGGCACCGGCGATCGCCGCGCGCACGTCGCCGTCGCGCGTCAGGTACTCGATCAGCCACGACCCGAGGATGAGCGGCACGCCGAAGAGCGCCGTGAACAGCAGGGCGAGCCGGTAGACACGCAGGTGGCGTACGGCCGTGCCGAGGAAGCCCTTGACGCGAGGCGGCCGGGCGACTCGGCTGCCGTGCCTGCCGGGCACCGTCAGCGCACCCGCGACGGCGAGGAGCGACGCGACGACGAAGCCGATGCGCCAGTCGATGCCGAGGTCGTTCAGGCCGCTGCCGAGCAGCAGCGCCCCGGCGATGCCCAACTGGATCGATCCGCCGAACACGCCGAGGATGCGGGCCCCACCCACCTCGCGCGCCCAGACCGCGCCGAGCGTGTTCACGACCGCGAAGCCGAGTCCCGGCAGGACGCGGCCGACGGCGAGCCCGGCGAAGATGGGCGTGACCGCGAAGACGAGGTTGCCGGCGGCGATCGCCCAGCAGCCGATCTGCAGCCCTCGGGTCACGCCGACCCGTTCGCCGATGCGCGCCGCGAAGAGCAGTCCGACGATCATGGAGCCGAGGAACAGCGTGCCCGAGAGCACGCCGACCGCCGCGAGCGAGACGTCGAACTCCTTCGACAGCTCGGATGCCACCGGGCCGACGTTGCCCGCGTTCCACGCCCCGCAGAACCCGACCAGCGCGACCGCGATCACGAGTCGCGCGGAGCGGGGTCGTCCTTCGGCTGGTGTCATCGATCCCCCCGATGCACCGGCCGACCACGCGCCCGTGCGCCCACCCCCCGCGGGCACAGCCGGTGACGCGCACAGCATACCGAGCACCCGCGGACCCGAACAGGGCGCGCATGCCGGATGTGTACCGCGGAGCCGCCTGTACCCCGTTCGGGAGGGTTACGTCCGTGTGGCCCCCTCGCTAATCTGCACGGAGGTCGCGGGCGAGGAGCGCAACCGAGGAAGTCGCTCCGGTCGATGCGCGCGGCCACGTCGCCCCACGAGCGGGGCGGGACCGGGGGATGATCCGAATGCTCGTCACGCACACCGGGGGCCGTGCGCCCCTCGCCGGGGCACTGCTCGTGCTCGGACTCGCGCTCGTCGGATGCGCCGGGAGCGACTCCGACGCCGAGCCGGTGGAGGCGGCCGAAGCGGGCGCCTCGGAGGAGACGACCGACGACGGCAGCAGCGCGGAGGACGACTCGGGGACCACCGGGCTGCTCGGCACCGGCGAGGCCACGGTCACCGTCGACGGGGTCGAGCACACCTTCGCCAGCGACGGCACCGAGGGCCGATGCGAAGTGCTGATGGGGGCCGCACTCGCCGTGTCGATGCCGATCGTGACGGCCGCCGGGGTCGACATGCCCGAGGGCTCCGGCGAACTCACGCTCGAACTGCCGGTCGAGGCCGACGACGCGGACGTCGTGAACGCATACGGGGAGCTGCGCGTCGACGGGAGCGGCCACTGGTTCGCCGGGGCATCCGAGACCGCCTCGGTGACCGGTGTGGAGACGCCGGCCATGGCGCTCACGGTCGATCGCGACGGCGGCGGCATCACCGTGACCGGCACCCAGCCGATGGTGCCGCTCGTGAGCGGGTCGCAACCCGACATCGATGCCGTGATGACGGTCACCTGCGACGGCTGATCGGTCCGGGTCGTGACCGAGGACCGGGAGCGCTACGAGCGGCTGCGCGAGAACCAGCAGGACCCGGAGCCGCAGGAGCCCGGTGAGGAGTGGGACCCCGACGACGCGATCGACGACCTGGTCGATGACGCCGAGTACGCGGAGGCCGACGTCGACGGCAGCGTGCCGGGCGACATCGGCTACGACGCCGAGGACTTCCGCTCCGACGTCAACGACATCGCCAACGAGTCGATCATGCCCGGAGACCCGGGCAACAGTGCCGAGTACGTCTTCCGGTTCGGCAAGTACGCCGCGAGTCGCGGATCCTGCCTCGGCTGCGCGGGTGTCGCGATGGCGGGCGCGATCGTCGCGGTGGTGGTGCTCTGGATGCTGCTGGTCAACGCGTCGTCGGGCGGCGACGATGGCGACGCGGCGGCGGAGGGCGGTGAGGTCGCGGCGGCCCCCGCGGTCGAGGACCTCGGGATCATCGAGGGCCCGTGGCGAATCCGGAACGAGGAGCTCGTCGTGGGTGGTGCCACCGCCGGCGGTCCGTCCGTCGACCGCGGCACGTTCACGGTCGGCGGCGGCGGCTCGGTGCTGATCGGCACGCCGGATGCCGAGGGCGAGGCCCCGCTGACGTTCCAACTCATCGAGTCCGCTCCCGACCGCCGGGTGTACGAGACGACGTTCATGGGGGCCGTGTACACCCTCGTGTTCGACGAGGCGGGCCACTTCACCGGCGAGATCGTGCTCGACGGCACGCTGCAGCGTCGGACCGAGGGATGGAGCGAGCTCGACGAGGATGGCACGCCGCGCGACGACCTCCCCGAAGTCTCCGAGGCGTCTGCTCCGTCGACCGGCACGGGATCGGGCGGCACGGTCGGGAGCGGATGCACCGAAACGTGGATGCCGCCCGGCTTCGCGCTCGACGGCATCGCGCTCGCGTCGCAGCCGGGTGGAGAGTGCGCGGGCGTCGCGACCGGGCTCGACGCCGACCGCGTGACCGACCTCATCGTGGCCGAGGCGGCCCGTCTCGGCACCGAGGCAGCGGTCGCTCCGGACGGTTCGGTGCGCATGGGATGCGTCGGTGACGCCGGACCGGTCCGCTTCGATCTGCTGCCGTCGGCCGGGATGACCCTCGTGAGCGTCTCGCGGGGCGTCGACGGCTGCTGATGGCCGACGGGTGGGCATCGCCCGGTCGGCCGCTGGGGCTAGCGTGAACGCATGCACAACGCCGACCGCCACGACCTCATCCGCGTGCAGGGTGCGCGCGAGCACAACCTGAAGGACGTGAGCGTCGAGCTGCCGAAGCGCCGCCTCACGGTGTTCACGGGCGTCTCGGGCTCGGGCAAGAGCTCGCTCGTGTTCGGCACGATCGCCGCCGAGTCGCAGCGCATGATCAACGAGACCTACAGCGCGTTCGTGCAGGGGTTCATGCCGACGCTCGCTCGGCCCGACGTCGACGTGCTCGAGGGATTGACCACCGCGATCATCGTCGACCAGGAGCGGATGGGCGCGAACGCGCGCTCGACGGTCGGCACGGCGACCGATGCCAACGCGATGCTGCGCATCCTGTTCAGCCGGCTCGGGCAGCCGTACGTGGGCTCGCCGCAGGCGTTCTCGTTCAACGTGGCATCCGTCTCGGGCGCCGGAGCCGTCACCTTCGAGAAGGGCGGCCAGACCACGAAGGAGCGCCGCAGCTTCTCCGTCACGGGCGGCATGTGCCCCCGCTGCGAGGGCATGGGCACGGTCAACGACATCGACCTCGCCGAGCTGTACGACGACGCGAAGTCCCTCGCCGAGGGCGCCCTCACGATCCCCGGGTACAAGGCCGACGGCTGGAACGTGCGGCTCTACTCGGAGTCGGGGTTCCTCGACCCCGACAAGCCGATCCGCGAGTACACGACGCGGGAGCTGGACGACTTCCTCTACAAGGAACCCACCAAGGTGAAGTTCAGCAACATCAACATGACCTACGAGGGGCTCATCCCCCGCGTGCAGAAGTCGTTCCTCTCGAAGGACCGCGAGTCGATGCAGCCGCACATCCGCGCGTTCGTCGACCGGGCGGTCACGTTCACCACCTGCCCCGAGTGCGGCGGCACGCGGCTCAGCGAAGCGGCGCGCTCGTCGAAGATCGACGGCGTCAGCATCGCCGACGCGTGCGCCATGCAGATCAGCGACCTCGCCGCGTGGGTGCGCGGGCTCGACGAGCCGTCGGTCGGGCCGCTGCTCGCGTCGCTCCGCGAGATCCTCGACTCGTTCGTGGAGATCGGGCTCGGGTACCTGAGCCTCGACCGCCCCACCGGCACGCTCTCGGGCGGCGAGTCGCAGCGCACCAAGATGATCCGGCACCTCGGCTCGTCGCTCACCGACATCACGTACGTGTTCGACGAGCCGACGATCGGGCTGCACCCGCACGACATCCGGCGCATGAACGAACTGCTCGTCCGCCTGCGCGACAAGGGCAACACGGTGCTCGTCGTGGAGCACAAGCCCGAGGCGATCGCGATCGCCGACCACGTCGTCGACCTGGGCCCCGGTGCGGGTGCGGCGGGCGGCGAGGTCGTCTACGAGGGCACGGTCGAGGGGCTCCGGGCCAGCGGCACGCGCACCGGGCGGCACCTCGACGACCGGGCATCCGTCAAGCCATCGGTGCGCGAGGCGACGGGCGCGCTCGAGGTGCGCGGTGCCGACGCGCACAACCTGCGAGCGGTCGACGTCGACATCCCGCTCGGGGTGCTGGTGGTGCTGACGGGCGTCGCCGGGTCGGGCAAGAGCTCGCTCGTGCACGGGTCGGTCGCCGGCCGCGACGGCGTCGTGTCGATCGACCAGACCGCGATCCGCGGGTCGCGCCGCAGCAACCCGGCGACCTACACGGGGCTGCTCGAGCCGATCCGCAAGGCGTTCGCGAAGGCCAACGGCGTGAAGCCGGCGCTGTTCAGCGCGAACTCCGAGGGCGCGTGCCCCACGTGCAAGGGTGCGGGCGTCATCTACACCGACCTCGGTGTGATGGCCGGCGTCGAGACCGTGTGCGAGGAGTGCGAGGGCCGCCGGTTCCAGGCCGCGGTACTCGAGTACCGGCTGGGCGGACGCGACATCAGCGAGGTGCTCGAGATGCCCGTGGACGAGGCGCTGACGTACTTCGCCGAGGGCGAGGCGCGCATCCCGGCCGCCCACCGGATCCTCGAGCGGCTCGCCGACGTCGGACTCGGCTACCTCAGCCTCGGCCAGCCGCTCACGACGCTCTCCGGTGGCGAGCGGCAGCGCCTGAAGCTCGCCACCCAGATGGGCGAACCCGGCGACGTCTACGTGCTCGACGAGCCGACCACGGGCCTGCACCTCGCCGACGTCGAGCAGCTGCTCGGGCTGCTCGACCGGCTCGTCGACGGCGGCAAGTCGGTCATCGTCATCGAGCACCATCAGGCCGTGATGGCGCACGCCGACTGGATCATCGACCTCGGCCCGGGCGCCGGTCACGACGGCGGCACGGTCGTCTTCGAGGGCACGCCGGCCGACCTGGTCGCGGGGCGCTTCACGGTGACCGGCGAGCACCTGGCCGAGTACGTGGGAGCCTGAACAGAGGAGGAGTGGATCGCCATGGCCCTGTCGAACCGCGCGAGGAGATCACGCGCAGCATCCGACCCGATGATGAGGTTCTTCGCCCAGGTGTCGAGCGCGGATCGTCCCGACGGGGTCGACCTGACCTTCGGCAACCCGCACGAGATGGCGCTGCCGGGCCTCGTCGAGGCGATCCGCGCACAGGTCGAGCCGCAGACGGTGGACTGGTTCGCGTACCAGAACAGCCGGCCCGAGGCGCAGGAGGCGGTGGCCGAGGGCTTGCGGGACGAGCTCGGACTCGACTTCGAGCCGGCCGACATCGCGATGACCCAGGGCGCGTTCGGTGCGATCGAGCTGGCGTTCGCCGCGCTGACCGACGCCGGCGACGAGGTGGTCATCCCGCTGCCGGGGTGGTTCTGCTACGCGCCGATGCTGCGCGCGACCGACCTCGTGCCGGTCGAGGCGCCGCTCGACCCGGAGACGTTCGACCTCGACGTCGAGGCGATCGCGCGCGCGATCACGCCGCGCACCCGCATCGTCGTCGTGAACTCCCCCGCGAATCCGACCGGTCGCGTCTACCCGAAGTCGACGTGGGACGCGCTCGCCGAGGTGCTCGACACGGCGTCGGCCGCACACGGGCGCCGCATCTGGCTGCTGTCGGACGAGCCCTACCGTCGCATCCGCTTCGACGGCATCGGGTTCGCCAGCCCCGCCGGCTCGTACGCGTGGACCCTCATCGACTACAGCTACGGCAAGGTGCTGCTCGCGCCGGGGCAGCGTCTCGGGTACCTCGCGATCTCGCCGCTCGCGCCGGCCGCCGAGCGGGCCGAGCTGCGCGAGTCGCTCGGCCCGCTCCAGCTCGCGATCGGGTGGGGCTGGCCCGACTCGATCATGCAGCGCGCGGTGCCGGCGCTCGAGCACGTCTCGATCGACATGACCGAGCTCACACGACGCCGCGACCGCGTCTACGACGCCCTCACGGGCGCCGGGTACACGATCACCCGGCCCGAGGGCACCTTCTACCTCTGGGGGCGGGCACCCGGCGGCGACGGCGACGCGTTCTTCCGCGCCCTCGTCGAACGAGGCGTCACCGTCTTCCCGGGGGCGCAGTTCGACCAGCCGCACCACTTCCGCATCACGCTCACCGCGACGATGGAGATGCTCGAGCGGGCGATCCCGCACTTCGTGGAGCTCGCGCGGCCGGCGGGGTAGGCCGAAGCCCGGCTGCGCGCCCCCGCACAGCCGGTCGAGTCGGCCCGAGATCAGCCCGGGATGCGGAACTTCGCCGCCGCGACGATCATCGCGATGCCCGCGCCGATCGCCGACACAAGCGGCACTGCGGCGACCGCCATCGCGATCGCGTTCGGCCGGAACTGCAGGCCGTCGGGGCCGCCGATGTACGCGCCGAGCGGCACGGAGTAGCCGCCGCCCCCGCCACCGCTGCCCTCGCCGTTGCCGGCCGGGTTGCTGCCGCCCTCGGGCATCGAGCCCGAGCCCTCGCCGCCGCCGAATCCGAACGCGACCAGCGCGACGGGGATGATCTCCTGCCCGTCGACGGTCGTCTTCTCGCCGTACGCCACCTTGGCGCCCCACGCGGGCACCGATTCCGCCAGGTTCTCGATGAGCTTCGCCATGGGGCGAACGCTACGCCCGTTCCCGCCGGACGGCTAGGGGCGTCACGGATGCTTCACCCGGCCGTCGTCCACACGCCCGCGTTCCAGCGCGACGGGCGCGTGCCGCGGGCCGTAGCCTGAGGGCGGGCGGCAGCGGCGCATCCCGATCGGTCTGCACCGGACCGCACGCCCGGGAGGAGTTGCGACGTGCAGCGAGCGGCGAGGCCGGAGCACCGGGGGTCGACATGGTGACCGTGGGCGTGCAACGCGAGCAGATGCCCGGTGAGAAGCGGGTCGCGGCGACGCCGGAGACCGTGCGGCGGCTCGTCGGGCTCGGCCTCGAGGTGCTCGTCGAGGCCGGTGCCGGTGCGCAGGCGGGCTATCCTGACGCGGCGTATGCCGAGGCCGGTGCGCGGCTCGAGCAGTCGACGGATGCCTCGGGGTTCGACGTGCTCGCCCACGTGCGCCCGCTCGCCCCCGCGTTCGCCGCCACGCTGCGACCGGGCACCGTGACCCTCGGGTTCGCGTCGCCCGCTGCCGAGTCCGCCACCGTCGCCGCGCTCCGCGACGCGGGCGTCACCTCATTCGCCCTCGAGCTCGTCCCGCGCATCTCGCGTGCGCAGTCGATGGACGCGCTCACCAGCCAGGCGCTCGTCGCCGGCTACCGGTCGGTGCTCGAGGCGGCGATGCGCCTGCCCCGCTTCTTCCCGCTCTACATGACTGCCGCGGGCACCGTGCCGCCGGCGCGCGTGCTGGTGCTCGGCGCCGGCGTCGCGGGCCTCCAGGCGATCGGTACGGCCAAGCGTCTCGGCGCGCGCGTCTCGGCCAACGACATCCGGCCCTCCTCGGCCGACGAGGTCGCGTCGATGGGCGGCACGTTCATCTCGCTCGACGTCGAGGGAGCGGCGGCCGGCGGCTACGCGCGCGAGCTCGGCGAGGACCGCGCCGAGCTGCAGCGGCGCCTGCTCGCCCCGCACGTGGCCGACGCCGACGTGCTCATCACCACGGCCGCGGTGCCCGGGCGCCCTGCGCCGCGACTCGTGACCGCCGAGATGGTCGCCGCGATGCGCGCCGGCTCGGTCGTGATCGACCTGGCCGCGGAGTCGGGCGGCAACGTCGAGGGTACGGTTCCCGGCGTCGACACCGCCGTGCCGACCGCCGCGGGCGACGGCACGGTCACGGTCGTGGGGCTGACGGATGCCGCGTCGGCCATGCCGTACGACGCCTCGCGCCTGTACGCGGCGAACGTCGCCAACCTGCTCGCGCTGCTGGTCGACGAGGGGAACCTCGCGCCGGACTTCGACGACGAGGTCGTCGCCGGGTCGTGTCTCACCCACGCGGGCGAGGTGCGACACGCGCCGACCGCCGAGGCGCTCGCCGCGGCGGGAACGGTGCCGCCCGAGGCATCCGCTTCACCCGGCACCGCCGACACCGAGGGAGGCCGCTGATGGACGGCGTCGCACTGCTCACCATCACCGTGCTCGCGGTGTTCGTCGGGTTCGAGGTGGTCTCGAAGGTCACGAGCACGCTGCACACGCCGCTCATGTCGGGCGCGAACGCGATCCACGGCATCATCCTGATCGGCGCGATCATCGTCGCCGGCCAGGCCGAGGACACGGCGACCCTGGTCGTCGCGTTGATCGCGGTCGTGCTCGCCACGGCCAACCTCGTCGGCGGCTTCGTCGTGACCGACCGGATGCTCGAGATGTTCCGCGGCCGCAGGAAGGCGCCGGCGGATGCCCCGGGCGTCGGCGAGGCGGGCGAGCGATGATCCTCCTCGACCCCACGTGGACCGCGGTGCTCTACCTCGTGAGCGCCGTCTGCTTCATCCTCGCGCTCAAGGGCCTGAGCTCCCCGAAGACCGCCCGCCGCGGAACCCTCATCGGTTCGGCCGGCGCGTTCCTCGCCGTGGTCACGGTGTTCCTGTCGTCGAAGCTCGACAACATCCCGTGGATCCTCGCGGCGATCGCCGTCGGCTCGGCGATCGCGGCCCCGGTGGCGCGCCGAGTGCAGATGACGCAGATGCCGCAGCTCGTCGCGATGTTCAACGGCGTCGGCGGCGGCGCGGCCGCGCTCGTCGCGCTGCTCGAGCTGCCCCACGCGGGCGACGCGTGGGTGCGCCTCGCCATCGCGTTCACCCTCTTCATCGGCGCGGTCTCGTTCGCGGGCTCGATGCTCACCTTCGCGAAGCTGCAGGAGCTCATGACCACGCGCCCGGTCGTCTTCCCCGGCCTCGCGGTGCTCACCGTACTCGTCGCGACGGCGGCGCTCGCCGCAGGCGCAGTGCTCGTCGTCGCCGGGCCGGCCTGGGCGGCGATCGCGCTCGCCGTGATCGGCCTGGCCTCGGGCATCCTGCTGGTGCTGCCCGTCGGCGGCGCCGACGTGCCGATCGTCATCTCGCTGCTGAACGCCTTCACCGGCCTCGCAGTCGCCGCGTCGGGCCTCGTGCTCGGCAACGTGCTGCTCGTCGTCGCGGGCACGCTCGTCGGCGCCTCCGGCACGATCCTCACCCGGGCGATGGCCGCCGCGATGGGCCGCAGCGTGCAGGGCATCCTGTTCGGCGCGTTCCGCGGCGGGTCGACGGCCGGGTCCACCGTCGCATCCGACCGGCCGGTGCGCTCGTCGAGCGCCGCCGACATCGCGGTGCTGCTCGGGTACGCGCAGAAGGTCGTGCTCGTGCCCGGCTACGGGCTCGCGGTCGCGCAGGGGCAGCACACGATCGCCGAGCTGCAGGCGGCGCTCGAGGAGCGCGGCATCGAGGTCAGCTACGCCATCCATCCGGTCGCGGGGCGCATGCCCGGGCACATGAACGTGCTGCTGGCCGAGGCCGACGTGCCGTACGAGTCGCTCGTCGAGATGGACCGCGCGAACCCCGGGTTCCGCACCACCGACGTGGCGCTCGTCGTCGGCGCGAACGATGTCGTGAACCCCGCGGCGAAGACCACGCCCGGCTCGCCGATCCACGGCATGCCCATCCTCGAGGTGGGCGACGCGAAGCAGGTCGTGTTCCTCAAGCGCTCGATGCGCCCCGGTTTCGCGGGCATCGAGAACGAGCTGCTGTTCGACCCGAAGACCACGCTGCTGTTCGGCGATGCGAAGGCCTCGCTCACCGAGCTGCTCGCGGCGGTGAAGGCGCTGTGAACTGAGCGGATGCCTCGGGCGGCATGTCTGCCCGGGGCATCCGCTCGCCTGCTCAGCTCTCGGGAATCGGCTGCTTCGGGAGCTTCCGCACCTTGGTGCGGCGACGGCGCCGCTCGGGAATCATCGAGCGCATCTCCTCGAGCTTGCCGAAGCAGAGCAGCCGGTCGCCCGCCTCGAGCACCGTGCTGCGCCGCGGGTTCGGCACGACGTTCGAGCCGCGGTGCAGCGTGAGCACCGTGATGTCGCGCTCCGAGAGGCCCGACTCGCCGAGCTTCGACCCGACGATGTCTGCGCCGGTGTGCACGACCAGCTCGGCCACGCCGTAGCCCGTCGACACCGTGAGGCGCTGGCGCACGTCGATCTCGGGGAATGCGACCTGGTTCGCCATGTGGTCGATGATCGCGCCGGCGACGTCGAGCTTGGTGGCGGTCTCGACGCCCTCGAGCCCGGGCGACGAGTTCACCTCCATCACGAGCGGGCCCTCGTTGCCCTCGAGCATGTCGACGCCCGCGACCCTGAGGCCCATGATCTGCGCGGAGCGCACCGCCGCCTGCTCGTACTCGGGGTCGAGCTCGACCGGCTCGACCGTGCCACCGCGGTGCACGTTGGAGCGGAACTCGTCACCAGACGCGATGCGCCGCATCGCCGCCACCACGCGGTCGCCCACGACCAGCGCACGGATATCGCGCCCACGGCTCTCGGCTGCGAACCGCTGGATCAGCACGTTCTGCTTGGTCGAGTGCAGCGTCTCGATGATCGCCTCGGCCACCTTCACCTCGGGGGCGAGGATCACGCCGATGCCCTGCGTGCCCTCGAGCAGCTTGATCACGACCGGTGCGCCGCCGACCCGCTCGATCGCGGGGCGCACGTCGGCGCGATTGCGCACGAAGGTCGTCGCCGGCATGCCGATGCCGTGGCGGGAGAGGATCTGGCTCGCACGCAGCTTGTCGCGCGAGTTCGTGATGCCGTTCGCGGTGTTCGGCGTGTACACGTCCATCTGCTCGAACTGGCGCACGACGGCCGTGCCGAAGTACGTGATCGAGTTGCCGATGCGCGGCAGGATCGCGTCGTAGTCGCTCAGGCGCTTGCCGCGGAACTGGAGGTCGGGCTCGTCGCCCGACAGGTCGATCGCGAACCGCAGCGTGTTCAGCACCTTCACCGTGTGGCCCCGCTGCTGGGCCGCTGCGCGCAGCCGCTGGGTCGAGTACGAGTGGGGGGCGCGCGACAGGATGGCCAGCTTCATGGGGGGAGCACCTGAAAGGATAGGACGGTGGGCGAACCTCTTCATTCAAGCACCATCGCGGGATGGCGCGAATGGGTTGCATTGCCCGGCATCGGCGTGCCATGGATGAAGGCGAAGCTCGACACCGGCGCGCGCACCTCGGCGCTGCACGCGTTCGACGTCGAGGAGTTCTCGCGCGACGGAATCGACCACGTGCGCTTCGGCGTGCACCCCTGGCAGGAGACCGACGCCGACGCCGTGATCGTCGAGCTGCCCGTGCACGACCGCCGCGCCGTGCGCAGCTCGTCGGGCCACGTCGACGAGCGCGTCGTCGTGCTCATGGAGCTCGTGCTCATGGACCACACCATGCACGCCGAGGTCACCCTCACCAACCGCGACCAGATGGGGTTCCGGATGCTGGTGGGCCGCGAGGCACTGCGCCAGGGGTTCCTCGTCGACTCCGACGCGTCGTTCCTCGGCGGGCGCGCGCCGCGCAAGGCGCGTCGCCGCAACCGCGGGCGCTGACCCGGGGCATCCGCTCGCCCCAGCACCCAGCGGATCGTCAGGACCGGGGTGCGGCCGCCGGTAGACTCGAGCGGTCGGGAAGCAACAGGGACGGAGCACGCGAGTGACGGATGCCGCCGGGGACGCGCGCGGCGCGGACCGCTCGTGGATCGCACCCCTCGTCCGTTCGGGCCTCGCGCTCGCCGCAGCCGTGGTCATCACGTTCTCGCAGGACCACTCCACGACCTTCGGACTGCTCGTCTTCGGCGCCTGGGCGCTCGCGACCGGCCTCGTCGTCGGCGCGCTGCAGCTGCGACTCGAGACCGACCGCTCGACGCGCACGCTGCTGACCGTCGCATCGGTCGTCACCGCCGCGTCGGGCGTGCTGGCCCTCACGGTGCCCGCCGTGCTGCCGATGCTCTACTACGTGATCAGCGTGTGGGCGGCCGTGACCGGCTTCATCGAGCTCTTCGCCGGACTGCGCACGCGCGGCCGGCACCCGGCGTCGCGCGACCGCGTCGCCGTCGGCGCGTTCACCGCGGTGCTCGCCGTCGTGTTCGTGCTGCTGCCGCCCGACAACCCGGTCGTCGCCGTCGGCCTGTTCGGCGCGTACCTCGCCATGATCGGCGTGTTCCTCGGCATCGCCGCCTTCTCGATGCGCTGGGCCGCGCTCGAGCGCGACGCCTCCCCCGACCAACCGACGGATGCCGCGCACGGCGCCGTCACGAAGGACGACGAATGAGCACCACCGGACCCGACGACGACCAGCCGAACCACACGCCCAGCCGGCGTGACCTGCTGCGCCCGGTCGAGCTCGTCGGCGGCTCGGCGCTCGCCGCGATCTTCGTCGGCGTGATCGTGCTCATGACCACCCGCGACCTGCAGTTCGCGGGCATCTCGGCGGGCATCGTCTTCATCGTCGTGTTGGTCGTGCTCGCGATGTTCGCCCTGACGTTCACGGACGACGACGCGATCGACCCCCGCGACGAGGGCCCCGAGCCCGGCGCGGAGCCCCCCGCCCACTAGGCGGGGCCGCGCGCGGCCGCCGTCAGATGCGGTCGACGAGGTCGCCCGCGAGGCCCGTGTAGCCGCCGGGCGTCAGCGCGAGCAGGCGCTGCTTCGCGTCGTCGCCGATGTCGAGCCCCGAGACGAACTCGGCCAGCTCGGCCGCGCCGACGCGGCGCCCGCGGGTGAGCTCCTTCAGCATCGCGTAGGGATCGCTGATCGACGAGCGCCCGGCGACGACCTCGGCGCGCACCACGGTCTGGATCGCCTCGCCGAGGATCTCCCAGTTCGCGTCGAGGTCGGCCGCGAGCGCCTCGCGGTCGAGGTCGATCTCGCCGAGCCCGCGGCGGATGTTGTCGAGCGCGAGCATCGAGTGCCCGAGCCCCAGGCCGATGTTGCGCTGCGCCGACGAGTCGGTGAGGTCGCGCTGGAGGCGCGAGGTGACGAGCGTCGCGGCGAGCGAGTCGAGCACGGCCGACGACAGCTCGAGGTTCGCCTCCGCGTTCTCGAAGCGGATCGGGTTGATCTTGTGCGGCATGGTCGACGACCCGGTCGCGCCCGCCTGCGGGATCTGCCGGAAGTACCCGAGCGAGATGTAGGTCCAGATGTCGGTCGCGAGGTTGTGCAGCACGCGGTTCGCGTGCGAGACGCGGGCGTAGAGCTCGGCCTGCCAGTCGTGCGACTCGATCTGCGTGGTGAGCGGATTCCAGGTCAGCCCGAGCGACTCGACGAACTCGCGCGAGATGTCGGGCCACGAGGCATCCGGTGCCGCCACCAGGTGGGCCGCGAAGGTGCCGGTCGCGCCCGAGAACTTGCCCAGGTACTCGGTGTCGATCACCTGCGAGCGGATGCGGCGGAGCCGGTGCACGAACACCGCGAGCTCCTTGCCCATGGTCGACGGGGTCGCCGGCTGGCCGTGCGTGCGCGAGAGCATCGCGTCGTCGCGGTGTGCGCGGGCGAGGTCGGCCAGCGCGTCGATGACGGCGTCGAACTTCGGCAGCCAGGCATCCGCCACCGCATCGCGCACGGTGACCGCGTAGGAGAGGTTGTTGATGTCCTCGCTCGTGCAGGCGAAGTGGGTGAGCTCGGCGATCGCGTCGAGCCCGAGCGACGAGAGTCGGCGGCGCACGTAGTACTCGACGGCCTTCACGTCGTGGCGGGTGGTGGCCTCGAGCTCGGCGAGCTCGTCGATGTCGGCCTGCCCGAAGTCGGTGACGACGGCCCGCAGCTCGGCCTTCTGCGCATCGGTGAGGGCGGATGCCCCGAAGAATCCGCGGTCGGTCTGGGCGATCAGCCACTCGACCTCGACGTGTACGCGCGCCCGGTTCAGCCCCGCCTCGGAGAGGTGCTCCCCCAGTTCGACGACCGCCGGACGGTACCGGCCGTCGAGCGGGCTGAGTGGCTGCGGGGGGAGGTTGCTCATCGGGTTCCCTGTCTGAGTGCTGGAGCGAGCTGGCGGAACAGGGCCAGCGACGACCGCTCTATCATCCCAAGAACCCGGTCGAACATCGCATCGTCGGAGTAGTAGGGGTCGGGCACGTCCTGCAGCGGCGCGAGCTCGGGGTCGAAGCTCAGCATCATGCGCACCTTCGCGTGGTCGCGCTCGGTGGGCGCCCAGTTGCGCAGGATGCGCGCCTGCGACCGGTCGAACGCGACCACGAGGTCGAGGTCGCCGAAGCGCGTCGCGTCGAACTGCTGCGCGCGGTGCTGCGAACCGTCGTAGCCGTGCCGCTCGAGCGCGGCGATGGTGCGCAGGTCGGCCTGCTCGCCGACGTGCCAGTCGCCGGTCGCGGCCGAGTCGATGTCGAGTCGGTCGCCGAGGTCCGCCCGATCCGCGAGGCTCTTCAGCACGACTTCGGCCATGGGCGACCGGCAGATGTTGCCGGTGCAGACGAAGCAGATGCGGAAGCGCGGTGGGTTGCCCGGCTCCGAACGCAACATGGCTCCCATTCTGGCGCGGATTCGGCTCCTCCACATCGTCGGTTCGGCTGAAGTGGGGACGGATTCCCGGTGACGCCGCGCCCACGACGGCGAACGACCGCGATCGTCGTCGCATGACGAGCGAATCGGATGCCGCCAGCCGGCGCATCGCGGACCTGCAGGCGCAGCAGGCGGGTGTCGTCGAGCTCGCCGCGCGGGTGGCCGCGGCGGCGTCCGTGCTGCCCGTGCCGGGCGCCGCATGCTGGGCGTCGGGGGCGCGCAACCGGTACGACGAGCGTCTCGTCGGCCTGCTCCAGCAGTTGAACGCGGTGCGTGCGGTGCTGGAGGACGGAGCGGATGCCGCGGGGGCGCTCGCCGCGCGGATCGCCGACGAGCGCGCGCGAGCGGCCGCGGCGTCGGTCGGCACGGGCGGCGGCGCCGACGTGCTCGCCGCGTTCGGCGTGGGTGCCGCGGCGCCGGGAGCGTGGCCGTGACCGGCATCGCCGTCTCGGGCGGCGGCACGATCGCGGTCTCGACGGGCGACCTGCTCGCCGACGCGGCGCTGCTCGGCCACGCGGAGCGCGTGCTCGACGAGTGGGTCGTCGAGGCCGGTCGGTTGCGGGCGCTCGACGGCGCATGGGCATCGCCGCTCGTCGATGCGGGGGCCGGGTGGGCGCTCGTCGAGGCCGAGCGGCTCCTCGCCGCGGCGGTCCTCGAGGTGACCGAGCTGCGCGCGGCGCTCGTGGAGGCGGCCGAGCAGTACGGCATCGCCGAGCGGCAGATCGAGGCGAGCTGGGAGGCGGGCACACGACTCGCGGCCTGGACGCTCGGGCGGGCACTCCCCCACGCCGTCGTCGTGGCCGCGTTGCACGCCCCGACGATCGCCGCGGTGGCCGGGCTGGCGGCGGGCCTGGGGCTCGACCCGGCGGCACCGCTCCATGAACTGGTCGCGGCGATCGGCCGGCACCCCGAGTGGATCTCCGATCCCCGGTTCGTGCAACTCGTGCGCGCCGCGGTCGCGTCGGTCGACGAGTTCGCGGTCGGTGCTGCCGGCGGCGTGCCGGTGGCCGACGCCGGTGCAGCATCGTCGGCGGCCGTGCTGCTCACGATCGCAGCACTCACCCGCGGGTTCGGCACCGGCGCACTGGTCGAGACGCCGGTACGGGTCGATCGCGTGCCACCCGCGGGTGGCGTCGTCGCGGGCGGTCGCGCGCCCGACCCCCGACTCGGCGAGACGCTCACGGGACCGCCCGCCCCAACGGCCCCGGTGGGCGTCGCGGGTCTCGCCGACCGCATCCCCGCCGACGCCGACGGCGCGCGCATCCGGGTGGAGCGCTTCGGCTCCGCGGCCGACCCACGGTGGGTCGTGTACATCGGCGGCACGGTCGACGCCGGGTTCGTGCCGGGCGACGAGCCGTTCGACATGACGTCGAACCTGCACGCCGTGGCCGAACGCGAGTCGGCGAGCGAGCGAGCCGTGCGCGAGGCGCTCGCGCAGTCGGGCGCGCGGGCCGGCGACCCGGTCGTGCCCGTCGGCTACTCGCAGGGCGGCATCGTGGCGGCTCGGCTCGCAGCGTCGGGCGACTTGGTCGTGCCGGCGGTCGTGAGCCTGGGCGGCCCGATCGGGCAGGTCGACCTGCCCGACGACGTGCGGGTGCTGTCGCTCGAGCACGACGACGACCTGGTGCCGGCGCTCGGCGGGCCGCGGCGCGACGAGCCGAACCGGGTGACCGTCTCACGCGATGCGTTCGACCCCGACGACGGCGCCGAGCACGCCCCGGGGGCGCTGCCCGCGCACGACCTCGACGCCTACCGCCGCACGGCGGCCCTCGTCGACGTCGACCGCGACCCGCGGCTCGCCGAGTTCACCGGGTGGATGGACGGGTACGTCGGCCGCCAGCCGCCGGAGTCGACGCTCTGGCGCGCGACGCGCGAGTGACGGACGAGGCCGCCCCGCGGCATCCGCTCGCTGTCAGTCCCTCGTGACCGGCCGGAGGATGAGCCCGAGGATCCACGCGATGATCGCGACCACGATCGCGCCCAGCACGCCCCACCAGAAGCCGTCGACCACGAGGCCGAAGCCCATCAGGCCGCTGATCCACCCCACGAGCAGGAAGAGCAGGCCGTTCACGATCAGCGCGAGCAGTCCGAGCGTCAGCACGTACAACGGGAACGCGATGATGTGCAGCACCGTGCCGATGATGCCGTTCACGAGACCGAAGATGAGGGCGACCAGCAGGTACGTGAGCACCCAGCCGATCGTCGTGTCCTCGTAGGGTTCGACGCTCACGCCCGCGACGATGAGCGTGGTGAGCCACAGGGCGACCGCGTTGACGATGATCTTCAGCAGGAAGCGCATTGACCCACTATGGCACCGTCGCACCCGTCGTGACAGGGCTGTTGACAGGCGCGGCGCCGTGCGCCATACGCGCGAGGTACGGTGGTTGCCGTGAGCGACGCCCCACCTTCCGCCGCGCCCGTCCGGCTCCGCCCCGAGATCGCCGCGCTCCCCGCCTACCGCCAGGGTCGCCCGGCGCCGGCAGCCGGCTACAAGCTGTCGAGCAACGAGAACCCGTTCGATCCGCTGCCCGGCGTGGTCGAGGCCGTCACGGCCGCAGCGGAGTTCAACCGCTACCCCGATGCCACGGCGCTCGCGCTGCGCGAGGCGCTCGCCGCGCGCCACGGCCGCAGCGTCGACGAGGTGCACATCGGCGCCGGGTCGGTGGCGCTGCTGAGCCAGCTCATCCTCGCGACCTCCGGGCCGGGCGACGAGGTCGTCTACTCCTGGCGCTCGTTCGAGGCGTACCCGGGGCTCGTCACGGTCGCCGGCGCGACCAGCCGCACCGTGCCGAACCGGCCCGATGCGGGGCACGACATCGACGCGCTCATCGGTGCCGTGACGGATGCCACGCGCATGCTCATCGTCTGCTCTCCCAACAACCCCACCGGAACCATCGTCACCGCCGCGGAGTTCGAGCGGGTGATGGCGGCCGTGCCGAGCGACCTGCTCGTCGTGCTCGACGAGGCGTACGCCGAGTTCGTGACCGACCTGGACGCGGTCGACGGGCTCCCGCTGCTCGACCGATACCCGAACCTCGTCGTGCTCCGCACCTTCTCCAAGGCGTACGGGCTCGCGGGCCTGCGCGTCGGCTACGCCCTCGGCGGCGCATCCGTGCTCGACGCCGCACGGTCGACGGCGATCCCGCTCTCGGTCACGGGCCAGTCGGTCGCGGGTGCGCTCGCCTCGCTCGCCGCGGAGGACGCGCTGCTCGAGCGCGTGCGGCACATCGCGGTGCGCCGCGACGCGCTGCGGGCCGCGCTCCGCGCCCAGGGGTGGGACGTGCCGGTCGCCCAGGGCAACTTCGTCTGGCTGCCGACGGGCGAGCGCACCGCGGCCGTCGCGGAGCGCCTGTTCGACGCCGGACTCGTCACTCGGGCCTTCCCGCCGGAGGGCATCCGAATCTCCGTGGGCGAGGAGGAGAGTGTCGACAAGCTCCTAGCGGTTCTGGATGAGCTTGTCGGGATGCCACAAGAAGGGCCCTCCACCTAGCGGGTAGCGTGGAACGGTGGCAGCCCGCGACACCGACCCCAGTGCGCCCATGGTGCAGATCCTCACGCCCGACGGCGTGATCGCTCCGAGCGCCGAGGCGGAGCCGTATCTCGCGCTCGTCGAGGGCCTCGACGATGCGACGCTCGAGACGTTCTACCGCGACATGGTGCGCTCGCGCCGCGTCGACGTGGTGGGCGCCAACCTGCAGCGGCAGGGCCAGCTCGCCCTCTGGGTGCCGAGCAACGGGCAGGAGGCCGCGCAGGTCGGCTCGGCGCACGCCGCCCGCCCGCAGGACCACGTCTTCCCCGCCTACCGCGAGCACGTCGTCGGCATGATCCGCGGCCTCGACCCGGTGCGCATCATGGCGCTGCTGCGCGGCGCGACCCTCGGCGGGTGGGACCCGGCCGAGACCGGCAACTTCCACCTCTACACGCTCGTGCTCGCGTCGCAGACGCTGCACGCGACCGGCTACGCGATGGGCCTGCGGTTCGACGGGCTCGTCGGCACCGGCGACCCCGAGACCGACACCGCGGTGCTCGTCTACTTCGGCGACGGCTCCACCTCGCAGGGCGACGCGAACGAGGCGCTCGTGTTCGCCGCGAGCTTCGAGACGCCCGAGGTCTTCTTCATCCAGAACAACCACTGGGCCATCTCGGTGCCGGTCGAGCGTCAGTCGCGCGTGCCGCTGTCGCGCCGCGGGCACGGCTTCGGCATGCCGGGCATCCGCATCGACGGCAACGACGTGCTCGCGAGCTACGCCGTCACCCGCACCGCGATGGAGCAGGCGCGCGGCGGCGAGGGCCCGAGCCTCATCGAGGCGCTCACGTACCGCATGGGCGCGCACACCACGGCCGACGACCCGACGAAGTACCGCCCCGAGGGCGAGCTCGAGTCGTGGATCGCGCGCGACCCGATCTCGCGCTACCGCACCTGGCTCGAGGGTCGCGGCGCATCGGCGGCGTTCTTCGAGGAGGCCCTGTCCGACGCCGACGACTTCGCGGCCGACGTGCGCCGTCGCACGCTCGAGCTGCAGGCGCCATCCCGCCCGGCGATCTTCGAGCACGTGTACGCCGAGCCGCATCCGCTCATGGCCCAGCAGGCCGACTGGCTCGAGCGGTACGAGGCCGGCTTCGAGGGAGGTGCCGCATGACCCGCGAGCTCCAGGACCGCGTCGACGAGGTGCCCCCCGTGGTCGCGCCCCCCGCTCCCCCGACGGGCACCCCGAGCGAGGGGCGGGCGGATGCCTCCCCGGCGCCGTCGTCCGACGCCCCGGCCGGTCGCGACGAGGCGTCCGCCGCGCCCGACCTGCTCGGCGTGCAGTCGATGCCGATGGGCAAGGCGATCAACGCCGGGCTCCGCAAGGCGCTCGCCGACGACCCGAAGGTGCTCCTCATGGGCGAGGACATCGGGCCCCTCGGCGGCGTCTTCCGCGTGACCGAGGGCCTGCACGCCGAGTTCGGCGACGACCGCGTGATCGACTCGCCGCTCGCCGAGTCGGGCATCGTCGGCACGGCCATCGGCCTCGCGATGCGCGGCTACCGCCCGGTGCTCGAGATCCAGTTCGACGGATTCGTCTTCCCCGCGTTCGACCAGATCACGACGCAGCTGGGGCGCCAGAACCTGCGGCACGACGGTCGCATGCCGATGCCGGTCGTCATCCGCATCCCGTACGGCGGCCACATCGGCTCGATCGAGCACCACCAGGAGAGCCCGGAGGCGTACTTCACGCATACGCCGGGCCTGCGCGTGGTCAGCCCGTCGTCGCCGCACGATGCGTACTGGATGATCCAGGAGGCCATCGCCTCGAACGACCCCGTCATCTTCTTCGAGCCCAAGAGCCGCTACTGGCCCAAGGGCCCGGTCGACCTCGACCACGCCGGCATCGACCTGCATGCCTCGCGGGTCATGCGTCGCGGAACCGACGTCACGGTGGTCGGCCACGGCGCCATGGTCGCCACGCTGCTGCAGGCCGCCGACATCGCCGAGCAGGAGGGCCGGAGCCTCGAGGTCGTCGACCTGCGCTCCCTCTCCCCCATCGACTACGGCCCGCTGGTCGACTCGGTGCAGCGCACCGGCCGGCTCGTGGTCGCGCAGGAGGCGCAGGGCTTCACGAGCCTCGGCTCCGAGGTCGCTGCGACCATCGCGGAGCGCTGCTTCTACTCGCTCGAGGCCCCGGTGCTGCGCGTGTCGAGCTTCGACACGCCGTTCCCGCCCGCCGCGCTCGAGGCCGACTTCCTGCCGAGCCCCGACCGCGTGCTCGAAGCCGTCGACCGCGCACTCGCCTACTGAGCGCCACGTACCGAGGAGCACGATGACCGAGATGCAGTTCCCCCTCCCCGACGTCGGCGAGGGCCTGACCGAGGCCGAGATCGTGTCGTGGCGGGTCGCCCCGGGCGATCGCATCGAACTCGACCAGGTGTTCGTCGAGATCGAGACCGCGAAGTCGCTCGTCGAACTGCCGAGCCCCACCGAGGGCGTCGTGAGCCAGCTGCTGGTCGAGGTCGGGCAGACCGTCGACGTGGGCACCCCCATCGTGGCGGTGCAGACGGATGCCGCGAGCGGCATGGATGCCGCGACCGAGTCGCCCGCCCCGTCTGAGGCGGCCCAGGTCGCCGCGGACACGGCGTCCACCGTCGCGTCGGAGCCCGAGCCCGAGGCATCCGGCGCCGTGCTCGTCGGCCACGGCAGCTCGGGACCGGCCTCGAGCCGCCGCAAGCGCCACCCCGCTCCCCCGGTCGCGCACGAGCGGTTCGCCGAACCGGCCCCCGCGCCCACGGGCGGATCGCCGACCAAGGTCGCCGGTGCACGCACCGACTCGGACGTGCCGGTCATCGCCAAGCCGCCGATCCGCAAGCTCGCGAAGGACCTCGGGGTCGACCTCAACCGGGTCACCGCGACCGGTCCGGTGGGCGAGATCACGCGCGACGACGTGATCCGCGAGGCGTCGCAGGCCAGCGTCTTCCGCAACATCCAGACGCCCGAGACGCCCTCCGACCGCGAGTACCGCGTGCCCGTCAAGGGCGTGCGCAAGGCGATCGCCGCGGCGATGGTCGAGAGCGCATACTCCGCGCCGCATGTGAGCGTGTTCGTCGATGTCGACGCGACCCGCACCATGGAGTACGTCAAGCGCCTGAAGGCCTCGCCCGACTTCGCCGGCGTCAAGGTGTCGCCGATGCTGATCATGGCGAAGGCGATGATCTGGGCCGTGCGGCGCAACCCGACGGTGAACGCGCAGTGGACCGACCAGGAGATCGTGGTCAAGCACTACGTCAACCTCGGCGTGGCCGCTGCGACCCCCCGCGGGCTCATCGTGCCGAACGTCAAGGAGGCGCAGGGCATGAGCATGGTCGAGCTCGCGACCGCGCTCGAGCAGCTCACGCTCACCGCGCGCGAGGGCAAGACGCAGCCCGCCGAGATGCAGGGCGGCACGATCACGATCACCAACATCGGGGTGTTCGGCATGGACACCGGCACGCCGATCCTCAACCCGGGCGAGGTCGCCATCGTCGCCCTCGGCACGATCAAGCAGAAGCCGTGGGTCGTCGACGGCGAGGTGCGGCCGAGGTACGTCACCACCATCGGTGCCTCGTTCGACCATCGGGTCGTCGACGGCGACGTGGCGTCGCGGTTCCTCGCGGACGTGGCCGCGATCATCGAGGAGCCGGCGCTGCTGCTCGAGTAGCCGCGGGCGGCGCGTGCAGGCCGCGGCCGGCGCGCTCCCCTACTCGGCGGGACGCTCGGGGTGCTCGGCGGCCGGCTCCGTACCGGGGCGGTCGATCACGATCGCCTGCAGTTGGCCGGTGGTCGGGAGGTGCCGCTCGTAGCGGCGCATGGTCGCGTCGCGCGCGATCTCGTGCATCCCGGCGGCGCGCATCGCGCGGGTGGCGGGCACGTTGGCAGCCTCGGCGTCGGCACGCGCCCGGGCCGCGCCGTTCGCGGCGGCGACGCCGAGCGCGAGCTTGACGGCCTCGACCGCGAGGCCCTGCCCGCGGACGGCGGGGACGAGCGCGAACGCGAACTCGACCGTGCCGGTCGCGTCGGGCGGACCGTAGAAGATGACCGCGCCGATCGCGGCGCCGGAGCCGTTGCGACGCACCAGGTACGGGCCGAACGGTGCGGGGTCGCCCTCGGTCTCGACGATCTCGAGGAACGTGCGGACCAGGTCGATCTCGTCGGCGAAGGCGTACCCGCCTTCCCACCCCTCGCCCGGTGCCCGGTCTCCGGCCAGCACGCGGCGCGCTTCGGAAACGGTGAACGGATGCAACGTCAGCTGAGTGGTCGTCGTCGTATCCACGTCACTCACTCTCGCACGCCTCGACGGCGACACGCCAGAACGTTCCACAATGCGTCACTCCTCGTCCACGGGCCGGACATGCATGCCGGGCTCGGCACGTCCGGATGATTTTGACAATCATTATCAACAAGCCTACGCTCGCTGTCATGCGATCCGTCACGCCCATTTCCCTCGCCGCGCTCGCCGTCGGCGCACTCGCCCTCGCCGGCTGCTCGGCCACCGGGACCGCCGACGAGAGCGACGGCCCGAACGTGGTCGCGACGACCACCCAGGTCGCCGACTTCACCCGCGAACTCGCGGGGGAGCAGGTCGAGCTCACGCAGCTCGTCAGCCCGAACCAGAGCGCGCACGACTTCGACCCGTCGGCGGCGCAGCTGCTCGCGCTCACGAACGCCGACGCACTCGTCATCAACGGAGGGGGCCTGGAGACCTGGCTCGACGACGCGATCGACGCCTCCGGCTTCGACGGCGTCGTGATCGACGCGAGCACGGGCATCGAGCTCGTCGCGGGCGGCCACGACCACGACCACGACCACGGCGACGAGGCGGACGACCACTCGGAGGAGGAGCACGCCGAGGACGAGCACGCCGAGGACGAGCACGCCGAGGACGAGCACGCCGAGGAGGAGCACTCGGAGGACGACCACGCCCACGAGGACGGCAACCCGCACATCTGGACCGACCCTGTGCTCGCCGCTGAGATGGTCGAGAACATCGCGACGGGCCTCGCCGACCTCGATGGCGTCGACGCGGAGGCGATCGAGACCGCGGAGTCCGACTACCTCGACGTGCTCGACGAGCTCGACCACTGGATCCACGAGAGCGTCGATCAGGTGCCCGCCGAGGAGCGCCTGCTCGTCACCAACCATGACGCGTTCACCTACTTCGTCGCGGCGTACGACATCACCTACGTCGGCAGCATCATCCCGGGCTTCGACGACAACGCCGAGCCCAGCGCCGCGGAGCTCGACGAACTCATCCACGCGATCGAGGAGACGGGCGTGCAGGCGGTCTTCTCCGAGCAGTCGATCGCGCCGGACGCGGCCGAGACGATCGCCCGGGAGGCCGGCGTCACGGTCTACTCGGGGGAGGACGCGCTGTACGGCGACTCGCTCGGCGTGGCGGGCAGCGACGGCGAGACCTACGTGGGCAGCCAGGTGCACAACGTGCGCCTGATCGTCCAGTCGTGGGGCGTCGAGGCGACCGAGTTGCCGTCGATCCTGCAAGACTGATCGCATGACATCTCCCGTCCTGCACCTCGAACGGGCCGCCTTCGCGTACGGCGCCACGCTCGTGGTGCAGGACGTCACGATCGACGTGATGCCCGGCGAGGCGGTCGCGCTGATCGGGCCCAACGGCGCCGGCAAGTCGACCGTGCTGAAGGGCATCCTCGGGCTGGTGCCGCTCACCGCGGGGAATATGCAGCGATCGGCATCCGTCGCATCGCTGCCGCAGTCCGCCGAGCTCGACCCCGAGTTCCCCATCACGCTCCGCCAGGTCGTGATGCAGGGCCGCTATCGCTCGATGGGGTGGCTGCGGATGCCCGGCGGGCGCGATCGATCCGCCGTCGCATCAGCGCTCGAAGCGGTCGGCCTGGCCGATCGGGCGGGCACCCGGTTCGGCGACCTGTCCGGCGGACAGCGCCAGCGGGGACTGCTCGCGCGCGCACTCGCGTCGGAGCCCGGCCTGCTGCTCCTCGACGAGCCCTTCAACGGCCTCGACCAGTCGAATCGCGACGCCCTGCTGCAGACCGTGCACGACCTGAAGGCGCGCGGCATCGCGGTGCTCATCTCGACGCACGACCTCGACCTGGCCCGCGAGACCTGCGACACCGTGCTCTTCCTGAACAGGTCGCAACTGGCATGCGGCCCCGTGGCCGAGACCCTCACCCTCGAGATCGTGCAGGAGTGCTTCGGCGACGTCGGCGTCGAGGTGGACGAGCACACCCTCGTCGTCCCCGACCACGAGGGTCGCGAGTGACCGCGCCGGGCGGTGCGCGGCGGGGGAGTGGGCGATGAGCCTCGACCAGATGCTCTTCGGGGCATATGCACTTCCCTTCATGTCGAGAGCGCTCGTCGCGATGCTCGCACTCGCCCTCGTCGCGGGCCTCATCGGCGTGCTCGTCAACCTGCGCGGGCTCGAGTTCATCAGCGACGGCCTCACCCACGCCGTCTTCCCCGGTCTCGCGATCGGGTTCGTCGCGGGCGGCGAGCCCGGCCTGGTGATCGGCGCGACGGTCGCGGCGGTCATCGCGGCGGTCGTGCTGACTCTCGTCTCGCGTGCCGGCGTGGCATCCGACTCGGCCATCGCCATCGTGCTGACCGGCGCGTTCAGCATCGGCGTGCTCGTCGTCTCGGGTGGCTCCGACTTCGCCGGCCAGCTCGAGACGCTGCTGTTCGGGCGCCTGCTCACGATCGATGCGGAGACGATCCCGCTGCTGCTCACGGTGTGCGCGCTCGCGCTGGCGCTCGCGTGGGGCACCCGGTCGCGGCAGCTGTTCCGGGCGTTCGACCCGGTCGGCAGCGAGGCCGCCGGGGTCAAGCCGCTCGCGACCGACCTGGTGCTGAACGTCTCGATCGCGCTCGTGGTGGTCGCCGCCTCGAGCACCGTGGGCAGCCTGCTGGTGCTCGCCGTGCTCATCGTGCCAGGCGCCGTCGCCCGCTTGGTCACCACGAGCCTGCTGGCGCTCTTCCCCATCGCCGCCGCCTTCGCCGCCCTCGCCTCATGGCTCGGGCTCTCGATCGGGTTCGGCGTGTCGGTCGGCGCAGGCGTCGACCTGCCGGGCGGCTCCACCGTGGTCGCGGTGTTCGTCGCCGGGTACGCGCTCGTGCTGGTGGGCCGGCTGCTCGTCGACCGGGCGCGCGGTCGGGCGATCCGAGGCGCCGGAGCGGGTGCGCCGCAGCGCAGCGTGGCGGATGCCGGGGGAGTGGTCGCATGAGCTACTTCGAACGCGCGCTCGTGGCGGTCGTGGTCATCGGCGCGGTCTCCGGTCTCGTCGGCTCGCTCGTCGTGCTGCGCAAGCGCGTCTTCTTCGCGCAGGCGCTCACGCACGGCACCTTCCCCGGAGCCGTGGCGGCCGCCGCGCTCGGCGTCGCGGTGCCGATCGGGGCGGCCGTGGCATCCGTCGTGCTCGTCGGCGTCATGCTGCTCGTGTCGCGGGTCCGCTCGCAGGGCGCGCAGGTGGCGGCGGGCATCGTGCTGACCGGCGGGTTCGCGCTCGGCGCGCTGCTGCAGGCGCTGCTGCCCGACCTGCCGATCCGCGCCGAGTCGTTCCTCATCGGGTCGATCCTCACCGTCACAGAGGCGGACCTGCTCGTCTCCGGCGGCGTGCTCCTGGTGGTCGTCGCCGCGTTCGCCGCGTTCGGCAAGGAACTGCTCTTCTCGACGTTCGATCCGCAGGGATACCGGAGCGCCGGGTACCGTGGATGGCCAATGGAGACCCTCGCCCTCGCCCTCGTCGCCGCCGCGGTGGTGTCGTCGCTGCCCGCGGTCGGGGCGATCCTCGCGATCGCGCTGATCGCGGCGCCCGCCGCCGCCGCGCGCCTGCTGATGCCGACGGTGGGCTGGATCGTGCTCGTCGCGCCGCTCATCGGCGCCGCATCCGGAGTCGCGGGCCTCGTGATCTCACGCGAGTTCGGCGTCGCCGCCGGGCCGGCGATCGCCCTGGTCGCCTGCGGGTTCTTCCTGCTCGCCCTCGCCGCCCGAGGCGTGCGACGCGTGCACCCGCGCTCGCTGCACGTGCCCGTCGAGACCGCGGAGGAGGCGATCGCCCGATGAAGCGGCAGACCTGGCAGCGGGAGGCGGTGCGCGAAGCCCTCGACCGCACCGACGGGTTCATCAGCGCGCAGGCCCTGCACGCGAGCCTGCACGACAGCGGATCCCCGATCGGCCTCGCCACGGTGTATCGCGCACTCGCCGATCTCGCCACGACCGGCGACGCGGACTCGCTGCAGTCGCCCGAGGGCGAGGCGCTCTACCGCGCGTGCACGACGACGGGCCACCACCACCACCTCATCTGCCGGTCGTGCGGGCGCACGGTCGAGATCGCCGCCGACGAGGTCGAGGAATGGGCGAAGGAGGTCGCCGCGCAGCACGGCTTCACCGAGGCGGCGCACGTGGTCGACGTCTTCGGGCTGTGCGAGGAGTGCGCTCGACGTGCTTCCGACGACGAGGCGGTAACGAAAGGGTAACGTTCCATGATCGGCATCGTGGCGGGCGTCGGGCGCCCGTCGGCGCCGACGGACGCCCGGTTTCACGGGCGATCCGACTTGCCCTGCGGCTGAGGATGGCTAGGGTAGATGAGGCCCACCCCGGCCAACCGCCCAGCCCGCGGGCCCGCCGTGAATGACGGCGGGAACGTACGGTCGAGAAGCGTTCCGCGCCCCAGATGGTCGCGGTACGCGACGTCGTCAGATTCGCGAGTCTTCCCGGAGCACAGGTCTGCGTTCCATTCGCTCGAGTCGCCGTCGCGCACGCCGTCGACCCGGGCGCAAGCAATGACGCGTGCCCTCGAGCCGAGGAGTTCCACCGGCCGCGGGGGTGCGCACGGAGACGCATACGTGACGCAATCCACCGCACCGGCCGTGCCCGAGACGCACGCGAGCGAGTCGCCGGCCCTCGAGGTGCGCAACCTCTACAAGTTCTTCGGCCGCCGCGCCGGTGAGGCCGTGCAGCGCCTGCGCGACGGCGCCACCCGCGACGAGCTCGCCGGGCTCGGCACCGCCGCGGTCATCGACGCCGACTTCGACGTGCGCCGCGGCGAGATCTTCGTCGTCATGGGCCTCTCGGGCTCCGGCAAGTCGACCCTCATCCGCACCCTCAACGGCCTGCTGGAGCCGACCAGCGGCAGCATCACCGTGGCGGGGGAGCGCATCAGCGGCATCTCGCCGAAGCGCCTGCGCGACGTGCGCCGCCGCCGTGTCTCGATGGTGTTCCAGCACTTCGCGCTGCTGCCCCACCGCACCGTGCTCGACAACGCCGCCTACGCGCTCGAGGTGCAGGGCGTCTCGCTCGCCGAGCGCACCGAGCGCGCTCGTGCCGTGCTCGAGCGCGTCGGACTCGGCGGCTGGGAGGACAAGCTCCCCGGCGAGCTCTCCGGCGGCATGAAGCAGCGTGTGGGGCTCGCCCGCGCGCTCGCCGCGGACACCGACATCCTCCTGATGGACGAGGCGTTCTCCGCGCTCGACCCGCTCATCCGCCGCGAGATGCAGGAGCAGCTCATCGAGCTGCAGCAGGAGCTCGGGAAGACCATCGTGTTCATCACGCACGACCTCAACGAGGCGATGTTCCTGGGCGACCGCATCGCGGTCATGCGCGACGGACGCATCGTGCAGCTCGGCACCGCCGAGGAGATCCTCACCGACCCGGCCGACGACTACGTCGCCCAGTTCGTGCAGGACGTCGACCGCGCCCGCGTGCTCACGGCGTCGAACGTCATGGAGCAGGCCCGCGCGGTCATGAGCGCGTCGGCCGGCCCCCGGCACGCGCTCCGCATCATGCGCGACCTGCAGACGTCGGTCGTGTACGTCGTCGGCGGCGGCCGGCGCCTGCTCGGCATCGTGCGCGACCGCGACGTGCTGAAGCTCGTCCGCGACGGCGACCACAGCCTCGAGTCGGCCATCGGCGACGACTACCCGGTGGTGCAGCCCGACGAGCTGCTCTCCGACATGCTCGGCACGTCGGTCGAGTCCGACCTGCCGCTCGCGGTCGTCGACGACCAGCAGCGACTCGTCGGCGTCGTCCCGCGCGTCACCCTGCTCGCCGCACTCGGGAACGTCTCGACCGACACCGGCGGCCAGCCCGTGATCGAGCTGCCGCACACGACGATCCCGATCGACGTGTTCACCGAGACGCTGCACGCGACCGCCGACGGGGAGCCCGAGGCATCCGACGCCGAGCCCATCGGCGAAGCGGACGCCTCGAGCGAGAGGAGCCCCGCATGAACGAGTTCCGCCTCCCCCTCGGCCAGTGGGTCGAGGACTTCATCGACGTCCTGACCGAGGTGCTCGACGGCTTCTTCGCGGTCGTCCGCGCGATCTTCCTCGGCTTCTACGACGGCGTCGACTGGGTGCTCTCCACCCCGCCGTTCTGGCTGATCATCGTGCTCATCGCAGCTCTCGCCTGGTGGGCCCGCGGCTGGAAGCTCGCGGTCGGCTCGGCCCTGGGCCTCCTCGTGATCGTCGGGGTCGACCAGTGGGAGAACGCCATGGACACCCTGGCGCTCGTGCTCGTCGCGTCGACCATCGCGGTCGTGATCGCGATCCCGGTCGGCATCCTCGCCGCGCGCAGCGACCTGGCGTCGAAGATCATCAAGCCGATCCTCGACTTCATGCAGACGATGCCCGCGTTCGTCTACCTGATCCCCGCGCTCATCCTGTTCCGCGTCGGCGTCGTGCCCGGCATCGTCGCGACCATCGTGTTCGCGATGGCCCCAGGCGTCCGGCTCACCGAGCTCGGCATCCGCGGCGTGGACAAGGAGGTGGTCGAGGCCGGTCAGGCGTTCGGCTCCTCGCCCGGTCGCATCCTGCGCCAGATCCAGCTGCCCCTCGCGATGCCGTCGATCATGGCGGGCGTCAACCAGGTCATCATGCTCTCGCTCTCGATGGTCGTCATCGCGGGCATGGTCGGTGCGGGCGGCCTCGGCGGCGACGTCGTGGCGAGCCTGAACCGCATCGACGTCGCGCTCGGCTTCGAGGCCGGCCTGTCGGTCGTGATCCTCGCGGTCATCCTCGACCGCATCACGGGCGCGTTCGGCGGCGGGCTGCGCAAGCGCGCGAAGAAGCCGAAGGCGGATGCCTCCGAAGCGTCGCCGGCCTCAGAGCCGGCGCCCGCCGCTGCCTGACCACCCACAGACATCCGCGCACACCCGTGCGGATCCCCAACACCCGCGACACAGCACGCGGGAGGAAAGGAACACCATGAACAAGCGACACCTCACCGGCGCACTCGCCCTCGGTGCCGCCGCGAGCCTCGTGCTCGCCGGCTGCGCCTCGGACGGCGACACCGCCGACAGCGGCGACACCGACGCCGCTTCGCAGGAGATCACCATCGCCGTCTTCAACGGCTGGGACGAGGGCATCGCGGCCAGCGAGCTCTGGAACGCGATCCTCACCGAGCAGGGCTACGACGTCACCCTCGAGTACGCCGACGTCGCCCCGGTCTTCTCGGGCATCTCGACCGGCGACTACGACGCCACCTTCGACGTCTGGCTGCCGCAGACGCACGCCTCGTACATCGAGGAGTACGGCGACGACATCGTCGACCTCGGCGCCTGGAACGAGGAGGCGGCCCTCACCATCGCGGTGAACGAGGACGCCCCGATCGACTCGCTCGCCGAGCTCGCGGAGAACGCCGACGCGTTCGGCAACCGCATCGTCGGCATCGAGCCGGGCGCGGGCCTCACCGCGGCCACCGAGGACTCGGTCATCCCGACCTACGGCCTCGAGGACATGGAGTTCCTCACCTCGTCGACCCCGGCCATGCTCGCCGAGCTGACCGCGGCCACCGACGCGGGCGAGAACGTCGCCGTGACCCTCTGGCGTCCCCACTGGGCCTACGACGCGTTCCCGATCAAGGACCTCGAGGACCCCGAGGGCACGCTCGGCACCGCCGAGGGCATCCACACCTACGCGAAGGCGGACTTCGAGGACGAGTTCCCCGAGGTCGCGGAGTGGCTGTCGAACTTCTCGATGGACAGCGAGCTGCTGTACTCCCTCGAGAACGTCATGTTCAACGAGAACGACACCGACGACTACCAGCCCATCGTGGCCGAGTGGATCGCCGACAACCAGGAGTGGGTCGACTCGCTCACCCAGTGAGCCTCGGCTGACCCGGACGGCGCGTGAGCGCCCCGGGACCACCTGATCGGATGCCGCGGGCGGCGAGTGCTGCCCGCGGCATCCGTGCGTCCGGGCCCGTGCGGTCGCGGACGCAAGCGCGGGAGCTATTGCGCGAGCGCGGACAGGGAGGATAGCGTCCAGTCTGAGCGTCGCACGGGGAGCGCGCGTCAGCGGTCTCGCCCGTGCCCGATCGAAAGGTCGAGAACGACATGAGCCGGACCTCATCCGTGATCGGCGAACCGCTGCCGCCCGCACGCATGCTCCCGTTCCCCCCGAAGCAGTCCGGGAGCATCGCCGGCCGCACCATGCAGGAGTCGACGTACGCGCCGAATCCGCCGGTTCGACACCTGCCGGAGGGCGCGCCGAACGTGCTCGTCATCCTGATCGACGACGCCGGACCGGCCCTCCCGACGACGTTCGGTGGCGAGATCACCACCGAGACGCTCGATCGGGTGCGGGCGAACGGCATCGGGTTCAACCGATTCCACACGACGGCGATGTGCTCGCCGACCCGAGCCTCGTTGCTCACCGGGCGCAACCACCATCGCGTCGGCAACGGGCAGATCGCGGAGCTGGCGAACGACTGGGACGGGTACTCGGGCCACATTCCGAAGAGCAGTGCGACCATGGCCGAGGTGCTCCGCAACTACGGCTACTCCACCGCCGCGTGGGGCAAGTGGCACAACACGCCTGCCGAGGAGACGACCAAGGCCGGCCCGTTCGACAGTTGGCCGACGGGCGTCGGGTTCGAGTACTTCTACGGGTTCCTCGCCGGCGAGGCGTCCCAGTACGAGCCGAATCTGGTGCGCAACACGACCTCGGTGCTCCCGCCGAAGACGCCGAAGGAGGGCTACCACCTCAGCGAGGACATCGCCGACGACGCGATCGGCTGGTTGCGCGACCACAAGGCCCTCTCGCCCGACAAGCCCTTCTTCATGTACTGGGCGACCGGATGTCTCCACGGCCCGCACCACATCATGAAGGAGTGGGCCGACAAGTACGTCGGGAAGTTCGACGACGGGTGGGACGCCTATCGGGAGCGCTCGCTCACCGGTGCGAAGGCCGCCGGATGGGTGCCGGAGGACGCAGAGTTGACGCCGCGCCCCGAGTCGCTCGCGGCCTGGGACGACATCCCCGACCACCAGAAGCCGTTCCAGCGCCGGCTCATGGAGGTCGCCGCCGGCTTCGGCGAGCACGCCGACGTGCAGGCCGGACGGCTCCTCGACGAACTGGACCGTCTGGGCTACACGGACGACACCATCGTCGTCTACATCTGGGGTGACAACGGATCGTCGGGCGAGGGGCAGAACGGCACCATCAGCGAGCTGCTCGCACAGAACCAGATCCCCACCACGGTCGACCAGCACATCGCCGCGCTCGACGAGCTCGGGGGCCTGGACGTGCTGGGGTCGCCCGCGACGGACAACCAGTACCACGCCGCGTGGGCGTGGGCGGGGTCGTCGCCGTACCAGGGCATGAAGCTGCTCGCCTCGCACCTCGGCGGGACGCGGAACCCCATGCTGATCCAGTGGCCGGGCCGGATCCAGCCGGACCCGGAGCCGCGGACGCAGTTCCACCACGTGATCGACCTGGCGCCGACGATCTACGAGATCCTCGGCATCTCGCACCCGGAGGTCGTGAACGGCATCCCGCAGGATCCGATCGACGGCACGAGCTTCGCCTACGCGATCGACGATCGCGGCGCACCGGGTCGCCACCGCACCCAGTACTTCGAGATCATGGGCAGTCGCTCCATCTACTCGGACGGCTGGATCGCCTCCGCCATCGGACCGCGCCTGCCGTGGGTGCCCGGGGCGCCACCCGGCATCCACACCTGGACTCCCGACCAGGACGCGTGGGAGCTGTACCACCTCGATGAGGACTGGAGCCAGGCGCACGACCTCGCCGCGGAGCATCCGGAGAAGCTCCGTGAGCTCCGTGAGCTCTTCGCGATGGAGGCGGCCAAGAACAAGGTGCTGCCCGTCGGCGGTGGCCTATGGGTCGTCGCCGTGCACCCCGAGCAGCGGATCGCGCCGCCCTACACGGAGTGGGAGATGGACGGCGACACGGTGCGCGTGCCGGAGTTCTGCGCGCCGGCCCTGGGCAACCGGCCGAACACCGTCACGATCTCGGTCGACGTCGGCGAGCGGGCGAACGGGGTGCTCTACAAGCTCGGCGGCGCCGGCGGCGGCCTCACCTGCTTCGCCGTCGACGGGATGCTCACGTACGAGTACAACCTCTTCCTCGTGCAGCGGACGACGATCGTGGCACCCACGCCGCTCGCTGCGGGGGCGCACACGATCGAGATCGAGACGGACTACGTCGAGCCCGAGCCGGGTGGTCCGCTGCGCGTTGCGATGCGGGTCGACGGCGTGGAGGTCGCGTCCGGCGTGGTGCCGATCAGCGCAGCGCTGCTGTTCTCGGCCAACGACTGCCTCGACATCGGCCGTGCCTACGGCGGGGCGGTCTCGCGCGCCTATGCCGATCGGATGCCCTTCGCGTTCGACGGGGCCATCGGCGGGGTCCACATCGCGTACGCGGACGCGGACTGACCGACACCCACATGAGCGGCAACGGCATGACGGAGGGGACCATGCACCACGACGACCAGCTCGAGCCGACCTTCACGCGGGCCGGAGAATCGACGACCGCGCGGTACACGCGGATCCCGGACGGCGAGATGCTGCCTGAGACCGCGTACCGCATCATCCACGACGAGTCGATGCTCGACGGCAATGCACGCCTCAACCTCGCGACGTTCGTGACGACGTGGATGGACGAGCACGGCGATCGGCTCTACCACGACGCGTTCGACAAGAACATGATCGACAAGGACGAGTACCCTGCGACCGCGGCGATCGAGGAGCACTGCTGGCGGATCCTCGCGGACCTGTGGAACGCTCCCGATCCGGACGATGCGATCGGTACCTCCACCATCGGCTCGTCGGAGGCGTGCATGCTGGGCGGCCTCGCGCTGAAGCGCAGGTGGCAGCACGCACGCCGTGCGGCCGGGAAGTCGACCGAGACGCCCAACCTCATCATGTCGAGCGCCGTGCAGGTCTGCTGGGAGAAGTTCTGCAACTTCTTCGACATCGAGATGCGGTTCATACCGACCAGCGACGAGCACCCCCTCATGGACGGGACGGGTCTCGAGGACGTGGTGGACGAGAACACCATCGGTGTCGTCGTGATCATGGGCGTCACGTACACGGGCTCGTACGAGCCGGTCACGAAGGTCGCCGCGAAGCTCGACGAGATCCAGGCGGCCACCGGGCTGGACATCCCGATCCACGTCGACGGAGCGTCCGGCGCCATGATCGCGCCGTTCCTGCAGCCCGACCTCGAGTGGGACTTCCGCGTCGAGCGCGTGCAGTCGATCAACACCTCCGGCCACAAGTACGGACTCGTCTACCCCGGAGTCGGCTGGGTCGTCTGGCGCGACGCGGCGGCCCTGCCCGAGGACCTCGTGTTCCGCGTGAGCTACCTGGGCGGTTCGATGCCGACGTTCGCCATCAACTTCTCGCGGCCCGGAGCGCAGGTGCTGCTCCAGTACTACCGATTCGTGCGACTCGGCCGGGAGGGCTTCCGGGCCATCCAGCAGGCCTCGCAGGACGTCGCGGTGTTCCTGTCCGGCGAGATCGGGTCGCTCGACGCCTATGAACTGCTCACCGACGGCACCGACATCCCGGTCTTCGCCTGGCGGCAGACGCCCGGGTACACCGACAAGTGGACGCTGTACCACCTCGCGGAGCGACTCCGCATCAAGGGATGGCTCGTGCCCGCCTATCCGCTCTCCGGCGACCAGTCCGATCAGACGGTGATGCGCATCGTCTGCCGGAACGGCCTGAGCCACGATCTCGCCGAGGACCTCCTGGCCGACATCCGCGAGGAGACCGAGTTCCTCGATGCGCTGGACGCGCCGATGCCGCACGAGGGCCTCGTCCAGACGTTCCACCACTGAGCGGGAACGGGTGACCCGGTGAGCACTTCGGAGGCCGGGGGGTCGCCGCCCGCCGGGGGAGGGGCGCCGACCGGCCGCCGGCGCCTCCGACGCGAGGCGTGGGGCTTCGCGATCGGGTCGCTCTGCTTCCTGGTCGGCGCGCTCCCCTGGTACGCGGACGCGGTGGGTCCGGTGTGGACGGCCATCACCTTCCTCGTCGGCTCGATCTTCTTCACGCTGGCGGCGTTCATCCAGCTGAGCCTGAGCGGGCGCGTGCAGCAGCCGACCAGCGACCTCGGTCGGGCGGACCGACTGGACTGGTGGGCGGCGGCGGTGCAGTTCGGTGGCACGATCGCGTTCAACGTGAGCACGGGCGTCGCCCTCGGCGCGGCGATCGCGCAGCCCGACCTGCTGGGCGCGGGCTGGCGGCCGGACGCGATCGGGTCGATCGCGTTCCTCGTCTCCAGCGGGCTCGCGCTCGTCGCAACCCGCGACAGGGGCGAGCTGTGGGACCCCGACGCACGCACCTGGCACGGCAGCGTCCTCGGCGCGCTCGGTTCGGTGCTGTTCGCGGTCTCGGCCGTCGGCGCCTACGTCGACCCGGTCACCTCGACGCTCGTGAACGCGCTCTGGGCCAACGCGGGCACGGCGCTCGGCGCGATCTGTTTCCTCGTGGCGGCGGTCGTCTCGCGCCGGGCCGAGCTCCTCGTCGAGCATGAGGGTGCGACGCCGATTCGGTCGTGACCGGCCGATCTGGTAATCTGGCTCGTTGGCTGGGTACTTCCACTGCCCAGACCGCGACAATCCCCCACCGATTCACGCGATCCGTCGTGTGCGCCGGCCGGGGGTGCGTCAGCAGACAAGAGACCTTGGGAGGGGCATCCGCCCCTCGGTATTGGAGGAAAGACCAATGGCAGCAGTGTGCCAGGTGACCGGAGCCGTTCCCGGCTTCGGCCACAACATCTCGCACTCGCACCGCCGGACGAAGCGCCGCTTCGACCCGAACGTGCAGAAGAAGACGTACTACGTGCCGTCGCTGCGTCGTAACGTCACCCTGAACGTGTCCGCCAAGGGCATCAAGGTGATCGACGCTCGCGGTATCGAGGCCGTCGTCAAGGACATCCAGGCTCGTGGGGTGAAGCTCTAATGGCCAAGCAGCAGGACATCCGTCCCATCATCAAGCTTCGTTCGACCGCGGGCACGGGCTACACCTACGTGACCCGCAAGAACCGTCGCAACAACCCCGACCGCCTCGTGCTCAAGAAGTACGACCCCGTGGTGCGCAAGCACGTCGACTTCCGAGAGGAGCGCTAGACAATGGCGAAGAAGAGCAAGATCGCGCGCAACGAGCAGCGCAAGGAGATCGTCGACCGGTACGCGGCGAAGCGCCTCGAGCTGAAGAAGGCGCTCGTCAACCCCGAGTCGACCGACGAGGAGCGCGAGGCCGCCCGCATCGGCCTGCAGAAGCTCCCCCGCAACGCGTCGCCGGTTCGCCTGCGCTCGCGTGACGCCATCGACGGCCGCCCCCGCGGCGTGCTGACGAAGTTCGGCATCTCGCGCGTGCGCTTCCGCGACATGGCGCACCGTGGCGAGCTGCCCGGCATCACCAAGTCGAGCTGGTAGCCACCCGCTTCACGAAGGGCCGTCCCGTTCCCGGGGCGGCCCTTCGTCGTCTCCGCCGCTCCGCCCCCGTCCCCCGACCCCGCCACCCGAGACCCGTCAATGGACTGCGCTCTCGGACGCCAGAGCGCAGTCCATTGACGGGTCTCGGTCGCGAAACGACGCGAACCCCCGGAAATCCGCGTGTTTCCGCGGATCTCTGTTACATTCGAGGCGGCCGATCGGCCACGGGGGAACCCATTCGGGGTGCCTCCGACACAACTGAAACAGCTGTACGAACAGTGAAGGTCCGAGGAGGACATCCAATGGCTGACAAGTCGCTGAACAAGACCGACCTCGTCGCGAAGATCGCGGCGGACACGGACTTGAGCCAGGCCGCCGTCGACAAGGTGCTCGGCAGCCTCTTCGACGTGATCGCGGAGTCGGTCGCGTCCGACACCAAGGTCTCGATCCCCGGCTGGCTCGCCGTCGAGCGCACGCACCGTGCCGCTCGCACCGGCCGCAACCCGCAGACGGGCGCCGAGATCACCATCCCCGCCGGCTACTCGGTCAAGGTCAGCGCGGGCTCGAAGCTCAAGGCCGCTGCCAAGTAGCGACGCACGACTTCCGCGGAGGGCGCCGACTTCGGTCGGCGCCCTCCGTTCGTCTGTCGGGGGCGAGGGGCGGATTCCGCGGGAAATCCGCGCCCTGTCCAGCGCTTAGGCTGGTCTGGTGCCCCGCTCCGCCCGCGTGTTCGGCCCTGCCGTACTGCTCTCCGTCGCCGTCCTCGCGACGCTCGTGGGCCTCGTCGTCGGCGGGGGCGCCGAGCCGCTGCCCCTGCAGGACGCCGGCCCGGTCGTGCGCTGGGGCCTGCCGATCGCGAAGTTGCTCGTCAACCTCGGCGTCGCGGGCACGCTCGGCGGCCTCGTCATGGCGCTCTGGGCGCTGACGCCGAAGAAGCAGGAGTTCGGCGCCGCCCTCGACGTGGCCGCCGCCTCGGCCGCGGTCTTCACCGTGGCATCCGCGGCCACCACGCTCTTCACGTTCCTCAGCGTCAGCGGGGCAGCGCTCACGTTCGACGACCGCTTCGGCGCCGCGCTCGGCCAGTTCCTCACCACCATCGAGCTCGGCCAGGCGTGGCTCACGACCACGCTCATCGCGGCGGCGGTCACCGTGCTGTGCTTCGCGGTGCGCAACCACACCGCGCTCGTGTTCGTCTTCGTGCTCGCACTCGTGTCGCTCCTGCCGATGTCGGAGCAGGGTCACGCCGCGGGGTCCTCGGGCCACGACCAGGCGGTGACGGGCCTCGGCCTGCACCTCGTGTTCGCGGGGGTCTGGCTCGGCGGGCTGCTCGTGATCGTGCTGCTGCGCGGCACCATCGAGGCCGACCGTCTGCCGATCGTCGTGGCGCGCTACTCGACCGTCGCGCTCGTCTCGTTCATCGTGGTCGCGTTCTCGGGCTACGTGAGCGCGGCGCTGCGCGTCGGCACCCTCGACCAGCTCGCGAGCCCGTACGGGCTGCTCGTGATCGTGAAGCTGCTCGCGCTGCTCGCCCTCGGCGGGTTCGGCGCGCTGCAGCGGCGGTGGCTGATCGGGCGGATGCAGCGTGCCGCCGCATCCGGGCCGGGAGCCGCCGGTTCGCGCGGAGCGTTCTGGTGGCTCGTGGTCGCCGAGCTCGCCTTCATGGGCATCGCCTCCGGCGCCGCCGCGGCGCTCGCCCGCACCGCGACACCGGTCGAGCAGGTGCCCGCCACCGAGCTTGCTCAGCCGACGCCGGCCGAGCTGCTCACGGGCGAGCCGCTGCCGCCGCCCCCGTCGGTCGAGAACTACCTGACCCTCTGGAACTGGGACCCGCTGTGGATCCTCGCCTGCGGGTTCGGCATCTTCTTCTACGTCGCGGGCGTCGTGCGCCTGCGCCGCCGCGGCGACCGCTGGCCGATCTACCGCACGGTGCTGTGGGTGACCGGCCTGCTGCTGCTGTTCTGGGTGACGAACGGCGGCGTCAACGCCTACCAGGAGACCCTGTTCTCGGCGCACATGCTCGCGCACATGGTGCTGACGATGGGCGTGCCCGTGCTGCTCGTGCCCGGCGCCCCGGTCACGCTGGCCGCGCGCGCGATCCACGCGCGCAAGGACGGCAGCCGCGGCGGCCGCGAGTGGATCCTGCTCGCCGTGCACTCGCGGTTCGCGGGCGTCATCGCGAACCCGATCGTCGCGGCAGTGCTCTTCGCCGGCTCGCTGTGGGTGTTCTACTACTCGCCGCTGCTGCGCTGGGCGATGGAGGAGCACATCGGGCACGAGTGGATGATCGTCCACTTCCTCATCACGGGCTACCTGTTCGCGCAGTCGCTCATCGGCATCGACCCGGTGCCGTACCGGCTGCCGTACCCGTTCCGCTTGCTGCTGCTGCTCGCGACCATGGCGTTCCACGCCTTCTTCGGCGTCGCGCTCATGATGGGAACGGGCCTCCTCGCCGCCGACTGGTACGGGGCGATGGGCTGGGGCACCGACGCGCTGGCCGACCAGGTGCTCGGGGGCGGCATCGCGTGGTCGATCGGCGAGATACCCACGCTCGCGCTCGCGATCACGGTCGCGGTGCAGTGGTCGCGCAGCGACGAACGCGAGTCGCGTCGCCGCGACCGCCACGCCGACCGCACGGGCGACGCCGAGCTCGAGGAGTACAACGCGCGGCTCGCGGCGATCGCCGAGCGAGACGCGCGCCGCTGACCCTCTCGGCGCGCTCGGTTGCAGGATGCCGCGTGCCGGCGCGCCGGCTCAGCGCAGTTCGATCGCGAGCGATCCGTCGGGCTTGATCCACGTGGTGAGCGAGAGCACGATCGGCCGGTCCTCCTCGAGCTGCGAGAAGGTGCCGTCGAACAGCGACTGCACCTCGACCGAGATGTGCGCGGTGCCCTCGGTGCGGGGCATCTCGAAGGCGTCCTCGCCGGCCGTCAGCGTCACGACCGGATACTCGACGATGGTCCACTCGGGTGCGGAGACGACGCGGTCGTCGATGACGATGCCGAAGGGGCATCCGCTCGGTTGCAGCACCTGCTGGGTCGCGCAGGTCTCGGAGAGGTACTCGTCGACCTCCTCCTGCACCCGCTCGACGAAGACGTCGGTCGGCACCGTCGTGACCACGACCGCGTTGTCGCCCTGGTGCTCGACCGGCAGCTCGACCGGCGCGGCCGTCAGCAGCTGGGAGTCGTACGCGAACTCGTAGGCCGCCGGCGCGATCGCGAGGTACGGCGCCGACTGCGTGAACGCCTCGAGGTCCTCGTCGGTCTTGCCCACCCGCGTGTCGAGCGTGAGCGACCCGACCTGGAAGAGCGCGCCGTTCTCGACGGTCACCTCGGTCACGGCCAGCGGGCTCTCGGCGAACTCCCACCGGTTGAGCACGCCGTAGAGCGGCTCGAGGGGGCTCACCACGTACGTCGACTCGTTGATCACGGTGCCGATGCGGTAGCTGGCCGTGACGATGCGCTCGCCGTCGTCGCCCTCGACGTCGCTCACGATCTGCACGTCCTCGGGGCCGTGGTCGATCACGCCCGACCGCAGCATCGCCGTCGAGGTGGTGGGGTCGATGCCGCGCTCCTCGAGTTCGGCGGGCGTGAGCTCGACGCCCGGGGTGTCCATCACCTGGCCGATGTCGTCGTCGGCGATGGCCTTCAGGTAGCGCTCGACGAACGTGGAGGAGCCGTACACGGTGCGGTTCAGCCCGCCGACCGCGGCGACGAACGCGACGACGAGCACCACGGCCAGCAGCGACCAGCCGACGACGGCCCAGACCGACACGCCGGGGGGTCGGTCGGTCTCGCTCGTCATCGCTCCAGTCTAGGGAGCGCCGGTCACGCGATCCTGAGCGCGCGCCTGTGGAGAACCGGGCGGGCGGCTGCGCCGGGGCGGCGCCGCGCGGTGCGGGCGCGGTGCGCGGCTACAGTGGGGGCGTCCGCCAGCAGAACGGGAGTCGTCGGCTCGTGTCATCCGTCACCCTCACCCGCGAGCAGCAGGCCGTGTTCGCGCTCATCGAGGGCACCCGCGACCACGTGTTCGTCACGGGCCGCGCGGGCACGGGCAAGTCGACGCTGCTCAATCACCTGAACTGGCACACGTCGAAGCAGATCGTGATCTGCGCACCCACCGGCGTGGCCGCGCTGAACGTGGGCGGGCAGACGATCCACTCGCTGTTCCGACTGCCGATCGGGGTCATCGCCGACCACGAGATCGAGCAGAACGACACGGTGCGCAAGCTCCTGAACGCCATGGACACGCTCGTGATCGACGAGGTGTCGATGGTGAACGCCGACCTCATGGACGCGATGGACCGGTCGCTGCGGCAGGCGCGCCAGCGGCCGCACGAGCCGTTCGGCGGGGTGCAGGTGGTGCTGTTCGGCGACCCGTACCAGCTCGCGCCCGTGCCCGGCGGCGACCGCGACGAGCGATCGTACTTCGCCGACACCTACCGGTCGATCTGGTTCTTCGACGCGAAGGTGTGGCGCGAGGCCGACCTGCGCATCGTCGAGCTCGGCGAGATCCACCGCCAGCACGACGACGAGTTCAAGCACATGCTGAACGCGGTGCGGCACGGCATGGTCACCGCCGAGATCGCGGGCGTGCTGAACGACGTCGGTGCGCGGCGGCCGCTGCCGGAGGACGGCGCGATCACGCTCGCGACCCGAAACGACACCGTCAACCGCATCAACGCGGCCCGGCTGCACCGCCTGCCGGGCACGTCGAAGGGCAACCCGGCCGAGGTGAACGGCGACTTCGGCGGGCGCGCGTACCCGGCCGACGAGCTGCTCGAGCTGAAGGTCGGGGCGCAGGTGATGTTCCTGCGCAACGACGTGTCGATGGCGGGCGAACCGCCGCGCTGGGTGAACGGCACGATCGGCACGGTCACGAACCTGAAGCGCGAGCTGCGGGTCGAGATCGACGGCGACGAGGTCGAGGTGGAGCCGGCGACCTGGGAGAAGTTCAAGTACAGCTGGGATCCGGTGCACAAGCGCCTCGAGAAGGAGATCGTCGCCGAGTTCACGCAGTTCCCGCTGCGCCTCGCGTGGGCCGTGACGATCCACAAGTCGCAGGGCGCGAGCTACGACACCGCCATCGTCGACCTCGGGCAGCGTGCGTTCAGCCCGGGACAGACGTACGTGGCACTCAGCCGGCTGACGGCGCTCGACGGGCTCTACCTGCAGCGGCCGCTGCGGCCGAGCGACGTCATGGTCGACGAGCACGTCGAGCGGTTCATGGCGGGGGCGCTGCGCCAGCTCGCGGGGTGAACCGGGCGTGGTTCCCGGCGGCTTCGAGGGCGGTCGAGACGGATGCCACGGGCCGCCGTCGATCCCCATGGAAGGCGGCCCGCGGGCATCCGCGCCTAGTGGCCGACGTGCTCCGTGTGGAGCTCGCCATGCGGGACGGCGTGCTCGCCCGCGGTCGTCGCGGCGAGGGCGGGGGTCACGAGACCGGCGACGAGCACCGCACCGGCGACCAGGCCGACGAGCGACGGCCAGCGCTCGACGGCGCCACGCCGGTGCGCTGACGAGTCGGGCACCCGCAACGGGGCCCGGAGCCGGTGCGCGGCCGCCGCAGCGGGCACGACGGCGAGGGCGGATGCCGCAACCAGCGGTCCGCCCGCGACGCCGAGTTCGGGCAGCAGCCCTGCGGCCGCGATGGCCGCGGCGACGACGAGGGAGGCCGCGACGACGCCGAGCGTGGTGCGGGGCAGCACCACGCGCCCGACGCGCAGCGCGGCGACGCCCTGGGCGAGCGCGGCGACGCCGAGGCCCGCCAGGGCGATGCCCGGTGCGCCGCCCGCGCCCGCGCCGAGCGCGAGCAGCACCAGGCCGGCACCGAGCGCCCCCAGCGCCGGCCAGGAGCGCAGCGCATCGGTCACCGCTCGGGTGCCCGAACGCTGCGCAGCGGTGGTGGCCATCGCGCTCACGCCGTGGCGACCCGCGTGCGACGCTCGGCACCGAGCCCGACGCCCAGCAGCACGATCGCGCTGGCCAGGTGCAGCACGTGGTCGGCGGTGTTCAGCGCGAGCACGTTCGCCGCGGTGCCGACGAGGAAGAACCCGACGATGCCGAGCAGCAGGTACGCGGCGCCCACGGTGGTGTTGGTCGCCTTCGCCGCCGGAGCCGACGCGAGGCCGGCGATGAGCAGTGCCGCCCCGATCAGGATGTGGGCGACGTTGTGCAGCGGGTTCACCTCGAAGATGCCGAGCAGCAGCCCGCCCTCGGTGGCGAACAGCCCGACGCCGCCGGTGACGGCGAAGCCGAGCAGGCCGACGAGCACGTAGACGGCGCCGAAGACGGTGCCGATGAGACGGTTCGGTGACGTGCGCATGAGCAGCTCCTCACGTGTTCCGCACCCGGCGTGTCCGGGTGCGTCGGGGGTTCGGCGCGGCATCCGCTCCGGATTGGATCGCGCCGTCGTCGGCCGCGATCGGCTTCATCGGGAGGGGTCTGCGTCCACGCTGTTCGGCATGCGCTCAGGTTCCGGTCACCTGCACCACGTTAGAATCCGGCAAGAGCAGGTCTGAGGGGGCTTGGTGGCTGTTCGTTCGAAGTGGTTGCGTACCGTCGTGGCATCCGTCGCGACGGCCGCCGTGCTGCTCACCACGGGATGCACGGGGGCCCGCGGTGCGGCGGAGTCGCCGTTCGACCAGGTCGACGCGCAGATCGGCGGTGCCGTCGCCGAGGAGCTCGAGGCTGCGCTCACGGAGGCGATGCACCGATCGGGTTCGAGCGGTGCGATCGCCGGCGTCTGGGCGCCGTGGGCCGGATCGTGGGAGATCGCGGTCGGCACCGTCTCGCCCGAGAGCGACACGCCCGTGACCGCCGACATGTCGTTCCGAGCGGGCCTCATCACCACCGGCATGGCGTGCACGGTGCTGTTGAAGCTCGTCGACGAGGGCAGGGTGCAGCTCAACCAGCAGGTCGGGCCGATCGTCGGCGTGCCCGGGCTCGACGGCATCACGTTCGCGCAGCTCTGCCAGCAGACCAGCGGCCTCGGCGACTACTACGGGCCGATCCGCCAGTACCTCATCAAGAACCCCGAGCGAGTGTGGCCCCCGGCCGAGCTGCTCGCGAGCGGCCTCGCACGCGACCGGGCCGGAGAGCCGGGCGAGCGGTGGGCCTACTCGCGCACGGCCGCGATCCTGCTCGGCATCGCGCTCGAGGAGGCGACGAACACCGACTTCGCCGAGCTGCTCGCGCGCTACGTGACCGGCCCGCTCGACCTCGGCGGCACCGCGCTGCCGTCGCCCACCGACGTGGAGCTGCCCGGCGCGAGCGCCGTGGGACTCGTCTCGACGCCGGGCGGCGAGTCGCGGTGCACCGACACCACCGACGTGAGCAACCTCTCGTCGTCGGCGGGCTTCGCGGCGTTCGGCGCGATCTCGAACCTCGAGGACCTGCGTGTCTGGTCGCGCGCGCTCGCCACGGGCGTGCTGCTCTCCGAGGAGAGCGCCACCGCGCAGTGGTCGACCGTGCCGCGCGGGGCCGAGGTCGAGTCGTGGGAGTCGTACGGCCTCGGCGCCGACGAGTACGGGCCGATGCGCGGTGCGTCGTCGGAGATCCCCGGCTCCCTCACGGCCGCGTACGCCGACCCCGAGACCGGCCTCACGGTCGTCATCGCGATGAACAACTCCACCGCGGGCACCCTGTTCGCGCGCACGACCGCCCTGGCGCTCGCGTCGATCGGGTCGAAGGCGGAGGCGGCCGAGGGGCGCGAGATGCCGCTCGTCGAACTGCCCTGGTCGGCGGAGCAGATGCTCGAGTCCATGCGCGAGCGCGGCATCTGCGACCCGCCCGCGGCCGAGGAGGAGTCGGCCGAAGGCGAGGGGTGACCCCGAGGCATCCGCTCGACCCCCTCGTGTAGACCTGAGTCGTCGGATCTCGGGGGGAGACCGGACATGACGATCGACTACAGCGGCGTGGCGCGCACGAAGGACCCGGCGCGCACGAGCGAGCGGCTGCTCAGGATGCGACGACGACTGCGCGACCTGCACGACAAGCGCACCGAGGGTTCGCTGATGCTCGCGACCTGGAACATCCGCGACTTCGACGGCAACCGCTTCGGCTGGGGGCCGCGGCTCGACGAGACGTTCTACTACCTCGCCGAGGTGTGCGCGTGCTTCGACCTGATCGCGGTGCAGGAGGTGAACGACGACCTCGCGCCGCTCGAGCGGCTCGTCGCCATCCTCGGCGAGGGCGAGTGGGACTGGCTCGTCACCGACCTGACCGAGGGACGGGCGGGCAACGGCGAGCGGATGGCGTTCCTCTATCGGCGCTCGCGCGTGAGCTTCCGGCACATCGCCGGGGAGATCGTGCTGCCCGACGGGCAGCTCATCGTGGGGGCGAAGCAGATCGAGGCCGCCGAGGCCGCGGCGGAGGCGGCGGCAGCCTCAGGCGGCGCCGCCCCGCCGGTCGAGCCCGAGCGCCGGCAGCAGTTCGCGCGGAGCCCGTTCCTGGTCGCGTTCCAGGCGGGGTGGTTCCGCTTCAGCCTCTGCACCGTGCACATCTACTACGGCGACGAGTCGGGCCCGCAGCTCGAGCACCGGGTCAACGAGATCGCCGGGCTGGTCGACTTCTTCGCCGACCGGCAGGACGACGAGGCGCGCGCGCTGCGCGACCGTGCCGAGGCCGCCGGGGCACCCGGCCACGACACTCGGCTCGACGTGGAGAACTACATCCTGCTCGGCGACTTCAACGTGGTCTCACCCGAGCACCGCACGATGGACGCGCTCCTGAGACGCGGCTTCATCGTGCCCGAGCAGATCGGCGGCGACGCCATCACTGACCGCGACCACTTCTACGACCAGATCGCGGTGCGCACCAAGGACGACCGCTTCCGCGTGCTCGAGGGCGGCATCGTCGACCTGTTCGCCGACGTCTTCGGCGACGACGACCTCGAGGCCTGGGGCGACGACGTGACGGTGCGCGACGACGACTCCGACGAGCCCGACGAGGTGCGGAAGCGCTACGAGAAGTGGCGCACCTGGCAGATGTCGGATCACAGCCCGCTCTGGATCCGCATCGACACCGACTTCGCCGACGAGTACCTCGAGTCGGTCGGCGCGGGCGGCTGAACCCCGGCGCGACGCGCCCGCCCGTCTGTCACCGGACTGTAATGCCGGTCACCGACGCCGCGGCGCCGTCTGGGGGAGGCTGGAGTCATGCGTAGAGCCGTCGCCGTCGCCGCCCTCGTCCTCGTGTCGCTCACGGGGTGCGCGACCGCTGCCGAACCCGAGCCGCTCACGACCGGCGAGGTCGTCGACTACGGGTTCGAGGGCGTCACGCTCGAGGGCGCGTCGTTCGCCGGGGCTGAGCTCGAGGGCTCGCCCGCGGTGCTCTGGTTCTGGGCGCCGTGGTGCCCCACCTGCCGTGCGCAGAGCGGCAACGTGTCGGCGCTCGCCGAGCGCCACGCCGGCGAGGTCGCGGTGATCGGGGTCGGCGGGCTCGACGACGGCCCGGCGATCACCGAGTACGCGAACGAGGTGCCGCATGTGACGCACCTGCTCGACCCCGAGGGCGAGGTCTGGCGGCACTTCGAGGTCACCCGGCAGAGCACCTACACCGTGCTCTCCGCCGACGGCGAGGTCGTGTTCGAGGGGTACCTCGACGACGACGCGCTCAACGAGCTCGTGGCGGAGCTCGCCGAGGGGTAGGCCGTGGACGCCGGAACGGTGGGGCTCGCGCTCGGCGCGGGCATGCTGGCCGCGCTGAACCCGTGCGGCTTCGTGCTGCTGCCCGCCTACCTCTCGCTGTTCGTGCTCGACGGGCAGGAACGCACCCGCCGGGTCGCGGCACTTCGCGCACTGCGTGCCACGGCCGCGCTGACCCTCGGGTTCGCGGTCGTCTTCGCCGTGTTCGGCCTGGCCGTCGCACCGGTTGCCGCCTCGGCGCAGGCGTACCTGCCCTGGTTCACCGTCGCGCTCGGGCTCGTGGTCGCCGCCGCCGGCGTCTGGGTGCTGTTCGGCGGGAAGCTCCCCGCCCTGCGGCTCGGCCGCTTCGGCAGGGGCGATCGCCCGATCACGGCGAGCTGGTTCTCGATGACCGTGTTCGGCATGAGCTACGCGGTCGCGTCGCTCACGTGCACGATCGCGCCGTTCCTCGCCGTGGTCGTCGCCGCCTTCCGGTCGGGATCGATCGGCGCAGGGGTCGTGCTGTTCCTCGCCTATGCGCTGGGCATGGGCATCGTCGTGGGCGCCGCAGCGCTCGCGATCGCCCTGGCCCGCGACGGGCTGATCCGACGGATGCGCGGCGCCGGTTCCTGGCTGCCGCGCGTCGGCGGCGCGGTGCTCGTCATCGCCGGCGCCTACGTCGCCTGGTACGGCGCATGGGAGCTGCGCGTGCTGTCGGGGAGCGCGGCCGGCGACGTGATCGTGGACGGCGCGGCGGCGGTGCAGCAGTGGCTGGTCGCGCAGGCCGAGTTCCTCGGGGTCGCGGGGCTGGCTGTCGTGCTGGCGCTGCTCGTCGTGTTCGCGGTCGTGCCGTGGCGCCGGCGGGCGGCGCAGCGAGCGGGTGTCGCTGCGAGGTCGGATGCGGCTGGGGACCCGGACACCTCCGAGGCATCCGGGTCCCGCGCCGACGAGCTGCGCTGACGCGGCTCAGGCCAGGATGCGGTCGAGGTGCCGACCGGCCGGCGCGACATCGAGGCCGCCGGCGCGGAAGGCCACGTAGCCGTCGGGCCGGAGCAGGTACACGGCGCCGCCGCGCGAGCGGCCGAACACGCCGGAGCTGCCCGGGCGACGGACGCCGTCGACGGTGCGGTGGAGCACGATCGGGTCGGGGTGCACGGCGAGCGGATGCCTCGCGGCGACGTCGCGCGCGGCCTGGCGCGCGGCGGCCGGGACGTCGCCGACGAGCAGCAGGCGGAACCGCGCCGGGTCGAGCAGGCGGTGCAGCGAGATCGGCTCGCCGGCCACCGCCACGGGCAGGTCGGGCACGCGGTCGCCCGGCCCCGGACCGCCGACGATGGGTGCGCCGCCCGAACCGCCGAGCGGGCTGTCGGGGTAGCGGATCACGAGCTCGGAGACCGCGCGGAACCCGAGCCGGCGCAACGGGCGGAGCCGCGTCACGACCGGCCCCGCCCGCCCGATGACGCGGGAACGGAGGAACCGCGCGACCGGCGCGTCGGACGTGGCCGCCCCGAACGCACGGCCGGTGGTCTCGAGCACGGCGCGGGCCACCGGCATCCGCTCGCTCGCATAGCTGTCGAGCAGTGACGGGCCGGATGCCCCGAGGTGCACGAGCCCCAGCTTCCAGGCCAGGTTCACGGCGTCCTGGATGCCCGTGTTCATGCCCTGGCCACCGGCGGGCGTGTGGATGTGGGCGGCGTCGCCGGCGAGGAAGACGCGGCCGGAGCGGAACGACTCGGCCTCGCGGTTCGCGATGGCGAATCCCGTGAGCCAGACGGGGTCGCGCAGCACGAGCGGCTCGTCGGTGTACCGGGCGACCACGGCCCGCAGGGTGTCGAGGGTGACGCCGGCGGCATCGGCCCCGTCGGGGAGCAGGGCGATCATGCGCCAGGTCGCGGGGTGGGTGAGCGGGAAGAAGAACGCCAGCCCGTCGGCGGCGAGGAAGAGGTGCGCGCGGCCGGGCTCGATGCCGTCGACCTCGAGGTCCGCGAGCGCGAACGCCTGCGGGAACCGGCTGCCGCTGAACGGGATGCCGAGCGACTCGCGCACGACGCTGCGCGATCCGTCGCATCCGATCACCCAGCTCGCCCGGACCGTCTGCTCGCCGGCCGGGCCGTGCAGGGTCGCGATGACGGCGTCGCCGTGGTCGTCGAGCGCCGTCAGGGCGGTCTCGCGTTCGACCGCCACGCCGCTCGACGCCAGCCGCTCGAGCAGCAGGCGTTCGCTGTCGCCCTGTCCGAGGAACAGGATGAACGGGTAGCGGGTCATGCCCGGGCCGGCCTCGAAGATGCCGATCGGGCCGCCGCCCGCGGGGGAGTGCAGCTCGAACCTCACGTTCGGGTTGCCGGCCGCGACGAGGTCGTCGGCCGCGCCGAACGCGTCGAGCACCTCGAGCGTGCGCGCCTGCACGGCGAGCGCGCGCGACTCGTGCACGTGGTCGGGCGCCCGGTCGATGATGCGGAACGGGACGCCCGCGGCGTGCAGCGCGAGCGCGGCGGCGAGGCCGGTGGGGCCGGCGCCCACGATCAGCACGGGCGTGTCGACCGGGGCATCCGTCGTGGTGGCGTCTTCGGCGACCATGCCGCCAGCCTACGACCGGCGCCGCGAAGGGGCCATGCACGTGCGACCGCGTGAGCGCAACCCCGGGCGGCGGCGGGCTCGCGCGTCGTAGGGTGATGGCTCGCACTGGCGGGCGGTGCGTGTGGAGGTGCATGCAGTGGGCGGATCGGGTTCCGGGCGGTGGGCGAGGTTCCACGAGCGGTTCATCGTGGAGGTGCGGTACCTTCCGGCAGGAGGGCGGCGCACGCTGCTGATCGTGGCCGCCGCGCTCGTCGTCACGGGAGCCGCCGGGTTCCTGGTCGTGCTCGACTCGGCGCTCGAATCGGACGACCTCTCCGCGATCGATGCCCCGGTGGAGGCGTGGCTCGCCTCGGGGCGCGACGAGTGGCTCACGACGTTCATGATCGTGCTCGCGATCGTGTTCGGGCCCATCTCGATGCCGATCGTGATCCTCGTGACCACGGTGACCTGGGGCCTGCTGGCGAAGCACGCCTGGCGGCCGCTGCTGCTCGCCGGCGGCATGATCCTCGGGGTGATCATCGTGCAGGTGCTCGCGCCGATCATCGGGCGGGAGCGCCCGCCGGCCGAGGAGATGATGCTCGAGTTCGACCCGACCTCGTCGTTCCCCTCCGGGCACGTCATGGGCGTCGCCGACTTCCTGTTCATCGGCACGTACCTCGTGTTCTCGCGGCACCGCCGGCCGCTCATCACCGTGCTGGCATTCGCAGCCGCAGCCTTCGTGGTGCTGCTCACCGCGGCCTGCCGCATCTACCTCGGGTACCACTGGGCGACCGACGCGCTCGCGTCGATCATGCTCTCGCTCGTCGTGCTCGGCACCGTGATCGCCGTCGACACCCTGCGTACGGTGCGGGTCGGCACGCCCGAGCAGGTCGCCGAGGCCGACCGGCGGCCCGAGGCATGGGGGCGCGATGAGCGCGGGTGAGGGCGGCAGCGGCCGCCCGGGGCCGGGAGGCGGCTCGCACGCCCCCGCGCCGGTGCGGGTCGGGCGGCACCCGTGGTGGATCGCGGGAGTGCTGGCACTGGCCGCCGTGGCCCTGCTCGGTGCGGTGATCGTGGTCGCGGAGGCCCGGGAGCCGTTCGCGTTCGAGATCGACCTCATGGCCGCGCTCGCCGCGGCGCGCACGCCGGCGATCACGCAGGCGGCGTTGCTGCTCGACCTGCTGGGCAGCGGGCTGCTGTCGAACGTCGTCTTCCCCATCGCCATCGGCGTGGCGCTGCTCCTCTGGCGGCGCCCGTGGGCGGCGCTCTACTTCGGCATCGCCGTGCTCGCGAGCGCCGGCGTCACGCGACTCGTGAAGGTGCTCGTGGGCCGCGTGCGTCCCGAGGACATCCTCGTGACGCCCGACTTCGGGTCCTTCCCGTCCGGCCACAGCTCCGCCGCGGCGGTCATCGCCACCGCGCTGGGGCTGGTCTTCCTCCGCACCTGGGTGTGGGTCGCGGGCGTCGCGTGGACCGTGCTCATGATGCTCAGCCGCATGTACCTGGGGGCGCACTGGCTGAGCGACACGATCGGCGGGCTGCTCATCGGGGCGGGCGTGGCGCTGGTCGCCTGGGCGCCGCTCGCGGAGCGGTTGTATCGAGAGAACCGGATGCCGCATCCGCCCGTCTGGCGGCCGGTCGGCGCGCGCCCGGAGTGACGCGGCCGGAGCGCGCGGCGGCTACGCGTCGACCGTCGACCCGCGCAGGATCGACGTCATCTTCTTGCCGCGCGCGACCTCGTCGACGAGCTTGTCCATGTAGCGGATCTGCTGCATCAGCGGGTCCTCGATCTCCTCGACGCGCATGCCGCAGATCACGCCGGTGATCTGGTCGGCGTTCGGGTGCATCGCGGGCGCCTGGGCGAAGAACGTGCGCAGGTCGATCTCGTCGTCGATCGCCTTCGCGAGCCCTGCCTCGTCGTAGCCGGTCAGCCACGTGATGACCCGGTCGACCTCGGCCTTCGTGTGCTCCTTGCGCTCGACCTTCTGCACGTACAGCGGGTAGATGCGCGCGAAGCTCATCCCGTAGATGCGGTGCTCGGCCATGGTGCTCCTCCGCCGTCGAGTCCGGGCGATGCGTGGAGCCGATGACGGGAATCGAACCCGCGCTGTCTGCTTGGGAAGCAGAAGTTCTACCATTGAACTACATCGGCACGTGGCATCCGCCGGCTTCTGGCCACTCGGATGCGACTGGGACATCCTAGCAACCGGGCGCAGCCGTGCGTGCGCCGACCGTCGCTCGGGTCGCGCATCGGGAACGGCTCAGCGGCGCAGGAGTTCCTTCGCCCGGTGCTTGAGGAAGCCCGCGAGTGCGCGGGGGCCGTGGGTCGCCGCATCGATCAGCCAGTACCGCCGGATCGCTCGCTGCATCGGTCGTTCGTAGCGCGAGAAGTCGCCCGCCTCGCGCGCCTCGGCGAACCGCTCGAGCGAGAGGACCGACATCCGGCGCCGCTGCCGGATCAGCGCCGCTCGTCGCCGGGACACGACCGTGCGATCCGGTGCGACCCGCTTTCGCGGCACGCTGCGACCGCGGCGCAGATCGTCCGCGAGGCGCACGGCGAGGCCCACCCTGCGATGCCGGTAGTTGCCGCCCTGCGATGCGGCCGCATCGTCGGCCGACAGCGGTTCGAGGTCGGCCTCGCCGCGGGCCGCCGCTCGCTGGAGTGTCTCGCCGACCTGCTCGTCGCGGACCACCACAACGTTCGTGCCCCGGCTGTCGGGCTCGTACTGCGGCAGCCAGGCATCGGCGAACGCGACGTCGGCCGACTCGGCGAAGACGTCGTCGCAGAAGTTGCACGCCTCGGGCTGGAAGGCGCCAAACCCCCACGAGGTGTCGAACGCCGACCCGGTACGGCGCCGGATCGGTTCGGTCGCGCCGCGGGCGGTCACCTCGTAGTCGTAGTTCCCCGACGAGCGCTCGGGTGCCTTCACGCGGAAGTCGATGCGCTCGAGGTCCTGCGGGGCGACCCCCGCCTGCCACGCGAGCGACTCGGCGTAGAACGTCGACTTCAGGTGTCCGCAGACGAGCCCCACGAAGACGACGAGCTGCTCCCCGAGGTCGGGCATCTCCCGCACGAGGTGCCGCGCCGCCGTGATGAAGCACGGCACGCCGACGACCGCGTAGCGCCGACCGTCGCCGCGGATCCGCCCGAGCACGTCGGTGAGCGTGGTCGAGGCGTACATCGACTTGCGCGACCCGAGCACCTCCTCCGCGGAGGTCGAGATCGTGTAGGCGAAGCGCTGGTCGCCCTCCGGTCGGCCGACGTGGACGATGCCGTCGACCCGGCCCTCGCGCAGCAGCTCGACGAGCAGCAGCGACGTCAGTCCGCCCGAGCTGCTGCGCATGACCTCGGTGTCCGACGCGATGCGACCGGCGACGATGTCGCGGCGGGCCCCGAGCCGATCGTCCGCCGGCAGGTCGGGGAAGCGCTCCCGGGTCAGCGCGTCCTCGTCGGGCGAGTCGTCGGAGAACGGGCAGACGCGGCTCGCGGCGCGCACGGCGCCGGAATCGATGCCGTCCAGGTGTGCCTCGTAGACGCCGCGCCGCCCGATCGTCACGGGGATCGCACCCGACGTGCGTACCGAGCAGGCGCCGCACCCCACGCACATGCCCCGCGCGACGACCTCTTCGATGCCGTGTGCCATTGCGCTCCTCCCCATGGGGCTCCCGACCCGCATTGGTACCGTCTCCCTGTGTCACGCAGAGTACTGATCAAGACCCTGCCGCTCCATACGAACTACGGCGGGATCCTCCAGGCGTACGCGTTGCAACGGGTCATCCGGGAGCTCGGACACGACGTGCTGACCGACACGTCGACGCCGGCGTCACTGCGTCGGCGACTGAGATTCCGTTACTGGGCGCTTCGGCGGGCGGTGCGCACGATGCTGCCACTGCGCTTCGACTGGTCCTGGCGTGCGGGGCACGAGGCCGCCAGGTACCAACGGCGGTTCGAGGCGATCCGACTGCGTCGGGCCCGATTCGTCGAGCGCGCATGGTCGGATCGAGCGCGAGCGCGTCTCGCGCGGCGCTTCGACACGTTCCTGGTGGGCAGCGACCAGGTCTGGCGCGCGTACTACACGGTCGTGCCGCGATACCTGTTCGACGTGCTGCCCGGCGGCGATGGCGGCCCGAGGCGCGTCTCGTATGCGGCGTCCTTCGGGGTCGACGAACTCTCCGAGTACTCGGATGCGGAGCGGGAGGAGTCCGCGACGCTGCTCCGGCGCTTCGACGCCGTCTCGGTGCGGGAGCGCTCGGGGGTGCGCATCTGCCGCGATGAGTTCGGCGTGCAGGCGGAACGGCACGTCGACCCGACCATGCTCCTCGGCGCCGCCGACTACCGGGCCCTGGCTGCCGACGCGGCCGCTGCCGTGGGAGATTCCGCGTTGCTGGTGTTCCGGCTCGACGAGAGCGACGAACTCGCTGCAGTCGAGTCCGCGATCGCGAGGCGCCTCGGGGTGTCGACGAACACGCTGCTCCCCGGCCCGCCGCCGTCGACGTACGCGGAATACGCGGAGGATCCCGCGGCGTACGACCGCCCATCGGTCGAGCGGTGGCTCGCAGCGTTCGACGCGGCCGCCTTCATCGTCACGGACTCGTTCCACGGCTGCGTCTTCGCGATCCTGTTCAACCGTCCGTTCGTGGTGCTCGCGAACCAGCGGCGCGGGGCGGCGCGGTTCGACACCCTGCTGGAGGTCTTCGACCTCCGACACCACCTCGTCGAGACGGCGGACGCTCCGATCGACGACCGCGTCTTCGATCCCGACTGGGAGTCGGTGAACCGCATCCTCGACCGGGAGCGCTCGAACGCGCTGGCCTACCTCCGCCGGGTGCTCTGACCGCGGCGCACGTCGCTACGCTGAACGCATGCTCCTCTCGGATCGCGACATCAGGGCCGAGCTCGACGCCGGCCGCATCGGCCTCGACCCGTACGAGCCCGCGATGATCCAGCCGTCGTCGATCGACGTGCGGCTCGACCGCTACTTCCGGCTGTTCGACAACCACAAGTACCCCTACATCGACCCGGCCGAGGACCAGCCCGACCTCACGCACCTGCTCGAGGTGCGCGCCGACGAGCCGTTCATCCTGCACCCGGGTGAGTTCGTGCTCGGGTCGACGTTCGAGGCCGTGCGCCTGCCCGACGACGTCGCCGCACGCCTCGAGGGCAAGAGCTCGCTCGGCCGCCTCGGCCTGCTCACGCACTCGACCGCGGGGTTCATCGACCCCGGGTTCGGCGGCCACGTCACGCTCGAGCTCTCGAACGTCGCGACCCTGCCGATCAAGCTCTGGCCGGGCATGAAGATCGGCCAGCTCTGCTTCTTCCGCCTGTCGTCGCCGAGCGAGCGGCCCTACGGCTCGGCGGAGTACGCGAACCGCTACCAGGGCCAGCGCGGCCCGACGGCCTCGCGCTCGTTCCAGCACTTCCACCGAACGGATGTCACCGTGACCGAGGCCGGGTCGGTCGGGGGATGACGGATGCCGCGTCGGCGCCCGGCTCGACGGAGCCGCGCCCGACCGTGGTGCTCGCCCACGACTACCTCGTGCAGTCGGGTGGGGCCGAGCGCGTGGTCGCGCAATGGACCGAGGCGCTCCGGCCCGAGTCGCTCGTGACGCTGGCGTACCGCCCGGAGACGACCTTCGACGCGTTCGGCGCCGTCGACGTACGCGCGACGATTCCGCAATCGCTCGCGGGGCAGGTCGAGCGGATGCTGCCGGCGCTGCCGTCCATCGCGGCCCGCACCCGCGTCACGGGCGGCGACGTCGCCCTCGTCTCGAGCAGCGGATGGGCGCACCGCTTCGCGTTCGACATGCCGCACGTCGTCTACGTGCACAGCCCCGCCCGCTGGCTGTACGCGGCAGACGACTACCGGATGCGACTGAGCCGCGTGCGGCGAGCAGGCCTCACCGTCAGCACGCCGTTGCTGCGCCGCGGCGACGGCGACGCGATGCGGCGGGCCGACGCGATCGTCGCGAACTCGGCGGTGACGCGCGACCGCATCCGCGCCGCCTACGGGGTGGACGCCGAGGTGGTGCATCCGCCCGTCTCGCCCGTCGCGACCGAGGCCGTGGCACCTGCCCGGCCCCTGCCCGACGAGTTCGCGGTCGTCGTGGCGCGCGACCGCGGGTACAAGAACGTGCGGCTCGCGGTCGAGGCGGCGCTCGCCGCGGGGCTCGCGGTGGTCGTGGTCGGCGCCGGATCGGCCGAGATCGATGCGCCCGACGATCGGATCTTCGGCCTCGGACGCGTGAGCGACGCCGAGCTGTGCTGGGTGTACCGGCACGCGGCCGTCGTCGTCGGAGCCGCGCGCGAGGACTTCGGCCTCACGGTGCTCGAGGCCGCGCTCGAGGGCACGCCCGCGGCGACCATCGCGGCGGGCGGCTACCTCGAGACCGTGCGCGACGGCGAGAGCGGCTTCCGCGTCGCCGAACCGACGGCGTCGGCGCTCGCCGGCGCGATCCGGCGGGCGCGGGACGTCGGACCCGAAGCGTGCCGTGGCTGGGCGGAGCAGTTCGGCATCGACCGCCATGTCGACCGGCTCCGCCGAGCGATGGACGGCGCTCTGCGCGTTCCCGGCGCCCGTTAGGATGGCGCGGAGCGGCGGGGATCCCGGACGCGGGTTCGGAGGAGGACGATGACGCGCGCGGAGGCACCTTCCGGCCTGGCCGGGCAGGTCCGCATGCTGCTCTCCCTCGCCGGCGCGAGCGGGAAGCGGTGGCTCGCCGGCACGATCGGCGCGTCGGTCGTGCTCGCCGCACTGGACACGCTGGGCGTGGCCGCGATGGTGCCGCTCACGCAGCTGGCCACCGGGGTCGACCCGGAGAGCGGATCGCTCGGGGCGATCTCCTCGTTCTTCGGCACGACCGATCCGGGGCAGCTCATCCCGATCGTCGCGGCGTTCGTCGCGGGCGTCTTCATCGTCAAGAGCATCGGCTCCATCGCGTTCCGCTGGTGGCTGCTCGGCAGGACGACGCGGGTCGCCGCGCTCACCTCCGCCGAGATGGCGCGGCGCTACATGCTCGCGCCGTACTCCGCGCACCGCACGCGGCGACTGAGCGAGGTCTACCGCAGCATCGGCGAAGCGGCGAACCAGGGCTCGAGCGTCCTGCTCGCGCTGATCACGATCGGCTCCGACGTGCTGGTGCTGATCGCGATCATCGGCGTGCTCGCGATCACGTCGCCGGTGGTCACCCTGTTCGCGGTGGCACTGTTCGGCGCGATCGTCTACGGGGTGCAGGTGGTGCTGAAGCGCACGCAGCATCGCCTCGGCGAGGAGTTCGCCGAGGCGAGCCTGCAGTCGTGGCAGTACCTGCTGCCCGGGCTCGACGGCTTCCGCGAGGCGCGCCTGACCTCGAGCTCGGGGTCGTTCGTCGACGGGTTCCGCGCGGCGAAGCTGAAGCAGGCGCGGGCCTCGCGCATGGGCGGCATCGTCTCGGACGCCCCGCGGTACCTGCTGGAGATCGGCTTCATCCTCGCGATCCTCGGCATCTCCGCGATCCTGTTCGCGACCGGCACGCCCGAGCATGCGATCACCGTGCTCGGCGTGTTCGCCGCGGCTTCCGTCCGGGCGCTGCCCACGATGACCCGTATCTCGGCGAACATCTCCACCATCCGCATCGGCCGGGCCGGCCTGCGCATCCTCACGCAGGCGGCGACCGACCTCTCGACCGAGCCGAGCCATGACGAGCAGCGCCGCACGGCCGAGCGCTACTCGGGCGACATCGTGCTGCGCGACGTCGGGTTCCACTACCCGGACACGGACCAGTACGTCGTCGCGGGACTCGACCTCCGGATCGAGGAGAACCGCACCACGGCATTCGTCGGTTCGAGCGGAGCGGGAAAGAGCACCCTCATCGACCTGGTGCTCGGGCTGCTCTCGCCCACGGACGGGTCGATCGAGTGCGGCGGTCGATCGATCGCCGACGACCCGGCCTCGTGGTACGCGGAGCTCGGCGTCGTGCCGCAGGACGTGTTCCTGCTCAACGACACCCTCGCGGCGAACATCGCCTTCGGCGTTCGCGTCGACGACATCGACCTCGACCGCATCGCCGAGGTGATCGCGATGGCGCAACTCGACGCGCTCGTCGCCGAGTTGCCCGACGGTCTCGACACGGCGGTCGGCGAGCGCGGCGTCCGCCTCTCGGGCGGGCAGCGGCAGCGCATCGGCCTCGCGCGTGCGCTGTACCGGCGGCCCCGGGTGCTCGTGCTCGACGAGGCCACGTCCGCGCTCGACAATGCCACCGAGTACGAGATCTCGTCGACGCTGGCGGGCCTGCAGGGCAGCCTGACGATCCTGATCGTCGCCCACCGCCTGTCCACGGTTCGCCGGGCCGACACGCTCGTCTTCCTGAAGTCGGGCGGGGTCGAGGCATCCGGCACCTTCGATCAGGTGCGGGCCGAGAACGCCGAGTTCGCCCGACTCGTCGAGCTGGGCGACCTGAGCTGACGATGGACGGCGGGAGCGTGGCGGAGGAGCATCGGCGGGACGTGCCGATGGCCGTGCGCCTGCGGTTCGGACACGCCGCGGTGCAGCGCGTGGCCGACGGGGTGGGAGCCGACCTGCTGCACATCAAGGGCCTCGCCGTGGCGGACGCGTTGCGCCCCACTCCCCGCGGAAGCGATGTCGACGTCCTCGTGCGCCCCGCGCACGTCGAGCGGCTGGACCGAGCGATGCGCGCGGCAGGGTGGGTGCTCTACAGCACGTTCCGGTCGGGCTCGCCGTTCGGCCATGCCCAGACGTACACGCACGACGCCTGGGGATACATCGACGTCCACCGGTTCTTCCCCGGCTTCGGAGTGACCCCCGCACTCGCGTTCGATCGGCTCTGGAGGGACCGCGGCACGATCGAGCTCGCGGGCTGGAACTGCGCGGTGCCGGATGTCGTCGGACAGGCGCTGATCCTCGTGCTGAACGATGCCCGGGCGTCGGCGGGGAACCGGCGGGACGTCGCGGCGGCATGGGAGGACGCGGGGCCGGAGCACCGCGCGGCGGTGCTGGCGCTGCGGGACGAGCTCGGCGCGGAGGTCGCGTTCGCCGCGGCGACCGGCGGGCTCGACCGCTACCGAGAACGTCGGGAGTACCGGATGTGGAAGGTCGCGTCGGAGGGCGGCTCCCGGACGGACGAGTGGCGGGCGCGGGTCGGCTCTGCGCCGGACCTCGGAGCGGCCGTCCGGGTTGCCGTCCGTGCCCCGCTCGTGAACGTGGATCGGCTCACGCACCGCCTGGGTCGACGACCGACCCGGCGCGAGGTGGCCGGCGAGTTCGTCGACCGTATCCGGCGCGGCGCGGGCGAGGCGTTCCGCGGCGTGCGCCGAGGGAGGTCGTGATGGGACTGCTCTCACTCGCTCCCGGTGTCGCCCTCGTGGACGAGGAGGACGTCACGTACCTGGCCACCATCCCGTGGGGACCGATCGTCGTGCTCGACGGCGTCGCGCCGACCATCTGGAGGGTCGCCCGCGGGAGCGCCCGCGAGGACGTGCCGCGTCGCGTCGCGGAGGAGACCGGGGCGGACCTCGACGAGATCCGCGGCGACGTCGACCGCTTCCTGGCCGACCTGCTGGAGCGCGGTCTCCTGGTCGAAACGGCCGTGTGACGCGCGCAGCGACCTGCGATACTTGAGCGCATCTCCCGAGGAGCAGTCGCTGATGAGTCCGATGAGCACGAGCGCGCGTGTCTGGCGCGAACGCCTCGGCGACTGGTGGGCCGGTGCCTGGCGCTGGGTGCTGATGGCCGGCGGCGCCGTGGTCGCCGTGTACATCCTGCTCGACCAGCGGGCGCAGAACGCGGAGATGATGGCGTTCGCCCTGGCCGTGCTCGTCATCGCGGCGGCCGTGACCACGTCGGTCCCGCTCGCGATCGCGCTCGTGTCGATGCCGGGCATCCTCATCATCCAGCGCGTGGGCCTCGGTGGTACGGATCTCTCCGTCTCGGACGTCGCGCTCGCGGCCGCGTTCGGCACGGCACTGCTGCTCGGCCATCGTCCGTACAGTGCACCGTTGCGCGCCCTGCTCTGGCTCAACTTCTTCTACCAGTTCACGACGTTGATCACGGTCGTCGTGAATCCGTACACCGCCAACACCGTCGAGTGGTTCCACGCCTGGCTGCTCATCTCCGGCGCGCTGATCGTCGGGTGGGCCGTGGGGCACGCGGGATACGCGCGTCTGGCGCTCGGGCTCATCGTGGGGACCGCGTCGTTGATCGCGGTGGTGACCGTGGTCCATGCCGCGATCCAGTACGCGGGGGGCGACTTCAGGGCGATCTACCTGACCTGGCCGTTCCCGATGCACAAGAACTTCGTGGGGACGACGCTCGCGTTCGCGGCCGTGATCGCCTACGTCAACCCCGACTGGCTCGGCTGGTCGCGCCGACTGGCCACCTCCACCTTCCTGCTGCTCGTCGTCGGCGTGCTGCTCAGCCAGTCGCGGCAGGCGATGATCGGCCTCGTCGCAGCGGTCATCGTCGGCGTCATCCGCCGACAGGTCACCGGCCGCTCGCGGATCATCGTGTTCCTCCTGGTCATCCCCGCGACGTGGCTCGTGACCTCGATGGTCATCGAGCAGATCGAGTCGCAGAACCAGTTCAACTCGGTCTACCAGCGCATCAACTGGTTCCGGGACGTCTACCACCTCTGGGCCGAATCACCGGCGTTCGGGCACGGCCTGCGCTACTGGTACCAGCTCCCCGGTGAGTTCCAGCCGCCGCAGGCGGAACTGGAGGTCCTCGCCAGCACCGGGCTGCTCGGACTGTTCGGGTTCGGGGTGATGTGGCTGGGCATCCTCATCGTGCTCTGGCGCATCGATCCGAGGTTCGGCACCCTCGCGTTCGCCGTGGTGTTCTCGCGCATCGTGCAGGCCCAGTTCGACCTGTTCTGGGTGGCTGCCGCGGTGTCGATCCCGTTCGTCATCGCCGGCGTGTGCCTCGGGGCCATGCAGCGGGAGGCCGATCGGGCGCCCGTCGCCGAGCCCGTCACGTCCGACGAGGAGGTCGTCAGGCCTGCTGGACGAGCAGGCCAGCGTCGAGCAGGTCCTTGATCGCCGCCGAGACCACCAGCGCCGGGTCGACGCCCTCCGGGGGCTCGGGCAACTGCTCGAGCGCGGCATCGCGCAGTTCCTCCTCGGAGGAGTCGTCGGCGCCGAGCCAGACGGCCGGGCCGACGCCCTCGAGCACCATCACGTCGGACTTGCGCAGCACGAAGAGGCTGTCGTCGAGCATCAGCGAGTCGCGGTGCACCTCCCGGCGGTAGGAGCCCTTCGGGGCGAGGTCCGCACTCGCATCCTGGTCCTGCTGCGCAAGCCGCTCGCCGAGGCATCCGCAGCCCTTCTTGAGGGCACTCGACACGTCCACCAGCATCGGCGGGTCGACGTCGCGGGTGGCGATGAGCTCCTCGAGGAGGGGCGGCAGCGTCTCGGCCTCGCTGTAGACCACGCGACGGATGCCTCCGGCTGCCAGCACCAGGTCGGCCAGCGTGCGCAGCGGGCGGGTCATGCCGCCCAGGTAGCTCGACTGGCTCACCAGTTCGGGGAGGCCCTCGGTCAACGGAACGGACTCGATCCGCGGCGTCTCGATGTCGGGTCGGCGATCGAGCAGCACGACCGCCGCGAGTTCCAGGTCGTCGTGCTCGACCGGGCGCAGGCCGAGGTCGGAGGCAGGCACGGTGCGCTTCTGGCCGGGACGTGAACCGATCGAGAGCGGCTTCCGGTAGCTCAGGACCGTGCCGTCGAGCCGCACCGCGAGGGTCTCGTCGGTGACGTAGCCGAACTCGCGGCCGAGTGCCTGGGCGGCCGTGGTCTTGCCGCGCCCCGAGGGCCCGACGAACGCGACGACGCGACCGTCGCCCGCGTCGACCGCGGCGGCGTGGAGCATGAGCGCACGTCCCTGGAGGTTGCGGATGCCCCCGAGCGTCACGGCGGTGGTCAGGCGGTCGCACAGTCCCTCGAACGAGTAGTGGAACACGCTGTCGGCGCCGTCGAGCGGCTCGGTGCCGGTGCCGGTGCCGATCCCGATCCGAATCGTCAGGTCGGGGGACTCGTCGTGGTCGACGAGGACGTCCTTCCACTGAGCCCGGACGTCGGCGAACTGCTCCGCCGTGAGGCTCGCGTCCGCCGCGATGCGCACAGTCGAATCGAGGGCCCGCACGGTGAATTCGGATGGCATAGCATGGAGCCTACTCGTCCCGGGTACCGCCGCGCCGCGGACGGTGTCACGAACGCGACCGGAGGTGCCATGGAGCTCCGCGACTACATCCGAGGCCTGCGCAGACACTGGCTCGCCATCCTGGTGATGACGCTCGTCGGTGCCGCCACCGGCTACGGGTGGACGCTCCTGCAGACCCCCGTCTACACCGCCTACGCGAGCGGCTACATCGCCTCCGCGCAGAACAGCGACGTGGGCATCTCGACGATCGGCGACAACCTCGCGCGCGGCAAGGTGAGCTCGTACCTCGAGATCGCGAGCTGGCGATCGGTCGCGCAGAACGCCATCGACGACCTCGGCCTCGCGACGACGCCCGAGGCGGTCGTGAACCGCGTCGAGGTCACCAACCCCGCGGACACCGTGATCATGCGGATCAGCGCGACCGGCCCGTCGCCCGAGGAGGCGCGGGCGCTCGCCGAGGCATGGATCGACGCCATGATCATCGAGATCGACGACATCGAGGGCGATGGCTCCGAGGGCTCGGCGCCGGTCACGGTCATCCCCGCCGACATCGCCTCGCTGCCGTCCTCGCCGTCGTTCCCTGACGTGCGCATGGCCGTCGCGGTCGGTGCGATCCTCGGGCTCGGGTTCGGAGTCGCGTTCGCCCTCATCCGGACCGTCTCCGACCGCCGGATCCGCTCGGCGGAGGACGTGGAGCAGCGCACGGGCATCGCCGTCGTCGGCACGATCCCGCTCGTACCCGGGCTGACGGACGAGCAGCGGCTCGTCGACATGAACGAGCGCAACGGCGGCAAGGGCGACAACTTCGCCGTGGCGGAGTCGCTGCGCTCGCTGCGCACGAACCTCCAGTTCATGGACGTGGACCATCCGCCGCGGACCATCGTGGTGACCAGCCCGCTGCCCGGTGACGGCAAGTCGACCATCGCGTGCAACCTCGCGCTCACCCTCGCCGCCGCCGGCACGGCCGTCGTGCTCGTGGACGGCGACATGCGGCGCTCCATGGTCGCGAAGACGATGGGCCTTCCGGGAGGGGCCGGCCTCTCCGACGTGCTCGCCGGTCGGGCCGAGCTCACGGATGTGCTCCAGCGCACGCCGAAGTCGGTCAACCTGATCGTCCTCGCCGCCGGCAGCGTGCCGCCGAACCCGAGCGAGGTGCTCGGTTCGGAGCGGATGCGCACGCTCATCGCCGAACTCGCGAAGCACGCGACGGTCATCATCGACGCCCCGCCCCTGCTGCCCGTCACCGACGGTGCGGTGCTCACCCACCAGGCGGACGGTGCGCTCGTGGTCACCAGCATGGGCAAGACCACGTACGACCTGCTCGAGAAGGCGCTCGACACGCTCAAGAAGGCGCGCGGGCGTGCGCTCGGCGTGGTGCTGAACAAGGCGCCGTTGCGCGGCGTCGACGCCTCGCCGTACTCCTACGAGTACCGGCGCGAGTACGTGGCCCACTCGAACGAGGCGCCGACGACCCCGGAGCCTGCGGCATCGGGCGTGACGGTGCCCGCGGACCTGAGCGATCTCGACGAGCCCGAGACGACGCCGCGGCGCGGTCGACGCGTCCCGCCGTCGGCGTGATGGCGCCGGCGGCACGGGCCGACGGATCCACCGCCGATCGCGCGCCGCGCGTCAGCGTCGTCGTGCCGCTGTACAACGGCGCACGCTGGATCGAGGAGACGCTCACGTCGATCGCGGACCAGACGGTGCCGGACCTCGAGGTGATCGTGGTCGACGACGGATCCGACGACGACGGGCGCGAGCGGGCGCGGGCGCACGCGGTGTCCCCGAGGGTGCTCGAGCAGTCGCACCTCGGTGTCGCGGTCGCACGCAACCGCGGGCTCGCCGAAGCCCGTGGCGAGTTCGTGGCGTTCCTCGACCAGGACGACCTGTGGCACCCCACGCACGTGGAGCGGGCGCTCGCCTGGCTCGACGACCACCCGGGCGAGCGCATCGTCTTCCTCCGCGAACGGACGTTCGCGGCCGCGGACGAACAGGAACGGCTGACCCGTCTCGACGCGGGTGTCGGCGGTTGGGCGGGGTTGCTGGTCGGCAGCGACGACACGCTCGCGGAACTCGTCGCGGCGCACGATGCGACCGGGTCGGACCGCGTCGAGCGCCACGACCTCGAGTCGCTGCTGCGCGGGCCGGTGTCGACCACGACGAGCTTCGTCGCCGCCCCCGACCTCCTGCGGCTCGCGGGCGGTTTCGCGCCGCACGCCCTCGCGATGGACGACTACTGGCTGCTCGTCAACGTGTCGCGGCTGCAGCCCATCCCGCACCTCGACCAGCCGACCGTGTTCTACCGCGTGCACCTCGGTGCCACGTCGCGCACGACGAAGCTCGGGCTCCCGTTCCTCTCGTCGGCGGTGGCGCTGCGGCTGGGCGGCGGGCTCGTCGACATCCCCACGGGCCTCGCGGGGGGGCTCGACGGGTCCCTCCACCGCCACCTGCTGCGGGAGCTGTTCGGCTCGCCCGAGTTCCGCGATCGGAGGTTCCGCGGTGCGGTCGGGCACCTCGCGGCACTGCTCTGGCCGCCCGACGGCCGACGCCGTGAACGCCGCCGCGCGGGGCTCGCCGCGCGCTTCCCGCGGCTCCGCGACACGGTGCGCTCGCTCCGCCGGGCGCACTGACCGCTCGCGGGCGCGCTGCTCAGCCGCCGTCGCGTGCGGCCGCCGCGTCGACGCGGCCCTTCTTGAGTCGCTTCGACCAGGCGATGGCGGGCTGCTCCACCCACCGGTGCAGCAGCTCTGCCGCGCCGATGGCGATCGCGCCGGAGGCCAGCACGATGAGCAACTGCGCCCACGGAGCATCCGGGAACGCCTTGAACCCCGCGCCCGCCACCACCGCGATCACCGGGAGGTGCACGAGGTACAGCGGGTACGAGATGCGGCCGAAGTAGAGCAGCACGCGACCGGGCGAGGACGAGAGGCGGTCGCGTTCCTGCAGGGCCCAGATGACGAGGCCCGTCCCGATCGCGAACCACTCGCCGCCCCACGGGTCCGCCTGACCGAGCACGAACTGTCGCAGCGACGCCCACGCGACCAGCACAGCGAACGACGCGGCGACGTGCCACGTCCGCACCGTGCCGATCGAGTGCCAGGCGAGCAGCATCCCGATCGCGAACATCCACCAGACTCCGAGCACCCACGGCCCGCTGCTGATGCCGACGAGCGGCATGGCGAGGGATGCGAGCGCCAGCGCCGCTGCACTCCACGCGACGACGCGGCCGCGCCACGCCTCCGACCGCGTCGTGCGGGCGGCGACGATGGCCAGCAGCACGACCACGAGGTAGAACTGCACCTCCAGGCACAGGGTCCACGCGACGGCCAGCACCGACGGGACGCCGAGGATGTCCTGCAGGTAGACCATGTTGAGCAGCACGTCGAGCGGCGTGAACTGGCGGCCGACGAGCCCGGGCACGAGCGTCTGTGCGAACTCGATGAGGAGCACGCCGGCGATCACGACGTAGTAGGGCGGGTCGAGTCGCACCTGGCGGCGCAGCGCGAACCGGCCGCCCTCGAGAAGGGTGCGCATGTTCGCCGTCGTGTAGGCGATCACGAAGCCGGAGATGACGAAGAAGATCGCCACGCCGCTGCGCATGAGGCCCGTGGCGTCGATCACGGGGCCGGGCATCCACTCGGCGAGCGCCTCGGCGCCCGCCGAGTTCCAGAACATGTGGAACACCAGCACGGCGAGGGCGGCGACTCCCCGCAGGCCGTCGAGTGCGAGGAACCGGCCGGCGGGCGGCGGCTTCATGCGTCGAACCTACTGGATCGACCGAGCCAGTAGGATGCTGCGTGCTCGCACCCGAATGAGACGACTGGCGGTACGCGTGACCGAGACGCCACCCGAGGCACCCGATCACCGGGAGCCCGATGGCGCCCCCGTGAACGGGCTGCGCGCTCGCGCCCTCGCGTTCTACCTGCCTCAGTTCTTCCCGATCCCGGAGAACGACGAGTGGTGGGGGGCCGGGTTCACCGAGTGGACCAACACCGCCCGTGCGCGACGCCTCTACCCGGGGCATCTCCAGCCCACGTTGCCGGCCGACCTCGGCTTCTACGATCTCCGCGTGCCCGAGACACGCCAGGCGCAGAGCGACCTCGCCCGCGCGTACGGCGTCGAGGCGTTCGTGTACTGGCACTACTGGTTCGGCGACGGCGACCGCATCCTCGAGCGGCCGTTCGCGGAGGTGCTCGAGCGCGGCGACCCGGAGATCGGGTTCGCGCTGGCCTGGGCCAACCAGTCGTGGACGGGCATCTGGCACGCCGCGGCCGACACGATCCTCAAGCAGCAGCGCTACCTCGGCGCCGAGGACGACCGGCGCCACTTCGAGTCGATCCTCCCCGCGTTCCGCGACGTACGGTACGTGCGCGTGAACGGTCGGCCCCTGTTCTACGTGTTCCGGCCGGAGGAGCTGCCGGATGCCGCGGAGTTCGTCGACCGCTGGCAGGCGATGGCGCGCGAGGCCGGTCTGGACGGCCTGTACCTCGTCGCCGAGGCGAGCGACCTGCTCGGCGCCGGACCCCGCTATGCGAACGCAGCGGCCGACGGGTTCGACGCGAGCGTGTACATGCGGCTGCCTGCCGAGGTGACGCCGGCGACCCGGTTCCGCATGCGCGCGGGCCGCAAGCTCATGGGCGGGCCGGAGATCTGGCCGTACTCGGACACCATCGTCGCCGACTACCCGCGCGACCCCCACGTGCAGCCGTGCGTGTACCCCAACTGGGACAACACGCCGCGTGCCGGCCGCCGCGGCCTCGTGGTGCGCGACGCGACGCCAGAGCGATTCCGTCGCAACGTCGCCGACGCGGTCGACCTGCTCGCCGATCGACCGGCCGACGAGCGCCTGCTGTGGATCAAGTCGTGGAACGAGTGGGCCGAGGGCAACCACCTCGAGCCCGACCTGCGCGACGGGCACGCCTGGCTCGAGGCGCTGCGGGCCGGGTTGTCGTGACCGGTTCCCCGCGGCATCCGCTCGACGCATCGGATCGGTCGCTGCGCATCGCGATGATCTCGTACTACCTGCCGAGCGAGAGCAAGATCGGCGTGGGGTACCAGGTGCACGCGCTCGCCAACGAGCTGGCCGATCGCGGGCACGAGGTCGACGTGTACAGCCCCTGCGCACCGGTCGAGGGCGCACGGTACGGACACGTGCACGTGCCGCTCGACGGGTCGATGCGCACCTTCCGGTTCGCGCTCGCGATGCGGCGCATCGACCTGTCGGGCTACGACGTGCTCCACGCCCACGGCGAGGACTACTGGATGTGGCGCCGGCGCGTGCCCGCCCACGTGCGCACACTGCACGGCTCGTGCTTCGAGGAGGCCGTGCGCATCCGCGGCGCCAAGGAGAAGGCGCGCATGGTGCTGCTCGGCTGCACCGAGGTGCTCGCGAGCGTCGTCGCGGACCGCACGGTGCTCATCTCGCCCGCGACCCGCAAGTGGACGCCGTGGGTGCGCACGGTCATTCCGAACGGGGTGGATGCCGCGGCGTTCGCTCCCGGCGGCGACAAGCGCGCCGCCCCCACCGTGCTCTTCGTCGGCACGTGGCGCGGCCGGAAGCGGGGTGCCGAGCTCGCGCGGATCTTCGCCGACGAGGTGCGCCCCCGTGTGCCGGATGCCGAGTTGCGGATGGTCACGCAGGACGCGCCCGACGACGTACCCGACGGCGTCAGCGTGCTGGGGCGGCTGACGGACGCGGAGCTCGCCGCCGAGTACCGCTCGGCGTGGGTGTTCTGCCTCCCGTCGACCTACGAGGGGTTCGGCATCCCGTACGCCGAGGCCATGACGGCCGGGCTCCCGGTGGTCGCCACCCCGAACGTCGGCTCGCGCTACGTCACCGACGAGGGGCGGTTCGGGGTGCTCGCAGAGCTCGATGCGCTCGGAGACGCGCTGGTCGAGGTGCTGACGGATGCCTCGCGGCGCGCCGAGCTCGCGGAGGCGTCGGTCGTGCGCGCGGTCGAGTTCGATCTCCAGTCCGTTGCCGACCATTACGAGCGCGTCTATCGCGCCGAGTTCGACGCGCACCCGAAGGAGAGGACCACGTGAGCGCACCCACCGTCGCGGTCGTGATCGCCACCTACAACCGTCCCGACTACGTGCGGACCTGCCTCGAGCACCTCGAGCGCCAGACGATGCAGCCCGAGCGGATCGTCGTCGTCGACGCGTCGCCCGACGAGCGCACCTGGGACGTCGTCGCCGATCGGCCCGAGGTCGAGTACCGGCGCAACGAGCGCGGCATCGGCTCGACCGCGACCTCGCGTGCGATCGGCGTCGAGGGCGTGCGACAGGATGTCGTGGCGTTCATCGACGACGATGCGTTCGCCGATCCCGACTGGCTCGAGCACCTCGTGAAGCCCTACGACGACCCCGGGGTCGCGGCGGTGGGCGGGCGAGCGCGCAACGAGCAGCCGGGTGAGGAGGCCGAGGGCATCGGCGAGATCGGCCTGCTGCTGCCCGACGGCCGCCTGACCGGATTCTTCGCCGCCGACCCGGGCCGCGACGTCGACGTCGACCACATGCTCGGCGCCAACATGTCGGTGCGCATGAGCGTGGTGCGCGAACTCGGCGGCATCCGCGACCTCTATCCCGGTACGTGCCTTCGCGAGGAGACCGATATCGCGCTGCGCATGCGGCGGGCCGGCTGGCGGATCGTCTACACGCCGTCTGCGGTCGTGCTGCACGTCGCGGGCACGTATGCCCGTGGCCGCCGCTTCGACACGCGCTACCGGTACTACGGCGCGCGCAACCACGTCGTGCTGCTCGCGAGCACGCTCGGCACCGCGGATCCGCACTTCCGGCAGTACCTGCGTACGGCGGCCGCCGAGGCGGGGCACCAGGTCGTCACCGGCCTCCGGGCGATCCGTGATCCCAAGCGCACCGGCGTGCAGGCGAAGCTGCGGGGAGTTGTCGGCGGTGGCTGGCGCGCGGCCGTCGACGTCGTCGGCACCGCGGCGGGCCTGGCTGCCAGCGCGGCCCCCGGGTTGCGCGCCGGGCGCGCGGACGGCGCGAGCGCATGAGGCTCCACGCGTACGTGCTCGCGGGCGACCCCGCCTGGATCGCGCAGAGCATCGGCTCGTACTACGGCGTCGTCGAGAAGATCGTGGTCTCGTACGCGGCCGACGGCCGATCGTGGGCCGGGTTCCCGCTCTCGGTCGACGAGTCGCTGGCGCGGATGCGTGCGGCGGACCCCGCCGGCAAGATGGTGTTCGTGCCCGGCGACCACTCGGACGCCGACCGGCCGGTGATGACGGTGGAGACCGAGCAGCGGCAGGCCGCCCTCGACGCCGCGTCCGACGGGGCGGACTGGGTCGTGCAGCTCGACACCGACGAGATCCTGAGCTCGCCGGAGGTGCTCCTCGCGCAGCTCCGCGAGGCCGATCGCCGAGCGGCCGACGCGCTGGCCTTCCCGATGCGCAACTTCTATGCGCGCACGCCGTCCGGCGAGTTCCTCGAGCACTGCGGTCGGTTCTGGACGACGCAGGCGGGGTACCCGGGCCCGGTGGTCGTGCGGGCGGGTACGCGCCTCTCGCTCTCGCGGCAGGCGGCGGGGTCCCCCGTGCACCGGGTCGACGTGTCGCCGCGGAACACCGACCCCGCCCACCCGTTCGGCACTCCCGTGCACGCCGTGATCCCGGACGACGATGCGATCATCCACATGAGCTGGGTGCGCACGGAGGAGCAGATGGCCGAGAAGCGCATCGTCTCCGGCTACGCGCCCGAGCGCAACTGGGACCGCGACCTGGGACGCTGGCGTCGCCGCACCGCGCACCCGCTGCGCACGGTGCTCGGAGCTCCGTTCGCGCGGAACCCGTTCGCTCGGTTCCGGATCACCCGACTGCCCGAGTTCGCGGACGTGGAGCCGTGACGAACGAAGCGGATGCCCGTGCCGACTCGCCCGTCGTCGACGTGGTGGTGCCCACCAATCGCGTGAGCCCGTATCTGGAGTCCGCGCTCGCGTCGGTCGTCGCGCAGACCTACGCGAACTGGCGACTCGTCGTGGTGGACGACGGCTCGGGACGCGGCGACGAGCTGGAGCGGATCGTCGACCGCGTCGACGGGGCGCGCATCCTCCATCGCGAGAACGGCGGCGCCGCCGCTGCGCGCAACACCGGCATCGCCGATGGAACCGGGGAGGTCGTCGCCTTCCTGGACGACGACGACGTCTGGCCGCCTGGCCGGCTGGAGGAGCTGGTGCGGGCGCTCGAGCGCGACCGGGGCGCGGTCGGCGCGTTCGGCGACGGCGTCGACATCGACGACCGTGGGGTCGCATTCGATTCGTGGCATACGCCGCAGGCGACGAGCGCCGAGTACCTCCGCGGCGCGGTGCCGATTCCGAGGATCACGACGCTCGCCGTGCGCCGGAGCGCGTTCGACGACGCCGGCACGTTCGACGAGGCGTTCGGCCTCTCGCAGGACACCGAGTTCACGCTCCGGCTCCTGAGGCACGGACGGCTCGTGAGCACGGGCACCGTGCTGGTCGAGTACCGACGCCACGAGCGCAATGCCACGGCGGCCGACTGGAGGCGTCGCCACGCCGCCGGATCGCGCGCCATCCGCGTGAACCGCGCGGACGCGGAGTCCCGCGGCGCAGCGCATCACGTCGATGCCCTGCGGCGGAACGCGAGGATGCTCGATCGCGCATACGCATCCTGGTCGGCGGGTCGCGTGATCGGGCTGCTCAAGCAGCGGAAGGTGCGGGAGGCGGCCGCCGATGTGCGGGACTCGATGCGGCTCTCGCCGCGGGGCGTTCTCGCAGGGGCCGCCTCGACCCTCGCCTCCAAGCTGCGCACCCGCGCACGGCGACCCGGGGCGGACGCCTAGGACGTCGGGGAGAGCCGCGCCAGCACCTCCGCCATGGCGTCGGCGCGGTCGGCCCAGGTCGGTACCGCGCCGGCGGCGCCGTGCGGGAACGGCCGCGCCGCATCGATCGCGGCGCTCACCGCGGCGGGGAAGCGCGCGGCGTCCGCGATCGTGACGCGCGGGTCGTCGGCATCGCGGAACCCCGCGACGGGCGTGGAGACGACCGGGCGGCCGACGGCCTGGTACTCGTAGAGCTTGATCGGGTCGAGGCTGTCGGTGAACTCCGTCACGACGTGCGGCACGACCAGCGCATCGGCGTGCTGGAGGTAGCCGATCACCGCGTCGCGCGGGCGCGCACCGAGCAGCACGGCGCCGGCGCGCTCGAGGCGCGCGGTCGCCTCCGGGCCCAGCAGGTTCGGACCCACCAGCACGAGCGTGCCGTCGTCGCCGAGCTCGAGCGCGGTGGCCTCGCACAGGTCGACGTCGATTCGGTGCGGATGCACCGTGCCGAGGTACACGGCCGTCGAGCCGGTCGGGAGGTCGGCCGGTCGCGGCGCGGGCCGTCGGTATGCGTCCACGTCGACCGCGTTCGGGATGAGCACGACCGGGCGATCCCCACCCTTCCGGCGTGCGAGCTCGGGCGAGCAGACCACGACCTCACGGGCCGTGGCGAGCAGGCGGGCCTCGTTCCGGGCCGAGCGTTCGCGCTCGGCCGCGGGGCGGTCGGCGGAGAGCCAGTCGTCGGTGATGTCGTAGACGACGGGCCAGCCCGAGGCATCCGCCACCCCCGCCGCTCCGGGGTCGTTGATCCAGAGCAGCGGATGCCCCATGCCGAGCGCCCGCGCGGCCCGGAGCACGTCCCGCGCGATGCGCGTGTCGGCGTGCCGGTCGAGCCTGCGCGGCAGCCACTTCACGGGGCGGTACGTCCACAGCCGTCCGGGAGCGGGCGCGCCGATTGCCCGCGGCGCGCTCCCGAGGGCGGGGCGGCGCCCCGCACGGAGGTCGTTCGTCGGGTCGGCCGGCGGCTCCACGAAGAGCACGCGGAGGTCTGCGTCACGTCGCAGCAGCCCCGCCACGAGGTGCTGGTTGCGCCGCCACACGTCGTCCCAGCGCTCGAGCGACATGACCACGAGATCGGTCATCGCACGCTCCGGTAGACGTCCTCCGTGGCATCGGCCTGCGCCCGAAGGGTGAACTCGCGCCGCTGCCGGTCGCGCTCGGAGGCCCCGAGGCGGGCGCGCCCGTCGGGGTCGTCGGCCAAGGAGCGCAGGGCGGATGCTGCGGCCGCGACGTCGTCGGGCGGGAAGAGCGCGCGCTCGTCGAGCCCCGCGAGCATGTCGAGGTGCCCGGCCGCGCCGGCCGCGACGACCGGGAGCCCGCTCGCCATCGACTCGAGCACGGTGAGCCCGAAGTGCTCGAACGGGCACGAGGCGACGAGCATGCCGGCGCGGTCCATCAGGTCGGGCAGGTCGGCGCGGAAGCCGAGGAACTCCACCGCGTCTGCGACGCCGACCGACGCCGCGAGCTGCTCGAGACGCTCGCGCTCGGGGCCGATGCCGGCCACCTGCATCCGCCAGCCGTCGGCGGCGATGCCGGACTCCGCGAACGCGCGGATGCCGACCTCGGTGTGCTTCTCGGGTTGCAGGCGTTGCGCCATGAGCACGATGCGCTCACGGGTGGCCGCGTCGACGTCGGCGCGTGCGTCGAGTCCGGGGTGCACCACGGTGCTCTCGCCGTCGACCGCGCTCGCGACCGCGTCGCTGATCGAGAGTTGCGCGTCGATGCGCGCGCCGACGATCGCGGCGATCGGCAGCGGGCCGACGCGTCCGCGTGCCTTCGCGAAGTGGCGGGTCGCGATGACCGCCGGGCGGCGTGAGCGGGGTGCGAACGCGAAGGCGGCGGCCGTGCCGGCCTCGGCGGCGGTCATGTGGGTGTTCACCACGTCGGCGCCCCGCGCATGGCGGAGGAGCGCGCGGGTCACGTCGAGCGTGCGCGCGGCGGGCACGTGGGCGACGCCCGAGCCCTGCAGGGCGGGGCGCATGCGCACGGGGTCGCCGCCGATCACCAGCACCTGGTGGCCGGCGGCCGACTGCGCCCGCGCGAGGCGCAGCACGAACTGCTCCACGCCCGAGAACCCGTCGGAGCGGATGGCGTGCACGATGCGGAGGCGACCGCTCGAGGCATCCGACCGCGACCCGAGCGACCCGACCAGCGACAGGTACTGCCGGGCGACCTCCGGCCAGGAGTAGCGTTCCGCGGTGCGGCGGGCCCGCTCCCGCCAGGCGTGGGTCACGGCGGGCCCGAGCCGGTCGAGGGCGTCGAATCGAGCGGCGACCGACTCGGGACTCCGCTCGACGAGGAAGCCGTTCTCCCCGTCGACGAGGATGTCGGGGGCGAACCCGACGCGAGTGGACACGACGGGCAGGCCGCAGGCGAGCGCCTCGAGCACCACGAGCGCGTTGGCCTCGTATGCGCTCGGCAGCACCAGCAGGTCTGCGGCCCAGAAGAACGGCACCGGGTCGGCGTGCGTGCCGACGAAGTGCACCCGATCGACCACGCCGTACCGCCGCGCGTATGCGCGCGCGCGCCGGGTCATGTCGTTCGTCCCGCCGACGACCAGCAGCGAGACGTCCGGCGCCCCGCCGAGCGCGTCGATGGCGATCGGGAGCCCCTTGCGCTCGAACTCGTGCCCGACGAAGACCGCCAGCGTGCGCTCGTCCGGGACGTCGATCTCGGCGCGGGCGGCTGCGCGCTCCGCCTCGGTCGGTGGACGGAAGCGGTCGAGGTCGACGCCGTTCGGGATGACGTGGATCGGTGCGCGTACCCGCCCGTACTCGTCGACGAGCAGCTCCGCTTCGTGCGAGGTGAGCGCCACCACGGCCCGGTGCCGGCGGCCGCGATAGCGCACCCGGTCGCGGAGCGCCGTGTAGAGGTGCACGGGGTTGCGCACCATGCGCCAGGCGAAGTGCCCGCGAGCACGCATGGCCGCCTGCAGGAGCCCGTGGTTGACGTACACGTCGCCCGCCATCACGTCGTTGTGGCAGATCGAGATCGCGTCGGGACGCTCCGCCAGGAAGCGCCGTGCGCGGCGGGTGCCGACGGTGCTGAACCAGACGACGTTGCGGGCGCGCTCCAGGTGGGTGACGATCGGGGGGCCACCGCCGGCGCCGCGCAGGGGACGGCCCGCGTCGGCGGCCGTGAATCGCTCGACCCGCACGCCCGCCGCGCGGAACTCGCGCTCGAGGTTGAAGGCCACGCCGGCCACGCCGCTGCCGGGCTCGATCGTCGGCGCGATCTGGACGATCCGGGCGGTGCGATCGTCGGCTCCGGCGGCCGCGCCGCCTCGAGCCGTCACGCGACGCTCCGTTCCGCCTCGATCTCGCGCACCAGGTCGAGGTAGCGCCGCGCGATCGCCGGCCACGTGTACGGCTCGACGCTGGCGCGAGCGCGTGCGTGCCAGGCTGCGAGCTCCGCGTCGGACAGTTGCGCGAGTTCGTCGAGCCGCTCACCCACCGCACGCGCGTCACGGTCGACGAGGTAGCCGTTCTCCCCGTCGACGATCACCTCGGGCGCGAACCCGGTGCGGGTGGTCACGACCGGCAGCCCGCTCGCCAGGGCTTCGAGCACGACCAGGGCGTTCGCCTCGTAGGCGCTGGGCAGCACGAAGAAGTCGGACGCCGCGAGGAGGGGGGCGAGGCTCGATCGCGGACCGAGGAAGAGCACGCGCTCTCCGACGCCCGCCGCCGTCGCCTCGGCGTAGGCCTCGGTGATGATCTCGTCGTTGCCGCCGATGATGAGCAGGAGCACGGTCGGCGCGTACCGCAGCCCCTGGATCGCGAAGGACAGGCCCTTGCGGCTGAACTCGTGGCCGACGAACACCGCGACCCGCTCCTCCGTGCCGAGTCGCAGATCGGCGCGTGCGGCGAACCGCTCCTCCGTCGTGGGCGGACGGAAGCGCTCCTGGTCGACCCCGTTCGGGATGACGACCACCCGCGGCCCCAGGGGCCCGTAGGTCGCCTCGAGCGCGTCCGCCTCGGCCTCCGACAGCGCGACGACCGCACGATGCGTGCGCCCGCGATAGCGGAAGCGATCGCGCAGGTAGATGAAGTCGTGCACGGGATTGCGGTAGGTGCGCCACCATGAGCGGCCGCGGGCGCGCATCGACGCGAGGAGCACGCCGTGGTTGACGTAGATGTCGCCGGCGAGCACGTTGTTGTGGCAGATCGCGACGGCGTCGGGTCGCTCCGCCAGGAAGGCGCGAGCCCGGCGCGTGCCGACGGTGCTGAACCACACCTGCTTCCAGCCGCCCGCGATCCGGCGACCGAGCCGTGAGCGAGCGTGGGAATCGCGCTTGCCGCGCCGCGCCTGGATGTACGTGAACCGCTCGACCTGCACGCCGAGCGCACCCAGCTCGCGCTCGAGGTTCGCCGCGACGCCGGCGACGCCGGTGCCCACGCCGATGTGCGGGACGATCTGCACGATTCGGGTCACGAGGCGATCGTATTCGGCTGGGCGACGGCGGTGTGGTCGGATGCGCCGGGGCCCGTGCCGTGCCCGGACGAGGCGGAACGGAAGCGCGCCTCCACGCGCACCGGACCGAGTCGGTACAGGGCCGCGCGCCGGCGGGCATCGCGCCCGCGCTCGCCGGGGAGGGTGAGGGCGCGGGCCATCGAGCCGACCCACTGGCAGGTACGGGCCACCTGCCAGCCGAGCGAGCCGAAGTGCTTGCGCAGGTAGCGTTCCTGCGACGCGTGGAAGTGGGCCTCGCGGCGCATGGAGTCCCCGCTCGTGCCGGCGCCGACGTGCAGGGCGCGCACCTCGGGAACGGCCGCGTGCCGCCAGCCGAGCAGGTGCGCGCGGTACGCCCAGTCGGTCTCCTCGGCGTACAGGAAGAAGCGCTCGTCGAGCCCGCCGACCTGCGCGAGCGCCTCGGCGCGCAGCAGCAGCACGGACCCGATCACGAAGGTCGGCCCGCTCCGCGCGGCACCCAGCCCGACCGCCTCGCGCCAGGTCGCGGCGGGCGACGGGAACGGCCACTCGACGCGCGCCGGCCGCGCCTGTTCGTCGACCTGCACGGGGCCGACGCTCGCGAGGTCGTCGCGCGCGCGGAGCGCGGCCTGCAGCGCGGCCACGTCGTCGGCGGAGACCTCGGCGTCGGGGTTGAGCAGCAGCACGTCGGCGCCGGGTGCCAGCCGGTCGGCGAGGGCGATGTTGACGCCCGCGGCGAAGCCGCCGTTGCGGCCGGGGTCGAGGTATCGCACGCCGAGCTCGGCGCAGAGCGCGGCGATCTCGGGCAGCGACGAGTTGTCGACGACGGTCGTCGGCAGGCCGGCGACCGGTTCGAGCGCCCGGCGCAGCAGGTCGGGGGCGCCGTATGCGACGACGACCACCTCGACGGGGGGCGAGGGCGCAGCGGATGCCTCGTGCAGCACCGACCGGTACAGGTCGAGGTAGTCACGGCCGACCGCGTCCCACCCGCACTCTGCGGCGCGCGCCGCGCCCGCTGCGCGGAGCTCGTCGGCGCGGGGCCCGGAGGCGTCGACCAACCCCTCCGCCAGTGCGCCCGCGTCGCCCGCCGGCACCACGATGCCCGCCCCGCCGACGACGTCCGGGAGCGCGCCCGCGTCGCTCGAGACCACGGGCACGCCGCAGGCCATCGCCTCGACGGCGACCCGGCCGAACTGCTCGGTCCAGCTCGGGGTGGGCAGCGAGGGCATCGTCACGACGTCGAGCCCGGCGTAGAACGCGACCACGTCGTCAGGGTCGACCGGGCCGACGAGTTCGACCCGGCCCGTGAGCGACCCGGTCGCGGCACGCGCAGCCAGCTCGTCGGCCATCGGACCCGACCCGCCGATGCGCAGGTGCAGCCGCGGCTCGCGCTCGGCCGCGTCGAGCAGCACGCCGAGCCCCTTCTCGGGCACGAGCCTGCCGAGGAAGCCCACGGTGATCGGGTCGGCGTCAGTGATCGGGGCGGGTGCCGGCTCGGAGGCATCCGTCGCCCCACCCGGCCGGAAGCGGTCGAGGTCGACTCCCAGCGGGATCACGCGTGCCCGACCCGCGAAGCCCTTGCGCTCGACGATGCGTGCGGCCTCGGAGTTGCACGCGGAGACGCCGGACGCGGTGCGGAGCGCCCAGCGTTCGAGCCAGCGGAACGGCACGGGGTAGCGCTTGGCGAGGTTCTGCGCGGTGTAGAGCACGACCGGTGCGCGGTTGCCGCGGAGCATCCGGAGCAGCAGCAGTTCGGCGGTCGCGAGCGCGAAGGGCTCCTCGTGGAGGTCGATGACGTCCCACCGCTCGCCGAGCGCGCGCCACAGCGGGCGGGGGTCGTAGACGAAGAGCGCGGGGTGGCGGCCGAGGGTGCGGACGCCCGTCACGTGCTCGCCGGGGCGGGGCCTGAGGTCGACCTCGGTGCCGCCCGCGTGCCAGCGGCGAGCGCTCAGCAGGTAGACGTCGGCGCCCAGCTCGGAGAGGGCCCGCTCGCGCCCGCGCCACTCGTCGACGACGGCGCTGTGAGACACCCTCAGTACGCGCACCGCATCTCCTCGTAGACTCCTTGCGAGCAACACTATCCGCGCGCCGACGGGGCCCGAACCCCTCGTGCGCAGGTCCGGGATCGACGGGGGTGGCATGGCCGGAGACACGTTCGACGTGCTCGTCGTCTGCACCGGCAACGTGCACCGCTCGCCGCTCGGCGCGATGCTGCTCGGCACCTGGGCGAACTGGTACCTGCCGCCCGCCGTCTCTGGCACCGTGCGGGTCGCGAGCGCCGGCACGCGTGCGCCCGAGGGGGCGTCGATGGGGCGACGGGCGCGGGCGATCGCTACCGCCCTCGGCGGCGACGGGCGGGAGCACCGGGCCCGTCAGGTCACCGAGGCGCAGCTGCGCGCGGCCGACCTCGTGCTGGTGGCGTCGCGGCGGCACCGCGAGCGCGTGATCGAGCTGGTGCCCGGCACCCTGCGCACCGCCTTCACGATGCGCGAGGCGGGGCGCATCGCCGCCAGCCTGCGCCTGCCCGCACCCCCGGCGTCGGTGGCCGAGCTGCGATCGGTCGTCGTCGGCCTCGCCGGCAACCGGGCGCTCGGCGTGGGCGACGAGGACGTCATCGACCCCCAGGGCGGCCCCGACGACGACTACCTGCGGATGGCGGCCGAGGAGGTGCCCGCGCTCGCGTCGCTCGCCGGACTGCTGTTCGGCATGCCGGCGGCCGAGGTCGCGGCGTACCACGACGCGTCCTACGGGCCGGAGCTGCTCGCCGGGCGCGAGGGCGCGGGCGGGCAGCCGGGCACGGGCAGGCGCCGCAAGTGAGCGCTGCCGGCGGGTCGGACGCGGGTGGGCCCGGGCGCGCGCTGCGCGTCGTGCACCTCGACCACACGACCGCGCGCGGCGGCGCCGAGTACGCGCTGGTCCGCATGCTGCGGGCTCACCCGGCCTGGTCGCCGGTGGTACTGCTGGCGCCGACGGATGCCGCGGGCGCAGGCGTCTACGCGCAGCTGCCGGCGCGCGTGCCGGTGCGCGTCGCAGGCGTCCGACAGCCCGCGGGCGTGAGCGCCGGCAGTGCGCTGCACCAGGCCGCGGCACTCGCGCGACTGGCCGTCCAGTCGGCCGCGACGCGACTGCACCCCGCCTTCCGCACCGCCGACCTCGTCGACGCGAACACCGCGCGCGCCGCGGCGTACGGGGCGCTCGCCGCACGTACGTCGCGCGTGCCGTTCGTGGTGCACCTGCGCGACATGACCGACCCGGATGCGATCGGCCGGGCGGGATACGCGCTCATGACGCGACTCGTGCTGCCCCGCGCCGATGGCGTGATCGCGAACTCGCGCGCGACGCTCGACACCGCCACGCCCTTCCTGCGGCGCGGGGCCCGCACGGTCGTGATCCCCAGCGCCGCCGGCATCGAGCGGCGCACGGCGGACGCCCGGCCGGCGGGCGGCCCGCTGAAGATCGGGATGCTCGCGCGGATCGACCCGTGGAAGGGGCAGGAGCTGCTGCTGCGCGCGTTCGCGCAGGCGCTCGGCGACTCGGAGGCACGGCTCGTGCTGCCGGGTGACGCGCCGTTCGGTCACGAGGCGTACGGTCGGCACCTGCGGGCGCTCGCCGGCGAGCTCGGCGTCGGCGACCGGGTCGACTTCCCGGGCCACGTCGACGACATCATCGGCGCGCTCGCCGGGTGGGACATCGCCGTGCAGGCATCCGTTCGCCCCGAGCCGCTCGGCCAGAACGTGCTGCAGTACCTCGCCGCCGGCCGCGCGGTCGTGGTCGCCGGCGAGGGCGGGCCCGCCGAGTGGGTGACCGACGGCGTCAACGGACTCGTGGTCGCCCCGCGCGACGTCGACGCGCTCGCGGACGCGCTCGGCCGGCTCGCCGCCGACGATGCGCTGCGCGGGCTGCTCGCCGCGGGCGCGGCCGCGACGCCGGGGCTGCTCGACGACGCCGCGGTCGCCGCAGCACACGCGGCGTTCTACGCGGAGGTCGTGGCGGCGCGGTCGGACGCCTGAGCGCCGGACGCGCTACCCGCCGCTCGCCCGTCGGTGTCCGGCAGGTCATCGGCGACCATCCGTCCGACGGTGTCCGTTCGCTCGGCACCGTCGACGAACGCGACGAGGGCGTCGAGCACGGCGTCGTCGCGCAGGATGCGCGTGTGGCCGGTGCCGGGTGCGCGCAGCAGTCGCGCGCCGGGGTGGGCGTCGAGCAGGCGCGCCGCCTCGCGGGACGACACGCGCCGGTCGTCGGGGTCGTGCACGACGAGCAGCTCGTCGGACTCGGGCAGCGGGTGGCGGATCGCGGAGACGCGCGCGAACGGGTCGGGCTCGCCGGGGAAGAGACGTGCGACGAAGCGGCGGCGCATGTCGTCGAGCGTGCGGTCGTCGAGGCCGAGCGCCGAGCCGAACTCGGCGAAGACGGCGTCGGCGTCGGCCGGCGAGGCGATCGTGACGACCCGCCGGGCGGTCACGCCCTGGGCGACGGCGGTGAAGACGCCGAGCGCGCCGAACGAGTGCGCGACGACCGCCTCGAACCGGCCGTACCGGTGCTGCAGCGCGTGGATGGCGTCGACCCAGTCGATGACGTATGCGTGCCGGCCGGTGGAGTCGCCGTGGGCGGGCGCGTCGAAGGCGACGACGCGGAAGCCCTCTGCGCGGAGTTCTCGGACGATGGGCGCGAACTGGCTCGCGCGACCCTGCCAGCCGTGCACGAGCAGCACGACGTCGTCGCCGGAGCCCCACTCGTACGCGACCAGGTCGACGCCGCGGCGGTCGATGCCCGGCACGCGGACGGTCGAGCGCCGCGCCTGATCCATCACGGTGCGGTCGCGGCTCGCCAGGGGCATCCGTCGCCCCACGTGCAGGAAGAGGCGCAGCGCGAGGGCGGAGCCGGCGCGCGGCGAGGCGGCGGCGACCGTGCGGGTGGCGGTGGCGATGGCGGTGAGGGCGGACATCTCGACTCCTTGAAACAATACGAACGATCGTCCAACTAACTATACGGACGATCGTACGGTAAGATGGCGACATGACGCAAGGGGTCATCGACGGACGCCGCGCACGCGGCGACGAATCGCGACGCGAGGTGCTCGCGCAGGCGATGGACCTCGCGTCGATCGAGGGACTCGACGGGCTCTCGATCGCCCGCATCGCCGAGGCGGCCGGTCAGAGCAAGAGCGGGGTCGCGGCGCTGTTCGGCTCGAAGGAGCGGTTGCAGCTCGCCGCGATCGACGCCGCGCAGGCACTGTTCACGAACGAGGTGATCGCGCCCGCGCGCGCTGCGACCGAACGCGGGCTCGAGCGGGTGGTCGCCCTGGTCGACGGGTGGATCGCCTACTCGTCGCGGCGCGTCTTCTCGGGGGGATGCTTCTTCTCGGCGGCATCCGTCGAGTTCGATTCGAAGCCCGGGGCGGTGCGCGATCGCGTGATGGGTGCGCTCGACAGGTGGGAGGGGTACCTCGCGGTGTCGATCGGCTACGCGATCGCGCGTGGCGAACTCCCGCGCCTGGATGACGCGGCGCAGCTCGCGTTCGAGATCACGGCGCTGCTCGACGCGGCCAACACGCGCTCGCTGCTGCGCGAGACCGAGGAGCCGTACCGACGGGCCGCGGTCGCCGTGGCCGACCGATTGGTCGCGCTCGGTGCCGACTCCGCGGCGGTCGCGCCGCTCCGCGCGACCTGACGCGGCGATACACGCAGGCCCGAGGGGGTCGCGCGCCCGGCCCGACGAGCGAACCGGGCGCGCGTGGCGCCTAGGGCGCCGGGTAGTCGACGATGAACGCCGGAGCCCCGGTGTTCGAGTTGTCGACCTGCCCGCCCACGCCGTTCACGACGTGCCGGATCGTTCCCGCGCTGAGGTTGACCGTCATGATGTGGTGCAGGCGAACGCCCTCGACGTCGGGCACCGAGAAGCCGTTCTCGGTGACGATCGACGGATCGTTCTGGTTGAACACGTACACGCCCGCGCCGAAGAGCTCGTGGCTCGTCACGTCGTCGGCGACGGTGTACCCGGGGTAGCCGAGGGTGCCGTCCGGCTGGGTCCAGTCGGCCTGCGTCGGCGGGTCGTACGGCAGCTCGTTCTGGTACAGGATGACCGTGCCGCCGTCGCCCTCCCAGAGCGTGTTGCGCTGCTGGAAGTGCTCGACGAAGAGCCCGGTGGCGGTGACGTCGTCGCCGGTTACGATGATGCCGTTGCGGCCGGTGTTCGTGTGCCAGCGGTCGGTGTCGCCGTTCACGCCCTCGGTGAACCCCTCGATGCCGTGATCGGCACGCCAGATCCATGCGTGGTCGATCAGCACGTGGTCGCTGTGCACCTCGATCGCCGTGTCGACCTTCCCGATGTGCGGTCCGCCGACGCGCACGTAGACGTCGCTCAGTGTGGTCGGGTTCGACTCGGCGGCCCGCGCGGCGCTGCCGGTGCCGTGCTCGCCGTTCGCCGTGCCGACGCGGAGCAGTACCGGCGAGAGCTCGGTGCCGGCGTCGAACGTCACGCCGGCGATGACGACGCCGGGCACGTCGGCGACGTCCATCGCCACCGCACCGCCCGTGGCGGTGAGGGTGGCGTGGCCCATGCCGAGCACCACGGTGTCGGCCCGCTTCACGCGGATCGTCTCGTCGATGTCGTAGACGCCCGGCGTCAGCAGCAGGTTGCTGCCGCGCGCGAGGGCCGCGTTGATCTCCTGCACCGAGTCGTCGGGCGTCGCGATGAAGAAGTCGGTGATCGGCACCGTACGGCCCGGGGTCATCCCCTCGGCCCAGGTGATGCCGCGGGTGTCGGTCTGCGCGGCCGGGACGCGCACCGCGTAGTTCCCGGCCTCGTCGACGAACAGGTACGGCTTCTCGCGGCTGATCGGCGTCTCGTCGATCGTCGTGTACGGCGGCTCGGGGAAGGTCGAGTCGTCCGGCGCGCCCTCCGTTCCGGCGAACACCTGGTTCCAGACGGCGTTGCTCCAGCCCGCGGTCACGTCGCTGTTGCGCACGAGCCACTGCTGCTGCGAGCCGTTGATCGTGAACGGCAGGCGCGAGTCGGCGATGAAGCCGCCCGACGCGTACTGCGGGCCGTTGGTGCAGTAGTCCTGCAGGCTGACGTTCGCGCCCGAGATGTCGAGCCGGCGCATCGACACGGCCTGCGAGACGGCCCAGAAGTTCGCGCTGGCGCGGCATCCGTCCTGCCCGGTGCCGTTCACGTCGATCGAGAGGTTCGAGATCGTGCGCCAGAAGTTGACCAGGGCGATGCAGTTGCCCGTGCCGCCGTCGGTGAGGCACCGGTTGTAGACCTCGATCGCGCCGTTCACCGACACGTCGGCGGGGGATGCACCGAGGCCGGCCACCTCCGTGTAGTAGCCGACCTCGAACTGGAGCGGCTGCTCGTCGGTGCCGTAGTCGCCCGGGAGGAAGTAGACCGCGTAGCGGTCCTCGCTCATCTCGGCGTCGCGCTGGCGGACGGCGAGGGCGTCGAGCTCCGTTGAGATCTCCGACAGCGGCATCGACGGGTCGAAGATCGTCACGTTGGGGCCGAAGTCGGGCGCCTGCGGATCGACCTGCTGCGGTGGCGCGGCCTGCGCGGGCGCCGCGACGACGGCTCCCGCGACGAGTGCGGCGGCGACGAGCGCGGTCGCCGTGCGACCGTGCCGTGGTGGTGCGTTCCTGCTCATCCGTAGTCCTCTTCCTTGAGGTGTGGTGGTGGAGACGCGGGCGAGATGCCCACTTACTGACAAGACAGTAACTATTCTCGTCGGGTCGCGCAACGGGTCGCGGATCGGTCCCGGACACGACGATGGCCGCCCCCGAAGGGACGGCCATCGCGCGGTGCGGTGTCAGGTCACTGCATCCAGCGGCCCCGCGGCGGGGTGACCGAGATCACCACGGTGTCGGATGCGGTGTTGCCGGCGTGGTCCGTCGCCTCGACCGTCACCGTGTAGGTCGCACCCATGCGGGCGACGACCTCGACCTGGGCGTCGCCGGTCACGCGGATGTCGGCCTTCTTGCCCTCGGCCGCCACCTCGACGATCTCCACGGTCGGCGCGATGCCGGAGTCGTCGGTCGCGTCGATCAGCAGGTCGACTGCCGTCCACGCGTTGTTCGGCGGGAAGACCGTCGCCGGGTCGGCCGACACCTCGATCTCCGGCGGCGTGCTGTCGAGCGAGAGGCCCACGATGATCGGGTCGTGGTCGCTCGAGCGGTACGCGTCGGGGGCGTACAGGGCGTCCTGCGCGTCCTTCTTGTACGTCGTGTCGTAGTCGATGAGGCTCGGCTCGTCCGCGTTGATGTTCCACGCCGCCGCGCCGGTCACCTCGGTCATGAGCCCGCTGCCCGCGAGCGCGTAGTCGAGGTAGCCGAGCTGGCCGTCGAACACGTACGAGTAGGCGTACTCGCCCTGCTCCTGGAGCAGCAGGTCGGTGTAGCCGGCGCCCGTGAACACGTCGATCGGGTCCTCGTGGTCGTACGAGTTGAGGTCGCCGATGACGAGCGCCCGGTCGGCGGTGCCCTGCCCGGTCGGGTCGGTGGCGAGCCAGTCGGTCATCGCCTCGGCCGCGGCCGTGCGGGTCAGGTTGCAGTTGCCCGCGCCGTCCTCGAGGTCGGGGTCGCCCACGTCGTCGCAGGCGGAGCCCTTCGACTTCAGGTGGTTGACCACGACCGTGACCTCGCCGCCCGCCGCGTCGGCGAACGTCTGCGCGAGCGCCGGGCGGTTCTTCGAGTCGAGGTACCGCTCGTCGACCGAGCCGTCGAGCAGCGCGAAGTCGCCCACGGGGGTCGCCGTGGCCGTCTTGTAGAGGAATGCCGTGGTGATCTCGTCGGTGCCGAACACGCCGGTGTCGACGTAGCCGTACACCTCCGACCCGAGCTCGTCGTTCAGCGCTGCCGTGAGCGTCGCGACGGCGCTTCCCGCGCCCTCGTCGCCGTTGTTCTCGATCTCGATGAGCCCGAACACGTCGGCGTCGATCTCCGCGAGGGCCGCGACGATCTTCGCCTCCTGACGGTCGAACTCGTCGGCCGTGTTCGCGCCGCGCGAGTTCAGCGTGGTGAAGTAGTTCAGCACGTTGAAGCTCGACACGGTGAACTCGCCGCCCACCTCGGGCACCTCGGGCCGCTCGTTGACCGACTCGTAGTCGGCGCCCTGCGTCTGCTGCACCGACCACGTGCTGAAGCGGTAGTCGAGCACGCCGGTGACGTTCGTCAGCAGGTCTCCGCCGCGGAACGTGTTGTCGAGCGTGAACTCCTCGCCGTTCGGATGGATCGCGGGGTCGGGGTTCTCCCAGCTGCGGCCGTCGTCGATGCCGATGCGGTGCAGGGCGTTCTGCTCCGCGAGGTCGATCGCGGGCTGGCCCGGCTCGACCACCGCGGTCGGCGTGAACTGCCGCTCGGTGCCGATCGAGATCAGGCCGTAGCGGCCGTAGTTGTAGAACTCGAGGATCGCGAGCTCCTGCGGGAGCGTCACGAGCATGCCCTCGACGGCTTCGCGGTCCGCCTCCGTCAGCGGGAGCTCGAGCTCGGTCGCTGCCGGCAGCTCGACGCCCGTGTCGCAGACGACGACCTCGGTCGGGGTGATCTCGGTGAGGCCGAAATACTCGGTCACGGCGCCCGCGACGATGACCTCGTCGCCGACGTCGACGGATGCCCCGCCGGGCGCGTAGACGAAGATGCCGTCGCTCGTGGCGGCGTCGCCGTCACCGGCGTCCTGGATGTAGTAGCCGTTGAAGCCGCCGACCTGGAAGTCGCCGACGACCACGCCGGAGACGATCACGTCGGTGCCCTCGCCCGCGGAGGCGTCCTCGGTGCCCTGCACGGACCCGATCGAGACGACCGGTGACTCGCAGCTGAGCGGCGGGGGCGGGGGCGCGATGTACGCCTCGTTCAGGGCGCCGGGCGTGTTCCACGCCTCGCCGTCGGCCGGGGTGGCGTCCGGGAACGCCGCGATACCCGCGCGGTTGAACGCGTTGCGCACCCAGTCGGCCGCGGAGTCGGTGTCGGTGCCGTCGGGGATGCGCGATGCGCCGCCGGGCGCGAAGCTGCTGAGTCCGTCGTAGTTCGGGCCGAGCACGGTGCCGCCGTAGGCGTGGTCGGCTGAGCCACCGTCGAAGACCGCGACCGCGTCGGCGAGCGTCGTCCACGGCATGGCGTCGAACGTGCCGTCGTCATCGGTGTCGAGGTCGTCGCCCAGCGTCCCGGTGAAGCCCTCCACGAGCAACAGCGACATCGTGCCGTTCTCGAGGGTGCCGTTCTCCAGGTCCGCCAGGTACAGGCCGTCCGCGTCAGTCGTGCCGAGCGCGATGACCTCGTCGATCACGCCCGTCGTGGACCCGGAGTCGCCCTCGATCTCGAGCACGGCGTACGAGGAGAGGTCCGTGCCCGGCTCCCCGAGGATCTCGACGTACTCGACGTCGTCGCCCGAGGTGCTCGCCGAGAACTCGTTGATCACCGGCCCGCTCGGCTCGGTCGTGCCGCCGCAGTCGGCCGTGTGGGAGCCGAGCCCGTCGAACGTGTTGTTCGCGAACCCGACCCACTCGACCGTCGGGTCGAACACGTCGTCGACGACCGTGTCGCCGACGCAGACCGACGCCATGCGGCGGAGCGTGTTGTCCTGGGTGGAGGTGAGGTCGGTGCCCCACTGGCTGCCCGGGTCGAATCCGAGCTGACCGAGCGAGTCGACCACGGTGCCGGCGTTGCGCAGCAGGATCGCGTCGTCGCCGTTCCAGAGGTTCGCCGAGGTCGTCTGGTCGGCGTAGTCGATGAGATCCTCATCGGCGAACACGAACGTCCCGCCCGCGGCCACCGACCCGGTCAGGTCGAACTCGGAGGTCGACGACCCGCCGTTGAACGAGACCTGGAGGTCGTAGGCGGTCAGGTCGATCGTCGCGGACGTCGGGTTGTACAGCTCGATCGCCTTGTTGAACGACGACCCCTCGACGTACTCGCTGATGATCAGCTCGCTCGGTTCCACCTCCTCCGCGTGTGCGGGGGCGGCGACGCCCACGGCCAGCAACGATGCTGCGGCCGCGGCGGCGACGGTGGCTCGACGAACGGGATGTCTCATCAGTGCTCCTCCGGCTTCCGAAGTCCGCGGGCACGCGTGTCCCCCGAACGTGGGAGAGACTAGGCCGCGGCCCGTGTCGTCCGGAAGGGACGTCGAGTTACATCTGCGTGAACCCCACCGATGCGCAGCTCAGGCGGCATCCGTGCTCATCTGAGCAAGGCCGAGCGGATGCCTCGCCGCAACGCGTCGCGCGAGCCCAGCCGCTCAGTCGCGCGGCCAGGCCGCAGCGAACCGCCCGAGCAGCTCGGCGAACTGCTCGCGCTCGTCCTCGTCGAACCCCTGCAGCGCCTCCGAGATCGCGGCGCGACGCGCGGCCTGCGCCTTCGCGAGTGCCTCGCGACCGGCGTCGTTCACCACGATCGCGCTGCGCCGGGCGTCGGCGGGGTCGGCCGTGCGCTCGGCGAGGCCGGCATCGACGAGCGCCTGCACGAGGCGGCTCGCACGCGGCTGGTCGACGCCCACGACCTCGCCGACCTCGCCGATCGAGAGCGGGCGGTCGGCGCGGGCGAGTGCGCCGAGCACGCGGCCGCGTGCGACCCCGGCGAGGCGGCCGCCGCCGCCGTGCCGGCGGCCATGGCCCTCGTGGCCGCGCTCGTGCCTCGGGCCGGCGTGCTCGGGGCGCCCGCGCCGTCCGCCGAGGAGCCGGATCTCCTCGAGCGCCGTCTCGACCGCGCGCACCGCGTCCGCGTCGCGCCCGCCGGTCTCGTCAGTCGTGCCCATGATGCATGTCACTGTACATGCGCTTGCGGGCGACCACCACGTGGCGACGGGCGGAACGGGTCAGAAGCTCGTGACCAGGTCGCCCAGCACGTCTTCCACCTCGAGTGGGTCGGTCGCGTCGTAGTAGTGCGCGCCGGTCGCGCCGGAGATCGCCTGGAGCGCCTCGACGTCGGCGTCGGCACCGTACGCGAGCGTGAAGACGAGCAGGGTGTGCGAGACCTCGTCGAGCGTGGCCAGCATCTCGTCCTCGGTCGTCGTCGGCACCGCCGTGTTGTTCGTGCCGTCGCTCAGCAGCACGATCGCGTTGATGCGTGACGGGTCGTACGCCTGCGACTGGTCGCGGGAGAACGTGTCGACGGCCTCGTACAAGGGCGTGTACGCCACGGCCTCGAGCCCGTCGAGCGCTGCGAGGAACTCCTCGCGTGAGTCGCCGATGTCCTGCACGGGGCTCACGAGGCCGGGGATCATGACGCCGTCACCGCCCGACGAGAACGCGGCGAGGCCGACGTCGTCGCCTGCCGCGAAGTGGTCGAGCGCGAGCGTGATCGCATCCTTCGCGCCCTCGAGGCGTGTCTGGCCGCTCTCGAGCACGTCGTCCATCGAGCCCGAGACGTCGATGAGGAAGAGCACGTTCGCGCGCTTGCGCACGTCGGGGAACGCCTCGTGCACCGCGACGATGACGTCCTGCCCGGGGAACGGCAGCACGCCCACGGGTGCCGGCTCGAGGTTGCCGACCTCGGCGACCTCGTCGCTCAGCACGCCGTTCAGGTCGCGGTAGCCGTAGTCGCGCACGATCTGCTGGCCCTGCTCGGTGCCCGCGTAGCGGATGAAGTCGGCGGCGGCGGCCTGCTGCGCCTCCGAGACCCAGGGGCCGGTGAGCACGACGGCGGGGTTGTCGGCGACGTAGAAGCCGTCGGTCGGGTAGATCGCGACGAGCTTCTCGGCGGGCGGCTCGTCCTCGACGCGGGTGACGCCGTCGCGGCTGACGATGCCGCGGTTGTAGTCCCACACCGACTTCTCGTCGACGATGACCGCCGAGAGGAACTCCGCGGCCGAGCCGCCGCGCGCCTCGGCCTGACGTGCGTGCCAGAGGAAGTGCTCGGGCGTCGCCATGTAGTGGCTGACGGCGAGCTCGTGCTCGCGAACGGTCTGGGTGACGGCCTCGTCCTCGACCTCGGCGACGGACAGGTCGGCGACCGAGCCCGACGCGCTGCCGTAGGAGACGAGCATCGAGGCCTCGCCGGAGCTGGCGACGACCGGGCTCGTCTTGCCGAGCTGGAACCCGCCCCACTCGGGGTGGCCCAGGTCGGCCCAGAGCTGCACGTCCTCGGACGCCGTGAAGACCTCGTCCCACGTGGGCGCGTCCTCGTCCCAGCCGATGGCGTCGGCGAGCGGCTCGGGCATGGCGAGCACGATGTCGGATGCCCCGACGGTCGTGCCGGACTCGGGCACGATGTCGCCGGCGCCCGCGTCGCGCGCCACCGACAGCCAGGATGCCGCATCGGGAATCCACACGGCGGGCCGCTCGGCGTCGGTGAGGTCGGGGAAGCCCTCAGCGGCATCCTCTGCGGAGATGCCGGACTTGTCCTTCGTGGCGACCACGTCGACGCACGCCCCCTCGACGTCGCGCGGCTGGGCGTTGTAGCCGTTGGCGAGCTCCTGCACCATCTCGGCGTTCTCGAACGAGGAGAGCACGTTGAGGGTCGTGCAGGGTCCGGCGCCGTCGGCGGCCGCCGGCTCGTCCTGCGGGAAGGTGACCGGGTCGGCCGCGACCTGCGGCTCGCCGGCGTCACCCGAGCCGCCGCCGAAGAGGTTCACGGCCGCGAGCGTGCCGCCGCCGATCAGCAGGAGCGCCACGACGCCGCCCGCGATGATGACCGTCGTCCGCCGACGCCGACGACGCGCGGCCTCGCGCTGCTCGCGGCGCGACCCGCGCCGCGTGGGAACGGACCCGCTCACGCGCGCACCTCGGAGCGCCGGGGCGCAGGTGCGGCGGCGTGCTGGACGGGGGTCTCGCCAGAGGGCATCGGGGGGTCCTCGCGAAGGGTCGGCAGGGGTTGAAGGCGAGCATATCGGCAGCCCGGCCCATGGCTCAAAGGGAATGCACCCCGTCTCGGGGGGTTCCCAGCCGCTCCCGACGGATTCTCAGGTCTGGCGGCGCACGGCCCGCGTTCAGGCGGTGGAGTTCCACATCCCGATGAACACCGCAGTCCACCACGCCAGCTGCGAGGCGATGCCGCTGCCGATGAACCACGCGCGCAACCGGAACGGGAGCGAGTGGAACGAGGCCTTCGCGGGCAGCCGCCCGAGTTCCCACGTCCATCGCGTGAGGGCGACGCCGTTCAGCGAGAGCACGAGCACGCAGCCGAGCTTGATCACCGTCAGGGGCGAATCGAGCGACGGCTCGAGCAGCGCACCGCTCGCCAGCAGCCCGGCGAGCCCCGCCCAGATCGGGAGGATGAGCGTCTTGTCGGCCTGCACGACCTCGCGCACGGTGCTCCATCCGGTCGCCCAGAGCAGCCCGTGCCACTCGACCATGACCACGGCGCCGAGGCCGACGACCAACGACATGAGGTGCACGAACAGCGCGGGGATGCGCACCCACTCGGGCGGCTCGAGCAGCACGCCCATGCCCACGGAGAAGGCCCACGCGGCGATGACGCCCAGGTACCCGACCGTGCGGATGCGACGGCGCTGCTTGCGCCGGTCGTCGAGCTCTTTCGTCGTCACGAGGTGACCGCCGCCCTCTCGTTCGTTGCGGCGGTGCCGCGGAAGGATCGTGGATGTTCACAGTACCGAAGCGGAACCCCCCATCCGTGCCACCTGTGCTGACGCGAGCCGACGCGGCACGTGCCGCGTCGGCTCAGTCGAGCGCCTTCGCCTCCGCCTTCACCGGGATGAGCAGCGCGAGGCCCACGGCGAGCACGAGCACGATGCCCAGGATGCCGAAGTAGGGCTCCCCGCCGATCGTGACGAACAGCGCGAACATGGTCGGCGCGAGGAAGCTCACGGCCCGCCCGGTGGTCGCGTACAGCCCGAAGACCTCGCCCTCGCGGCCGGCAGGGATGATGCGGGCCAGGAAGGTGCGGCTCGCCGACTGCGCGGGCCCGACGAAGAGCGTGAGCGCGAGCCCCGCGGTCCAGAAGACGAGCTCGCCGCCGTCGTGGAGGAAGAACACGATGAGGCCGGATGCCACGAGGCCGGCGAGCGCCGTGATGATCACGGGCTTCGCGCCGAGCCGGTCGTCGAGCACCCCGACCGCGATCGTCGACGCGCCGGCCGTGACGTTCGCGACGATCGCGAAGATGATGACCTCGCCGGCCGAGAACCCGAAGACGGATGCGGCCAGCACGCCGCCGAACGTGAACACGCCCGCGAGCCCGTCGCGGAAGACCGCGCTGGCCAGCAGGAACCACACCACGTTGCGGCGCTCGCGCCAGAGGCGTGCGATGTCGCGGACGAGGCGACCGTACGAGGCGAAGAACCCGATGCGCTCGCGCGCGGCGGAGGCCGGCGGGCGGAACTCGGGCACGCGCAGCAGCACGGGCAGGGCGAACACGGCGAACCAGACCGCCGAGACGAGCACCGTGATCCGGATGTCCATGCCGTTCTCGCCGGTCACACCGAACAGGCCCACCTCGGGGGAGATGAAGCCGAAGTACACGATGAGCAGCAGCACGATGCCGCCCACGTAGCCCATGCCCCAGCCGAATCCGCTCACGCGGCCGATCGAGGCCGGGGTCGAGACCTGGTTCAGCATGGCGTTGTAGTTGACGCCCGCGAACTCGAAGAACACGTTGCCGGCGGCGAGCAGCACGAGGCCGAGCAGCAGGTACTCGGGGGCCGGCTGCACGAAGAACATCGCGGCGGTGAGCACCACCACGATGTACGTGTTCACGCCGAGCCAGAGCTTGCGGCGCCCGCGGTTGTCGGAGCGCTGGCCCATCACGGGGGCGAGCACCGCGATCAGCAGGCCCGCGGCCGCGAGCGCCCATCCGAGCTGCGCCTCGACCGTGCCGGCCTCGCCGAAGCTCGAGCTCGTGATGTAGACCGTGAACACGAATGTCGTGACGACCGCGTTGAACGCCGCGGAGCCCCAGTCCCACAGCGCCCAGGACAGCGCGCCGCGCGGGCGGCCCGCCTGTTCGGCGCCGGGCTCGGCGGTGGCCGTGTCGTTCGGGGGGAGGACCGGGGGCTGGGTCATGTGCGGAAGCCTCGCTGCTTCGGGTGAACGGGTGGTGACGTACGGGTGGGTGCAGGCTAGCGCGGAACTCGCGTCAGCGGCACCAGTCCGAGGACCCGCCGGCCTGGGTGAGCACGAGTTCGCCGGTCGCGACGTCGACCACGGTCGTGAGGCGATCGACCGAGGAGGGCAGGTTCGGGTAGCGGTCCGACGCGGCATCCGCCTGGGCCGTCTCGGTCGCGAGCAGCCGCCCGTTCGGCGAGACGCAGAAGTCCAGCAGCCGGCTCGACTCGTCGGTCGAGTACAGCACCGACGTGCCGGTGTCGTCGACGCGGATGACGAGGGTCGTGGCGCGGGTCGTTCCGTCGTCTGCGACGGTCGGCAGCAGCACCTGCATGAGGTACGCGCCGTCGGCGTCGAGCTGCACCACGCGGCCCGGGTAGGCCCCGTCGGGCAGGTCGGCCACGGGCAGGTCGTTCGGGGCGCTCTCGCCGGTCTCGAGGTCGATGAGCGTGCCGCCGTCGGGGTCGGCCGCGACGACCGTGCGCGAGCCGGGGAGCACCCCGCGCAGCTCGTCGTGCGCGCCGAGGGCGACGGGCGCCGCCCCGGTCAGCGGGTCGACGAGCAGCAGGGCGCCGTCGAAGTCCTGCACCACGAGCGAGGCGGTGCCGGGCACGAACCACCACTCGGTCGCCTGCAGCACCTCGCCCGACGGGCCCGTGACCGGCACGGCCTCGACGGCACCGCCCGACACGTCGATCGCGAAGAGCGCGCTGCGGTACGCGTCGTCGGCGCCCTCGGCGGTGCGGGTGCCCGAGTCGAGGGTGAAGGCGATGAGCGGATGCGTCGTGGACGCGCCGAGCGAGCGCACCACGCCCGCGGTCGGCAGCGTCACCGGCGCCGGTTCGTCGTCGGCGCCGTCGACGGCGAGCCACAGCGAGTTCGTACCGTCGTCCTCCACCGCGGTCGCGGCGATCACGTCGCCGGCGCGCGCGAACTGCTCCAGCACCGGGGCCTCGAGCAGCACCTCGCGGGTCGTCGGGTCGCCGACGCTCGTGCGCACCAGCTGGTCGGGCTCGCCGGCCGGGCTGTTCCGTACGAGGGTGAGCAGGTCGGCGTCGGCGGTGGTGAACCGGTGCGAGATGGTGCCGGCGTTCGGCTGCGAGGTGCCGACAACGCCGTCGATCGACACCGACACCTCGGTGGCGTACGGCAGCGGGTCGGCGAACTCGACGACGAGCAGGTCGTCGTCGAACGAGAGCGTCGCGTCGAGGTCGGGCTCGACCGCGAGGTCGCCGTCCACCCGCTCGATCGGTTGATTGAGCTCGAGCACGACCCGCTGGCCGGTGAGCTCGGTCGCCGCGATCGGGTCGACCGCCGCGGTGGTCAGCTTGGGCCCCTGCAGCACGCTCGTCACCGCGAGTGCCAGGCCGGCGGCGCCGAGCACGACGAGCGTGCCGGCGAGCGCGCGGCGGAAGGCGGCAGCGTCAGTAGACATACGGCTCGCTCGGCTGGTCGGTGACCTCCAGCGAGGTCGGCAGCAGCACGAGGCCCTCGCCGCCGGCCGGGTCGGCGCCGAAGCGGCCCGTCGCGTCGACCCAGTCGTCGGGCGAGAACCGCTCGCGCCAGTCGGGCAGGTGCACGGGCACGCCGATCGGCTGGGCGTCGACCGCGCAGCAGGTGATGGTGAAGCGCGCCAGCACGAACGTGTCGTCCGGGTCGTCGGGCGCCGGCATGACGAAGCCGACGAGCGACACGTCGGTCGTGGTGAGCTCGGCGGCCGCGCCACCCTGGCGCACCACGAGCGCCCAGTCGCGGAACGTGAACTCCGACGGGTCGGTGCCGACGAGCAGCGGCGACTCGTTCGCGAGGTCGGAGGTCGTGCGCTCGACGTCGCGCTGCACCGCGGTCGCCGCGCTGAGGGTCGCCGGTGGCAGCGCGAGCAGGGCGATGCCCGCCCCGACGAGGATCGCCACGGTCGCCCACGCTCCCGCGAGCGCCCGCCGACGGCCGCGGGGCCGGCGGCGCCGCTGCGAGGCATCCGCTTCGCTCTCGCCCTCGTGCTCGTGCTCGTGGTCGGCCTCGTCCGCGCCGCTCGCCGGCAGCAGGAGCATCGCGACGATCGCGAGCGCCCCGCCGATCACCGCCATGATCGTCGTGAAGAGGAAGTAGCGCGGGTGGATGTACAGGCCGAGCTGGCCGCTGAACGCGAGCCACAGCGTCGCGACGACGCCGATGAGCGTGAGCGCGATGCCCTTCCACCGCTCGAGGAACCTAGGCCACAACGTTGACCGCCAATCCCAGCGCCGCACTCGCCAGGGCGACGATCGCGGTGAGCTGCACCAATGTGCGGGTCGTGAAGGTCGTGCGCAGCAACGCGAGCATCTTGATGTCGATCATGGGGCCGAAGACGAGGAACGCGACGATCGCACCCGGCATGAAGGTCGAGCCGAGCGCCAGTGCGAAGAACGCGTCGACGTTCGAGCAGATCGACACCACGAACGCGAGCACCATGAGCGCGAACACCGAGAGCACCGGGTTCTGGCCGAGCGTCACGAGCAGGTCGCGCGAGACGGCGACCTGGATGAGGCCGGCGATCGCCGAGCCCACGACGAGCGCGGGCAGCATGGCCGCGGTCTCCTCGGCGAACATCTTCGCCGCGCGCCGCGACTTCCGGCCGCCTTCGGCGTGCTCGTGCGCGCAGGCCGCCTGGAACTTCGGCGTCAGCAGCGACATCGGCTGCGGGTGACGGCTGAACACCCAGCCGACCAGGTTCGCGATGACGAAGCCGCCCGCGATGCGCGCGGCGAGGATGCCGTCGTCCCAGCCGAACGCCTGGTACGTCGTGATGATGGTGACGGGGTTCAGGATCGGCGCGGCGAGCAGGAACGTCATCGCCTCGCCGACCGAGAGCCCCCGCACGATGAGCCCGCGGGCGAGCGGCACGTTGCCGCACTCGCACACGGGCAGCAGCACGCCGAGCAGTGAGACGACCGCGCGACGGATGCCGGGGTGGCGCGGCAGGCGGCGCACCAGGAAGTCCTCGGGCAGCCACAGCCGCACCGCGATCGACAGGCCGATGCCGAGGAACACGAACGGCAGGCTCTCGATGAGCACACTCGCCGAGAGCGTGACGAAGTCCTGCGTGGCGTCGGGCAGGTCGAACTCGCCCTGCGACGTCGTCACGCGTACCGCGATCAGCCCGGCGAGGATCGCGGCCGCGATGCCCGCGCCGACGGCGCGGCGACCGGCGAGGCCGCGCGCCGGGCCGGGGGCGCCGGTGGGCGGCGCGTGGTGCGTGTGCGACATCGAGACACCAGCGTAGGTCGTCCGGCTGGCGGATGCCTCGGAGCGCGCGTGGCCCCGAGGCATCCGCTCGCCCCCGCCTACCCGAACACGACCGCGACCGCGTCGCCGAACAGCAGCTCGGGGTCGGCGTCGGCGAGCCCGCGGCGCTGGAACCACGTGCACGCGTTCACGCAGTCGCGATGCAGCAGGTCGAGCCCGTTCGGGTTGCCGACCACGTCGACGATCTGCGGCAGGTCGATCGCGACCACGCGGCCGTCGTGCACGAGCAGGTTGTACGGCGAGAGGTCGCCGTGCGCGTAGCCCGCCTGCGCGAACGCGAGCACGAGCGCGCGCACCTGCTCGAACCAGTCGCCGAGCTCGTGCGGCTCGGCGTGCGCCTGCGCGAGCCGGGGAGCGGCCCGCCCGTCGGCGCCGACGAACTCCATGAGCAGCTCGGTGCCCGCGACCTGCACGGGGTACGGCACGGGCAGGCCGGCCGACCAGAGCTCCGAGAGCGCGGCGAACTCGGCGCCCGCCCAGCGACCGGCGGCGAGCGCCCGGCCGTAGGCGGAGCCGCGGGCGAGGGCGCGGGTGTCGCGCGTCTTCTTCTCGCGGCGGCCCGCGGTGTAGACGCCCGAGCGGCGGAAGTCGGAACGGTCGGCGGACTTGTAGCGCTTCGCCGCGAGTACGACGCGCTGCCGCGGGTCGCCGGGCACGGCGCGCTCGACGAGGAACACGTCGGCCTCCTTGCCCGACTTCACGATGCCGAGTTCGGTGTCGACCGCCGAGGCCGAGGTCACGATCCAGTCGGGGCGCGGCTCGGGGCCGCGCTCAGTGGGGGTGGTCGCCGGCCACGTGGACCAGCGTTGCCCGTCGCCGGGTTCGAAGTCGTCGAACGCGAGCACGGGCCAGGGTGCGCCCGAGGGCGCGAGGTCGTCTCCAGACAATTGGGGTCTCCAGGAACAGGGAGGCCGCCGGTGTCTAGCGGGAGGCCTCCGAGGGAAGGGGGTCGGCGAGGCGCACGACAATGACCGTTTGCATGAGTCCTCTCCTTCCGTTCCGGATGCCCCGTGGTGGGCGTTTCCGTACGTGAGTGTACGCCCGTTCCCCGCGAATGGGCAGTGCGCTCACGCGTCGACCGCGTCGACCCGCCCGCTCGCGATCGCGTCCAGCAGCGCGGCGTGGTCGGCCTCGGTGCGGTCGGCGTACGCGCGCGAGAACGCCACGAGCGCGCGTGAGAGCCCCCGCCCGCGACCGACGTACCCGGCGATCGTCGCCGCGTCGCCGCCGCGCGCGTGCGACCGCGCGAGCAGCGCGCCGCAGTACTGCGCGTACAGCCGCATCGTCGCGGGCTCCATGATCTCGGGGGTCGCCGACCCCTTCCAGTCGCGGAACTGGCGCACGTAGAAGTCGCGCGGCTGCCCGTCGACGCCCTCCGCGGTGAGCCACCCGAGCAGCACGTCGCTCAGCGCCTGCATGATGCGCTGCCCGCGCACCACGCGCTCGCCCTGGTGGGAGAACGCGCTCGGGCCGGAGCTCGACTCGAGCACGGATCGCTGCGCCTCCTTGGCCTGCAGCATCAGCAGGTCGCGCCGGCCGTTGCCGCGCAGCAGCACGACCCACGCACGCGTGCCGACGCTGCCCACGCCCACCACCTTCATGGCCGCGTCGACGAACTCGTACCCGTCGAGCACGTGCCGGCGATCGGCGTCGAGCGACTCTCGGAACCGCTCCAGCAGCGACGCGACGAGGTCGCGCGCGTCGTGCTCGTCGACGCCCGCGTGCGCGGCGACGTCGCGCAGGGGCGTGACCAGCGGCGGCTCCGACCAGAACCGGGGCTCGCCGTCGATCACTTCGGTGAGGCGGCGCGCCGCCTGCCGGCTGTCCCGGCGGTGCGCCTTCGCGAGCACGCCGGCCACCCGTTCGGCGATCTCGGGCGGCAGGTCGTGGGCGGTCGTGGCGAGCATCTCGCGGGCGCTCACGCGTTCGGTGGCGAGGTGCAGGCGCGGGGCGCTCGCAAGCTTCCCCATTGCGCCGGCGTAGGCCGTGACGACCGTCGTGACGATGCCGCCGCGCTCGTCGTCGTCGAACCCGCGTGCGCGAGCGGCGATCTCGAAGCTCGCGGCCATGCGCTTCAGGTCCCACTCGAACGGGCCGGGCGCGGTCTCGTCGAAGTCGTTCACGTCGACGATCAGCTCGCGCTCCGGCGACGCGTACAGCCCGACGTTCGACAGGTGCGCGTCGCCGCACAGCCACGTCGCGATGCCGGAGTGGGGCTCGCGCCGCAGGTCGTGCGCCATGAGCGCGGCCGCGCCGCGGTAGAACGCGAACGGCGAGGCGGCCATGCGCCCGTGGCGGATCGCGACGAGCGACGCGACGCGCGAGGCGGCCTGCCGCTCGAGCGTCGCGACGGGGTCGCGGTCGGATGCCGCGAGGCTCGCCTGGTCCGCGAGCGGCACGCCCTGCCGGACGGCCCGTCCCGCCGTTCGCCTGGCGCTCCGCCCGTACCGGGCCGCGGCCGCGGCCGCCGCCGTCGGGCTCGTGGGAATCGTCATCGTCAGCCCTTTCGGACCGGGGGCGCGGTGGCCGCGCCCGGCTGCCGGTCGGCCCCCGCCGGCCGGCGCTCCTGAGGAGTGCTCGAATCCTACGCCCGCACGGCGCTCGTCGCGTGTCCGGCGCGAGCCGGGAAGGAAGACCCGGAGCGATGTCGGCGGCGGGGGTTAGCATGCCCGGGTGCAGGGGGAACGAGACGGGTCGGATGCGACCGAGCCGACGGACATCGAGGCGGGGGCGCGCGGCGCTGCGGCGGAGCATCCGGAACCGCCGCCCGGGGGCATGCGCACGTTCCTGCACGTGCTGTCGAACACGCTCGTCGCCAACGTCACCACGAGCTTCCTCTGGTTCGCGCTGACCTTCTGGGTGTACCTCGAGACCCGGTCGGTGCTCGCGACCGGCATCATCGGCGGCGCGTACATGCTGCTCGTCGCCGTGTTCTCGATGGTCTTCGGCACGATCGTCGACCGGCACCGCAAGCACGCGGTCATGGTGTTCTCGAGCATCGTGACGCTCATCGCCTTCGCCGTGTCGGGCGTGCTCTACCTGCTGCAGCCGGAGGCGGCGCTGGTCGACCTCGGCGGGCCGTGGTTCTGGCTGTTCTCGGGCATCCTCCTCTTCGGCGCGGTCATCGAGCACATGCGCAACATCGCGCTGTCGACCACGGTGACCCTGCTGGTGCCGGTCGAGCGGCACGCCAACGCCAACGGCATGGTCGGCACGGTGCAGGGCATCGCGTTCATGGTCACGAGCGTGTTCTCTGGGCTCTCCATCGGCCTGCTCGGCATGGGCTGGACGCTGCTGCTCGCGATCGTCGCGACCGCGCTCGTGCTCGTGCACCTGCTGTTCCTGAAGATCCCCGAGGAGCAGCCCGTCGCCGAGGACGGTCGGCCGCCGGCCGTCGACATCCGCGGCAGCATCGCGACCATCCGCGGGGTGCCCGGGCTGTTCGCGCTCATCATCTTCACGACTTTCAACAACCTCATCGGCGGTGCCTACGTCGCGCTGATGGACCCGTACGGCCTCGAGCTGTTCGCCGTCGAGGTGTGGGGCATCGTGCTCGGCGTGACGTCGACCGGGTTCATCATCGGCGGTGCCGTGATCGCGAAGTTCGGGCTCGGCCGCAACCCCATCCGCACCATGCTGTACGTGGTCGTGGCGATGGGCGTGCTGGGCGCCGCGTTCACGCTGCGGGAGTGGTGGTGGCTCTACGCGGTCGGCATCTGGGCGTACATGGCGATCGTCCCGGTGGTCGAGGCGGCCGAGCAGACGGTCATCCAGAAGGTCGTCACGTTCCGGCGCCAGGGCCGGGTCTTCGGGTTCGCGATGGCACTCGAGTCGGCGGCCGCGCCGGTGACCGCGTTCCTCATCGCGCCGATCGCCGAGTTCTGGGTGATCCCGTACATGGAGGGCTCTTCGGGCCAGGCGACGTGGGGCTGGCTGCTCGGCGAGGGGGACGCCCGGGGCATCGCGCTGGTGTTCCTGTTCGCCGGGCTCATCCTCGTGGCGATCGCGCTGTTCGCCTTCACGACCCGGTCGTACCGCCTCCTGTCGGCGGAGTTCGCGGGCACGACCGGGTCGGTCCCCGCCGCAGTACCCGCGGAGGAGCCGGCGTCGGGCGCGCGGCCCGGCGCCTGACCCCCGCTGCCCGCGCCGTTCCTGAGCTTCCGCCGTGAGTTGAGTCGATTCGACTCAACTTCGGCCGGAGAGATTTGACACGCGAATCGGCCGGTGTGAAACTTGATTCGTCGGGGCTCAAGTCTTCCCCGGCACCTCGACTTCGGCCCGGGCCAACGCCCGGATCACGTCCGAGCGCGGCGGTCACGGGGCATCCGTGCCGAACCGGATCGGACACGTTAGGAGATGCAACACATGTCACGTGCAGTCGGTATCGACCTCGGCACCACGAACTCCGTGGTCAGCGTCCTCGAGGGTGGCGAGCCCACCGTCATCGCGAACGCCGAGGGCCTGCGCACCACCCCGTCGGTGGTCGCGTTCACCAAGGACGGGGAGGTGCTCGTCGGCGAGACCGCGAAGCGCCAGGCCGTCACCAACGTCGATCGCACCATCTCGTCGGTCAAGCGCCACATGGGCACCGACTGGACGCAGGAGATCGACGGCAAGAACTACACGCCGCAGGAGATCTCGGCCCGCATCCTGCAGAAGCTCAAGCGCGACGCCGAGCAGTACCTGGGCGACACCGTCACCGACGCGGTCATCACCGTGCCCGCGTACTTCAACGACGCCGAGCGCCAGGCCACCAAGGAGGCCGGCGAGATCGCGGGCCTCAACGTGCTGCGCATCATCAACGAGCCCACTGCGGCCGCGCTCGCGTACGGCCTCGACAAGGGCAAGGAGGACGAGCTCATCCTCGTCTTCGACCTCGGCGGCGGCACCTTCGACGTCTCGCTCCTCGAGGTGGGCAAGGACGACGACTTCTCCACGATCCAGGTGCGCGCGACCGCGGGCGACAACCGCCTCGGCGGCGACGACTGGGACCAGCGGGTCGTCGAGCACCTCATCACGCAGTTCAAGTCCTCGACCGGCGTCGACGTCTCGAAGGACAAGATCGCGCTGCAGCGCCTCAAGGAGGCCGCGGAGCAGGCGAAGAAGGAGCTCTCGTCGAGCATGTCGACGAGCATCCAGCTGCCCTACCTCTCGCTCACCGAGAACGGCCCGGCCAACCTCGACGAGACGCTCACCCGCGCCCAGTTCGAGAACATGACCTCCGACCTGCTCGACCGCACCAAGAAGCCGTTCGACGACGTCATCCGCGAGGCCGGCATCAAGGTCTCCGACATCGCGCACGTCGTGCTCGTCGGCGGCTCGACCCGCATGCCCGCCGTCTCCGAGCTCGTGAAGCAGGAGACCGGCGGCAAGGAGCCCAACAAGGGCGTGAACCCCGACGAGGTCGTCGCCGTGGGCGCGGCGCTCCAGGCGGGCGTCCTCAAGGGCGAGCGCAAGGACGTGCTGCTCATCGACGTCACGCCCCTGAGCCTCGGCATCGAGACCAAGGGCGGCATCATGACCAAGCTCATCGAGCGCAACACGGCCATCCCGACCAAGCGCAGCGAGACCTTCACGACCGCCGACGACAACCAGCCGTCGGTCGCGATCCAGGTCTTCCAGGGCGAGCGCGAGTTCACCCGCGACAACAAGCCGCTGGGCACGTTCGAGCTCACCGGCATCGCCCCGGCGCCGCGCGGCATCCCGCAGGTCGAGGTCACCTTCGACATCGACGCCAACGGCATCGTGCACGTGTCCGCCAAGGACAAGGGCACCGGCAAGGAGCAGTCGATGACGATCACCGGCGGCTCGAGCCTGCCGAAGGACGACATCGAGCGCATGGTGCGCGAGGCCGAGGAGCACGCCGCCGAGGACAAGCAGCGCCGTGAGTCGGCCGAGACCCGCAACTCGGCCGAGCAGCTCGCCTACTCGACCGACAAGCTCATCAAGGACAACGAGGACAAGCTGCCCTCCGACGTCAAGGACGAGGTGCAGGGCGACGTCGACGCGCTGAAGACCGCGCTGGCGGGCGAGGACGACGAGGCCGTGAAGACCGCGTTCGACAAGCTCTCGCAGTCGCAGCAGAAGCTCGGCGAGGCGATCTACGCTGGTGCACAGGCGGATGCCGCGGCGGGCGCCGCGGGCGAGCCCGGCGAGGACGCCAACGCGACCGGCGCCCAGGCCGACGAGTCCGACGAGGACGTCGTCGACGCCGAGGTCGTCGACGACGAGGACGAGAACGAGAAGAAGTAGGACATGGCTGACGAGAACCACGAACGCGAAGAGCCGATCATCCGCGACAAGCGGCGGATCGACCCCGAGACGGGCGAGGTTCGGAAGCCCGCGGACTCGTCGGCGTCGGACGCCGGCGCCGACGAGTCCGGCTCCCACTTCGAGCCGCTCGAGGGTCCCGACGTCGAGACGTCGATGCCGCCCGCCGACGGTGCCGAGCCCGAGGCCGAGCCTGCGGGTGACGCCGACGGCGCTGACGAGGCGGATGCCCCGGACGAGGCGGAGGCCTCGGGCGACGACGAGCCGCTGACGGTCGACGACATCCTCAACGCCGCGCAGGCCGAGGTCGACGAGCCCACCAGCGAGCACCTCGCCGACCTGAAGCGGGTCACGGCCGAGTACGCGAACTACCGCAAGCGCACCGAGGCGAACCGCGAGGTCGAGCGCGAGCGTGCGGTCGGCCAGGCCGTGGCCGTGCTGCTGCCCGTACTCGACGACCTCGACCGGGCCGAGAAGCACGGTGATCTCGAGGGCGATGCCCCGTTCGCCACGATCGCCGCGAAGCTGCGCGGCGCGGTCGAGAAGCTCGGCCTGGCGCCGTTCGGCGAGGCGGGCGAGCCGTTCGACCCGCAGAAGCACGAGGCGATCTTCCAGCAGCCGAGCGACGAGGTCGAGGTCGACACGGTGGCCGACGTCGTCGAGACCGGGTACTACCTCGGGTCGACGCTCCTGCGCGCGGCCAAGGTGGTCGTCAAGACCCCGCAGTAGCGCGGGGCCCGTGGCGGGGACGCAGATCGGATGGCGGGAGCCGCGCGAGACGCGCGGCTCCCGCTTCCGCATGTCCGCCGCCCTCACCGCGGCGGCCGCGCTCGCCGCGGTACCGCTGCTGGTGCCTGCGACGCCTGCGTGGGCGCACGCCTTCCTCATCGGAACGACGCCCGCCGACGGTTCGACCGTTACTCGCGTCGTCGAGATCGTGCTCGACTTCGACGAGGAGCTCATCGACTTCGGGCCCGACGTCGACCCGTCGTCGGTGCTCGTGACCGACGCCGACGGGCTGCACTACGAGACCGGGTGCGCCGAGACGGTCGGCCCGCAGATCACCGCGCCGGTCGCACTCGGCGAGGCGGGCGAGTACACGGTGACGTGGCGCTCCGTGACGATCGAGGGGCACGTGATCGGCGGCGACGTCGAGTTCACGTACGAACCGGCGGCGTTCGAGGCCGCGGCGGCGGGCTCGGCGGAGCCGAGGTGCGATGCCGCGGCTGGGGTCGGAGGTGCCGGAGGCGCCGGGGGTGCGGCGGGCACGATCGGGATCGTCGCGCTCGGGGCATCCGCCCTCATCGCCGTCGGTGTCGCCTCGACCATGGTCGTCTCGCGCAACCGGCCGCCGCGACCGCCGCGACGACCCGGCCGCCACGCGGCCCCGGCGCCGTCCGGATCGCGGCGCAGCAGGCGCGCGGAGGCGGCGCTCGCTCATGATAAACTTGAGCGTAGTTGACTCAGGTTCTTGCGGAGTGCCGACGGCCTCCGGACACATCGAAGGGAGGCGCCGTTGGCAAGCCAGGACTGGTTCGACAAGGACTTCTACAAGGTGCTGGGCGTCTCGAAGAACGTCACCGACGCCGACCTGAAGAAGGCGTACCGCAAGCTCGCACGGAAGTACCACCCCGACTCCAACCCGGGTGACGCGAAGGCCGAGGCCAAGTTCAAGGAGATCAGCGAGGCGAACTCGGTGCTCTCCGACCCGGAGCAGCGCAAGGAGTACGACGCGATCCGCGCCATGGGCGGCGGCGCACGGTTCACCGCCCCGGGTGCCAGCGGCAACGCCGGCGGATTCGAGGACGTCTTCGGCGGCATGTTCGGCGGCGGCGGGCGCGGGCAGCAGTACACGTACACGCAGGGCGCGCCGGGCGGCGGCGGTTTCGAGGACATCCTCGGCGGCATGTTCGGCAGCGGCCGGTTCGGACAGCCGTCCGGCGGCTATCGCGGCTACGGCGGCCCGAGCCGCGGCGCCGACATCACCGCGACGACCACGCTCGACTTCATGACCGCCACGCGCGGCGACCAGGTCACCCTGCACGCCGACGGCGGCAAGCCGATCACGGTGCGCATCCCGGCCGGCGTCGCCGACGGGCAGAAGATCAAGGTGCGCGGCAAGGGCCGGCCGTCACCCGACGGCGGTGAGCCCGGCGACATCGTGCTCACCGTGCAGGTGCGCAAGCACCCCGTGTTCGAGCGCGACGGACTGAACCTGCGCGTCAACGTGCCGGTCACGTTCGCCGAGGCCGCGCTCGGCGCGACCATCGAGGTGCCGACGCTCGGCGGCGACCCGGTGAAGCTGCGCGTCGCGCCCGGCACGCCGAGCGGACGCGTGCTGCGGGTCAAGGGCCGCGGCGTCGAGACGAAGAAGGGCACGGGCGATCTGCTCGCGGTCGTGCAGATCGCGGTGCCGTCGCACCTGTCGGGCGAGGCCGAGACCGCGCTCAAGGAGTTCGCCGAGCTGGTGCCCGACGAGAACCCGCGCGCCGACCTGCTGGCGCGCGCCAGGCAGTAGGCTGCCGAGCCACGGACGGGAGAGGAGCACGTGATGGACGAGAAGAGCCCCATGTTCGTGATCTCCGTCGCGGCCGAGCTCGCGGGCATGCACCCGCAGACGCTGCGGCAGTACGACCGCCTCGGCCTCGTCTCGCCGTCGCGCACGCCCGGCAAGTCGCGCCGCTACTCGATGCGCGACGTCGTGCAGCTGCGCGAGATCGCCGCGCTGTCGGGCGAGGGAGTGAGCCTCGAGGGCATCCGCCGCGTGCTGCAGCTCGAGAACCGGGTCGCGCATCTCGAGGAGCGCGTGCGCGAGCTCGAGGCGGCGCTCGCCGACGAGATGCTCAACCGCCCGGGCTCGCGCGTGTTCGCGTCGAGCTCCGAGGGCGAGGTCATCTCGCTGAAGACCGGCACGCGCGTGCGCCGGCAGAACCAGGTCGTGGTCTGGCGCCCGCTCGACCAGCGCCGCTGACGCGGCGGGTGGCGACCCGGCACGTGCCCGGCGAGCAGGCCAGCCGTGCACAACGGGCCCGCTCGCCGACCGCGGGCCGGGTCGCGCGGCACGTGCCGGAGCGGGGGCCGGGGCGAGACGCGGGTAGCCTGCTGGCGTGGACTTCGATGCGCTCCGGCGCTCGCCCGACACCGAGGGCGACGGGCTGTGGGCGTGGGACGCGGCCGACCGGCTGATCCTCGACGAGGCCGGCGCGTGGCTCGCGGGGGCGGGTGACGGCGAGGTCGTCGTCATCGGCGACACGCACGGGGCGCTCGCGCTGGGGGCGGTCGACCGCGGGGCGCGCGACGTGCGCGTGCACCAGGACGCGCTGCTCGGGGAGCGCGCCATCGCGGCCAACGCCGCGCGTGCGGGCCTCGCCGACGCAGTGCGGATCGCGCCGTTCGACGCCGGGCTCGTGGCATCCGCTCGGCTCGTGCTGCTGCGCCTGCCCCGCTCGCTCGACGCGCTCGACGAGACCGCGCGACTCGTCGCCGAGCACGCGGCGGACGACGTCGTTGTCGTCGCGGGCGGTCGCATCAAGCACATGACGCTCGCGATGAACGACGTGCTGCGCCGCCACTTCGGACGGCTCGACGTCACGCACGCCCGCCAGAAGTCACGGGTGCTGGTCGCGCGCGAGCCGGTCCGGCCCACCGAGCCGTCGCCGTGGCCGGCCCGCGCCCGCGACGACGAGCTCGGCCTGGCGGTGGTCGCGCACGGCGGGGTCTTCGCCGGCTCGGGCGTCGACATCGGCACGCGCGCCCTGCTCGCGCACCTCGGCGAGGTGGCCGACGCCGCAGACGTCGACGAGGTGATCGACCTGGCGTGCGGCACCGGGGTGGTCGCGGCATGGTTGGCCGAGCGGATGCCGCGAGCGCACGTGCGCGCCCTCGACCAGTCCGCTGCGGCCGTCGCCTCGGCCCGTGCGACCGCGGAGGCGAACGGCGTCGCGGACCGCGTCACCGCCGAGCGTGCCGACGGACTCGAGTCCGTGCCCGACGCGACCACGCGCCTGGTCGCGCTGAACCCGCCCTTCCATTCGGGAGCCGCGGTGACGACCGCACTCGCCGAGCGCCTCTTCGCCGACGCGGGGCGCGCGCTCGCGCCCGGCGGCACGCTCGTCGCCGTCTGGAACTCGCACCTGCGCTACCGACCCGCGCTCGAGCGCCTCGTCGGGCCCACCCGCCAGCTCGGCCGCACCCCGAAGTTCACCGTCACGGCGTCGACTCGTCGCTGAACGCCCCTATCGGCGCGGGGCGGGTCATGCCTACAGTGGGGCATGACCGTGACGCTTCGGGGGTTGCAGACGGCCGTCCCGCCCACTGTGCTCATCCAAGACCAGGTGCGAGACGTCTTCAAGGAGCAGCCCGGACTCAACCGGCTCGCCCAGCGCATCGTCTCGACGTCATTCGACGTGTCGGGCATCGAGACCCGCCACACGGCGATCGCCGAGCTGACGACCGAGGCCCGGCCCGAGACGCCCGAGTTCTTCGACGTCGAGTCGGGCGAGCTGCTCCTGCCGGGCACCAAGGCGCGCAACGAGCTGTACGCGGAGCAGGCGACGATCCTCTACGTCGAGGCGGCGCGACGTGCGATCGCGGCGACGCCGGGGCTCGAGGCATCCGACATCACCCACATCGTGACCGTCTCGTGCACCGGCTTCTACCAGCCCGGGCCCGACTACATGATCGTGCGCGAGCTCGGGCTGCGGCCGTCGGTCGCGCGCACCCACCTCGGATTCATGGGGTGCTACGCGTCGATGCCGGCGCTGCGCACCGCGAAGCAGTTCTGCGAGGCCGACCCCGACGCCGTCGTGCTGGTCGTGAGCGTCGAGCTCTGCACGCTGCACCTGCGGTCGTCGACCGACCCGGACACCATCGTGGCGTGCTCGCTGTTCGCCGACGGCGCGGGCGCGGGGCTCGTCACCCAGCGCCCGCTCGAGCCGGGTGAGCGGGCGTTCGACCTCGACCGGTTCGAGACCGTGATCACGCCGGTCGGCGAGGGCGACATGGCGTGGAAGATCGGCGACCACGGCTTCGAGATGGTGCTGTCGACGTACGTGCCGAACATCATCGACGACCACATCGTGGGCGCGCTCGAGCCGCTGTTCGCCGACGACGAGGAGCTGGCCCGCGCGCTCGCCGCGTCGACGGCCGGCGAGTCCATCACGCACTGGGCGATCCATCCCGGTGGGCGCAGCATCCTCGACAAGGTCGAGGCGAAGCTCGAGCTCGATGCGTCGCAGCTCGTGCCGGCGCGCGAGACGCTGCGCGACTTCGGCAACATGTCGAGCGCGACCGTCTTGTTCGTGCTGCGGAACATCCTCGACGGGGCATCCGCTGCCGACGGCGACCGGGTCGCCGCGATGGCGTTCGGTCCGGGCCTCACCGTCGAGACCGCGCTGATGACGGTGCGCGAGGGGTGATCGGCCTCCCCGACCTCAGATCCAGGGCGACGGATGCCTCGGAGCGCATGGATGCCCCGGACTGCGATCCGGTCGCGCTCGAGCGCACCTACGGGCGGTTCCACCTGGTCAACGCCGTGGTGTCGGGGTGGCGCTGGATCTACCGGGCCAGGGTGCGGCCGCAGCTGCGCGCGGATCGCGTGACGACGCTGCTCGACATCGGCACGGGCGGGGGCGACGTGCCGCGCGCGCTGCTGCGCTGGGCGCGGCGCGATGGGCTGGCGCTCGCGGTGACGGCGATCGACCCGGACGTGCGGGCGATCCGCTGGGGGCTGCGACAGCCGGCGGTGCCCGGGCTCGCCCTGCGTCGCGCGCACAGCTCCGACCTCGTGCGCGTCGGCGAGCGGTACGACCTGGTGGTCTCGAACCACGTGCTGCATCACCTCTCCGGCGCCGAGCTGGGTGCGCTGCTCGCCGACTCCGAGCGCCTGCTGCGGCCGGGCGGGCTCGCGCTGCATGCCGACATCGCGCGATCGCGGTGGGGATATGCCGGATTCGGCATCGGCACGGCGCCGTTCCAGCCCAACCTCCTCGCCGGGTCGTACATCCGCGAGGACGGGCTGACGTCGATCCGCCGCAGTCATACCGTGGCGGAGCTCGCGGCGGCGCTGCCCGACGGCTGGCGGGTGCGGGCGGCCGTGCCGTCGCGGCTGGAGGTGTGGTGGGAGCGGGACTGACCCCGGGGGGCGAGACCGGGCACGTGCCGGGTTCGGTCCCGGTTCCGGATGCGTCGTCGGTGCCCGGTTCGGAGGACACGGCGACGCTCGACGTCGCGATCGTCGGCGGTGGTCCGGTGGGCCTGCTGCTCGCCTGCCTGCTCGCACAGCGTGGTGTGGCGGTGGACGTGTTCGAGCAGCGCGCGGCGCCGGCGCCGCTGTCGCGTGCGATCGGCGTGCACCCGCCCGGTCTGCGCGCGCTCGACGCGGTGGGTGTCGGCGACGCGGCCCGGGCGGCGGGGGTGGCGATCCGCGACGGGCGGGTCGCGTGCCGCGGCCGGGTGCTCGGCGCGCTCGACTTCGACGAGGCCGACCCCGACCTGCCGTACGTGCTCGCGCTGCCGCAGGCCGACACCGAGCGCCTGCTCGCCGAGCGGCTCGCGGAGCTGCGGCCGGGGGCGCTGCATCGCGGGGTGCGGGTCTCGACGATCCGGCAGTTCGACGGTCGCGTGGAGTTCGCGGTCGACGGCGACGGAGCGGATGCCGCGGACGGGCGCCCGGTCGCGCACTCGGCGCGCTACCTGGTCGGCGCCGACGGCGTGCGCAGCGGCGTGCGCGCCGAGGCGGGAATCGCGTGGCGCGCCCACCGCGGGCGGGCGGACTACGTGATGGGCGACGTGCCCGACCGCACGGATGCCCCGGGCTCGGCGCTGCTGCACTTCGAACCGGGCGGCGTGGTCGAGTCGTTCCCGCTCCCGGGCGGGATGCGCCGCTGGGTGGCGATGACCGCGTGGGGCACGCGCGGCGCGGGCGACGGTCGGCCCGGGGCATCCGCAGCGCTCATCGGCATCGTCGCCGAGCGCACGGGCGACGACCTCGGCGCCGAGGTGCCCGACGCCCGCGCCTTCACCGCGCGCCAGCACCTCGCCGACCGGTTCGTCGCGGGCCGCGTGGTGCTCGTGGGCGACGCGGCGCACGAGGTGAGCCCGATCGGCGGGCAGGGCATGAACCTCGGCTGGCTCGACGCGTTGCACCTCGACCGCGCGCTCGCGGCGTGCCTCGACGGTGCGAGCGCCGTCCATCGTGGACCGCTCGACGGATACGACCGCACGCGCGGCCGGGCCGCCCGACGCGCCATCGGCCAGGCCGCGTTCAACATGTCCATGGGCGCTCCGGCCCACGGCCTCCGCCTCGCCGCGCGCAACGCGGCCGTGCGCCTCCTCGCCGTGGGCCCGGCACGCCGGCGCCTCGCCCGCGCCTTCACGATGCGCGGCCTCTGAGCTGCCCCCCGCGCCGTCGCAGCGCGTTCGGCCCGTCGAAATCACGCGGGCACGTGGTGGAACACGGGCCGGTGCGACTTCGACGGGCCGCCGCGATTCGCTGGGGGCGATTCGAGGCGAGCAATCCGTTGCGTGTGCATCAGGCCGTGACCGGGGCGGGCGATTCGTGCGACGCTGGAAGCATGGCGCAGACGATCGAGCGACCCGACGTGCGGGAGACGACGGACGAGGCATCCGTCACCGCCGTGCCGTGGGTCACGATCGTCTGGGACGACCCGGTCAACCTCATGACCTACGTCGCCTACGTGTTCCGCAGCTACTTCGGGTTCCCGCGGCACGAGGCCGAGCAACTCATGCTGCGCGTGCACAACGAGGGGCGCGCGGTGGTCGCGACCGGCGACCGCGAGACCATGGAGCGGCACGTCGCCGCGATGCACGGCTACGGCCTGCAGGCCACGCTGCGGAAGGCCGACGAATGATCGTCTCGGCCGCGCAGGACCTCGGCGGGGTGCGCATCGTGCTCGAGAGCGAGGAGGCGATGCTGCTGGCCGAGTTCGCCGGGCAGGTCGTCACGGTGCTCGAGCAGGACGCGCACACCGACCCGGCGCTCGACCGGCTGTTCCCCGACGCGTACGTCGACGACGCCGCCGCGTCCGACGAGTTCCGCCGCTACACCCGGGAGGACCTCGCGCAGTCCAAGCGCGACGCCGCCGCCGCCGTGCGCGACGCGACGAGCACCGAGGAGGACCGGGGCATCGTCGACATCGAGCTCGACCAGGCCGCGTCGTGGGGCTGGCTCACGTTCCTCACCGACCTGCGGCTGATCCTCGCCGAGCGCACCGGCATCCTCGCCGACGAGCCCGACGACGACCCCGTGACCGAGCCGATCACCGAGCGCGACGGCTACATGCGCGCCGCGTACGAGTGGGTCGGGTTCGTGCAGGGGTCGATGCTCGAGGTGCTCGATCCGACGAACGAGCGCTGACCCTCAGGCGCCCGGCCGGAACCCGCGCAGTCGCAGGCTGTTGCCGACGACGAACACGCTCGACGCGGCCATCGCCGCGCCCGCGACGAGCGGGTTCAGCAGGCCGAGCATCGCGATCGGGATCGCCGCCGCGTTGTACGCGAACGCCCAGAACAGGTTGCCGCGGATGATGCCGAGCGTGCGGCGCGACAGCCGCACGGCGTCGGCGACGACCCGCAGGTCGCCCGACACGACGGTGAGGTCGGAGGCCGCCATGGCCGCATCCGTGCCCTGCCCCATGGCGATGCCGAGGTCGGATGCCGCGAGCGCGGCCTGGTCGTTGACGCCGTCGCCGACCATCGCGACCGTGCGGCCGGCCGCCTGCAGCTCGCGCACGACGGCGAGCTTGCCCGCTGGGGTGACCCCGGCGTGCACGTCGTCGATGTCGAGTGCGCGCGCGACCGCACCCGCGGCCCCCGCGTTGTCGCCCGTGAGCAGCACGGGCGAGAGCCCGAGGTCGCGGAATCGCTGCACGGCGTCGCGCGCGCTCGGCTTCAGCGTGTCGGCGACCGCGATGATGCCGCGCGCACGGCCGTCCCACGCCACCGCGACGACGGTCGCGCCGTCGGCCTCGGCGCGGCGCGCCCGTTCGGCGAGGTCGTCGGGCAGCTCGATCGCCCACGCCTCGGCGAGCCACGCGGCGCGGCCGACGGTCGTGAGCCGCTCGCCGACGACGGCCTGCACGCCGAGGCCCGCATGGGCGAGGAACTGCTCGGCCCGTTCGGTGCGCGGGACGGCCTCGACCACGGCGCGGGCGATCGGATGCTCCGAGCCGGCCTCCGCGGCGGCCGCGAGCCTGAGTACGTCGTCGGCGTCCTCGCCGGCTGCGGGGCGCACGTGTTGCACCCGCATCCGACCCGTGGTCACCGTGCCGGTCTTGTCGAGCACGATGGTGTCGACGGTGCGGGTCTGCTCGAGCACCTGCGGCCCGCGGATGAGGATGCCGAGCTGCGCGCCGCGCCCGGTGCCGACGAGCAGCGCGGTGGGGGTGGCGAGTCCGAGGGCGCACGGGCAGGCGATGATGAGCGTCGCGACGGCCGCGCCGAACGCCTGTTCGGGGGTGCCGCCGACGAGTGCCCAGCCGGCCAGGGCGACGAATGCGAGCCCGATCACGACCGGCACGAACACCGTCGAGATGCGGTCGGCGAGGCGCTGCACGGGCGCCTTGCCGGTCTGCGCCTCCTCGAGCAGGCGGCCGAGCCGCGCGAGCTCGGTGTCGGCGCCGACGCGCGTGATCTCGACGACGAGCACGCCGCCCGCGTTGAGCGTGGCGCCCGTGACGCGGTCGCCCGGGCCGACCTCGACGGGCACCGACTCGCCCGTGAGCATGCTGCGGTCGACGGCGGATGCCCCCTCGACGACGAGTCCGTCGGAGGCGATCTTCTCGCCGGGGCGCACCAGCACGCGGTCGCCCGGCACGAGGTCGCGCACGGGCACGCGTCGCTCGGCGCCGTCGACGAGCAGCGTGGCATCCGTCGCCCCGAGCTCGAGCAGCGCGCGCAGTGCGGCACCGGAGGCGCGCTTCGCGCGGGCCTCGATGTACCGGCCCGCCAGCAGGAACACCGTGACCGCCGCCGCGACCTCGAGGTAGAGCTCGTCGTGGCCGCCCGGCGCCGGACCGATGAGCCGGAACGTCATGTGCATGCCCGGCGCGCCCGCGTCGCCGAGGAAGAGGGCGTAGAGCGACCAGCCGAACGCGGCCAGCACGCCCATGCTGATGAGCGTGTCCATGGTGACGGCGCCGTGCCGGGCGTTGACGGCGGCGGCGCGGTGGAACGGCCAGGCGCCCCAGGTCGCGACGGGAATCGTCAGCGCGAGGGCGACCCACTGCCAGGAGGTGAACTGCAGGGCGGGCACCATCGACAGCACGACGACGGGTGCGGCCAGGGCTGCGCTGGCGATGAGGCGTCGGCGGAGCGGCCCGAGCTCATCGGCGGACTCGCCGGGCTCGGGCTCCGGTTCGGGCACGCTCGCGCCGTAGCCGGCCGCCGCGACGACCTCGACCAGCGCGTCGGGGCCGAGGCCGGCCGGCGCGCGCACATGCGCCTTCTCGGTCGCGTAGTTGACGGATGCCTCGACGCCCGGGAGCTTCCCGAGCTTGCGCTCGATGCGCATCGCGCACGACGCGCAGGTCATGCCCGTGATGTCGAGCTCGAGGTCGACGAGGGCCGGGCCGGAGCCCGGGGTGGAGGCGGTGGTGCTCATGTGAGAGGGGTGCCCGGCGGACGCGGGGGCGGCGCTCAGGCGCCGGTCGCGAGCCGGTAGCCGGCGTCCTCGACGGCGGCGCGCACGTCGTGCGCGGCGAGGGGTGCCGACGACGCGACCGTGACGCGCGAGGCGCCCTCGGGGCGCAGGTCGACGGACACCTGCTCGACGCCGGCGATCTCCGAGAGCTCCTCGGTGACGCTCGACACGCAGTGCCCGCAGGTCATGCCCTCGACGAGGAACTCGGCGGTCGCGATGCCGCCCGCGCTCGCGCCTGCCGACGCGCCGGCGCCGTGCCCGCAGGCGCAGCCGCCGCCACCGCAGCAGCCGCCACCGGAGGACGCGTCGGCGGAGACGAGGGGGAGTTCGGTGCGGGTGGTCTCGGTCATGGCTTCCTTCCGGATCGCGGTGCGGACGCGCACCACTATACCCCAGTAGGGTATCCGCAACGGTCCATCGATCAGACCGGCCGAGGCATCCGAGCCGTCAGCCCTCGCCGAGCGTGCGCACCTTGATCGACTCGTACTCCTCGGGGGTGAGGGTGCCCGCGTCGAGCATCGACTTCGCCTTGGCGATCTCGTCCGACGGCGAGGGCGGTGCGGCCACGTGCGGCGAGTACTCCGCCTGACGCGGCGCGGTCGCCCGTCGTGCGGCGGCCCGGCGCTCGGCCATGCCGTGGCCGCGCGCGATCACGTAGACCAGTCCCGTGAGGAACGGCACGAACACGAGGAAGACCATCCACACGGCCTTCCACCACCCGTTCAGCGAGTGGTCGCTGAAGAGGTCGCCCAGCACCGCCACCAGCACGAACAGGTACGCGACGAACACGAACGCCGCCAGGAGGAAGCTCACCAGCGCCCAGAATCCGTAGTCCACGTGCATTCCTCCATCGGTCGACGTGCTCCACAACCTACCCTCCGGGGGCGGGCGGGCGGTAGGGCGCCGTGCGCCGGGGTCGACAGGTCGTCGCGGCCGCGCCACGATGGAACCACCGTCGGCACCGGGTCGGCGCGAGACGGGAGCCCGCCGTGGCCGCAGTGATCGGAGCCATCCTGCCGCTCGCCGTCGGCATCGCGATCAGTCCGATCCCGATCGTCGCGGCGATCCTCATGCTGCTCTCGCCGAAGGCGAAGGGCGCGAGCGTCGGCTTCCTCGTCGGCTGGATCGTCGGCATCGCCCTCGCGACGACCGTCTTCACGCTGCTCTCCGCCGCACTGCCCGAGGGTGATGCGGATGCCTCGCGGCCGGTCACCGCCATCGTGCAGATCGTGCTCGCAGTGGCGTTGCTGCTGCTCGCACTGCGGCAGTGGCGCGGCCGCCCGGCCGAGGGCGAGGAGCCCGACCTGCCGAAGTGGATGGGCGCCATCGACCAGATGAACGCGGGCCGCGCCATCGGGCTCGGCGTGCTGCTGTCGGCGGTCAACCCGAAGAACCTGCTGCTCGCAGCCGGCGGCGGCATCGAGATCGGCGGCGCGGGCCTCGACGTCGGCTCGGTCGTCCTGAGCATCGTGGTCTTCACCGTCATCGCGGGGTGCTCGGTCGCGGTGCCGGTGGTCGCCTACCTGGTCGCATCCGATGCCATGACGGCGCCGCTCGGGCGCCTGCGCGAGTGGCTCGTGCAGCACAACGCGTCGATCATGGCGGTGCTGCTGCTCGTGCTCGCGGTCGTGCTGCTCGGCAAGGGGCTGGGCAACTTCTAGCCGGTCGCGGGCCGGACGCGGGCGGCACGCGGCGGTTCGCTATCGTCGATCCATGGTTGCCGCAGCGGGGAGCGCCCGCCCCGAACCCGCCCCCGTGCGCTCGACGAGCCCGATCCTCGTCGCGGCCGCCGCCGTCGTCGTGCTGGCGGGGGTCTCGTTCGCGCGCGAGATCGCCGCGCCCCTCGCGCTCGCCGCGGTGATCGTGATCATCGTGCACCCGATCCGCCGCCCGCTCGAGCGACGCGGCTGGTCGCGCTGGGCCGCCACGACGGTCGTCATCGTGGTCGCCTACCTGATCCTCGCGGCGCTCGCGGCCATGCTCGCCTTCGCGGGCATCCGCTTCGGGGCGCTCGTGGTCGACTACTTCTCGGAGCTGAGCGACACCACGCAGGACGTGATCACGTGGCTGTCGTCGCTCGGGCTCGAGGAGCAGGCGGCCGACACCGTGGCATCCGTGCTCGACCCGTCGTTCCTCTTCGGCGTCGCCGAGACCGTCTCGGGCTGGGTGCTCGGCATCCTGACGGCGTTCTTCTTCGTGCTCGCGTACGTCATCTTCATGGCGGCGGATGCGGCGCACTACCGCGACGCGCACCAGGCGTTCCGCGGCCTGCGCGACGCCACGCTCGACCGGTTCGAGCGGTACGCGTCGAACGTGCGCCGCTACTTCGTGGTGAACGCGAGCTTCGGCGCCGTGGTCGCGATCATCGACGGCATCGCGCTCTGGGCCGTGGGCGTGCCGGCGCCGACGGTGTGGGCGATCCTCGCGTTCGTGACGAACTTCATCCCGAACATCGGGTTCGTGCTGGGGCTCGTGCCGCCCGCGATCCTCGCACTCGTCGTCGGCGGCTGGCCGCTCATGCTCGCGGTCATCGCGATCTACAGCGTCGTGAACGTCGTGCTGCAGGTGCTCGTGCAGCCGAAGTTCGTCGCCGACGCGGTGAGCCTGTCGCTCACGCTGAGCTTCTTCTCGGTCGTGTTCTGGACCTTCGTGATCGGCCCGCTCGGCGCCATCCTCGCGATCCCGCTGACGCTGCTCGCCCGCGCGCTGCTGCTCGAGGGCGACCCGCGCAACGGCTGGGCCAGGTGGCTGTCGGGCGATCGCGACGCGGTCGAGGCGGATGTCGCCGGCGAGCCGCCGCCCGCGGCCGAACCCGAGCCCGCTGCCGGCGTCGACCCGGCGGATGCCCGCCCTGCTGGGGCCGACACGGCGGACGCGACCGTGGCCGACCCCAAGACGGCCGACCCGGAGCGACCGTGAGCGGCCACGAGCGACTGCCGCGCGGCCCGCGCCGGGGCCGGCCCGACCGTCGCGCACTGGAGGAGCTCGGCGACGACGAGCGGCGCGCGATCACCGCGTACCTGAAGGAGCGCGTCTACGCGACCTTCACCGGGCTCGCGATCACCCTCGTGCTGCTCGGCGAGTTCGACCACATCGAGCCCGGCCGTGCGTTCGGCACGCTCGCGCTCGGCGTGCTCGGCATCACCGTCGCCGGCCTGCTCGCCGACATCGTCGCGCACGTCTCGGTGCACGGCGCGCTGCCGAGCAGGCTCGAGTTCCGGCTCGAGCTGCGCATCGCGTCGGGCGCGCTCGGCACCGCGGTGCTGCCCTTGCTGCTGATCGCCGCGGCCTGGCTCGGCTGGCTCGACCTGCACGACGCGCTGCGCATCGACTCGTTCATCTACCTCGCGACGCTCGGACTGATCGGCTACCTCGCGGTGCGCCGGTCGACGCTGAAGCCGTGGGGGAAGCTCGTCGCACTGTCGGTGTTCGTCGTCTTCGGCGGGGTCGTGATCCTCATCCAGATCCTCGCCCACGGCGGCTGACGCCGGCCGCTACTCGGTGGGCGTGAGCACGAACACCGGGATCTGCCGGTCGGTGCGCGTCTGGTAGGCGTCGTAGTCGGGCCACACCTCGGCTGCCCGCGCCCACCACGTCTCGCGCTCGTCGTCGGTGACCTCGCGTGCGGTGTAGTCGCGCTTGACCGCGCCGTCCTGCAGCTCGACCAGCGGGTGCGCCTTGAGGTTCCAGTACCAGACCGGATGCTTCGGGTCGCCGCCCTTCGACGCCACCACCGCGTACTCGCCGGCGTGCTCGACGCGCATCAGTGCGGTCTTGCGCAGCTTGCCGCTCTTCGCGCCCTTCGAGGTGAGCACGATCACGGGCACTCCGCGCAGGGTGCCGGCCTCCTGCCCGTCGGTCGCCTCGTAGGTCTCGGCCTGCGTGCGGGCCCACTCGGCGGTACTGGGTGCGTACTCTCCGGTCAACGGCATCGAAGCGTCCTCCCTCGTCGGTTCACCGGATCCAACCGGGTCCGCGCGGGCTGCATTCCCGGAGGGAGGGGCATCCGCTCGCCTCAGGCACTTCACAGCCTCGCGAGATGCGCCCGCGCGCAAAGTTGAGTAGACTCGACTCAAGTTTAGAACCAGTGAAAGGGAACCCCAGTGGCGAACATGCAGGGCGCGCCGAGCTCGCAGGACGAGCAGCAGTCGGCGCTCGAACAGTTCGGCGTGAACCTGACGGCCATCGCGAAGAGCGGCAAGCTCGACCCGGTGATCGGCCGCGACGCCGAGATCCGCCGGGTCAGCCAGGTGCTGACCCGGCGCACCAAGAACAACCCCGTGCTCATCGGCGAGCCCGGCGTCGGCAAGACCGCCGTCGTCGAGGGCCTCGCGCAGCGCATCGTCGCGGGCGACGTCGCCGACTCGCTCAAGGACAAGGAGCTCGTCTCCCTCGACATCTCCGCGCTCGTCGCCGGCGCGATGTACCGCGGGCAGTTCGAGGAACGCCTGAAGTCGGTGCTCAAGGAGATCGACGAGGCCGAGGGCCGCATCATCACGTTCGTCGACGAGCTGCACCTGCTCATGGGCGCCGGCGGCGGCGAGGGGTCGGTCGCGGCGTCGAACATGCTGAAGCCCATGCTCGCGCGCGGCGAGCTGCGCCTCATCGGCGCGACCACGCTCGACGAGTACCGCGAGTACATCGAGAAGGACGCCGCGCTCGAGCGCCGCTTCCAGCAGGTGTACGTCGGCGAGCCCAGCGTCGAGGACACGGTGGCGATCCTGCGCGGGCTGAAGGGTCGGTACGAGGCGCACCACGGCGTCACGATCACGGATGCCGCGCTGGTCGCGGCCGCATCCCTCTCGAACCGCTACATCTCGGCACGCCAGCTGCCCGACAAGGCCATCGACCTCGTCGACGAGGCCATGAGCCGCCTGAAGATGGAGATCGAGTCGTCGCCCACCGAGATCGACGAGCTCCAGCGCCAGGTCGACCGGCTGAAGCTCGAGGAGCTGGCCCTGAAGAAGGAGAAGGACGACGCGTCGAAGGAGCGGCTCGCGACGCTGCGCGAGACGCTCGCGACCCAGGAGCGCGAGCTGGCGACGCTGCGAGCGCGGTGGGACCGCGAGCGGATGAGCCTCAACCGCGTCGGCGACCTGAAGAAGGCGCTCGACGAGGCGCGCACCGAGCGCGACCTCGCGATGCGCGCCGCCGACTACGCCAAGGCGTCGAAGCTCGAGTACGAGACGATCGCTCGCCTCGAGCGCGACCTGGTCGAGGCCGAGCGCGCCGAGGAGTCGCCCGACGAGCCGCGCATGGTCAACGAGCAGGTCACCGACGAGGACATCGCGGCCGTGATCGCCGCGTGGACCGGCATTCCCGTCGGTCGCCTGCTGCAGGGCGAGACCGAGAAGCTGCTCCAGCTCGAGACCGAGCTCGGCCGTCGCCTCATCGGCCAGAAGACCGCGGTCGCCGCGGTCGCCGACGCCGTGCGCCGCTCGCGCGCCGGCATCAGCGACCCGAACCGCCCGACCGGCTCGTTCCTGTTCCTCGGGCCGACCGGCGTCGGCAAGACCGAGCTCGCCAAGGCGCTCGCCGAGTTCCTCTTCGACGACGAGCACGCCATGGTGCGCATCGACATGTCCGAGTACGGCGAGAAGTTCTCCGTGTCTCGCCTGGTGGGCGCGCCCCCCGGGTACGTCGGCTACGAGCAGGGCGGGCAGCTCACCGAGGCCGTGCGGCGGCGGCCGTACAGCGTGATCCTGCTCGACGAGGTCGAGAAGGCGCATCCCGAGGTGTTCGACGTGCTGCTCCAGGTGCTCGACGACGGCCGCCTGACCGACGGGCAGGGGCGCACGGTCGACTTCCGCAACACGATCCTGATCCTCACCTCGAACCTCGGCTCGCAGTTCCTGGTCGACCCCGCGCGGTCGTGGGAGGACAAGGAGCGCGCGGTGCGCGAGACCGTGCGGCAGGCGTTCAAGCCCGAGTTCGTGAACCGCCTCGACGACATCGTCGTGTTCTCGGCGCTGTCGGAGCAGGAGCTCGGCGAGATCGTGAACCTCTCGGTCGACCGGCTCGAGCGGCGCCTGCACGAGCGGCGCCTGGAGCTCGGCGTCACGCCCGACGCGCGCGCCTGGCTGGCCGAGCGCGGCTACGACCCGATCTACGGGGCGCGTCCGCTGCGTCGCCTCATGCAGCACGAGATCGACGACCGCCTGGCGCGGGCGCTGCTCTCGGGCGAGGTGCGCGACGGCGACTCCGTGCGGGTCGAGCTGGCCGACGACGGCGAGGGGCTCGTGGTGGTGCGGGCCGAGGCGGCCGAGCCCGCGGCTTAGGTCGATCGACGGAGGTAAGGGTCCGCCTCAGGGCGTCCGGCCTCTTCCCAAGCGCCGTTCAGGTTCGCTATCGTCGGCCCTGTCAGGGGCGTCGAACGAGGGGAATCGCCATGTCCGAGACAGGGACCAGCACGATCGCACTCAGCGGCGGACAGACCACCGCCGTCAAGATCTTCGGATGGCTCGGGGTGGTGGGCGGCGCGCTGCTCATCATCGTGGGCATCGTCGCGTGGGTCGCGGTGTCGAACCAGCTCCGCGCCGAGAACATCATCGTGCCCGACGACGCCATGGCGTTCCAGGGCCAGCAGGTCGCCGGGCCGCTCACCGCGTTCGTGCAGGCCGACATCATCAACCACCACGCGCTCAGCGCGAGCGGCGGCGCGACCTACGCCGAGCTCGACCAGGAGGACCCGGTGCGCGCGACCATGATGAACGCGTCGTTCCTGCGGGCGTCGCTGTTCACGTCGGTCGTGTCGTTCGGCGTCGCGCTGTTCGCCGCCGGCGTCGGCGTGATGTTCATCCTCTTCGGCAGCGCGTTGCTGATGCTCGCGCCGTCGCGCAAGACCGCCGCGGCGTGACGAGCGGATGCCCCGCCGGGGCGGTACGCCCTCGCTGAGCGCGGCCGGCCCCGGGGCATCCGATCAGTCGCGGTGCAGCACGATCTCGTCGAGCGGCATGCGCCGGCGCGGGGCGACCTCACGCTCGCGCAGCCGCTCGGGCAGCGCGTCGGGGCTCGCGAGCACGCCGATCGCGATGATCGACACCGGTTCGAACCGCTCGTCGAGGCCGAACGCGCGGCGCACGGCGTCGCGGTCGAACCCGCCCATCTGGTGCGTGTGCAGCCCGTCGTGGTGCGCCTGCGCGGCGAGGTAGGCGACCGACTGGCCGAGGTCGTAGTGGCCCCAGGGCCGCGGGGTGCCGTCGAGGTCGGCGGTCTCGGCGACGTTCACGACGAGCGCGGCCGCCTTGTCGGCCCAGACGCGGTTGCCGTCCGCGAGCGCGGCGTGGATCTGGTCGAACGTTCGGGTGCCGCGCCGGCCCACGATGAACCGCCAGGGCTGCGAGTTGCTGGCCGAGGGCGCCCAGCGGGCCGCCTCGAGTGCGGCGTCGAGCGCGTGCGCGCCGATGGTCGCGTCGGCGTCGAATGAGCGCGGGCTCCAGCGCTCGGCGAGCACGTCGAGCAGGGGTGCGTCGGTCGTCGCGGTGCGGGTGTGCGCAGTCGTGTCGGTCATGGGGGCCCTCCGGGTGGTGCTGGTGCGGGATGCGCACTGCAGCGTCGGAGCGCACGTGGAGCCCGAACGCGCGCGGAGGGCGCGCTATTCCATGCCGATGCATGGGGTTTCGCGTCAGGCGGGGAGCCACTCCGCGGCCGAGACGGCGAGCACGGCGGCGACCGAGCCGGCGATGAGCACGCCCAGCAGGGCGGAGAGCGTGCGCACCCGGGTGCGCGCGCGCTCGACGGTCGTGCGCACGACGAGCATGGCGGCGAACACCGCGACCACGCCGATGATGGCGGTGGTGGCGATCACGGGCTGGAGCGTGCCGAGCAGCACCAGCAGCACCACGACAAAGGCCGACACCAGTGCCGCGGCGACGATGAGCCGGCGCCCCTCGGGGCCGACCGTGCGGGCCCCGTCCTCTCGCGGGTCGACTCGTCCGCGATCCCCCTCGCGTGCGTCCACCAGTGCGATTCCCGTCGTCATGCGTTGCTCCCCCTCGGCCCCCGGATCCGGATCACCGGGGAACCGTCGCCGGGAGACCCCGGGCGACGGTTCGTCCCATCTTCACCGCGGGTCGGATGCCTCGCGCCAGTGCCAGCACGGAGAGCACGTCCGCTCTCAGGAACCTCGCAGCACGGCGCGCGGACGGGTGGCGCGCTGCGCCCCGTCCCGGTGGGACGAACGGCGGCGTGACGGTGCGGCAGATGCCGCCGCTCAGGTGCGCGTGAGCTCCGCGCGGATCGCGGCCACGAATGCGTCGACGTCGTCGGCAAGGGTGTCGAACGCGCACATCCAGCGCACCTCGCCGCGGGCGGCGTCCCAGTCGTAGAACCGGAACACGTCGCGCAGCCGGTCGGCGACGCCCGTCGGCAGCGTGGCGAAGACGGCGTTCGACTGGGTCGGCTGGCTGAAGCCGAGGCCGGGCAGCTCGCCGGACGCGACGCCCGCCTCGAGGGCGGCCCGCAGGCGGGCCGCCATGGTGTTCGAGTGGCGCGCGTTGCGCAGCCAGAGGTCGCCCTCGAGCAGTGCGATGAGCTGCGCCGAGACGAAGCGCATCTTCGAGGTCAGCTGCATGTTGAGCTTGCGCAGGTAGCGGATCGAGTCGGGCCCGGTCGTGCCGGCGAGCTCGAGCGCGTCGTCGGAGAGCACCACGACGGCTTCGCCGTAGAGCAGGCCGTTCTTCGTGCCGCCGAAGCTCAGCACGTCGACGCCGGCGTCGGTCGTGAAGTCGCGCAGCGGCACGTCGAGCGTCGCCGCGGCGTTGGCGATGCGCGCGCCGTCCATGTGCAGCTTCATGCCGCGTTCGTGCACGTGGTCGGCGATCGCGCGCACCTCGTCGACGGTGTACGCGGTGCCGAGCTCGGTGGTCTGCGTGATCGACACGACCAGCGGCTGGGCGCGGTGCTCGTCGCCCCAGCCCCACGCCTCGCGGTCGATGAGCTCCGGGGTCAGCTTGCCGTCGGGCGTCGGCACCGGCAGCAGCTTCAGGCCCGCCACGCGCTCGGGCGCACCGCCCTCGTCGGTGTGGATGTGCGCCGTGCTCGTGCAGACGACGGCGCCCCAGCGGGGCAGCATCGCCTGCAGGGCCGTGACGTTCGCGCCCGTGCCGTTGAACACGGGGAACGCGTGCACGCCCTCGCCGAAGTGCTGGGCGAACACCTCCTGCAGGCGGGTCGTGTAGACGTCCTCTCCGTAGGCGATCTGGTGGCCGTCGTTGGCGTTCGCGATGGCCTGGAGCACCTCGGGGTGCACGCCGGAGTAGTTGTCGGAGGCGAAGCCGCGCAGGGCGGGGTCGTGCAGTCGTGCGGTCACCCGTCCATCCTCGCACCCGGCGGCGCGCCGGTCGCGCCGGTGGGCGGCGGAGCAGCGCTCAGGCGCTGTCGCGCACGACCAGTTCGGTGGGCAGCGTGATCGGTTCGCGCGGTGCGCCGCCGATGACGTCGAGCAGCATGTCGACCATCTCCGAGCTGATGCGGTCCCACGGCTGGCGCATGGTCGTGAGCGGTGGGCGGTGCGTGGCTGCGGGTCCCGAGTCGTCGAAGCCGGCGACGGCGACGTCCTCCGGCACCCGGAGACCGGCGCTGCGCAGCGCACGGATCGCGCCCACAGCCATGAGGTCGGATGCGGCGAAGACGGCGTCGAACTCGCGCGTGCGCGCGAGCAGGCGCTCCATCGCGGCGGTGCCGGGCTCGATGCCGTACTCGCCCTCCTCGACGAGTTCGGGGTCGAAGTCGTCGCCCATCTCCTCCTGGAAGCCGAGGAGCCGGTACTTCCCGCCCGGAGTGTCGTGGGGGCCGGCGATCATCGCGATGCGCCGGTGGCCCCGGCCGCGCAGGTAGCGGGTCATCTCGCGGGCCGAGCCCGACTCGTCGACCGAGACCGTCGGGGCCTGGGCGGCGTGTCCGAGCGGAACACCACAGGCGACGAGCGGCACCTCGGCGTCCACGAGCGAGTCGTAGAGCGGATCGGCCTCGTGCGACGAGATGAGGAGCACCCCGTCGACGTGGCCCGACTTGACGTAGTCGGCGACGCGACTGCGTTCCTCCGGCGTGCTCGCGACGAGGAGCACAAGGGTCATGGATCGCCGCGAGAGTGCAGCAGCGGCCCCGCGCAGCAGGAGCGAGAAGGTGGGATCGTCGAAGAGCAGGTTCTGCGGTTCGGTGAGCAGGAAGGCCACCGAGTCGGCGCGCCCCCGCGCGAGGCTGCGCGCCGCGTGGCTGGCCGTGTACCCGGTGGTGCGGATCGCCTCCTCGACGGCGACGCGCGCCTCGGGCGAGACCCAGTGCCCGCCGTTGATGACGCGTGAGACGGTTCCGCGCGAGACGCCGGCCACCGCCGCGACCTCGCGGATGGTGGGCTTGCGCCGAGCGGTCGTCGTGTCATCCACGCCCGTGATCGTACCGCGTCGGCGGCGAGCTGTGACCGGTCACGGTTGGATAACGGTCGGGACGCGCGGACTTGCCGGGCGGGCGATGCTGGGGTAGAACTGTGACCGGTCACAGTCGCAAGTCGACGTGACGGGATCGAATCAGCACCGCACCACCGCACCACCCACGACCCGACGGAGCGTCATGACGCAGCACCACCCCTGGCCCGAGCTTCGGGGAATCGCCTACGGCGGCGATTACAACCCCGAGCAGTGGGGGCGCGACGTGTGGCGCGAGGACGTCGCGCTCATGCGCGAGGCCGGCGTCGACCTCGTGAGCGTCGGCATCTTCTCGTGGGCCCTCATCGAGCTCCGCGAGGGCGAGTTCGACTTCGACTGGCTCGACGAGCTCCTCGACCTCCTGCACGCCAACGGGGTCTCGGTCGACCTCGGCACCCCGACCGCATCCCCGCCCGCGTGGTTCTTCGCCGACCACCCGGACGCGCGCGTCATCACCGCCGACGGCACCGTGATGGGCTTCGGTTCGCGCGGCATGGCGTCCCACTCGTCGACCGCCTACCGCGAAGCGATCGTGCGCATCGCGGGTGCCCTCGCCGAGCGCTACGCCGATCACCCCGCGGTCGTGATGTGGCACGTGCACAACGAGTACGGCGTGCCCGTGGGCGAGGACTTCTCGCCGCAGTCGGTCGCCGCCTTCCGGGAGTGGCTGCGCGAGCGCTACGGCGACCTCGACGGGCTGAACCGCGCGTGGGGCACGGCCTTCTGGGGGCAGCACTACACCGATTGGGCCCACGTGGGTGCGCCGGCGGCGGCCCCCTCGGTGGTCAACCCCGCCCAGCGGCTCGACTTCCACCGGTTCACCGACCACCAGCTCCTGCAGTGCTTCATCGCCGAGCGCGACGCGATCCGCGCCCACGCGGCGCAGCCCATCACCACGAACTTCATGGCCAACCAGAGCTGGACCACCGACCTCTGGACCTGGGCGCGCGAGGTCGACATCGTCGCCGACGACCACTACCTGTGGGCCGCCGACCCCGAGGGCGAGATCGGCCTGGCGATCGCCGCCGACCTCTCCCGCTCGGTGGGCGGCGGTGCCCCGTGGATCCTCATGGAGCACTCCACGTCGGCCGTGAACTGGCAGCCCCGCAACATCGCGAAGCGACCGGGCGAGATGGCGCGCAACTCGCTCACCCACCTGGGTCGCGGCGCCGACGCGATCCTGTTCTTCCAGTGGCGCGCCTCGCGCTCGGGCGCCGAGAAGTTCCACTCGGCGATGATCCCCCACGCCGGCACCGGTTCGCGGGTCTGGCGCGAGGTCGTCGAGCTCGGCGCGATGCTCGACCGGCTCGACGAGGTGCAGGGCTCGCGCGTGCTCGCCGACGTCGCGATCCTCTGGGACTTCGAGTCGTTCTGGGCGCAGGACCTCGAGTGGCGGCCCTCGGTCGAGCTCGACCACAGGGAGCGCATCCGGGCGTTCTACGAGCCGCTCTGGCGGGCGGGCATCACCATCGACTTCGCCCACCCCGGCCAGGACCTCTCGGCGTACAAGCTCGTAATCGCCCCGGCCCAGTACCTGCTCAGCACGGCGGATGCCGCGAACCTCACGCGCTACGTCGAGGCCGGCGGCACCCTGCTCGTGTCGTTCTTCTCGGCGATCGTCGACGAGCACGACGCCGTGCACGCGGGCGGGTTCGGCGCGCCGCTCGAGCCGGCGCTCGGCGTACGGGTCGAGGAGTTCCTGCCCCTTCGCGAGGGCGACGGAGTTACCCTTGAATGGCCGGGCGAGAACGGACTCGCCGCGGACGCCTGGACGGAGGATCTCGTCATGAGCGGCGCCGAGGCCATCGCGACGTACGTGGATGGTCCCGGCGCGGGCAGGCCCGCGGTGACCCGCAACCGGCACGGCGCCGGGACGGGCTGGTACGTCTCGACCCGACTCCACGGCGACGCCCTCGACGTGCTGCTCGGAGCGGTCTACGCGGATGCCGGCATCGAGCCGCCCGCACTCCCCGACGGCGTCGAGGCGATCACCCGTCGAGGCGACGACGCCGACTACCTGGTGCTCGTCAACCATCGGGAGGATGCGGCCGAGCTCGCGGCATCCGGAACCGAACTGCTCACCGGCGCCGATGCGCCGGGCACCCTGCGTGTGCCGGGCGGCGGCGTCGCCGTCGTCCGCACCGACCGCGGTCGCGAGGGGGGTGATCGCCCCGACTCGTGACCCGCGGGACACCCGCACGACCTTCGCGCCGCGGCATCCGCCCGACGCACCACCACCCGGTCGCAACGCCGCGATTCACAGAGGCACGCGGCGCCGGCCAACTCTGAAGGGAAAGAGGAATGCGAAAGCACATCGGAATGAGCGCACTCGCGCTCGCATCGGTCGCAGTGCTCGCCGGTTGCGCCGGCGGCGGCGACACGAGCGACGAGGCGAGCGAGCCGGTCGACGCCAGCGGCGTCGAGCTCACGGTCTGGGTCGACGAGAACCGCGAGCCCGCGGTCGAGGCCGCAGCAGCGACGTTCGAGGAGGAGACGGGCGCGACCGTCACGCTCGTCCAGAAGAACTTCGAGGACATCCGCAACGACTTCATCACGCAGGTCCCGACCGGCGAGGGCCCCGACATCACGATCGGCGCCCACGACTGGCTGGGTGCGCTCGTGAGCGCGGGTGTCGTGAACACGATCGACCTCGGCGACAAGACCGGCGAGTTCGAGCAGGTCGCGCTGGACGCCATGACCTACGACGGCCAGCTCTACGCGCTGCCCTACTCGCTCGAGGCGATCGCGCTGATCCAGAACGTCGACCTCGTCGGCGAGGAGGCGCCCGCGACCTGGGACGAGATGATCCAGAACGGCATCGACTCGGGTGCCGAGCGTCCGTTCGTGATCAACACGGCCGGCCAGACCGGTGACGGCTACACGATGTACCCGTTCCAGACGTCGTTCGATGCACCCGTCTTCGTGCAGGACTCCTCGGGCTCGTACACCAACGAGGTCGGCATGGGCGGCGCCAGCGGCGAGGCGTTCGCGGAGTGGCTCGCAGCGAACGGCGAGGACGGCACGGGCTACATCTCGACGACCGTCGACTACGCGATCAACAACGAGCTCTTCAACAGCGGCGAGGCCGCGTACACGGTGCAGGGCCCGTGGGCGATCGGCGAGTACCCCGACGTCAATGTCGCGGTCAACCCGGTTCCGCCGGCCGGTGACGGCACCGCGGCGCCGTTCGTCGGCGTGCAGGGCTTCTACCTCAGCTCGCAGAGCGAGAACGCCCTCATCGCGCAGGAGTTCCTCGTGAACTACATCGCGACCGAGGACGCGCAGCGTGCGCTCTACGAGGCCGACCCGCGCATCCCCGCGTGGAGCACGGTCGCCGAGGAGGTCGCGTCCGACCCGATCATCGCCGGGTTCCTCGCGTCCTCGCAGAACGGCGTGCCGATGCCGAGCATCCCCGAGATGGGCTCCGTCTGGGACTTCTGGAACGCCGCACAGGCCCAGATCATCGCCGGTGCCGACCCCGTGCCGACCTGGGACACCATGGTCAGCGACCTCGAGGCCGAGCTCGGCGGCTGAGCCGACCGCCGTGGGGTGGGCGCGCCTGCCCACCCCATGGCACCGCTCGCAAGATACTCGCAATAACATCCGTCGACGAAGGAGCACGATGTCGGTCCAGCACGATGAGGCGCAGGACCTCGAGACCACCTCGGGTCCGCCGTCGACCTCCCGCAGGGGCGGCCCCTCCGCGGAGTCGCACTCGCGGGGCTGGCGCGGACTCGGCTGGGGGTTCCTGGTCAAGCTCGCCATCATGGCGGTCATCAACGCGCTCGGGCTGCTGGCGCTCATCTCCGCGTTCCGCGTGGAGTCGTGGTGGATCTTCGGCATCACGCTCGCGCTGCTGGTCATCGCCGACATCGTCTACTTCACGAAGAAGGCCCTCCCGCTCAAGTACCTGCTGCCGGGGCTGGCGTTCCTCTTCGTCTTCCAGATCTTCGTCTTCGGCTACACCGCCTACATCGCGTTCACGAACTACGGCACCGGCCACGCCGGCTCGATGGAGCAGGCGGTGGACGCGGCGCTCATCCAGGGCGAGCGTCGGGTGGAGGGCTCTCCCACCTATCCCCTCTCGGTCGTCGAGCGGCTCGGCGGCGAGCTGGGCTTCGCGATCAACGACGGCGGCGAGGTGCTCGTCGGCACCGAGAACGAGCCGCTCTCGTCGGTCGACGTGCCGACCGCGAGCGGCGCCCCGAGCGACGTGCCCGGCTGGACGGTCGTCGACCGCGGCCGGCTGCTCTCCGACCAGGAGCTCCAGGCCGCCGTGGTCGACCTCCGCGTGCCGGTCTCCGAGGACCCGAACGACGGCGCCATCCGCACGCGCGACGGCTCGAGCGGTGCCGTCTACACCTCGACCCTCGTCTGGGACGAGGAGGCACAGACGATCACCGACACGGTGTCGGGCACGGTCTACGCGCCGAACGACCGCGGCAGCTTCGTCGCCGACGACGGCAGCTCGCTGCCGACCGGCTGGTACGTGAACGTCGGGTTCGACAACTTCCTCGCGATCTTCACCGATCCGGCGCTCGCCGAGGCGCTGCTCATCGTCACGATCTGGACCTTCGCGTTCGCGCTGCTCTCGGTGGTGCTGCCGTTCGCGCTCGGACTGCTCTTCGCGCTGGTCTTCAACGATCCGCGCATCCGCGCGCGGAAGTTCCTCCGGGTGCTGTTCATCCTCCCGTACGCGTTCCCGGCGTTCCTCAGCGCGCTGCTGTTCCGAGGCATGTTCAATGCCGAGTTCGGCGTGATCAACGACCTCTTCTTCTTCGGCGCCGACATCAACTGGCTCGGTGATCCGTGGTTGGCCAGGGGCGCCGTGCTCTTCGTGAACGTCTGGCTGTCGTTCCCGTACTGGTTCCTCGTCTGCACGGGCGCGCTCCAGTCGCTGCCGTCCGACACCCTCGAGGCCGCCGACATCGACGGCGCCGGCAAGTTCCGCCGGTTCCGGTCGATCATCCTGCCGCTGCTGCTCGTCTCGACGGCGCCGCTCGCGATCGCGTCGTTCGCCGTCGGGTTCAACAACTTCACCGTCATCTACATCTTCAACGACGGTGGCCCCGTCATACCGGGCGCGCCATACCGTCTCGGTTCGACCGACCTGCTCATCACCGCGATCTTCGACATCGCGGGCATCTCGGGCGGCGTGGCGAACTACGGGCTCGCGAGTGCGCTCTCGATCCTCGTCTTCATCGTGATCGGCCTCATCGCGGCGATCGTGTTCCGGCAGACCCGCAGGTTGGAGAATTTCTGATGACTGAGACGCGCGCAGCGACCGTCCGCGAGACCGCGGGCGACGGTGGGAGCCGCCCGCCCCACGACCGCACCTCCGCCCGCCGTCGCCGGTGGTGGCTCGAGGTCGGTTGGAAGTACTTCTTCGCCGCGGGGATCATCTTCTACGCGGCCTTCCCGCTGGTGTACATCCTGTCGGCGTCGCTCAACCCGCGGGGCAGCCTCGCGGCGAGCAACGCGATCTTCTCCGCGGTGAGCATCGAGAACTACATGGCGCTCGGCGACACCTACTTCTGGGCCTGGTACGGCAACACGCTCCTCATCGGCGGCATCGCGGCGGTGGGCGCGGTCGTGATCGGTGCTGCCGGTGCCTACGCGTTCTCGCGGTTCCGGTTCTCCGGCCGACGCGCGAGCCTGTCGGGCCTGCTCATCATCCAGATGTTCCCGCAGACCCTCGCGTTCGTGGCGATCCTCCTGATGCTGCTCGCGATCGGCGAGGTCGTGCCGGCGCTCGGCATCAACTCGAAGATCTCGCTGATCGCGCTGTACCTGGCCGGCGCGCTCGGGGCGAACACCTTCCTCATGTACGGCTTCTTCAACACGGTGCCGATCGAGATCGACGAGTCGGCGAAGATCGACGGCGCGACCCACGCGCAGATCTTCTGGCGGCTGATCATGCCGCTCGTGACGCCGATCCTGGCGGTGGTCGCCCTGCTGGCGTTCATCGCGGCGTTCGGCGACTACGTGCTCGCGAAGATCGTGCTCGTGTCGGAGGAGAATTGGACGCTCGCCGTGGGCATGTACCAGTGGGTGTCCGACCAGCTCACGTCGCGCTGGGGCCTGTTCACCGCGGGCGCGGTGCTCGCGGCGATCCCGGTGCTCGTGCTGTTCCTGTCGCTGCAGCGGTACATCGTGGGCGGGCTCACCGCAGGAGCGGTCAAGGGCTGACGAACCGCCGGGCGCGCTGAGCCGCGGCCCGGGACGAAAGGGCGGTCGCGATCCGCGGCCGCAGAGGGATCAAGGAAGATCGGAGCGCCATGCACCACTCACGCCTCAGACTGGGAGCGGTCACAGCCGCGGTCGCGGGACTCGTCGGCGGCCTCCTCGCCGCCGCGCCCGCGGCAGCGGAGGAGGGGCCGGTCGACGCCGGCATCTTCGTCGAACGCGTCGAGGGCCTCCCCGACGACTTCATCAACGGCGTCGACGTCTCGAGCGTGCTCTCGCTCGAGGAGTCCGGCGTCGTGTTCCGCGACGCCACCGGCGCGCCCGCCGACCTGTTCGACGTGCTCGCCGAGCACGGCGTCACCGACGTGCGCGTGCGCGTCTGGAACGACCCGTTCGACGCCGACGGCAACGGCTACGGCGGCGGCAACGTCGACGTGGAGCGGGCCGTCGAGATCGGCGAGCGCGCCACGGCCGCGGGCCTGGCCACCCTCGTCGACTTCCACTACTCCGACTTCTGGGCCGACCCCGGCAAGCAGGACGCGCCGAAGGCGTGGGAGGGCCTCTCGGTCGCCGACACGGCGGCAGCGGTCGGCGCGTTCACGACCGATGCGCTCGAGCAGTTCGTCGCGGCGGGCGTCGACGTGCGCATGGTGCAGGTCGGCAACGAGACGAACAACGCGGTCGCGGGCGTGAGCGGCTGGGACGGCATGGCGCAGGTCTTCTCGGCGGGCTCCGCCGCGGTGCGCGACGTACTGCCCGACGCGCTCGTCGCGCTGCACTTCACCAACCCCGAGTCATCCGGTCGCTACCTCAACTACGCGGCGGCCCTCGAGGCGCGCGGCGTGGACTACGACGTCTTCGCCTCGTCGTACTACCCGTTCTGGCACGGCTCGCTGACGAACCTCACCTCGGTGCTGTCGGACGTGGCCGAGCAGTACCAGAAGCAGGTGCTCGTGGCCGAGACGTCGTGGGCGTACACGCTCGAGGACGGCGACGGGCACGGCAACGTGATCGACCTGCCGAGCGAGGCCACCGCCTACCCGGTGAGCGTGCAGGGGCAGGCCACTGCGGTGCGCGACGTGATGCAGGCGGTCGTCGACGTGGGCGACGCCGGCATCGGCGTGTACTACTGGGAGCCCGCGTGGCTGCCGGTCGGGCCGCCGGAGGAGGTCGAGGCGAACCGCGTGCTGTGGGAGCGCGACGGCTCCGGCTGGGCCACCAGCTACGCCGGCGAGTACGACCCCGACGACGCGGGCGTCTGGTACGGCGGCTCGGCGTGGGAGAACCAGGCCCTCTTCGACTTCGCGGGGCACCCGCTCGAGTCGCTCAACGTCTTCGAGTACGCCCGCACCGGTGCGGTCGCGCCGCGCGAGGTCGTCTCGGTCGAGCAGGTGTCGCTCACGGTCGCCGCGGGCGAGCCCTGGGCGCTGCCCGACACGCTCGAGGTGACGTACAACGACGGCTCCGTCGAGTCCGAGGCGGTCGAGTGGTCGGATGCCGCGGAGTGGATCCACGGCCCCGGCACGTACCGCGTCGGCGGGCTAACGGCGTCGGGCCTCGAGGCATCCGCCGACATCGTCGTGAAGGCCGAGAACCGGCTGCGGAACCCCGGCTTCGAGGAGGCCGACACGAGCATGTGGGTCGCCACCGGCACCGGCGTGACCGTGCGCGCCGACGACGACCCGCACACCGACTACAAGTCGACGCACTTCTACTCGGGCAGCACGTACGCGTTCACCGTGTCGCAGCAGGTCGCCGACGTGCCGGCGGGCGAGTACGTCGCGACCGCGGCCCTGCAGGGCGACGGCATCAGCGACGCGAGCAGCGTGCAGCTCGTCGTGTCGACCTCGTCGGGGGCGTCCGCGTCGGCGGACTTCTCGATGGACGGCTGGCGCGCCTGGTCGTACCCGGTCACTCCGCCGCTCGCGGTAGCGGCCGGCGAGACCGTGACCGTGTCGATCGTGGCGGACCTCGCCGCCGGCGCGTGGGGCACGTTCGACGACGTCGAGCTGGTGCTCGCCTCGGACGAGGGCGCGGACACGACCGCGCTCGCCGACCTGGTGGCGCTGGCCGAGTCGCTCGACCCGGCGCTCGTCACGCCCGAGTCGTACGCGGGCCTCGCCCTGCCGCTCGAGATCGCGCACGTCGTGCTGGGGGCGGATGCCCCGTCGCAGGCCGATGTCGACGGGGCGCTCGCGCTGCTGCGCGATGCGCTCGACGCGCTCGTGCTCGTCGGCGAGGCGCCCGCCTCGGCGGTCGCACCGGTCGCGATCACCATCGTCGACGGCGACCCGGTCGCACTGCCCGAGATAGTGGCGGTGACCGCGTGGAACGGTGCGGTCTCGTCGCAGGCCGTGAAGTGGTCGCAGCCCGACCTGCACGCGGTCGACGGCGTGGGCGTCTACGAGGTCGGCGGGCGCACGAGCGGCGGGCTCGACGCGGTCGCGACGATCACGGTGCTCGAGCGCAACCTGGTGGTCGACGGCAGCTTCGACGGCGACGGCTCCGCCTGGCAGTTCGCGGGCGACGGTGCTGCGATCGCCGCGGTCGGCGAGGATGCGTCGGACAAGCCGAACGCCGTGTCGTTCTGGCTCGGAAGCGACTACTCGGGTTCGCTGACGCAGCTGGTCGCCGACCTGCCCGCGGGCACGTACGAGCTGCGCGCGACCACGCAGGGCGACCTGCTGCAGGACGGCGACGTGCTGCAGCTGCGGGCGACCGTGGTGCAGGGAGCCCCGGGCGCCGGCCTCGGCCGCGCGTCGGAGGCCTCGGGCGGTGCGGTCGATCGTGCCCACGCGGGCAACGGCCGCACGACCACCACCTCGGTGTCGGCGCCGCTCCAGCTCACCGGCTGGCAGGACTTCCAGACGGCGACGCTGCAGTTCCAGGTGGATCGCGGCGCCGACGTCACGGTCGCGTTCGACTGGGAGCTCTCCGCGAACGCGTGGGGCACCTTCGACGACGTGCAGCTCGTGCGCGTCGGCGACTAGGGTGCACCGGCCCCACGGACGGGCGCGGTCGCGGGAACTCCGCGGCCGCGCCCGTTCGGCGTCTGACGGAGCTCGTTCAGTGGCGCGAGGCGCGCTCGATCGACATCCGCAGGATGACCCGGTCGGCGCGGTCGGCCGGCGGCTGCATGCCGGGGTTGCCGTAGCGGGCGCCCAGGTGCACGAGGTACGAGCCGGTCGGGTCGGGGATGGCCTCGGCGAGGCGGCCGCGCAGCTCGAGGTAGCGGCCGGTGTCGTCGGGGTCGATCACGAGCAGGGTCATCGCCGGGTCGGCCATGAGGTTGCGGTACTTCACGCGCTTCGTCGTGTGCGTGAAGCGGATGTCGGTGCCGTCGAACTCGAACCACATCGGGTGCACCTGCACGGCCCCGTCGGGTCGTGTCGTGCCGAGCGCGCCGATCAACGGTCGCTCGAGCAGGTCGACGAGGTCGTCCGGGATCACGGGGTGCGTCATGCGGTGAGCCTTCCTGCAGGGTCGGGTGCGCCGGGCGGCGGACCCGATCGGATGCAACGACGGATGCCCTGCGACCCTTCCCTGCGGGCCGTGCCGGACGCGCGTCCGGTCGACGTGGTCGGGACGTGCCGCTCGACCGCGGGCGGGGTGTGCGCGGCGCGCGGCGGGAGTACACTCCGGAACGTCACAGGAAGCGAGGAATCCTCATGGCACACCTCACCTCGATGACCGCCGTCCTGGCGGCATCCGACCTCGAACGCGCCCGCCGCTTCTGGCACGACGTGTTCGGCCTCGAACCGACCGTGTCCGACGTCACCGGCGACTACTACACGATCGGCGGCACGAGCGTGCTCGTCTACGAGACGAGCTTCTCGGGCACCGCCAAGAACACCGTGCTGTCGATCATGACCGAGAACCTCGACGCCGACATGGCCGAGTTCCGCTCGCACGGCGTCGTGTTCCACGACTACGACTTCCCGGAGGGCCTGAAGACGGTCGACGGCGTCGCCGACTTCGAGGGCTCGCGCGGAGCGTGGTTCGACGACAGCGAGGGCAACATCATCGCGCTCATGCAGCCGACCGACGAGGTGCTGCGCCAGATGCGCGGTGCCTCGGCCAGCTCGGCCTGATCGCGTTTCCGTCTGAGGGCCGATCCTTCGCCTGAGGGCTGCAGCTTCCGCCCTCGGTGCGAGATTCGGCCCTCAGGCGGGATCGGCGCGCCCTCGTCACGACCCGAGCGCCTCGCGCAGCTTCACGCGCGCGCCCATGCGCAGCAGCGCGTTGCCGTAGATGCGGCTGCCGACGAGGATCGCGAGCGCCGTGGTCGCGATGAGGAGCACGAGCGAGACGAGCGGCTCCCACCACTCGGCCGTGCCGAGGAACACCCGCACGGGCATGCCGACCGGTGCGGAGAACGGCACGTAGCTCATGACCGCGAGCACCGTCTCGTTGCTGTTGAAGAACACCACGAGGAAGTACGGGATCATCACGAGCATCGTGACCGGGGTGGTCGTGGTGCCCACGTCCTCGGCGCGCGAGACCATCGCCGCCGCAGCCGCGAACAGGGCGGCCAGCATGACGAACCCGAACAGGAAGAACACGATGAACCAGAGCACGCTCGGGCCCAACTCGCCGAACAGCACGCGCTGACCCGTGACGGCCAGGCCGAGCAGGGCGAGCCCGGTGATCACCACGATCTGGGCGAACGCGAGCAGGCTGTTGCCCACGACCTTGCCCGTGAGCAGCGTGCGCACCGGGATCGCGGAGAGCAGCACCTCGACCACGCGGGTCTGCTTCTCCTCGACCACGCTCTGCGCGATGATCTGGCCGAACGTGAGTGCCGACATGAAGAACACGAGCCCGAAGCCGAGGGCGACGAAATAGACGAGGCCCGGGTCCTGGTCGCTCGGGTCGAGCACCGCGACGTTCGGCGGCACCGACAGGGCCTGGACGACCGAGCCCGCCGGGCCGTCCAGGCCGATGACGGTGAGCCCGATCGGCGACGCTCCGGGCTCGGCCTCGGGCACGATCTCTGCCGCGAGGGCGTCGGGCGCGACGATGGCGTCGACCTCGCCGTCGCGCAGCAGCTGCTCCGCCTCGGCGGTGTCGGCGGCGTCGACCACGCGCAGTTCGTCGGTGCCGGCGAGCGCCTCCTGCGCCTCGCCGACCGCGGCCACGCCAGGCGGCTCGGCGTTCGCGCTCACGACGCTGCCGATCACCACGGCGGCGAGCGCGGCGAGCACGATGATCGCCGTCGAGACGACGAAGGCGACGCTGCGCAGGCGCACCATGATCTCGCGCACCGCGACGAGCCAGGCGCTCGCAGCGAAGCCCGGGGCGGCGGGTCGTGCGTCGGCTGCGACCCGGGACTGCTCGGCCCGGCTCATCGCACGACCTCCCGGAAGATCTGGGCGAGCGTGGTCTGTTCGCGGGTGAAGCTGACGACCTCGCCGTGCTCGACCGCGCGGCGGAGCACGGCCTGGCGCGTTGCATCCGCATCGACGTCGAACAGCGCCCACCCGCCGTCGCTGTCGACGACCTCGACGCCGGGCACCTCGCGCAGCCAGCCCGCGTCGGCGGTCAGCAGCAGCTCGTAGCGCGACGACCGATGCGACTCGCGCAGCTCGTCGCGGGCGCCGGCCGCGGCGATGCGGCCGCCCGCGATGATGACGAGGTCGTCGCAGAGCCGCTCGACGATGTCGAGCTGGTGCGACGAGAAGAGCACGGGCGCGCCGGCTGCCGCGGCATCCGTCAGCACCTGCTGCACCGACTCGACGGCGATCGGGTCGAGTCCCGAGAACGGCTCGTCGAGCACGAGCACCTCGGGCCGGTGCACGAGCGCCGCGGCGATCTGCGCGCGCTGCTGGTTGCCGAGCGAGAGGGTCTCGAGCTTGTCGTCGCGGCGCTCCTCGAGCGAGAGCCGCTCGAGCAGTTCGAGCGCGTTGCGGCGCGCGGCGGCGGGCGCCCAGCCGTGCAGGCGGGCGAAGTAGACGAGCTGCTCGAGCACGCGCATCTTGGGGTACAGCCCGCGCTCCTCGGGCATGTAGCCGAACCGCTGGCGGTCGGTCTGCGTCAGCCCGCGCCCCTCGAGCGTCACCGTGCCTCGGTCGGCCTCGAGCACGCCGAGCACGATGCGCATCGCGGTGGTCTTGCCGGCCCCGTTGCCGCCGACGAAGCCGGTCATGCGGCCCGGGGCGACGGTGAATGAGACGTCGTCGAGGGCGAGGCGCTCGCCGTACGACTTGGACAAGTGGTCGAGCTGGAGCATGGCGTCCACGCTACGCGGTCAGGGGCTCCCGGGGCGCCGCGGGCGCTGCCCGCCGATCCCGCTTGAGGGCCGATCCTTCGCCCGAGTGCGGAAGCTTCGGCCCTCGGCGCAAGATTCGGCCCTCAGGCGGGATCGGCGCGCGAACCGCCGCCCGACTCAGCCGAGCGGGTCGGCCGCGAGGTCGCGCACGGTGTAGAACTCGTGGTCCCAGAGCGCGTAGATGACCCAGGTCGGCAAGATGTACGAGGCCGGCATGAAGTCGCGCTGCGAGGCGTGGATCTGCCAGCCCTCGAACTTCTTGCCCACCTCGGCGGGCATCGCGTAGTCGGGGTCCGGCTGGTTCGCGGCGACGAACGCGCCGGTCTCGCCGCCGAACATCGTGAGCGCCTTCGTCGGGCTGATCGTGTACACAAGGGTGTCCGGCCCGGTGTAGGGGCCGGCGGATGCCTCGAGCTGCCCGATCGCGAGCTCCGTCGCCCGCCCGATCTCCATGTGGTCGGCGTGGCCCGTCGCGCCCGACTCGGGCCAGAACGTGACCACAACGTCGGGACGGAACTCGGCCATGGCGTCGGCGATGCGCTCGACCAGCTCCTCCTCGTCGACCTCGGGCACGCCGCCGTCGGGGTAGTGCCACACGTCGTGCTCGTCGACGCCCAGGTTGAAGCTGTTCTTCAGCGCCTCGGCCTCGCGCACGATGCCGAGGTCGTCCTGCCGGGCGACGACGGGCACCTGGTGGCCGGCCTCGCCGCGGGTCGCGGTGATCAGCGCGGTCTCGGCGCCGTCGTGGTGCTTCGCCCGCCAGAACAGCCCGTTCACGGTCTGCTCGTCGTCGGGGTGGGCGAAGACGCCGAGCACGCGCTCGCCGCCGACCTCCCCGATCACCGAGTCGACGCCGGTCGCGGTGGGCATGTGGAACAGGTCGCGTCCCGCCCAGTACGCGGCGCCCAGGGCGGCGACGACGACGGCGGAGACGGTGATGAGCGCGACGGTGCGCTTGCGCATGGGGGTGGTGCCTTCGGTTCGGGGGTGCGGATGCCCCGGGGCGGCCGTTTCGGGTCGGCGCGCGGGGCGCGGGAATCGTACCCCGGCGGCATCCGCGCGCCGTCTCCCCTGTGGACGCGTGTGGGGTGGGCGCTTTTCAGGAGGTTGGCGCGGGGCGACGGAGGATACGTGCGGGGGGCCGTGTCAGCGCTGGGGAAGGGTGCGAATCGGCCGCTTACCGCGACGGAATCGTTTGCGGCCCTTGCCGCTGCTCCTGAAAAGTGCCGCGGTTCACGCGCGAGGCGGACGCGCCCGCCGGGTCAGGCGAGCGTGGTCGTGCGGCCGTTGAGCTCAGCGGCATCCGCTGCCCACAGCCCGACGACGGCGTCGGCGAGGGCGTCCTCGAGGCCCGAGAGCGAGCGGACGCGGAAGATCGTCGCCGCGCCCGTGTCGCCGGCCTTGGCGAAGCCGTCGGCGAGCGAGCGCATCCACGACTCGCTCGCGGCCTTGACCGCGCTGTAGTTCGCGCTGCCGGCCGTGGGCTGCTCGACCGTCGTGGAGGAGACGATCGCGATGCGCCCGGCATCCGAGGCGGTGAGGTCGTCCCAGAACGTGCGGCTCACGAAGCGCAGCGCGGTGAAGCTCGCCTCGAGCGCGCGGAAGTCGTCGTCGGTCTGCCCCGGGATGCCCCCGCCGCCGCGCCAGCCGCCGACCAGGTGCACGACGCCGTCGACGTCGCCGATGCGGGCGTGCACGCGCATCGACAGCTCGAGCACGTCGTACTTCACGGTCAGGTCGGCGAGCTCCGTGATGACCCCGGGCACGGATGCCTCGAGCTCGTCGAGTCGCCCCCGGTTCGAGCCGACCGCGATGACCCGCGCCCCGTCGGCGAGCAGCGCCCGCGCGACCGCGCGACCGGACGCGCTCGTCGCCCCCGCGATCAGTACCGTGCGTCCGTCCGTGCTCACGTGCGTCTCCCCTCGCCTGGGCCGGCGTCGTCCTTCGAGCCTGCCCGATCGCGGCCCGGTCGGCCAGTCCCTGATCAGGCCTCGGGGGTCGCGCCCGTGATGCCCACGGTCGAGGCGATCACGTCGCGCATCTTCTTCTCGAGCGCCTCGTAGAACATCGACAGCGGGAACTCGTCGTCCATGACCAGGTCGGTGTAGCCGCGCGGCGCGCCCGCGAGCACCTCGTCGGGCAGCCCGCGCGCCCATTGCGACGCCGGGTTCGGCTCGAGCACGCCCGAGACGAGCTCGTAGGCCGCGAGCCAGTGCGCCGTCTTCGGCCGGTCGATCGAGCGCCAGTACAGCTCGTCGATCGCGTCGCCGAGGGCGACGACCGCGTCGGGCACGCCGTCCCAGTCGAATGCGAGCTTCGTGTCGGTCCAGTGCAACACCCCGCGCTGGTGCAGCCACGCGAACAGCAGCTGCCCGCCGAGCCCGTCGTAGTTGCGCACGCGCGTGCCGGTGATCGCGAAGCGGAAGATGCGGTCGAAGATCACCGCGTACTGCACGAGGCGTGAGAGGTCGAGCACGTACGCCTCGACGTCGGTGAGCGGTTCGCCCGAGGCATCCGCCGCCCTCGCCTCGAGCCGGCGCTGGATGCGCACCGACTCGCGGAACGCGGTCATGTCGCAGCGCAGCTCCTCGAGCGAGTAGAGGAAGAACGGCATGCGCTGCTTGATCATGAACGGGTCGAACGGCAGGTCGCCGCGCATGTGCGTGCGGTCGTGGATGAGGTCCCACATCACGAACACGCGCTCGGTGAGGCGCTGGTCGTCGAGCATGCGGGCGGCGTCGGCGGGCAGGTCGAGCTTCGTGATGTCGGCGGCGGCGCGCACGACCCGGCGGTAGCGGGCGGCCTCCCGGTCCTGGAAGATCGCGCCCCACGTGAACGGCGGGATCTCGCGCATCGCGACCGTCTCGGGGAACAGCACGGCCGAGTTCGTGTCGTACCCGGGCGTGAAGTCGACCAGGCGCAGGCTCACGAACAGGGCGTTGCCGTAGTCGGATGCCTCGAGGTGCGCGATCGACTCGGGCCAGATCGTCTCGACGACGAGCGCCTCGAGGTGCCGGTCGGCCGAGCCGTTCTGCGTGAGCATCGGGAAGACCACGAGGTGGCGCAGCCCGTCGACGCGGTGCCGTTGCGGCTGGAACGCGACGAGCGAGTCGAGGAAGTCGGGCACGCCGAGCCCCTCGTCGCGCCAGCGGCGCAGGTCGCGCGGCAGCTGGGCGAGGTAGTCGGCGTCGTGCGGGAAGCGCGGGGCGAGGGCCTCGACGGCGTTCACGACCCGGTCGACGAGAGCGGATACCTCGGGGCGGTCGGCCTCTTCGGGGACGGAGCCGTCCTTCGCCTGGAGTGCCTGCAGGGCCGTGGCCGCCTGCTTCAGGTCGAGCCAGGCGGGGTCGTGCTCGACGCCGTGCGCGAGTTCGATACGGGTGGCCGGGCTGGGCGCGTCGGCGGTGTCGATGCGGGGGTCGAGCTGGGTCTGCGACACGGTTGCCTCCGATCTCGCGGCCGTCGTCGGCCATGGTGCGCGGCGGCGGATATGCCGCTTGCAGCAAGGCTAGGCGCAAGATCGCGGCGATTGGTTGTGACTTCGCGCACGTATCCTGCGCGTGCTCGGCTTGTCGCGGTGGAGTTCGCGGGCCCGCGCAGCATTGCGCCGTTCGGGCCGCGATGGTGTGATCGGGGCATGGGCGAGCAGGCGACGGATGCTCCGGGCGACCTCACGGCGGCGGCGCTCGCCGCGGCGCTCGACGCGCTCGGCGATCCCGACGACGCGTCCTTCCTGCAGCGCTTCTTCAAGACCGGTCCGGGCGAGTACGGCGAGGGCGACGTGTTCATCGGCGTGCGGGTGCCGGCGACCCGGCGTGTGGTGAAGCGATTCGAGCGGATGCCGCTGGGCGAGGCATTCGCCCTGCTCGAGAGCCCCGTGCACGAGCACCGGCTCGCGGCGCTGCTCGTGATGGTCGCGCGGTTCCGGCGGGCCGGACGCGTGCGGACCTTCGACGACCGCGCGCGGCGCGAGACGCACCTGGCCTACCTCGCGGCGGTGCGCGCGGGGCGAGTCGACAACTGGGACCTGGTCGACGCGTCGGCCGAGGCGCTCGTGGGGGAGGCGGTGCGGGCGGGCGTCGCCGACGGCGGCGATGGGGTCGGGTTGCTCGACGGCTTGGCGGCATCCGATTCGCTCTGGCAGCGCCGGGTGGCGGTGATCGCGACCCTCGCGTGGATCAAGGCGGGCGACGCGAGGCCGACGCTGCAGCTCGCGGAGGCGCTGCTCGACGACCGCGAGGACCTCATGCACAAGGCGGTCGGGTGGATGCTGCGCGAGGTGGGCGCGCGGGTCGACCGGGCGACGCTCGTGGCGTTCCTCGATGCGCACGCGGCGCGGATGCCCCGCACGATGCTGTCGTACGCGACCGAGCACCTCGCGCCGGAGGAACGGGCGCGGTTGCGCGCGTTGCGCTGAGCGGCGTGATCGGCGCGCGCTGGAGGACTCACAGCGGGTGCCGGTGCGAGGCATAGCCCGCTCATGGGATCGCTGCCTACCGTGACCGGAACAGTCCCCGAGAGAGCCGAGGTCCCGCATGTCCGCAACCCCCGCACGCCCCGTGTCCCCCGCGAAGCTCGCGCTGCCGCTGATCGGCCTCGCCGGCTCGATCGCCGTGCTCGCGTACGGTGCGCTGATGACCGCGCGCACCATGGGCGCCCTCACGACCGCGCTCGACACGGGTGCCGCGACCGCCGCCGACGTGTACGGCGGGCAGTCGTGGGTCGTCGTCTGGGCCGCCGTGCTCGGCGCCGGCATCATCGGCACCGTCGTCGCGATCTCCGCGCTCGCGATGCTCGTCGGCTTCGGCGCGCTGCGCCGCGAGGCCGTCGAGCCCGTGCCGGTCGACGACGTGGACCCGGCCGACGACTACGTCTGGGACGACGAGGAGCCCGTCGCGTCGACGGATGCCTCCGCCGACGTCGACGACGACGCGACCCCGACCCGCGAGTTCGCGGCGACGGACGTCGACGCCCCCGCCGAGGAGCCCGCCCCCTCACGCTGACCGCAGGTGGCGTCGCTTTTCAGGAACGGTCGGCGCGTGCGCGCCGGATGTATGCGTGGGTCGCCACTTCTGCGCAGCGTCACGCCGAGGACGCCCCGCTCACGCACGGAAGCCGCATCCGCTGACAGCCGCCTCCTGAAAAGCGCCGCACCTAGCGGGCAAGGAGCTCCGCGATGCGGGCCGGCGCGGCCTCGTCCTGCAGCGATGTGGTGTCGCCCAGCGGGCGGCCCTCGGCGAGGTCGACCAGCAGGCGACGCATGATCTTGCCCGAGCGGGTCTTCGGCAGGTCGGGCACGAGCACGACGTCGCGGGGCTTCGCGATCGGGCCGATCACGGCGGCCACGTGGGCCCGCAGCGACGCGATGCGAGCGGATGCCTCGGGCGAGGCATCCGCACCCCCGACCAGCCCGTCGGAGGCGACCACGAATGCCGCGACCGCCTCACCCGTCGTGGCATCCGACACCCCGACCACCCCGGCCTCGCCGACCGACGGGTGCGCGACCAGTGCCGACTCGATCTCGATGGTCGACAGCCGGTGCCCCGACACGTTGATGACGTCGTCGACCCGGCCCAGCAGCCAGATGTCGCCGTCGGCGTCGACCTTCGCGCCGTCGCCCGAGAAGAAGTAGCCGCGGTCGGCGAAGCGCGCCCAGTACGAGTCGCGGTAGCGCTCGGGGTCGCCCCACACCGTGCGGGCCATGCCCGGCCAGGTGCCGTCGATCACGAGGTAGCCGCCCGAGCCGCGGGGCACGTCGTCGCCGCGGTCGTCGACGACGCGCGTGGTGAGTCCGGGCAGGGCGCGCAGCGACGAGCCGGGCTTCAGCGTCGAGACGCCGGGCAGCGGCGCCATGACGGCCGCGCCGGTCTCCGACTGCCACCAGGTGTCGACGATCGGTGCCGTGCCGGCGCCGATCTGCTCGCGGAACCACACCCACGCCTCCGGGTTGATCGCCTCGCCCACCGAGCCGAGCAGGCGAATGCTCGACAGGTCGTGCTCCGTCGGCACCCCCTCGGGGAACCAGGTCATGAGCGAACGCACGAGCGTCGGCGCCGTGTAGTAGGTCGTGACGCCGTAGCGCTCGATGATCTCGAAGTGGCGGGCCGGATGCGGCGTGTTCGGCGTGCCCTCGTAGATGACGCTCGTGATGCCGTTCGACAGCGGGCCGTAGAGCACGTACGAGTGCGCGGTCACCCAGGCCAGGTCGGCGGTGCACCAGTAGACGTCGTCGGGCTTGGCGTCGAACACGGCCCAGTGGGTCGCGGACGCGTGGGTGAGGTAGCCGCCCGACGTGTGCACGAGCCCCTTCGGCTTGCCCGTCGTTCCCGAGGTGTAGATCACGAACAGCGGGGTCTCGGCCTCGAACGCCTCGGCCTCGTGCTCGGCCGACGCGGTGTCGACGACGTCGTGCCACCAGACGTCGCGACCGGCGGTCCACGGCACGACGGGCGTCTCGTCGCCGGTGCGGCGCACGACCAGCAGGTGCTCGACGGATGCCACGCCGGCGACCGCCTCGTCGGCCGCGTGCTTCACTGGCACGGCGGCGCCGCGGCGGAACTGCCCGTCGGTCGTGACGACGAGCTTCGCGCCCGTGTCCTCCACGCGGAAGCGCAGCGCCTCGGCCGAGAAGCCGCCGAACACGAGCGAGTGCACCGCGCCGATGCGCGCGATCGCGAGCGTGATGATGACGGTCTCGGGAATGACCGGCAGGTACAGCACGACGCGGTCGCCGCGCTCGATGCCCAGCGCGGTGAGGGCGTTCGCCGCGCGCTTCACCTCGCGCTCGAGGTCGGCGTAGGTGAGCGTGCGGCGGTCGCCGCGCTCGCCCTCGAAGTGGAAGGCGACCTTCTCGCCGCGACCGGCGGCCACGTGGCGGTCGACGCAGTTCACCGCCACGTTCAGGCGCCCGCCCGCGAACCACTCCGCGCGGGGCACGCTGAGCTCCCCGTCGGCGGTGGGGGCGGCCGGATGCCACGTGTGCGCCGTGTGCCAGGGCTCCGCCCACTCGAGCCGCGCGGCCTGCTCGGCCCAGTACGCGACCGGGTCGGCTGCAGCCGCGGCGTGGCGCGCGTCGGCGTCGGCGGCCGTGACGTTGGCGGCCTCGGCGAACGGCGCGGGCGGGGCGAAGCGACGCTCCTCGTGGAGCAGGGCGTCCAGGGTCATGCGGTCCGTTCTCTGCGGGATGCGGGTGCGGCGATCAGGTCCAGCGGCGCACGGCCCAGCGCTCGAACACGCCGATCAGCGAGTCGGAGAGCTTGCCGATCACGGCGAGCAGGATGATCGCGAGGAACGTGCGGTCGAGTCGGCCCGTGTTCGTGGAGTCGGTCAACAGGAAGCCGAGCCCCATCGACGCGCCGAGCAGCTCGGCGGCGACGAGGAACAGCCACGCCTGGGCGAGTGCGAGGCGGAGGCCCGCGATGGTCTCGGGGATGACGGCGGGCAGCTGCACGGTGCCGAACAGGCGCGTGCCGTGCAGGCCGAAGGCGCGGGCCGCCTCGATGAGCTGGCGGTCGACGTGGCGCAGCGCGCTCGCGACGACGGTGTAGACGGGGAAGAACGAGCCGATGATGATCAGCGTGATCTTCGACTCCTCGCCGAGCTTCAGCCAGAGGATCAGCAGCGGCAGCCACGCGAGGCTGGGCACCGCGCGCAAAGCGCCGAGGGTCGGGGTGAGCAGGATGTCGCCGAGCTTCGACAGGCCGACGATCGCGCCGAACAGGAGGCCGAGCGTCGCGCCGATCGCGAAGCCGATGAGCACGCGCTGGGTCGAGATGGCGACGTACTGCCAGAACAGGCCGCGCTCGATGAGGTCGATCAGCGCGAGCCAGACCATCGTCGGGCTCGGCAGCTGGGAGGTCGGGACGATCCCGTTCTCCGACACGAGGTGCCACGTGAGCAGCACGATGACGGGGATGATCGCCCCGCCGACGATCACGAACCACTTGCGGTCGACGAGTCGGCGGCCGAGCCTCGGCGCAGCGGGGCGTGCGGCTGCGGGCGCGGGCCGGCTCGGGGCATCCGTCGTCTGCTGTGTCATGCCGGCGCTCCTCGCGGTCGTGGTCGTGGTGGGTTCGGGGGTGGTGCGCGGATGCGCCGAGCGATGACGCTCCCCGTCGCGGTCGTCCGGTCGTGCCCGGTCGGTCGTCGTCGTGGTGGTCATCGCTCGGCGCTCCTCAGGATGCCAGCCGGCGTCAGCCGCCGAAGCGGCTCGAGTCGGCGGCCTCGGCGAAGGACGCGTCGATCAGCGTGGCGAGTGCCTCGTCGACCTGGTCCTGCGAGGCGACGTCGCCGAGCTCGACGAACACCGGGCCGATCTTCGCGAACAGGTCGAGCTGCGCGTCGCCGGGGATGCCAGAGACGTCGAGGTTCGAACGCTCGTCGATGACCTTCTGCGCGATCGACACGTCGAGGCTCGCGACCTCGGCGAGGATCTCGGCGGTCTCCTCCGGGTTCTCCTCGGCCCAGACGCGTGCCGACTCGTAGGCGTCGATCACGAGCTGCAGCAGCTCGGGACGGTTCTCGATGAAGTCCTCGGTGGCGTTCAGCGCACCGTAGGAGTTGAAGTCGACGTTGCGGTAGAACAGCTCCGCGCCGTCGACCTCGGCACCGGCCATGATCGGGTCGAGGCCCGCCCACGCGTCGACCGAGCCGTTCTGCAACGCGGCCCAGCCGTCGGCGTGCTGCACGTTCTCGACCGTGATGTCGTCGATCGAGACGCCCTCGGCCTCGAGCGACTGCAGCAGGAAGAAGTACGGGTCGGTGCCCTTGGTGGCAGCGACCTTCTTGCCGACGAGGTCGTCGACGGTCGAGATGCCGTTCTCGGGCAGGGTGACGAGCGCCGACCACTCGGGCTGCGAGTAGATGTCGACGAGCTTGATGGTCGAGCCGTTCGCGCGGGCGAGCAGGGCGGCCGAGCCGGCGGTCGAGCCGACGTCGATCGCGCCGGCGCGCAGCGCCTCGTTGGCCTTGTTCGAGCCGGCCGACTGGATCCAGGTGACGTCGAGGCCCTCGGCCTCGAGCCAGCCCTGGTCCTTGATGATGAGGCTCAGCGGGTTGTAGGTCGCGAAGTCGATGTTGAGGCTCTGGCCCTCGAAGCCGTCGCCCGTGCCCTCGCTCGAGGAGCTGCTGTTCTCGCCCGCGACGCAGCCGGTGAGGAGCAGTGCGGATGCCGCGGCCGCAGCCGCGAGGGTCAGGAGTTTCGTGCGTGCCATGGGGGTGTTTCCTTCTCTGGGTGCAGGTGTGCTGTGTGGTCGTCTCGGCCGGATGCAGCGGGGATCGCCCGCGGCTCCATCGCCGGTCGGTGGGGTGGTGCGGGTCAGTAGGGGTAGTGCGGGATGGTCTTCGTGACCTCGACGCCGCGGGCGGAGCCGTGGCGGTCGATGCCGAGGCCGTCGAGGAGGCGGCCGCGGAGTTCTGCGAGCTCGGCCGAGCCGCGGTCGCGCGGGCGGTGGCCCGGCACGACCACCGTCTGGCGGATGTCGGCGCCGGGGGCGCCGCCGTCGTTGCCGAGCAGGATGATGCGGTCGGCCAACTGCAGCGCCTCGTCGACGTCGTGCGTGACGAGCAGCACCGTGGTCGGGGCGGCCGCGTGCACGTCGAGCAGGAGGTCCTGCATCTTGAGCCGCGTGAGCGCGTCGAGCGCGCCGAACGGCTCGTCGAGCAGCAGGACGCCGGGGTTGCGCGCCAGGGCGCGGGCGAGCGAGGTGCGCTGCGCCATGCCGCCCGAGATCTCGCGGGGCCGGTGGTCGGCGAACTCGGCCAGGCCGACCAGCTCGATCAGGCGCTCGACGACCGCGCGGCCGTCGGCCTTGGCGGTGCCGCGCGGCAGGCCGAGGGCGATGTTCGCGGCGACGCTGCGCCACGGCAGGAGGCGCGGCTCCTGGAAGCCGACGGCGCAGCGGGCGTCGTAGCGGTCGACGGGCGCGCCGTCGATGGTCACGGAACCGGACGTCGGCGCGTCGAGCCCGCCGGCGATGCGGAGCAGCGTCGATTTGCCGCATCCGCTCGGCCCCAGGATCGCCAGGATCTCGCCCGGCTCGACCTCGAGCTCGACGTCGCGGAGCACCTGGCGCGACTCGCCGCCCGCGACCGGGAACGCCCGGCCGAGGTCGTCGAAGCGCACGCCGTACGCGTGGTTGGGCACCTCGCCGAGACCGGCGATCGGTGCGACGGTCGAGGTGCTCATGGTGTGGCTCCGCAGGTCGGTGATCGGGACATCTTCGAAGGTAGACGCGGGGCCCGCCCGTGTCAGGCCGGCCCGGAACACGACGTAACACACGCCCGGGGACTGCGGCGGATGCCTCGTGCCCACGGGCGCGCCCGGTGCGCCGATCCGGCGGCAGAATGGGGGGATGCCTCGAACCGCGCGCGGAGCCCATGTCCTCATCACCGGAGCCGCGGGCGGCATGGGGCGCATGTACGCCGCGCGGGCGATCGCGGAACGCGCCGCATCCGTCACCCTCTGGGACCGCGACTCGGCCGCCCTCGCCCAGACGGCGCGCGAGCTCGGGGCCGTCGCGCGTGGTCGCACGCAGGTGCGGTCGTACGTGGTCGACGTCGGCGACCTGGGTGCGATCGCGAAGACCGCCCACCAGGTGCGGCGTGCCGCGGGCACGCCCGACGTGCTCGTGAACAACGCCGGCATCGTGCGGGGCAACCGCTACTTCTGGGAGGCCGACTCGGGCGACGACACCCGCGCGACCATGCGCGTGAACGCGCTCGCGCCCATGTACATCGCCCGCGAGTTCCTGCCCGGCATGATCGCGTCGCACCGCCCGGCGCGCATCGTGAACATCGCCTCGGCGGCGGGCACGCTCGCGAACCCGCGCATGGCGGTCTACGCGGCGTCGAAGGCGGCGGTCATCGGCTGGAGCGACTCGCTGCGCATCGAGCTCGAACAGGCCGGCCACGACCACGTGCGGGTGACCACCGTCACGCCGAGCTACGTGTCGACCGGCATGTTCGCCGGTGCCCGCGGGCCGCTGCTCGCGCCGGTGCTCGCGCCCGACGTCGTGGTGGACCGGGTCTGGAAGGGCATGATCGCGGGCCGCCCGCTCGTGCAGCTGCCGTGGAGCGTGGGGCTCTCGCGCGTGCTGCGGGCCGTGCTGCCGGTGCGCGTGTTCGACCGCGTCGTCGGCGACGGGTTCGGCGTGTACTCCTCGATGGAGCGGTTCACCGGGCGCGGCTGACGCGTGTGCGGACGGCGGGGCCGGTCAGCCGCCGCCGTTGCCCTTGTCGGGGTTGCCGCCGGGTCCCCAGCCGTTGCCGTTGCCGTTGTTGCCGGGCTCGTCGTCGGACGGTTCCTCGGTGCCGGTGCCGGTGCCGGTGCCGGTGCCGGTGCCGGTGCCCGGGTCGGGATCGGTCGTTCCCCCGCCCGAGCCGCCAGTGTCGCCATCCGCCTCGCCAGTGCCCCCGGTGCCGGCGTCGCTGCCGGTGCTCGTGCCGGCGCCCGAGTCGGCCTCCGCAGGATCGTCCGCCGGCTCGACCTGTCCGTCCGCCGCTTCCTCGCCCTCGTCGCCGGCCGGTTCCTCTACCGCCGTGGGCTCGGGCGTCGAGGTCGGAGCGGATCCGGACCCGCCGACCGTCCCCCGTACGCCCTCCGCCTCGGATGTGCCGACGGAACCGATCAGTGCGGGCACGGCGAGGATCGAGCCCACGACGACCAGCAGGGCGACGCCTGCCGCCGCGCCCCAGCCCACGAGTGCGCGTCGGCGTCGCTCGTCGGAGCGTGCCTCGCGACGGGTCGCGGCGGCGGCAGCAGGAGCACTCGCAGGCGGTTCTTCCATGCCCTCGGTCCAGAACCCGGGCAGCAAATCCGTCGGGGCGTCCGCCTCCGCACCGCCGGGAGCCTGCGCCGGCAGGGGCGTGGTGGCCGGATCCGCAGCGTCCTCCGGCTCCTCGGTCTCGGACGTCACCGTTCGAGGCTAACCGTCGACGTGCATGTGCGCAGCCCGGACGAACTCATCCGTTGCCGTTCCCGCCGTTGCCGTTCCCGCCGCCGTTCCCGTTGTTGTTGCCGGGGCCGCTGTTGTCGTTGCCGTTCCCGTTGCCGGGACCGCTGTCGTCGGTCTCGGTGTCGTCGGCCCGGCCGGAGTCCCCGTCGCCGGTCGCGGAGCCGGTGGCCGTCGACTCCGAGGCGTCCGCCTCCGCCTCCTTCTGCTCGGCCGCTTCCTGCTCGGCGAGCGAGGACTCGAGATCCGCACGCACGAGCGCGACGGCCTCGCGCACCTCCGCTTCGCGGTCGGCGTCGATGCGCCCGGCGTCGGCTGCGGCGGCGAGCTCCTCCTCGAACAGGTCGAGTTCGGCGAGCGCGCCGACGAGGTCGCCCGCGTCGGCGCGCTCGGCGATCCCGACGACACCGGCCTGCAGGGTCTCGCCGGTCGCCGAGTCGAGGGCGGGGGTGGGCGCGCAGCCCGCGAGCGCCCAGACGAGCGCACCGGTCGCCAGGAGTGCGGCCATGCTGCGTGAGTGCCTACGGGTCATGGCGTCACCGTGTCCATCAGGTGCTCGAGGTGCACGCCCAGGTCGCCCTCGATCGTCGGCAGTGCGGGCGCGGCGGGGGTCGCCTCGGGCGCCGGCAGGCTCAGGGCGAGCGCAGAGGCCACGCCGATCACGATGACCGTGGCGGCGACGGCCGCCCAGACGATCCGCCGAGGGTTCTGCTTCCGCCGCCGGCCGCGAGCGGAGCGGGCAGCCGCCGGAGGGTCGTCCACCTCGATGGGCGGGAGCGCCCGCGTGGCGATCGGGTCGGCTGACGCATCGGCGAGGTCGGAGGATGCATCGGCGAGATCGGCGAGATCGGCGATCGACGAGGCCAGCGCCGCGCCGGCCTGTGCCACGTCGGCCGCAGACGGCCGCCCGGCGGCCTCGCGTGCGGTCATCGATCGCAACAGCGCCACCCACTCCGCGCCCAGCTCGTCGGGCACGACCGGATCCCGCTGCAGCCGCGCCGCGGCCGACTCGAGCGCGTCGCCGGGGTACGCGCGCGTGCCGGTGAGCGACTCGAGCACCACGAGGCCGAGCGCGTAGACGTCGCTCGGCGGGCCGGGCACCTCGCCGCGCACCTGCTCGGGGCTGAGGAACGCGGCGGTGCCGACGAGCGCGCCCGTGCTCGTCACCCGCGACGAGTCGGCGAGCCGGGCGATGCCGAAGTCGGCGAGCTTGGCGTGCCAACGCCGCGGCGGCAGCGCGGTGCGGTCGAGCAGCACGTTGGCGGGCTTCACGTCGCGATGGACGATGCCCTGGCCGTGGATCACGTGCAGGGCCTCGCCGATGTCGGTGAGCAACCGTGCGGCGTCGTCGGCCGCGAGCGGGCCGCCCTGCAGCTCCGTCGCGAGGTCGACCCCGTCGACCAGTTCCATGGCGATGTACTCGCGGCCGGTCGCGGCATCGGTGCCCGCGTCGTACAGCGTGACGAGGTTGGCGTGGGTGACGCTCGCCAGCAGGGCGATCTCCGACTCGCGACGTTGGGCGTCGTCGATGCCGGATGCCTGCGCGTCGAAGAGCTTGACCGCGACCGTTCGGCCGAGCACGACGTCGTCGGCGCGGTGCACGACGGCCATGCCGCCGCGGCCGAGCAGCGGCCCGACGCGGTAGCGCCCGTCGAGCAGTGATTCGTCTGCGGCGCCGCGCGCCGTGTCGACGGGTCCTGGGGAGGTCATCAGCGCGAAGCTACCCCGGCAACCCGAGAATCGGCAGGGGGTGGACAGCGGCCGCCCGACCTGCTGCCGGGGCTGCTACTGGTACGAGACGAGGTCGGGCACCGGATCGACCTGCTGCATCGTCTGCTCGGGCGTGAGCATCGGGGCATCCTCGTCGATGAAGTTCTTCCAGCCCCAGAAGACGCCCTCGGGTGCGTTCTGGTGCAGCGTGCGCCAGGTCGCCTGCTTCGCCGGCTGCGAGCCCTGTCCGTCGGCGTGGATCAGCACGGTCACCTCGGGCCGGGTCGTGTCGACGTCGTCGCGGTTCAGGATCATGTCGAGCCGGAACTGGTGCAGGATGAGCAGCTTCGGCGGCAGGTCGTGCTCGTCGCAGATGCGGGCGAGCTCGTCGATCACGTCGTTCACCTCGGCCGCCTCGACCTGGCCGATGTTCACGAGGTGCCGCTGGTCGGGCTCGAGCCGCCACTCGGGGTCGAGGGCGAGGCCGACCCACGGGTACTCGAGCAGCGACTCGTACTGCGCGAGCTGCGTGGGGAACGTGTCGCGCCCGGGCTGCAGGTCGAGCACGACGTAGAGGCCCGCCTCGCCCGCCGCCTCCACCCACGGGCGCAGGCCCTCGGCGTCGGGCTCGCTCGAGAAGTCGCCGTCGTCGGTGGGCGAGCCGGATGCCACGGTCGTGATGATCTCGAACCCGGGCAGCACCGTGCGGTCGGTCAGCGGCTCGTACGCCGCCGCGAGCCCCTCGGCGCGTGCGATCGACTCCTCGAGGCCCTGCTCGCCGAGGATGCCGAGCACGGGCTCGCCGGGCAGTCCGTATTCCAGCACCAGCATGTGCTCGGGGAACAGCAGCTGGCCCCCGCCCGGCAGCTGCTCCCCGGTGCGCGCGGAGCGCACCTGCCACTCGAGCGACTCCTGCTCGGCGAACGCGCCTCCGGCCAGCACGACGGGTCCGCCGGCCGCGGCGAGCTGCTCGATCACCGCACCCGATGCGAGCAGGCGCGGGTCGTCCGGCGGCAGCAGGGCGACGGATGCCCCGGAGGCGCGCGCGTTCGCCACCGCGACGAGCTGCGCGTCGTCGTCGATCGCGACGAGCGTCGTGGTGTCGAGCGGCGCGGCGCGCGTGACCTCGGGCAGGGCGGGCTGCGCGTCGGCGTCGGCGTCGTCGGTGGCGGTGGGCGCCGGGGAGGCGGGCGTGCCGGGTTCGGCCAGGAGCACGGTGCCGCCGGGGTCGAGCGCGGCGACCGCGTCGAGCGGGTCGCCGTCGACGGGCGCGGCCTCGAGCGCGATGCCGAGCGCCTCCGCGGCCGCGGAGGTCTCGGTCGGGTCCACGTCGATCGTGGTGACCTCGCCCGCGGGCGCGGCGGCGCCGACGGTGACCGCCCAGGTGGCGCCGAGGCGGTCGAACTCGGCGTCGGCCGGGGTGGCGGGAGCGCCCGCGTCGGCGGTCGCGTCGGGAGTGCCGGTGGGCTCGGACTCCGGGGCACCCGTCGAGACAGCGGCATCCGCCGCCGCATCGCCGAGCAGCATCGGCACGCCGAGCGCCACCGCGATCGACGCGGCCGCGACCTGATCGTCGAGCTCCGGCCCCGCGAGCACGGCGACGGGCGACGACGCGAAGAACGCGGCGCTCGCTGCGGCAGCCGCCTCGGCCGCGTCCGCCTGATCGACGACCGCGACGTCGGAGCCGGCCGACGTCTGCACCGCCGGGAGCGGCTCGGGCGTGGCATCCGGAACCTGCTCGTCGCCCGGCCAGGTGCACCCGGCGAGCGCCACCGCGAGCACCGCGGCCGCCCCCGCGACCCGTACCGCCCTGCCCCCCGACATGCGCTTCGTCCTATCCGAAGATCATGGGGACGTCGTCGTCGCCCCCGGAGTCGAGGTCGAGCTCGACGAGCACTGGCACGTGGTCGCTCGGTGCGTCGCCCTTGCGCTCGTTGCGGTGGATCGAGGCGCTCGTGACGACGTCGGCGAACGCGTCGGAGCCCAGTACGAAGTCGATGCGCAGGCCCTCGTTGCGCGGGAACTTCAGCTGCTTGTAGTCCCAGTAGGTGTAGCCCTCGGGCACGAGCGGGCGCACCACGTCGGTGACGCCGGCGCCGGTGAGCTCGGCGAAGGCCGTGCGCTCGGCGGGCGAGACGTGGGTGGTCGCGCCCTCGATCACCGCGGGGTCGCCGTTGTCCTCGTCGAACGGCGCGATGTTGAAGTCGCCCATGAGCGTGAACGGCCGCTCGGGGTGCGCGGCGGTCTCGGCGCGCGTGTGCTCGGTGAGTGCGGCAAGCCAGTCGAGCTTGTAGACGTAGTGCGGGTCGGCGAGGCTGCGGCCGTTGGGCACGTACAGGCTCCAGGCGCGCACGCCGTCGACCGTCGCCGCGATCGCGCGCGCCTCGCGCGGCAGGTCGGGCCCCTCGTGCCCCTTCTGGAACCCGGGCATGCCGGGGAACTCGGTCTCGACGTCGTCGAGCCCCACGCGGCTGGCGATCGCCACGCCGTTCCACTGGTTCAGGCCGTGGATCGCGAGCTCGTACCCCGCCGCCTCGAACGCCTCGATCGGGAACTGCTCGGGCTTGCACTTGATCTCCTGCATCGCGAGCACGTCGACGTCCTCCCGGACCAGCCAGTCGACGACGCGACCCGATCGGGCGCGGATCGAATTGACGTTCCAGGTGGCGATGCGCATGGGCTCCAGCCTAGGCGCGCCGACCGACCCCGACGCCCCGCATGCCGAGCCGTGGTAGCACCAGCCAGAAGGCGATCAGGCCGAGTGCGCCGACGACCAGCGCGGCGACCCCGGCGGTGCGGCCCACGGTCCAGTCGAAGATCAGCGTGGTCACGCCCAGCACGAGCAGCGCGACGACCACGAGGTGCGCCACGAGGTAGCGGTTGCCGATGCGCACGACGTGGTCCTTCACCTGCTTGCCGAACCAGGCGCGGTGCACGGCGACGACGCCGAGCCCGAGCACCGTGGCGAGCCCGGAGAGCGTGACGAGCACGAGGTAGAGCGCCAACTGCACGGCATCCATCTCGGTGAACCGCTGCTGGAACGCGACCGCGAGCAGGAACCCGCCGATCAGCTGCGTGCCCGTGAGCGAGACGCGCACCTCCTGGAGGATGTCGCCCCAGTTGCGGTCGAGCCGCTCGGTGCGCGTCTCGTCGCGCTCCGCGTCGCGGGAGTGGGCATCGGATGCCCCCGGGCCGCGCCCGTCGTGCTCCCCGTCGCGTGCGTGGTCTGCCGCCGTCATGGTCGAATCGTGCTCCGCGAACGGGTGCGGGCTCAAGGGGTTGACGCGGCCGATGCGGCGAATCGATGAATATTGGATACAGAATCGCCTCGAGTCCGGTACGGTCGCAGCATGAATGCACGCGCAGGGCAGGCGAAGGCGGGCGATGAGGCGACGGATGCCGCGGGGGCGCCGAGCTCCGACGGTGGCGCCGAGGCGCTGCGACGCCTCGCCGGACAGCACTCCTCGGGCTACCGGTCGGTCGGGGTCATGGCCTACGACATCATCCGCGACGCGATCCTGAGCGGTGCGCTGCTGCCGGGGCAGAAGCTGCGGCAGGAGACGCTCGCCGAGCTCATCGGCGTCTCGCGGGTGCCGGTGCGGTCGGCGCTCATCCAGCTCGAGGCCGACGGCCTGGTCGAGTTGCAGGACCGCCGTGGCGCGGTCGTGAAGTCGGTGTCGGTCGAGCAGGCGCGAGAGGTATACGACATCCGCACCCTGCTCGAGCTCGAGGCGCTGCGGCGCTCGATGGCGCACATGACGCCCGAGCGGCTCACTCGCATCCGCGAACTCAGTCGAGCCGTCGACGCCGAGCAGGAGGGCGGCGGGTTCATCGATGCCCGCACGGAGTTCTACGCGGTGCTCTACGACGCCGAGCGGCATCCGGTGCTCTGGGAGACCATCGAGCAGCTGAAGCTCAAGGTCGGTCGCTACGTGCTGGGCTGGCGGCTCGTCGGCGACGAGGGTGCCGAGCACTCGCACTCGCACGAGCACCTCATCGACGCCGTCGAGGCGGGTGACGTCGATCACGCGCTCGCCGTGCTCCGCGAGCACCTCGAGTCGGTGCGCGACGCCGTGCTCGCACTGCTCGAGACCGAGGCGCAGGAGCGCGTCGGGGCGTAGTCGGCGCCCCGCGCGATGCGCGGGTGGCCGCAGCCCGTCCGGGCCGGGTGCGGGCACCTCGCGCGAGGCATCCGTTCGCCCTTCTTGCTTTTTGGATCCAGTATCCGACAGACTGGCTGCGGCGGCCCCGGCCGCACCGCAGACGACCGGTGAAAGGATGGAGGAGTGTCAGTGCACATCGGCTACGCCGCGATGCTCGAGCGCTTCGCCCCATCCGAGGCGGTCGAGCTCGCCGCCCTCGCCGAGTCGCACGGCTTCCGTGGGGTGATGGCCGCCGACCACTTCCAGCCGTGGCTCCCGCGCCACGGGCAGTCGGCGTTCGTCTGGAGCGTGCTGCCCGCGATCGCGGAGCACACCACGGGCGACATCGGGCCCGGCGTCACCACGCCCACGTACCGCTGGCACCCGGCGATGGTCGCCCAGGCGAGCGCCACCATGGCCGCGATGTACCCCGGCCGGCACTGGCTCGGCATCGGCTCGGGCGAGGCGCTCAACGAGCACATCGTCGGCCGCTACTGGCCCGAGGCGCCCGAGCGCATCAACCGCATGTTCGAGGCCGTCGACGTCATCAAGAAGCTGTTCACGGCTTCGGCGGCCGGTCGCGACGTGCGCCACTCCGGCCCCAACTTCAAGCTCGAGTCGACCCGGCTCTGGACGATGCCCGACACCCCGCCCGAGATCCTCGTCGCCGCGGGCGGCCCGGTCACCGCCAAGCGCGCCGGCCGCACCGTCGACGGCCTCATCACCATGGACGCCCCGCCCGAGCGCCTCGAACTGCTGCTCGCCCGCTTCGCCGAGGGCGCCCGCGAGGTCGGTCGCGACGCGCGGCGCATGCCGAAGGTGCTGCAGTTCCACCTCTCCTGGGCGCCGACCGACGAGGAGGCCCTGGCGAACGCGATGCGCGAGTGGCCCATCGCGGGCATGCGCATCGGCAAGGGCGACATCCGCTCGCCGTTCGAGTTCGAGCAGCTCGCGCGCGGCGTGCGCCCCGAGGACCTGGCCGATCGGCTCACCATCAGCTCCGACCCCGACGTGCACCGCGCCGCGATCCAGCGCGCGTTCGACCTCGGGTTCGACCGCGTCTACCTGCACAACGTCGGCCGCAACCAGGCCGAGTGGCTCGAGGTGTTCGGGCGCGAGGTGCTGCCGAAGGTGACCCGATGAGCGCGGCGATGGAGGTCTGGGCGCTCGAGGGCGTGCCGGAGGTGCGGCCGGGCGACGACCTCGTCGAGCTGGTGGCGGATGCCGCGGGCGGCACGCTCGCCGACGGCGACATCCTCGTGGTGACCTCGAAGATCGTGTCCAAGGCCGAGGGGCGCATCGTCGCGGCCGCCGACCGGGAGGACGCGATCACCGCCGAGACCGTGCGCGTCGTCGCGACGCGCGAGTACCCCGGCGGCATCACACGCATCGTCGAGAACCGGCTCGGCATGGTCGCCGCGGCCGCCGGCGTCGACGCGAGCAACACCGACGACGGCACCGTGCTGCTGCTGCCCGTCGACCCCGACGCGTCGGCGCGCGCGCTGGCCGCAGGCCTGCGCGAGCGGCTCGGCGCGGAGGTCGGCGTGATCGTGAGCGACACGCTCGGCCGACCGTGGCGTGAGGGGCAGACCGACGTCGCCATCGGCGCGGCCGGGCTGCACGTCGTCGACGACCTGCGCGGGCAGACGGATGCGGCGGGCAAGCCGCTCATGGTCACGCTGCCGTGCGTGGCCGACGAGCTGGCCGCCGCCGGCGACCTCGTGAAGGGCAAGGCGAGCGGATGCCCCGTGGCGGTCGTCCGCGGCATGGGCCGCCTCGTCGGCCCGCTCGATCTTCCGGGCGCACGCTCGATCGTGCGCCCGAGCGAACGCGACATGTTCCGCCTGGGCACCGAGGAGGCGCTCGAGCGGGGCAGGCGCGAGGGGTACGCGGCGGGGGTCGCCGCGGCCGGTGCCGGTGGCGGGGGGACCTTCGACGAGGGGTACGCCGCCGGCTTCGACGAGGGGAGGGCCGAGGCATGACGCACTGGACCGTCGTGATCCCGGTGAAGGAGCCGAGCAAGGCGAAGTCGCGCCTGGGCGCCGACGTGCCGCCCGAGGCGCGTGCTGCGCTCGCGCGCGCGTTCGCGCTCGACACGATCGCTGCGACCGCGGCGACCCCCGCGGTCGACCGGGTCGTCGTCGTCACGCACGCCGAGCTGGCGATCGAGCCGGGCCCGGCGCGCATCCAGCTCATCGACGACGGCCGCGCCCACGGGCTGCCCGCCGCCATCGAGCTCGGCATCGCGCACGCTCGCGCGACCGGCGCCGGCTGGACGGCCGTGCTGCTGGGCGACCTGCCGGCGATGCGCCCGGACGAGCTCGACGGTGCGCTGAACGCCGCGGCGAGGCATCCGCTCGGCTTCGTGCCCGATGCCGACGACCACGGCACCGTGCTCGCGACCGCGGGCATCGACGTGCCGTTCGCCCCCGCGTTCGGCGGGGCATCCGCCACCGCCCACGCAGACCGGGGCTTCGTGCCGCTCGACGTCGACGGGGTCGTCGGCCTCCGCCGCGACGTCGACACCGCAGAGGCACTCGAGGTCGCGCTGCAGCTCGGCGTCGGCCCGAACACCGCGGAGGCGGTCGCGGCATTCGCCGACGGCGCGCTGCCGCACCGCAGGACCACCATCGGAAAGGGAACCAGATCGTGACACTCACCCTCGGATACAAGGCCTCCGCAGAGCAGTTCGGCCCGCGCGAGCTCGTCGAGATCGCCGTCGCCGCGGAGGGCCACGGCTTCGAGTCGGTCGCCGTGAGCGACCACTTCCAGCCGTGGCGCCACACGGGCGGGCACGCGCCGTTCTCGCTCGCGTGGATGGCCGCCGTCGCCGAGCGCACGTCGACGATCCGCATCGGCACGAGCGTGATGACCCCGACGTTCCGCTACAACCCGGCGGTGATCGCGCAGGCGTTCGCGACCATGGGCTGCCTCGCGCCCGACCGCATCTTCCTCGGCGTCGGCACCGGCGAGGCGCTGAACGAGGTCGCGACCGGGTTCCGCGGCGCGGGCGAGCAGGAGTGGCCCGAGTTCCGCGAGCGGTTCGCTCGCCTGCGCGAGTCGGTGCGCCTCATGCGCGCGCTCTGGAAGGGCGACCGCGTGTCGTTCGAGGGCGAGTACTACTCGACGCACGACGCGTCGATCTACGACGTGCCCGAGGGCGGCATCCCGGTCTACATCGCCGCCGGCGGTCCGACCGTCGCGAAGTACGCGGGGCGCGCGGGCGACGGCTTCATCTGCACCTCGGGCAAGGGCCAGGAGCTCTACACGGACAAGCTCATCCCCGCCGTGAAGGAGGGGGCGGATGCCGGTGGGCGCTCGTTCGACGACGTCGACCGCATGATCGAGATCAAGCTCTCGTACGAGGAGACCGAGGAGGCCGCGCTCGACAACACGCGCTTCTGGTCGCCGCTGTCGCTGTCGGCCGAGCAGAAGCACGACATCACCGACCCGGTCGAGATGGAGCGGGCCGCCGACGCGCTGCCGATCGAGCAGATCGCGAAGCGCTGGATCGTCGGCACCGACCCCGACCAGGTCGTCGACCAGATCTGGCAGTACGTCGACTGGGGCATGAACCACCTCGTGTTCCACGCCCCCGGCCACGACCAGGCGCGCTTCATGGAGCTCTTCGAGCGCGACCTGGCGCCGCGCCTGCGCGCCCGCGCCGCCTGAGCCCGCTGGTCGCCTGACCCCGCTGGTCGCCTGACCCCGCTGGTCGCCGAGACCCGTGCCGTGGGTGCCGAGACCCGTCGATTTCCTGCGTTCTGGGCGCTGAGAGTGCAGGGCATTGACGGGTCTCGCCTGCGGTGGGCGCGAGGCGGGTCGAGACCCGTCAGAAAGCTGCGTTCTGAGGCGTGAGAGTGCACGTTCTTGACGGTTCTGGGGTGAGCGGATGCCGCTGAGGCGGCCCCGCTCTCAGGAAGCGGGCGTAGCCTGAGGGCATGCGCTCGAACGATGCCGGTTCGCGCCGGAAGCAGCGACTGATCGCCTGGACGCCCGCGGTCGCCGTGCCCGCGGTCATCGCCGCGGGCGTGCTGCTCGCGCCCGTGTCGGCGAACGCGGCGATCGACCTGCCCGACCTCGAACCCTCGGAGCTGCTCGAACTCGTCGAGTCGAGCGACGTGCGCGAGCTCTCGGGCACGGTCGAGCAGACCTCCGACCTGGGGCTGCCGGACCTGTCGGGCCTGACCGGCGGCATGGCGCCGTCGGGCGGCGGGGGCGACGGGGCGGGCGATGCCGGCCCCGGCCTCGACGACCTGCTCGAGTTCGCGACCGGCTCGCACACCATGCGCGTCTACCTCGACGGCGACCTCGCACGCCTCCAGGTGCTCGACGGCTTCGGCCAGCGCGACGTCATCGCGGGCCCCGACGAGGTCTGGTTCACCGACTCGCGCGAGGAGTCCGCGACCCACGTGACGCCGCCGTCCGAGGCCGAGCTCGCTCGCCTCGAGGCGTGGAAGGACGCGCAGTCCGAGGCGTGGGCGGCCGAGCACGGCGACGAGCTCGACGCATCCGCCGACCTGCCGACGCCCGAGGAGGTCGCCGACGAGGTGCTCGCGAAGCTCGACGCGTCCGACGAGGTCGCCGTCGGCGACGACGGCCGCGTGGCCGGGCGCGACGCGTACGAGCTCGTCGTGACGCCCGACGACCCCGACACGACGATCGGGCGCATCGCGATCGCGGTCGACGCCGAGACCGGCGTGCCGCTCGCGGTGGAAGTCGTCGCCCGAGGGGCATCCGACCCGGCTTTCACCGTCGGGTTCACGTCGGTGTCGTTCGACGCGCCCGACGCCGCGCTCTTCGACTTCACGCCGCCCGAGGGGTGGACCGTCACCGAGCACCCCATCGAGGTGCCGAGTGACGAGGAGCTCGCCGCGATGGCCGAGCGCGACGGCGAGGCGCACGCGGCCGAGCCCGGCGACGAACCGACCGTCGTCGGCGAGGGCTGGTCGACGGTGGTCGTGTTCGACCCGGCGGAGATGGCGGCGGATGCCCCCGAGGGCGATGCCGCCGACGGCGAAGCGACCGACGGGGCCATGCCCGACGCGGGCTTCGACCCGTCGCAGCTCGAGCAGCTCGCGACCCCGGTCGACGGCGGCCTGCTCTTCCAGACCACGCTCGTGAACGTGCTGTTCGCCGACGACGGCCTCGTCTACGCGGGCGCCGTGACCCCGCAGGTGCTGCTCGACGTCGCCGCCGGAACCCGCTGACGCGTGGCCGACCTCGCGATCGAGACCGGCGGTCTCACGAAGCGCTTCCGCCGCCAGGTCGCCGTCGATGGCATCGACCTCGCCGTGCCGCGCGGCGCGGTCTACGGGTTCCTCGGGCCGAACGGGTCGGGCAAGACCACCACGATCCGGATGCTGCTGGGCCTCGTCGGCGCGACCGCCGGCGGCATGCAGGTGCTCGGCGAGGACATGCCGTCGTCGACCTCGACCGTGCTGCCGCGCGTGGGCGCGCTCGTCGAGGGGCCGGCGTTCGCTCCGTTCCTCTCCGGCGCCGCGAATCTCGAGCGGCTCGACACGGCCGACCGCTCGGCGCCGGGGGCGACGCGTCGCGCCCGCGTGGCATCCGCCCTCGAACGCGTCGGACTCGCGCACGCCGCCCGCAAGAGGGCGCACGCATATTCGCTCGGCATGAAGCAGCGCCTCGGCCTCGCCGGCGCCCTGCTCATGCCCCGCGAACTGCTCGTGCTCGACGAGCCGACGAACGGACTCGACCCGCAGGGCACGCGCGAGGTGCGCGCGCTGATCCGCTCGTTCGCCGACGACGGCACGACGGTGTTCGTGTCGAGCCACCTGCTCGCCGAGGTCGAGCAGCTCTGCACGCACGTCGGCGTGATGAGCGCGGGTCGGCTAGTCGCGCAGGGGCCGCTCGACGCATTCCGCGACGGCGGTGCGGCGCGCGTGCACCTGCGCACGCCCGACGCCGGGTCGGCGCAGCGCGTGCTCGACCGATTGGGGCTGACGACGGATGCTCCTGAGTCGACCCCGCACGCCGACGGCGCCGAGGTCGTGGCGACGCTGTCCGACGACGTGCGCCCCGAGGAGGTCGTCGCGGCGCTCGTCGCCGATGGAGTGCGCGTGCGCGGCTTCGACGTGCGGCACGCGAGCCTCGAGGAGCGGTTCGTCGCGCTGACCGGAGAGGGGTTCGAGGTTGCGCGCTGAGGACGAGGCCGAGCCCGAGGCATCCGTGCGGTTCACCGGGCCCGACGAAACGGAGCGGCGCGAGGAGCGCGTCGGGAAGTCGTTCGTGGCAGGGGCATCCGTGATCGGTGACGCCATCGTGCACGCGGGGGCTGGTGGAGAGACCGGTGCTGCGAGGCCCGCTCGCGGATTGGGCCTCGCGCTGTTCGGCTCGGAGCTGCGCACCATGTTCCGCCGCTGGCGCACCTGGGCGATGCTCGGGGCGCTCGCGCTCATCCCGATCCTCATCGCGGTGGCAGTGCGCCTCACCTCGGGAGAGGGCGGTGGGCCGCCGTTCCTCGACCAGGTCACCCAGAACGGCGTGTTCGTGGGCGTGACCGCGCTCGTGGTCGCGACCCCGTTGTTCCTGCCGCTGACGATCGCCGTGGTCTCGGGCGACACGATCGCGGGCGAGGCGAGCAACGGTACGCTCCGCTACCTGCTGCTCGCGCCGGCCGGGCGGGTGCGGCTGCTCGTGACCAAGTACGCGGGGGCAGCCGTGTTCTGCCTCGCGGCCGCGCTCACCGTCGTGGTCGCGGGCATCGGCATCGGGGCCGTGCTGTTCCCGATCGGACCGGTCACGCTGCTCTCGGGCGACACCGTGAGCCTCGGCGAGGGTCTGCTGCGCTTCCTCGCGATCGCCGGGTACGTGACGGTGTCGATGCTCGGACTGTCGGCGATCGGCCTGTTCCTGTCGACCATGACCCGCGTGCCGGTCGGTGCGATGGCGACGACCGCGATCCTCGCGGTGACCGCGCAGATCCTCGACGCGCTGCCGCAGCTCGAGTGGCTGCACCCGTGGCTGTTCACGCACTACTGGCTCGACTTCGCCGACCTCATGCGCCAGCCGCCGTTCTGGGACACGTTCGCCGCCAATGCGCTCCTCCAGGCCGGCTACGTCGCGGTGTTCGGCGCGCTCGCCCTGGGTCGCATCCGCACCGCCGACATCCTCTCCTGACCATCCCCGTTCTCCAAGACCCGTCAATTTCCTGCGCTCTCACGCGCCATTCTGCAGTTTCTTGACGGGTCTCGGTTTCGCGGGACTCGAGACCCGTCAAGAAGCTGCGCTCTCACGCGCCTGAGCGCAGGAAATCGACGGGTCTGGAAGACGCGAGCGAGGGTCAGCGGGCGCGGGGCGGCACCACACAGTAGTCGGCGAAGCGGCGCAGCGGGGCATCCGGATCGGTGTTGTCGACGATCGCGGTCGCGGCCGTGTTCGGGTGGGCGTCGTCGAAGTAGAGCTCCTGCGCACCGGCGTAGCGGGCTGCGTGGGGGTCGTCGGGGTCGGTCGAGAGGCCGTCGCGCTCGGCGAGGCGCCGGGTGCGCTCGGCGGGATCGACCTCGAGCCAAACCGAGAAGTGCCACAGGCCGCGCAGCTCGGGGCGGTGCAGGAACACGCCGTCCACGATGAGCACCGCGTCGGGGCCGGCGGTGCGGGCGGGCTCGTCCACGGGCAGGTCGGTCGCCAGGTCGAACACGCGGGTGCGGAACGGCGGCTGCGGCGAGGCATCCGTCGCCCGCACCCGGAACGGCTCGACCAGCTCGCGCCGGAACGCCCCGTCGTCGTAGGTGTCGTGGTAGCAGCCCCAGGCGGAGTGGCGGCCGCGCGCCCAGCGCTCGTCGCGCGGGCGGGCGAAGTCGTCGTGCGAGGCCTCGACCACCTCGACGCCGGCCTCGGCGAAGCGGCCGGCGGCGCGCCCGATGCTGTTGATTTCGATAGCCAAACCGGTCCGGCTCGGCGGATAACGTTACGTAATACGGTTAACGAATGCTGGCCGAGAAAACCGATTCCGGGCAGAGGCCGATCCTTTTGTTGCCGTTATGTCACACTGGCGGTAACCATGCACTGCGAGACTCCCGATTCCCGTAAAAAGTCATTTGCAAAAAATAGCCGTTAAAGGTTAGTTCAGGGCCGAATTGGGCTCGGAGTTGGGGGAAGTATTGTGACGGTTGGAACTCACGTGAAGGGATCAGGCAAGCGGATCGCCGGCAGAATCGCGGCCTTGATGCTCGGTGTGGCCATCGCCCACCCGGCCCATGCAATCTCGCTCAACGAGGCGGTCGCCGTCGCGGTCGAATCGAACCCCGAAATCGGTCAGGCTATCGAGAACCGCGAGGCGATCGAATTCGAACTGCGCCAGGCACGCGGCCTTTACCTGCCGAGCGTCGACCTGGAAGCATCGACCGGCGTGCGCCGGCTCGACAGCCCCGGCCGCCGGTCGAGCGGGATCGAGGGCGATCCGCTCTACCCGTCCGAAGTTTCGGCCGTGGCGACCCAGACCCTTTTCAACGGCGGGGGACGCCGTGCCGAGATGGAACGTCAGGCATCGCGCGTCGACAGCGCATCTTTCCGCGTTCTCGAGCGCAGCGAATATATCGGCCTGCAGGTCGTGCGCGAATATCTGGAATATCTCGTGCAGGCGCGCATCGTCGATGAATCGCGCCAGAACCTGCAGTTCCACCGGTCCATCCAGTCGAGCATCGCCTCGGGCGTTTCCGGCGGCACGCTGACGGAAGCCGATCAGCAGCAGGTGCGCGAGCGCGTGCTTGCCGCTGAAGCCCGGATGAAGGAATCCGAGGAAGAGCTTGCAGCGGCCAAGATCCGCTTCCTGACCCTCGTTGGCAAGCCGCTCGACAGCGCCAGCCGCCCGCCGTCCGTCGCTTCGCGCCTGCCGCGCACGCTCGATCAGGCGATCGGGCTCGGCCGCCAGAACAATCCGCGCATCCACATGGCCAATGCCGATATCGACGTCGCCGACGCGATGGTCGACTCGGCCCGTTCGGACTTCCTGCCGGAACTTTCGCTGGAAGGCCGCGCGCGTTACGGCGACGACATCGATGGCCCCGACGGTTACACCGGCGATCTGCAGGCACGTATCGTCGCCCGCTGGAACCTGTATCGCGGCGGCATCGACAAGGCCAACGAGCAGGAACAGATCCGCCGCGCAAGCGAGCAGCGTCTCGTGCTGCACCAGATCTACCGGGAAATCGAGGAAGCGGTGCGCACGTCGTGGGACCGCCGCGCCCGGCAGGCCAGCCTTGCGTCGACGCTGCGCCAGCAGTCGCAGGAAAACGCCCGTCTGGTCAGTTCCTACCGCGAGCAGTTCCGTGTCGGCCAGCGTTCGCTGCTCGACGTGCTCGATGCACAGAATACGCGTTTCAATGTCGGCGTTCTCGCCGCGACCGCGGAATATGCGGCGCTGTTTGCGGAATACCGTCTCCTGGCAGCAACCGGACAGCTTCTGTCGACGCTCAGCGTGACCGCCCCGAAACAGGCGGACGCCTATGCGCGCACCGAGTTCAACGTTCCGCCGACGGCGGCGACGGAAACCTATGCGCGCATGCCGTCCCGCCAGGTCAACGAATTGCCGATGGATTTGCTTGCGCCGGTGCGCAAATAGGGCGCAGTGACCATTCACGGTGATCGTGTGCCGGAAACCCAAACCGTTGCCGCGGCAAATGGCGATAGTGCCGGCCTGAAGGCAACGGATTCCTTTGTCGATTGCTTCACTTCGGTCGCCCGACATTTCGGGCGGCCCACTTCGCCGACCGTGCTTTTTTCCGGCTTGCCCCTGTCAGGGCCCGGCGTCGATCCGGAAGACGTTGAACGGCTTTCGGAACGCATCGGCCTGCGCGTCGATGATATCGAGGCGGCGTCGATCGCCGCCGGCAAGCTGGAGTTTCCCGCGATCGTCGAATTCGGCGACGGCAGCTTCCTTTTCCTGGACGGCGAGAACTGGCCGCAGGGCCGCGTCGACCCTGCCGACCGCAAAGCGATGCGCGCAGCGACGCAGTGGCTGGTCAAGCGCGGCGTGCGCAAGGCCTATGTCTTCTCCGTCATCTATCTGAATTCGTCGGAACGGCAGGAACTCGGCGGCTCGCGCGACATCGAGCGCGGCCACTGGCTGTTCGGGCCGATGCGGCACTTCTGGCGCGGCTATCTCTACATTGCGCTCGCGGCCTTGTTCATCAACCTGCTCGGTCTCGCCTCGCCGATCTTCATCATGAATGTCTACGACCGGGTTCTGCCGAACAAGGCGACGTCGAGCCTGCTGGCCCTGGCGGCCGGGGTGGGGCTGGCGCTGCTGTTCGACTTCCTGTTGAAGACCGCGCGCTCGACGATCATCGACCAGACCGGCCGGGCGATGGATCTGAAGATATCCTATTCGCTGTTCGACAAGGTGCTGCACACCAGCATGGCGGCCGCGCCCGCTTCGACAGGCGAATATGCCAACCGGGTGAGCCAGTTCGAATTCGTGCGTGAGTTCTTCACCTCGAACACGATCGCAACGCTGATCGACGCGCTGTTCGTTTTCGTTTTCCTCGGCGTGATCTACCTGATTTCAGGCTGGCTGTTCCTGATCCCGCTCGCGGCGTTCGCGGTGGCACTGGGCAACGGCCTGGTGGCGCAGTACCGGATCGGCCGCCGTGTCGCGCGCGCGGCTAACGAATCCGCGCAGCGGCAGTCGCTGCTGGTCGAGACCATCTCCACGATGGAGACGGTCAAGTCGCTGCGCGCGGAAGCACCGCTGATCCGCCGCTGGATCGAACTGACGAAGAACTCCTCGCAGACCTCCGAGGAGATCAAGCAGATGTCCTCGGGCGCGGCCAATTTCATGCAGTTCGTATCGCAGTCGGTGTCGATCTTCATCGTCATCGCCGGCGCCTACGAGTTCTCGCAGGGCAACATCTCGACCGGCGCCATCATCGCGACTGTGATGCTGTCGGGCCGGACCGTCGCGCCGCTGTCCCAGATCTCCATGACGCTGGCACGCATGCGCCAGGCATTGCTTTCGCTGCGGATCCTCGACGGCATCATGAAGCAGCAGGAAGACCGGCCGAACACCGTCGGCTTCGTCAACCGCCCGGTTGTGGACGGCAGCTTCGCGTTCCAGGACGTGACGTTCCGCTATCCGGGCAGCGATGCGGACGTTCTGCGGAACCTGAGCTTTACGGTGAAGCCTGGCGAGCGCATCGGCATCATCGGCAAGATCGGTTCCGGCAAGACGACGCTCGGCCGCCTGATGTGCCATCTCTACGAGGCGCAGGAAGGCCGCGTGCTGATCAACGGCGTGGACATAAGGCAGTATCATCCGGCCGAAATCCGCTCGGCGGTCGCCTATGCCGGCCAGTCGGTCGATCTCTTCTCCGGCACGCTGAAGGAAAACCTGCAACTGGCGCGCCCCGACGCGACCGACGAGGAGATTGTCGAGGCGGCGCGCAAGACCGGGGTCGACGAATTCGCCGCGCAGCATCCGCGCGGCTACGACCTGGCGGTCGGCGAACGCGGGAGCAACCTTTCCGGCGGGCAGAAACAGGCGGTCGCGATCACCCGGCTGTTGTTGCGCGATCCGAAGATCGTGTTTCTCGACGAACCTTCCGGCGCGATGGACATGGCGACGGAAAAGCAGTTGATCGGCAGCCTGGCTCGTTCGTTCGGGCCGGACGTGACGCTGGTGATCTCGACACACCGCTACAGCCTGCTCGATCTCGTCGACCGCCTGATCGTTCTCGACCGTGGCACGATCGTCGCCGATGGTCCGAAGGACAAGGTGCTGGCCGCGCTGGCCGCCCGCGCCAGCACGGCGCGCGAGAGGCCGGCGGCGGCGCCCCAGCCCCAGCCGGGGGCGACGAAACCATGATCGGTGAACGTCCCCCGCGCTCGGCGAGCCTGATCGTGCTGATCGTCATCGCCATGCTGACGAGTTTCACCGTCTGGGCTTCGCAGACGCAGATCGACGAGATCGCGCGCGGCAACGGGCGGGTCATCCCGGCGACCCGTACCCAAACCATCCAGGCGACCGAAGCCGGCGTGGTCAAGGAGATCGCGGTGCAGATCGGCCAGGTGGTCAAGGAAGGCCAGCTGATCATTCGCCTCGACGACACGACCACGGCGTCCGACCTCGGCGAGGTCGAGGCGCGGGCACGGGCGCTGAAGGCCCGCGTGGCCCGCCTCGAGATCGAGGAAGCCGGTTCATGGGACGAGGCGTATTCCTGCCCGGCCGACGTGGCCGATACGGCGCCGGGGATCTGCGAGAACGAGGAACGGCTCCTGGCGGCGCGCCGCGCCGGCTTCCGGAACACGCAGGGCGTGCTGGAGCAGCGGCTGTTGCAGCGACAGAAGGAACTGGACGAGGCCAATGCCAATCTCCAGCGGTTGAAGGGAAGCCTGGAGATCAGCACGCGCGAGCTGAAGCTGATCGAGCCGATGGCCGAGCGGCGGCTCGTCGCCGAAACGGAACTGATCCGCGCCCAGCGCGCGGTCAACGACGCCACCGGCGAAATCAACGCACTGAACGAGATGATCCCGCGCCTGCAGGGCGCGATCTCGGAGGCGGAGCTGCAGCTGAAGGAACTGGATCTTCAATTCCGCCAGGAAGCGCTGACGCAGAAAACCGACGTGCTGGCGGAACTTTCGGTGCTCGAGGAATCCGCGCGCGGCGAACTGACCCGCGTTAGCCGTACCGACATCCGCTCGCCGGTCGACGGCGTCATCAACACGATGGAGATCAACACGATCGGCTCCTTCGTGCAGCCGGGCGCGGCGGTGGCCGAGGTCGTGCCGACTTCGGAGGAACTGCTGGTCGAGGCGCGGATTTCGCCGCGCGACGTCGCCTTCGTCGTTCCAGGCCAGAAGGCGCTGGTGAAGATCACGGCCTTCGACTTTTCCATCTACGGGGGGCTGGAAGGCGAGGTCGTCAATGTCAGTTCCGACAGCATCGTCGACCAGAAGACCGGCGAACCCTATTTCGAGGTGCGGGTGAAGACGGAGCGCGCGCAGCTGCAAAAGGGCGCGGACACGTTCAATATCACGCCGGGCATGATATGCTCGGTGGACATCATGACAGGACGCAAGACGATCCTGCATTACCTGCTCAAGCCGATCAACAAGGCCCGCCAGGAAGCCCTCACGGAGCGCTAAGTTCATGAGCGAGCCGCCCAGAACCTCCGCCACAGACGGCCTGGAAAGCCTGGCCGAGGCGCTGAACGCGGAACCGTTCTTCCGCGCGGTATCGTCGGACGGCAAACGCAAGGGGCTGCGGCTGGAGCGCGACTACTGGACGCTTCTCGACATGATCGCGCGCGAGGAAAACGTCGCGGTCGGCGACATCGTGTCGGCGATCGAGGCCGGCGGGCAGAACGCCGGTAACCTGACTTCCGCGGTGCGGGTGTTCGTCGCGCACTGGCTCGACGAGCGGCTGAACGGATTGCGCCGGCGGATGTCGCCGGCCGCGGTCA